>NZ_VTEH01000020.1 GCF_008180615.1 Rossellomorea vietnamensis
TACTTTTAACAATTGCTTATAACATTCTAAAAACAAAAGAACCCTATCAGGAACTAGGCCCTGATTATTATCAGCAGAAAGAACAAAACAAAGACCAAAAAATAATTCAATATCTAAAGAAGAAAGGCTACAACATAGAATTGAGAGAAGATAAGTCTGCCTAATAATCAATAAGTAATAAATTAGCTAACAGATGATCCTTGGCCCCCAAAAAAATGAGAAGATGGAGGGCTTAGCTTAGTGTTGCCTTCTGGCCAAAGGAGTTTTCATACAAAGAGCTATATAAAAAGTATAGTATTTATTATTTTAAAATTCCAATAAAACACAATATAGCGAGTAGAAAGCAGCAGTAGCACTCACCTCAAGCTTTAAAACCAAGGTGGGAAAGGATGTATTACCAACGCCTCCGAGGGACAACAAGCCAAAAAAATTCCGCAGTTCATGTACCCGCTCTGCCTCTTAGCTTCTCAAAGTGTACAAAAAAATGATGCACCCCGCTTATTAAGCAAGATACATCAAATTCGGTAAACATCCACCTATTTTACTTCAATCACTGAGAGGCTCAATTCGGTTGGCTTTGCAGGATTATGCACAACGTTCACTTTGACAATTATTTCCTTGCTCCCTTTTACAACTTCAAAAGTAAAGCTGTCTTGAACCTGGCCGCCGGATAGTGTTTTCCTGCCATCATATTTGTAATCCGCCAGTTTTTCTCCTGTGTAATCTTCTTTGACAACCGCTGTTGCAATGCGGCCGAATTTTTGATAATCAGGCTGCTGTGCCAGGGCTGGCTGAACCGACAAAAGGAGTAATGCCATGGAGATAATAGAGATCCATTTTTTCATCATTGCTTCACCTCTGCATATAATTTCATCCTTAATATGCTTTTTTATTTTGAACACTATTCATCCAATAGAAGGAAAGCCTTTAAGGACAAGATAACCAACTTTTTCAGTGAAATTCTCAAGCCTTCGCGAACATACTACTAGTAACCCTTCAGAAGGAGGGAGTTTATTGAATAAAGTTGATTATGACAGAGCTTTGTACTATACACACCGCAGTGAATGGGATAACCTTCTCATTCTTATGGTACGGACGAAAGATGATCTTTTAGCCAAAAGAATTGAGCAGTTTCTGCATGCTTACCATTTTTCCCGTGATTACTCAATCATTGAACAAAACATGTATACCCTTCTCAGATATATTGAGCACGCCAACCTGACTGCCAGTGAAAGAGAACCAATGGAAGAACATGCAATGAAAATATAGGATTCCACCAATCCTGCGGGCTGATTCGTTCAGCCCGCTTTCATTTTTGAAGAAGAGGTGACATGTGAAAGACATACATAAATCAAAAAATATTACCGGCAAATGTCGTAGAACAGTCAAAATATTTTTAACAAGAAAGGTTAGGCTGTGAAGTACAGAGTGGCGGGTGACAAGGGAAGGTTTCACCGGTCTTGACCTACACAGAATCACTGGAAGATGTGCAGCCAAATAAACCGGTAAAAGTGACGGAAACAGGGTTTGATCTGTGTTGTAATACATAATATTGGAAGTCACTGAACAAGCTTTATTAAGTGGTTGTTGCTGTTCGGTCTTGTGTTGAGGAGGAGAAAGGTTCCTGGAAGAAATTGATGCTTGCTGGATTGCGTTAAGCGGCACCGACAAAGGTTGGCTTGGAACTTCGTTTGCTGTCTTTCTCTAACGAAAAGGGAGCTGCAAACAGCTTATGAAACATCTCAAGAAAAGCAAAAAGGAGAGCCAATCAATCGGCTCTCCTTCCTTACTGTTTATTTCTTTGTATTGATATACAGCTTGCCTTCTGCTCTCTTCGTGCTCACATTTCCAAACTCATCAGATACCTTCACTTCGATGACAGCACCAGGTGCTTTGACATTCGAGGTGGCAGTATAGTATCCGACATAGTGTCCTTCCGATGTTTCCATCATAGGCAATTCAGTGGCATTCGCAACAAGAGATTTGGCATTTGTCAGCGGCATATGAATCACAAACGCTGCATCTAATCCAGGTTCACTGTCAAATTCGATCTTAACTGATTCACCTTTTTTCAGCTGTTTGTCTTCTCCCGGAAGAAGGTTGTCAATGGCCAAATCACCAAATTTCGCTTCCACTGTGACGGTTTGTTTCTTTTTGTTGCCGGCTTTGTCTTTGGCAATGACTTGAATGACGTTCTCACCTTCATTCAAAAGCATTCTATGGCTGAATTGACCTTCATTTACAGAAGCCTTTTGGCCGTTCACTTTTACCCATGCAAGGTTCTCATCGGCTACTGTTCCAGTTACGGTAATGGCTTCTTTATTTGTTTTGAGTCCTTCTTCTGGAGATGTGATCTCTAATTCAGGTTTTTCCTGATCGAGCGTGATTGTTACAGGCTCTGAAGGTCCTGTAGCGCCTTGCTCTGTCGATGCTTTGGCTGTGATTGTATTTTCGCCGGGCTGTAGTGCTGCCTCAGCCGAAAATGTACCATCCTCAGATGTTTGAACTGCAGCCACTTCTTCTTCTCCATTGAACACAAGAACTGTTGTAGATGGTGCCGATGTCCCTTCCACTGTGACTGTATCATTTTTAGTGAAGGATCCGTCTTTTGGTGAAGTAATCACTGGAGCGGTTACTTCGTAATTGACAGTTGCCCGGATCATGTAGTTTCCTTCATCTTCAGGTGATGGAGACCATGCCCCTCCAACCATCTGCCAGTTTCTTCCTGAGTACTCTCCATTTTCATCTGTACCGAGACCAGGTGAATTTGGATTTGCATGGGTCTGGATATAAACCATGTAGAAGTCACCTTCGACCATGATTCCATGCTGACTTAAATCAACATGTGTCCATTCGCCATTACGTAATGCAGCTGCATCAAAAGGACCAGCCACTTTCTTGCCTGGTGCACCGTCTGTACCTGAAGCATCATAGATGGCAACTTCAAACTCCGTTCCACCAGGTACTGGCCATTCCATATCCCAGAATCGGAACAATCCGCCTGTCACTAAGGCAGCTTCATTTCCATCTTCAAGGGACATCTTCACTGCCCAGCCATTTCCGGCAGCATTGAAGGCGCGGGCATTTTCAGCTGTTCCGTCATCATAGGAGATTTCACCTGGGTAGCCGATGAATGGTTCCAAAGAGACATCCGCACCGGTAGTTTCTCCGCCCTCAACCGTTATGGTAACTTCCTGGCTGTTGTAGTATGGAGCAACAACTTTCAGCGTATATTCTCCTTCATAAGCATTAAGTTCGTATACACCGTTCTCATTGGTTTCAACCGGTTCCACTACTGCATCTTCCAGAAGGAAAATAGTTGCTCCTTCAACCGGTTCTCCAGAAGCCTGATTTGTTACCGTACCCGTCACAGTTCCTCTAGGAATTTCTTCAAGAGTGAAATTGGCCGTTGATACTGCACCCTCTTGAATTGTCACACTTTGAGATTGCGATCTGTAGCCATAAGTTGATGCCTGCAGTGTAAAATCGCCAGCTGCATGCGTCATAGAGTAAGATCCGTCAGCAGGATTTGTGTAGACAGAGCGCCCAGTTTCAAGCACATTCACTTCTGCCTGTAATGGAAGAAGCACTGGCGCAGGACTGCTGTCTTCCGGTACACCCGCAGATTTCTTAACTGCTACAGTAATCTTGTTTGGATTCACTTTCGGTTTTTTAGAAACAGAAGCAGATGGTTCATCCTTTGATTTCAGTCCAAGATTCTTTTGCTTGGAAGGAAGGATGGATTCACCGCTCAATTTCACATCGTCTAAATACCAGCCCTGTTTCACGACACTTCCATCAGTCGTTACATTAAAGGCGATATAAATCCGCTGTCCGGCATATTCACTAAGATCAACTTCTCCATCAACCCATTCTCCCGTGTCTCCATTTACGCGAAGTACTTGAGTCCAGTTTTCCGCGTCTGTAGATACGAAGACGTGTCCGTAATCGTAGTTGTTCTCAAGTTCATGCCATTGCTTGAACTGCAAGAATGAGTTTCCTTCAGGCAGATCTACAGGAGGCATTTGCAGTGACATGTTAGCACTGTTAGCATACGTTCCTGCCAGGCTTGTGGCAAAAACATTTTCCCCTGAAACAGCTGTACCCGGTCCGTTTTCAGGTACTCCGCGTTCCCAGCTGTTCTGCTCTCCATAAGAAGTCCAGCCTGCCGGATTGGATTCAAAGTCATGCTCATATCCAACTGAAATGCCGGGCAGAAGAGTAACAGTGTATTCCTCTGTCTCCACTTCATTTCCGCCAAAATCAAGTGCACTCCACTTATACGCTACACTTTCTCCGGTTAAGTCCTCGCCAGGGATTGAAGCTTCATAGGTTCCTGACGTGTGGTCGCCGGCCGTTCTTACAGCATCAATAGTCGTCCATTCACCAGAAGCATTTTGATACTGCAGTGTCACATTGGTTACACTGATATTATCGGCTGCTTCCGCTTGAAGAGGAAGATTCATTTGGTTGAAAGCTTCACCAGGAGCTTCATGACTGATTGAAGGCGCTTCTGAATCATCGCCTTCTTTTGATACCTGACCTTCAACTTGACCGATTCCGCTCATAACCGAAGAGACGGCATCGAAAGCATTGACCAATCCTTTTCCATAGCCATTGTTCGGTGACTCCGGGAAGGTGCTATCTGTTAATGGTACAGCTGTATTCAACAAAATTTCTTCCATTTCATCAACGGTAAGGCTTGCATCAACCTGTCTTAATAGTGCAGCAACAGCTGAAACATGCGGCCCCGCCATGGAAGTGCCGTTCCACCCTCCTTCATAATTGCTGCCAGGGACTGCAGACCGAATATTCACGCCAGGTGCAGAAATGTCCGGCTTTACCTCATCATAAGGTGAAGGGCCTTGAAGAGAGAAGCTTCCCAATTGATCATTTATGTCTGTCGCTCCTGTAGCAAAAGATTCAGGGTAATTTGCTGGAGTAGCAATTGATCCTGGACCTCCCGGATTAAAGAGCGTCGTGTTGCCAGCGGAAAATTCCGGAAAGATTTCAGCTGCTCTCCAGGCTTCCACCATTGGACGGTACCATTCATCCAGTCCTGATCCTCCTCCCCAAGAGTTGTTGACAACATCAGGCGCCATCTCTGGATGGGGATTTCCTTCTGCATCCTTTGGAGCCAAAATCCATTCTCCTGCGGCAAGAAGGTCCGCATCAGTGCCTCCATCAGCAGTGAACGCCTTGACAGCGATCCACTTCGCTCCCGGGGCAACTCCGATTTGATTGCTGCCATCCGATTCTGCACCGACCATTGTTCCTGTCACGTGAGTACCGTGACCTTGATCATCATAAGGTGCAGATTGGCCTGCTGTAGCATCGAACCAGTTGAATTCGTTTTGTGGCGAGTCAGGGTTTTGCGGGTCGAACCCACGATACTTTTCCTTCAGCGCAGGGTGATTCCACTGAACACCTGTATCGATCGATGCAACGACTGTCCCTGCACCGTCAATTCCCATATCCCATACTGCCGGAGCACCAACCCGGTCGATATTCCACTCGATGTTGGAAGGTGAGTTCTGTGCACTCTTTTCCTTTACTGCAGCACTTGTAGAAGCTTCAGTTTTTACTGGCTGGATAAGCTGGCGCGTCTCATTAGGCATAATTTTCTCCACTTCAGAAAATGCCGCAATTTCTTCCATAACCTCTTTTGTACTCGTCACAGCCATGCCGTTTACTACATAAAAATCTTTTACTTCTTTGACGGCTCCGGACTTTTTCTGTTTCGTTAAGTATTTTTTCACTTCTGCCTGAGTCTTAAGTGCAGTTGAGCGAAGTTCCGAAACGACCATGTTCCGCTTTAATAACTTTTGGCCATTTGCCGATAGCTTTTGTTTCTTCGCACTATCAGCTGCACTCTTCGCTATAGCTGCAGGATCGGCCTGCTCCTTGAACTTCACTAGATAGGTTACATGCTTATCTTTTTTAAATTGGTCTTGTAATTTGGATGTTATCTTGGATTGAGGTTTAATCTTGGCTGTTTCATTTGCTGAAACGGAAGGCCTTTCTTTTGCCTGTGCGGGATTCGCTGCTGCTGAATTGGGTGGAAACATCAAAGGAATAAATAGTACAAGTGTCAGTACAATGGACAACCATTTTACTCTGTTTCTTCTTCCTCTCATTCAATTCCCTCCTGATATAAGTTTGGCAATTCCAGTCATGGTCTCCTTTCGATTTATTCACCTGGAATTATGTAGGTGTTGTACCAAAGATACCCAAACCAATATGTTGAAGGTTGTATTATTGTGTCGACCAATAACTGAATATTCAGAAAATAAACAGAAAGTTACATTGCTCTCTTTTTTTTATAAGCCAATAGCAGGAGAAATTTTATAACTTCAGGCATATAACAGCCAAGTCGTAATCAATGAATAGGTAGATAGGAGTTTTTTTGAATTCCCGAATATCGTAATTTTAATAAAAGAGGATATTTGGTTCAGGGGCGGAAAGATGAATAATAGGAGGTGGTATTTTATACCAGATGAAGACAGAATTTATAATTGATAAAAATTCCCAAAAGAATATTGTGCTGTTTTATCCCGGGTTTGAGCTGGCTTTGAAAATCAAAATGTGACTTATCTCACAACCCAACAAAGGAGGCATGGATCTTTAAGCGTATAGAAAAGCTCAATTTGGATGCATCCTCTTGCAGCCAGCCCCTTCACTTACTGGGTAACACAGAGCAGTCTTCAAGTTGAAGCAATCTCTCCCACACTTGTTTTACCAATGCTGCGGGGAGATTTCCTTCATTACTCAGGTGTCCATACTATCTAAATTCGTTTCCAACAAGGGTACGCCTTCACGGCTATAAGCCTTACCGTCATAGGACTTATACCCCGGCAGAAGTTTACATATATATCCAAATGACTATAAAGGAATAAATCGCAGCTTGCACTCTTATTAATGTCTCATATGCCGCTGAAACTCTTTCTGGCAAAACCTCCCCCCTTGTTAAGGTCTTACTCCCCCAATTTATGCTTGACCGCATAGAGGGCTGCCTGTGTCCGGTCTGCCACCTCAAGTTTTGCAAAGATATTAGAGATATGGGTTTTGACTGTTTTCTCAGTGATAAAGAGGCTGGAGGCAATTTCTTTATTGCTTTTGCCTTTGGTCAGTTGAAGCAAAACATCTTTTTCCCGTTTCGTAAGCTGATGAATTTGATGAGGAAGCTGATGATTACGCGATACCCTTTTCAACAGGTGGTTTGTTGCCTTTGAATGAAGAGAATTTTCCCCGCGTACAAGCTTCCGGATGGATTCAACCAGCTCATCCGGTTCAATATCTTTCAGCTGATATCCTGATGCCCCTGCTTCAATTGCGGGAATAACATGATCTTGATCGGAGAAGCTTGTCAGCATCATAATCTCTATATTTTCATGAGATTTTTTAATGAGTTTTGTTGCTTGAATCCCATCCATCTCCGGCATGACCAAGTCCATCAGAATCAAATCAGGCTGAAGTTTCTCCGCCAACTCTACTGCTTCCCTGCCATTCGCTGCTTCTCCAACAATTTCAATATCCTTTTGTGTCTTCAGAAAAAAAACGAGTCCTCTTCTAACCACATGATGGTCATCCGCAATCAGCACACGTATCGTCATATATCTTCCTCCTTAATATGGAATCTTCACTACTATTTCTGTACCGGTCCCCGGCTCGCTCTTCAACTGAAATCGACCTTCAAGCTGGTTCACTCGTTCCTGCATACCCCTGATGCCCATCGAGGGGATGAATTGAACAGGGATATAATGAAATCCGCATCCAAAATCTTTAATCTTCAGAGTCACAAGATTGGGAGAGGCATTAAGCTGGAAATAAATCGCTTCTTCTCCAGAATGCTTCTTGGCATTATTAATGGCCTCCTGTCCGATTCTCCAAAGTGCTTCTTCAATTTTCGATGGAAGGGCGACAACTCCATCCACCTTCACTTCCACGTTCATTCCAAGCATTTCCCCATACCCATTCAGTGCTTCGCTGAGGCCGTTTTCAAGTCCATGAGGCTTCAGCTGCCAAATCAATGCCCTCATTTCAGTCAAGGCTTCCTGCGCAAGGCCTTGAATAGTTGTAAAAGTTTCCTTCACTTGCTCATCCTCGCTCAGCAAGGTCCCTCCTCTGGCAGTCAAAGTCAGTGAAAACAGCAATTGATTTACAGAGTCATGCAAATCCCTCGCCAATCGGTTTCTTTCCTGCATCAGCGCTATCTCCTGTTCTTTCTTGGTTAAAACAATCCTTTTAATTGCCGACCCGATTTGAAAAGCTACAGATTCCAACAGAGCAAGTTCGTGCTCATGAAAATGAGTCTTTCCAGGAGCTGCTACATTCAGCAGTCCAAATGATTCTTTTCCTGATTGAAGCGGAACCGTTGCATGGTACTCTATATTCCCTGTATCACCCTTATTTTGCGCAATCGATTTTTCAATTCTCTGGCATTCAATGATATTGGAGGCCTTGGTCAATTTACCGGTTCGAAACCGGTTGACACACCAGCAGCCTCCATTCTTTAAGAGGCTACATCCATCATCAGATAAGGATGAAGGAATGTTATGATAGGCTTCCAGCGAATGTCCCTTCTCCTTGTTTATAAAAAAGATCCAGCCTGTTGTAAACTCGGTACCGTTCAGGAAGACCTGAAGAGCACACGAAAGCATCTTCTCCAATTCCGTCTCTTCATTAAGGAGTTCGGCAATCTTTTTTAATAAGTGTATGTTGGCGTTATTCTCTATGTTCAAAAGGCTGACCTCCTTTATAAAAAGCTCTAAACACTCAGATTCTGCTGCACTACAATAAGATAACTATCGTTCGGGAAGGTTTTTATACCCCATAACCGCCTTATATAACAGTATATTAATTCCCCCTGCCCAGGGTATCGCCTAGAAGCAGGATTCCCTTCTACGACTTTAGTTGCAGAACATATTTTCAACTTCGACTTTCCATGAGTTAATAACGTCTGCCCGTGCTGGACAGCGGCAACGGAAATATTATTTCTATATGAACCTAGTTGACTTCATTTTAATGACAGAGACTCCAGTCGGTGGGAATGGTCTCCAGACTAGTTAAAAAATCACCAGGCGTAATGAAACCTGCCTGGTGCAGCCGCAATCCTCAGCTTATTGGGTAATCTTGTACCAGAGGATGAATTTTCATCTCATCGATCACCATGTGCTTGGGTGCTGATGCCATATACAATACAGCGCTGGCTATATCTTCAACCTTCAGCAAATCCCCCTTTTCGGGCAGCCCCTGGGTGGAGCCGGCAAAGTACGTATCCACCATTCCGGGATTCACTGTGCCCACTCTTATACCGTGTTCTCTTACTTCCTGAGCCAGCGAACCGCAGAACCCTTGAACCGCGTACTTACTGGCGACATAGGCAGAACCATTAGGAATGGTGTAACGGGCAACATCTGAAGTGATGGTGATGATGGTGCCTGACTTCTGCAGCTTCATATAAGGAAGGACTGCTTTGGAGAAGTAAAACACTCCGTGCACATTGACATCAAACAGTTTTTTCCACTCTTCAGAGGTTACTTCCTCAGTTGGTTTAAAGAAGCCGATTCCCGCATTATTTACAAGGAGGTCGACCTTTCCAAACTTATTGACCGTTTCCTCAGCAGCTCTCGACACATCCTGCTCATTTCCTGCATCTGCTTGAATAGAGTAAATTTCATTGTAGCCTTCAGCCTTTAACTTTCCTGCTGTTTTATGTATTTGCTTAGAACTTCCGACTACAGAAACTTTAAAAGAGTTTCTTAATAATTGTCGTGCAATTTCAGTCCCTATTCCTCTGGAAGCACCTGTTACGATGGCGACTTTATTTCCCACGGCAAACATCCTTTCCTGATGTAAAATCACAGCAAGCCTGTCAGCCCTTAGCTGGTGCTGGGTTAGGCAGCAATTGAACAACACCCCGCTGCTGCGTCATATGTATAATATTTTCACTGAAAACCCCTAAAAAACAGGAAAAGGCAAATGCCTTATCCTGCGAAAGAGTTCACCATATTTTCGATTTTTTCCATAAGCGCCTTCTTCAGTCCCTCTAACTTTTCCTGACTTTGCTCGAGGGATTTACCAGTGACGCTGAAGTAAAACTTGATTTTAGGCTCCGTGCCTGAAGGACGAAGGCAGATCCATGAACCGTCTTCAAGGAAATATTTGATCACGTTGGATTTCGGAAGTGAGATCGTTTCTTCCAACCCATCCTCAAGCCTCGTGCTCAAGCTTGTTTTGTAATCCTCCACTTTTGCCACGGCAAGTCCCTTGATTTCTTTAAGAGGCTCTTCCCTGAAGGATGAAAGGATAGACTGAATCTGCTCTGCACCTTCTTTTCCTTTTAACGTCAGTGACTCCAGACCCTCTTGGTAATACCCGAATCGCTCATAAAGATCTAAAAGGGCATCATACAGCGTTTTGCCCTGCTGTTTGAAGTATGCAGCTGCTTCGACAGCCATTAACACAGCCTGAACTGCATCCTTATCGCGGGCGAAGTCTCCGATCAAATAACCATAGCTTTCTTCGTAGCCAAACAGGAACTGATACTCTCCGGACTCTTCATAGTTTTTGATTTTTTCACCAATGAATTTAAAGCCTGTCAGGACATCCTCGACAGACGCGCCGTAGGACTCGGCTACTTTTCTGCCAAGCTCGGAGGTTACGATCGTCTTAAACACTCTTCCATTAGCCGGGATCATGTTCTTCTCTTTTTTCCTGCCGAGAATATAATCAATCAGGACCGCTCCTGTTTGGTTGCCTGTCAGCAGGACGTACTCTCCATCTTTGTCCTTTACAGCCACGCCAAGACGGTCTGCATCTGGATCAGTGGCAATGAGGATATCCGCATCCTTTTCTTTACCATCACGGATCGCAAGCTCAAATGCTGCCTTATCCTCTGGGTTCGGCGATTTCACTGTCGAGAATTCAGGATCAGGGACAGACTGTTCTTTGACAATATGGACGTCCGTATAGCCTAATGCATCCAGCCCTCTTTCAACCATCTTTAAAGCTGTGCCGTGCAGCGGCGAAAACACGATGCTCAGGTCTGTTTCCTTTGAAATCTGAGGTTTCTCTGAGATTGAGAGAAGGTGCTCAAGATAGGATTGATCAATTTCTTCCCCAATCATTTTGATAAGACCCTCTTCTTT
This sequence comes from Rossellomorea vietnamensis, assembly GCF_008180615.1. Lineage (GTDB taxonomy): Bacteria > Bacillota > Bacilli > Bacillales > Bacillaceae_B > Rossellomorea > Rossellomorea vietnamensis_D. The sequence goes on from NZ_VTEH01000020.1 coordinate 11,151, forward strand.
TAATTCATCTTCAGATTTCACATCGATTCTAAGTTCATTTTCAATTTCATTCACTTTGGCAATCACTTCATCCGCTTCTTTTGGGGGAAGCTGCGCACCATCTTCACCATACACTTTATATCCGTTGTATTCCGGCGGGTTATGGCTTGCTGTCACCACAATCCCGGAGTAGGCTTTCAGAGATCTCACGGCAAAAGAAAGCTCTGGTGTCGGCTTCAATTCATCAAACACGTATGTCTGGATACCGCGGGAAGCCAACGTTTTCGCTGCCTCCATTGCAAACTCAGGAGACTTATGGCGGGAATCATAAGCGATTGCCACACCGCGCTTCTTCGCTTCTTCTCCATGAGACAAGATGTATTGAGCTAAGCCTTCTGATGCTTTTCGTACTGTATAGACATTCATTCGGTTGATGCCTGCACCGATTTCTCCGCGCATGCCGCCTGTTCCAAACTCTAAATCTTTATAAAACGCATCTTCCAGACTCTTTTCATTGTCTTTCATTTCAGTCAAAAGACTGCGCATTTCCTGGTCAAGTTCCTGATGGGAATCCCATTTCTCCCAAGCCGTTTTCCAATTCAAGTTAATCTCCTCCTGTCGATGACTTACTATATGTAATTCTTGGTGGATGACCCTTTTCCTTTTAAAAGAATCCGCCTTTTTTTGACAAAGCTGTTTTTGTTTGATGGCTGCTTTTGATTTACCTATAATACTTAGACTCTTCCTAAACTCTTCTCCAGCCCGGAATCGGACGCTGGAACTGGACCACTCGCTGGATTTGAAGGGTCTCAAGCGGCTTCCCTTCCAATCCCTTTTAAAAGATGTGGCAGAAAGATAGCAAAAAACCAATCCTTGAAAAAGAGCGTTTGACAACCTTTTCATTCGTTTCATTTTAACATAAAAAAGGGTATTTTGGGCGGTATGCAAATAGGTCATTTCGAAGACTCCACCATGTAAAAACAGCACACAATTCTCTCCTTCTCAAAAAAAGACCGCTAATCAGCGGCCTTTTCATTGTTATCTGTTATATTTTACTCCATAAACATCATGGCGGCGGTCTTTCAGCTGTCTGACAGTACCAGATTGGCGCTGGCGCCTGAGGACTTCAAGGTCGACATCACCAATCATCACCATTTCGATATTCGGATTCGTTTCTCCGACTATGCCGTCACGGGCAAACTCAAAGTCTGAAGGAGCGAAAATCCCTGACTGTGCGTATTGGATATCCATATTCTCGGTCTGAGGAAGATTTCCAACTGTACCGGAAATGACTGTGTAAATTTGATTTTCAACAGCACGCGCCTGTGCACAGTAACGGACCCTGAGGTACCCTTGACGGTCTTCCGTACAGAAAGGCGTGAAGATAATCTTGGCTCCCCGGTCAGTGGCGATGCGCGCGAGCTCCGGAAACTCAATGTCATAGCAAATTTGGATGGCGATTCTGCCGCAGTCTGTATCAAAGACTTTGACACGGTCGCCAGGACTGATTCCCCACCATTTCCGTTCATTCGGTGTGATGTGAATCTTATACTGCTTTTCTATTGTTCCATCACGGCGGAACAGATAAGCAATGTTGTAAATCTCATCGTCTTCCTCTTTAACGAAGTGAGAACCTCCAATGATATTGACATTGTAGCGGACGGCAAGATCTGTGAACAGTTCTATATATTCTTCTGTGTACTCAGTCAACTTGCGGATGGCCAAACTTGGTGACTTTTCATCAAGGAAAGACATCAGCTGGGATGTGAAGATTTCAGGAAAGACCACGAAGTCTGACTTGGCATCGGATGCTACGTCTGTAAAGTACTCAACCTGATTCGCAAACTCTTCAAAAGAGTTGATTTTCCTCATCATGTATTGAACGACACAAATTCTGACAGGGTAACTGGTTTTAAAATGCCTCTTGCTGGATGGCCGGTAATCAACATTGTTCCATTCCATCAAAGTGGCGTATTTTTTTGATTTCGTATCATCCGGCAAGTAGTTCGGGTTAATTCTCATAAGCGTGAATCCATTCATCAACTGAAATGAAAGTACCGGATCATAAATTTTATGCCTTGATACAGAATCAACATACTCTCTCGGTAACATCTCATCTGAATGCAAATGGAAATTAGGGATCCGTCCGCCTATGATGATGCTTTTCAGATTGAGCTGGCGGGCAAGTTCCTTCCTTGCTTCATATAAACGATGGCCGACCTTCATCCTGCGGTAATCAGGGTGAACCATCACTTCGATTCCATATAAATTGTAACCTTCAGGGTTATGATTGGTGATATACCCGTTATCCGTTACATCGTCCCATGAATGGCGGTCATCATATTCATCAAAGTTGATGACCAGGCTGGAACAGGAACCAATAATTTCTCCCTCCAGTTCCGCCACCAGCTGTCCTTCCGGGAATACCTCCAAATGGCTTTCCAGATGCTCCCTCTTCCAAGGCTCCATATCCGGGAAGCAGACACTCTGCATCTTGATGATATTCTCTATGTCCTTATGCTGCGTCTGCCTTATGATCATTTTTTTCTCAAACTGAGATAAATCCAGTTTTTCAGACATTTATCGTAACACTCCTTTTGCACTCATCTTTATGTTTTACCCTGAAAAAAGCAGGCCATAAACTAATAACCTGGCCGCCTGTGACATGGCTCTGTAATACCTGTGATTATAACGGGAATCCGTGTTTCTAAAGCTGCATTAACTCCCTCAGAAATCTCTGCATTAGTCAGCCACCGGGATTCTCCATCCTCTATTTTAAACCCTAAAATGATATGATGCATGTTTATTGACTGAAAATGATTTTCAGGAAGAGGCTGATACGCTGCCGAACTGCCATGCAGCCTGAAAACATCCAAGTGTCCGCAGGTTTTGCTTAAAAATTCCATGACTGCCTCAAAGGATTCCCCTGCCGAACTCCTCATCCATATCACAGCCTCATCAAACATTCCATTGAGTTTAATATGCTCCATCAAGGCTCTTATCAATGCGCTGGTGTCAAAATAATCCTCCTGAAGAAATGCCGCTTCCTGCTCCGAGAGGCCATACCTTTCCAGCATTCTGGTAAATTTCTCTCTCGACCTTGCCAGAACAGTAACCTTCTCGCCTTTTCTCACAAGGTGATCAACCACTCCGCCAAGCATTCCTGTGCCGCCGATAATCAAGGTCCTCTTCACACCCAGCCACTCCTTTCTATTAATCCCCCTCAAAACGCAAAGCCATTGGGATAAAATACCCTATTTATAAAAGAGAATTATTTTTGTAAACTTTTATGATAAACTCAGTACAAGAGGTTTTACTTTATCTGTTCACCCATACTATAATCTGAGGTAGAACAATTGAAAGGAAACAATCATGGATAAAAAAATAGAAAATCTGTTACTTACGGCATTCGCTGCCGCATTGATTGCCATGCTGGGAAGCTTGTACTTTTCTGAAATCAAACAGTATGAACCCTGCGTCCTTTGCTGGTACCAGCGCATCATCATGTATCCGATGGCTGTCATCCTCGGAATTGCTGCCGTGAAAAAAGATGCGTTCATAGCCATCTATACGCTCGTTTTATCCGGAATCGGCATTTTGACTTCCCTGTATCATTATTCTTTGCAAAAAGTCGATTTCCTCTATAATACCGCACCTTCATGCGGCCGCGTCCCATGTACGGGTGAATATATCAACTGGCTTGGATTCATCACGATTCCATTCTTAGCATTAACCGCATTCATCGTTATCTTTATAAGCAGCCTTTTACTTATCAAAACAGCAAGGGAGAATAAAGAATGAAAAAAGTCATCATCTTTTTAGCAGTCATTATCGGTATCTTCGCTGCCATCGCGGTCGTCACGACCATGCAGCAAAACCAGGCAGCAGAAGGCAATCCATACAATAAGGCAGACCTGGAACCAGCTACAATCGACCAGCTCGATGACCCCAACTATCAGAATCTGATTCTGCCGGATGAACTTCAAACCAAACTGGAAAATGAAGAGGATGTTACGGTCTACTTCTACAGTCCGACCTGCTCGCACTGTCAAGCTACGACACCAGTAGTAGCTCCGATGGCAGAAGACATGGGTATCGACCTCCTCCAATACAACGTCCTGGAATTTGAACAAGCCTGGAACCAGTTCAATATCGAAGGAACACCAACCATCATCCATTTTGAAGATGGTCAAGAAACAGCACGAATCGTAAGCTCTCAGCCTGCGGAAACGTTTGAAGCCTGGTTTAATGAAAATGTGAAATAGACTATAGTACACAAAACGCCCAGAGGCTTCTGGGCGTTTTTGTATTTGGCTCTTTTCGTAAACTTTGTTGCTATTCTATACTAATTCCAAAAAAACTAATCATAACTCACCTTAATAACCTGGTAATCATGATAAGAAAAGAGCTGCTTTCTTTGACTAGAGAGAAATCCCTTAGTATCCGGGGAAAAATCCGGCTCCTGGGATTTTTCCGAAAGCAACAATCTATGCGAAAACAGCCTTTTTTTTAAGAGCTTAGGAATGTTACTTGCAGGAAACAGATCAATAGAGGGCGAGGAAATTTTGGTCAACTACCGGCGTCTTGTTGCTATCTATGCAGGCTTCCTTAGCTTATTCAAGGGAGTTATAGTTAGAGACAAAAGCTATTGAGAAGAGGAAGATTGTTATGGTAGTAGAGATGAAGAATTTGTTTTTTGTTTTCACATATAATCTCCTTTTTGTGATTTGTATCTTATTATTGATCTTAACATAAATATTCCACAATATTTTCTTACCCACGCAAAGCTCCCTAAGAGGACTACTAAATGAAAAATATGGTAAAATCAAACTGAAAGGAGTGCTGCTGATTTGAAAATAAAGGAACGCACTGAATCAAAGGAATTAATTATTCTTAGAGCTGTAGATTCTCGTAAAAACTTAAATTACGAAGAGGAAAAGCATTTTTTTAACATTGAGAAAGGGTTCCTTGGTGAAAAACAATTCGATGAGTGGCTGCAGCCGGTTCTGAATGACAGGATTCTGCTGCCTGACATGCAGTTTATGAGGAACAGCAATTTTACTCAAATTGATACCATTCTCTTAACCTCACAGCTGAATTATCTTTTTGAAGTAAAAAACTATGAAGGTGACTTTATTTTGGAAGGAGACAACTTGAATAGGACTGATGGAATTGACTTTAAAAACCCTCTAATTCAGATGAAAAGAAACGAGCCACTAGTTCGCAATGTGTTTCAAAGCCTTGGTTGCAATATTCCAATAGTGTCTCTAGCTGTATTTGTAAACCCTTATTTTCACCTCTACAATGCTCCCAAAAACTTACCAATCATTTATCCCGCCCAGTTGCCGCGTTTTATTGAAAAGATCAATCAGAAACCCTCTCAGCTGAATAAAACCCAAATTGATCTTGCAAAAAAGCTGGTTTCTCGCACTCTGGCTGAGAATCCATATGAACGCTTACCGGTCTATAAATATGAGGAATTAAAAAAAGGTATTGTTTGTCCTTTCTGCGGCTGGTTTTACCGCTCTTATTCAAGGGTTCTGAAATGCGAGAGCTGTAATGGAAAAGAAGATTCACTTATAGCTGTATTACGAAGTTTGGAAGAGTTTAGACTATTGTTTCCGGATAGAAGGCTTAGTGTTTCGCAGGCGTTTGATTGGTGTGGAATTATTAAGGATAAGAAGACTATTAAGAACATTCTCTCTAAACACTTTAATTTGATCAAATTAGGGAAGGCTTCGTACTATGATGACTTAAACTGAACTATTTTAAATTTCATCAGCCTTTATTTACTATTAACGGTCCGTTATCTCTCTGTTTCTCCTATCTCATTGGCCCGTATCTACTCTTTACGGGCCGTTATCTCCCCGTTTTTCAATCTCATTGGCCCGTATCTACTCTTTGCGGGCCGTTATCTCCCTGTTTCTCCTATCTCATTGGCCCGTATCTACTCTTTGCGGACCGTTATCTCTCTGTTTCTCCTATCTCATTGGCCCGTATCTACTCTTTGCGGGCCGTTATCTCCCTGTTTCTCCTATCTCATTGGCCCGTATCTACTCTTTGCGGGCCGTTATCTCCCCGTTTTTCAATCTCATTGGCCCGTATTTCTTTGCGGGTCCCATGCCCCCAAACCAACAAAAAAAACCACCAAGCAAAAACACTCAGTGGTCGATTATCCTGCCGAAGCAGAATATAGAGGAGAATTACAAGATGAATCAATGAAGAGATTGGTGAAGATCTCTTCTTGATTATCTAATAGTATGCTCCTTCCTACATCTTTTATTCACACTTAACGAATTTTTTTAAACAAGCAGCTGGTTGGCCGGTTTGGCGTACACACTGACCTTGTCTTCATAGCTGAAGCAATCCCGGAAATGATTCAGATCAAATGGGAAGAAGAGATTGAAGCTCTTTAGGATAGATAGATTATGGTCGTACATTTCCTCGTAATCGGATTTCGTCGTATCCGCCTCGATTAAGGAGATAAGCGTCTGAAGACTCGAGATTACTTGGAATGCTTCTTTTAAGGTACCGTTATACCTGGTGTAATCCGTATCCGTATGTAATACTTCAAGCTGTTCAAATTGCTCGATTTCATCATCTGTAAAATAACGAGGGAAAATAGTACAATAAATATACGTAATAAGTTCTTGAATGGTTTCTTCCTGTTCCTCCGTGGAGGCCAATAGGATTTTCACTTTAAACCCACCTTTGTAACGTTTGTCATCTCTATGTAATAGTTATTCTTAGAATACCATAAATATAGTTCTTTCCGGGTGGTAATTATAGCCATGGTGACATCGGAACTAAATGATTTAAATGAATATATACCTATATAATAACGCTAACACATTGAAAAAAGGAGTTTTTTGATGAACGAACAGGGCAAAGGTCCTAATTTTATTATTTCCATTCCGTCTAAATGGGAGAATGTTACAGCCGAAGCGTTGATGCGGGTGGTTTGGCAGGCTCCCAAAAAAACGGTTCATCAACTGAGGATGGACAAAGCGGTCATGTTAAATGGCGTGCCCGTGAATTGGACATATCCACTCAGAAAAGGAGATAAACTTCACTTCTCAATCGAGGAAAAAGATTATGGGGTCATCCCTGCAGAGATGCCGCTCCGTGTACTTTACGAAGATGAGCATATGCTGATCGTCAATAAGCCAGCCGGGATGAACACACATCCCAATGATCCGGCAGTGGAAAAAGATACGCTTGCCAATGCCGCTGCCTGGCATCTTCAGCAAAATGGGGAAAAAGCAGAAGTGCAGCATATCCACAGGCTTGACAGGGATACAACAGGGGCTGTCATTTTCGCCAAGCATGCTTTGGTCAAAGGAATTTTAGACCGCCTTCTTGCGGAAAGAAAAATTAAAAGAACCTATTGGGCAATCGTCCAGGGGCTAATGAAAACGAAGAAAGGCACTATCAACCAGGCAATCGGCCGGGACAGGCACCATAATACACGCCGGCGGGTTTCTCCATCCGGCCAGGCTGCCACTACTCATTATCAAGTCCTGCAACTCAATAAAACCAAAGGGCTGAGTCTTGTGCAACTGGTTCTGGATACTGGAAGGACCCATCAAATCAGAGTTCATATGAGTGCAATCGGACACCCTCTTGCGGGGGACACGCTGTACGGGGGAAAATCAATCGTAAAGAGGCAGGCCCTTCATGCAAAGTATATTGAGCTGCTTCACCCGCTGACTGAGGAAAAGATATCCCTGGAGGCTCCATTTTTAGATGAAATTCCACTCTTCACTGTATTCTTTGATCTATAAGCAGCTTACAGACACAAAAAAACAGGCATCCAATCGGATACCTGTTTTTTTATAAATCGATTATTTTAAACCGTTTTTCACAGCTTCTGTTACAGCTACAGTACGTTTTGCCTGATGCTTGACAGCTGCTTGCACATCCTCGACCATGTTGCCTTCCTGATCGACTGTTACACTTGTGCCGTATGGGTTTCCGCCAGCTGCGAATAATACTGGGTCAGTGTAACCTGGTGCAGCAAGGATAGCACCCCAGTGCATCATCGTTGTGTAAAGGGCAAGGATTGTTTGTTCTTGGCCGCCGTGTGTGTTGGCAGCTGAAGACATTCCGCTCACTACTTTATTCGCAAGTTTGCCTTGTGCCCAAAGTCCGCCTGTGGAATCAAGGAACTGCTTAACTTGGCCAGGTACGTTTCCGTAACGTGTCGGTACACTGAAAATGATACCGTCTGCCCACTCAAGGTCATCTGTAGTTGCTACAGGTACGTCTTTTGTGTTTTCAAGATGCTGTTTCCAAGCCGGGTTGGAAGATACAGCTACTTCCGGTGCGATTTCTTCAACTCTTAATAGTTTTACTTCTGCACCAGCTTCTCTAGCCGCCTCTTCTGCCCATTGTGCAAGTTGATAGTTAGTTCCAGTAGAACTGTAGTAAATTACCGCGATATTCGCCATTTAAAATCTCTCCTTTTCCTTCTCTATATTTTTAACCTGGGGACAGGTTAAATTCTTCCCAATACATCTGGGTACTAGACCCATTCGCTACCTATTAATTTTCCCTATGTAGCCCGCAATAAACTTAATGAATTCGTTTATTACGAAAATATTTATCTTTAATTCGAGATAATTATATCGCTTATAGAGCTTGTCTGTCAAATGAGAAAATTAAATAATTTCGCTATGGTACTTTTATACGTTATAGCACTGAGAAGGACAGTCCCTCTCAGCGCTTTTGAAGCTGTATAGTTTAAAAATCAAAATTATCGGGATCGGCCCCGAATCTTTCGTCCATATTGAGTGAGTTGATTTGAGTCATGTCTTCGAGAGTAAGGCTGAAGTCAAAGATCTCACTGTTTTCTTTCATTCGGTTTACGTGGATCGATTTGGGAATGATGATGGTATTATTTTGCAAATGCCAGCGAAGAATGACCTGCGCCGGTGTTTTACCATGTTTATCGGCGATATGGTTCAAAGTCGGTTCTTCAAGAAGTTTTCCTCTTGCAATCGGTGACCATGCCTCTACCGCAATGCTGTTTTTAAAGCAGTATTCTCTTAGAGACTGCTGGCTTAACCGTGGATGAAGTTCCACTTGATTGATGACCGGTTTTTCATTGCTTGTCTTCATTAAGTCATCCAAGTGATGTTCCTTGAAGTTGCTGACACCAATCGCCTTGACAGTCCCTTCCTCATACAGCCGCTCAAGGGCTTTCCAGGTGTCTTTGTATTTCTCTGCCACAGGCCAGTGGATCAAATAGAGATCAAGGTAATCCATGTCCAGCTTTTTCATGCTGTCTTCAAAGGCTCTTAACGTACTATCATACCCTTGGTCAGTATTCCATACCTTGGAAGTAATGAACAGGTTTTCCCTTCCGACTGAGGATTCTTTTACAGCTTGGCCGACGCTTTCCTCATTATTATAGAGAGAGGCTGTATCGATAGATTTGTATCCTAAATCTATTGCCGTTTTAATAGCACTCACTGCTTCCTCATGGTCTTCCATTTGATAGACTCCAAGACCGAGATAAGGAATTTCCACCCCGTTATGAAGCTTAAAAGTGCTTTGCAGATTCTTAACCATTTGCATTACCTCCTTTTTTCTATTGTACAAATCCCATCATAAAAACGCTAAAAAAATGCCCTCTCCCGGCTCTCGCAGGAAAGGACTTTTTTCATACTATACTAATTCCGTTCGCTCTACATCCTAGGTGTTTTATTCCAACAAAAAGTCAGCTTTATCTTTTCCGAAAAAATACAGCCTGTGCAAGGGCCTGGTCATTCCGACATAAAGAAGTTTAATATCAAGCTCGTTTGCTTCACTATATTGTTCATCTATTGAGGCAATGATGACAGCATCAAATTCGAGGCCTTTTGATAGATAGGAAGGAACGACGACAATCTTATTTTTAGGAATGCTTTCCTGCTCGGCAAGAAGCTTCACTCCTTCAGGAAATCTATTTTCCAAGAGGGCAGCAATTTTTTCACAGTCCCTCATTGTTTTGCCTATTACAGCAAAGGTATGGAAATCCTCTTCTTTCCGCAGTTCGGAAATCAGCTTGGACAGCCTCTCTGTTAATTCTTCTTCCTCTGTATAAGAGAAGAATTCCGGCTTATTTCCATGCCTGACAACCGGTGTGACTTGTGGAAAGTCATTGGGCAGTTTTTTTAACAGTTTATTGGCTTCTCCCATAATTTCAATCGTGGTTCTGTAGCTTTTTTGCAGCTCCGTATAGGTCGCACGCGGAAAAATCTCTTTGTAAACGGGCTCCCATGATTTCAACCCGCGGTAGGAATGAATCCCCTGGGCAAGGTCGCCGACAAGGGTAAACATGTCCGTTTGCAATGCGGTTTTCAGTGCATACAGCTGCAGGTAACTGTAATCTTGAGCTTCATCAATGACGACGTTTTTTGCTTTGTAAAAAGGGTCGATCCCATACAGAGCGGTCTGCAGGTACAGCAGCGGAGCAAGGTCTTCCATCTCAAAGGTTTTTTTCTTTAACCTTTTCAAGGTGTATTCACAAATTTCCCTTGCCTGTGCAGTCGACAGTTTTTCGTTACTGTAATAAACGAGTTTATCCCAATCCGAGAATAATTCTTCATAATATCGAAAGAGTGATTTTTTCTCAAATTGCTTCATGTACTGAGTCAGGCCTGTTCTGATCGACTTTTGGACATCCTTCATTCTTTCCGCTTTTTTATCCAGTGCTTTCGAAATATACTCTTTTCGATTGGCAGCATATTTCTTATGGTAGAGTGCTTTTTCAATTTTTTCATCAAAAAATTTCTCCACTTTATCAACCATCATCTTCTTATTGGAACGCACATAGCTTTGCAGCAGCAGTTTCAATTTTTCAACTCTTCTATAGAGGGGCATGTACGTATAGTCATCTTTCAGAAGAGAGGTGAATTTCTTCGCAGAAAAAAGCCGGTACTTATCGATGACAAAATCCTCTTCTGGATAAAATCTGGTTTCAATGTCGGCTAGGTAGGCATCCAGAATCTTTCTGAAATCCCTTGACCCTTTCCAGCCCGATATCCAGGCGGCCTGCTTGGCTTCCTCATCTGTTTTTTCAATCAGACGGATCAGCTTGTTATCCTCAGCAAGCTTCAGTTCCTTTTCAAGGCAGGTCATGACGTAATCACTGAAGGTCGTCTGGCGCACTCTTTCCACTCCAAGTTCCGGCAGAGCCTCCGAGATGTAGTCGATGAACAGATTGCTGGGCGCAAGAATCATCAGCTGCCGCGGATCGAAATGCTGTTTGTAGTTGTAAATAAAATAGGAAATTCTGTGAAGGGCAATGGTTGTTTTCCCGCTTCCCGCTGCTCCCTGGACAATAATTGGTTTATTAAGATCGGCACGGATAATCCGGTTCTGTTCCTCCTGAATGGTGGAAATGATTTCGGTCAAGCGGTTGCTGGAGCTTTTCGAAAGAGACTCTTGAAGCAGTTCATCAGTAGTGGTCAAGTCAATATCCCGGATTTCTTCCAGGCTGCCGTCCTCGATCATATACTGCCTCTTCAATGATAGATTGCCCTGGTAGGTTTCATCTTCAGCTTCATAAGAAACCTCTCCAATTCGCCCCTCATAATAAAGGTTCGCAATTGGTGAGCGCCAGTCCACAATGATTTGCTCCTGGTTTTCACGCTGATAAAGCGACGTCTTTCCGATATAATGCCTCTCTTCTTCCTCAGAATCGTCATGTTTAAAATCAATCCTGGCGAAATAAGGTTTCTTCTTGGCTTTAAGAAGCGCTTCCAACTCTTCCTTCGACATCTCGAAAAAACTGGCGTTGGTTAGGATATCAATGTAGGCGGCGGAAGATTCCAGCCAGTCGACATCACCGAAGGCACTTTCTATATTCTCTTTGAATTTGTCTTTGCTTGTCTGGGCAGTTTGAATGACAACATCGATGTAGCGTTTCGTAAATTCGAGCCTGTCTTTTTCTTTAAGAAAATCGGGGTGGTATTGAGTTTCGTTCGTCATGTATTTCTCCTTTCCATGTGATTTCAGCCGCAATGGAGAAAGTTGACAATTATGTAGGCGTTTTAGTGAGCAGAAGAATATATTATCAGAAAAATATAACGAATACAATAACTATTCTCGGAAAAAAGATGGGTTACATGTTATTACGGTGTTAGTGTCACATAAATGGGCGCTGGTTACCCTAAGGTGTCCCTCGAAAACCCTATGAAGGACACCTGGACACTGTTTTTCCACTTCAGGTGGCTCTCATGGCTTCCACGAAGGACACATGAGCTCCATTTTCGCCCTTTTGGTGCCCCTCGAAAACTCCACGAGGGACACCTGGACACTATTTTTCCACTTCAGGTGGCTCTCATGGCTTCCACGAAGGACACATGAGCTCCATTTTCGCCCTTTTGGTGCCCCTCGAAAACTCCACGAGGGACACCTGGACACTATTTTTCCACTTCAGGTGGCTCTCGTGGCTTCCACGAAGAACACCTGAGCTCCATTTTCGCCCTTTTGGTGCCCCTCGAAAACTCCATGAGGGACACCTGGACACTATTTTTCCACTTCAGGTGGCTCTCGTGGCTTCCACGAAGAACACATGAGCTCCATTTTTGCTCTTTTGGTGTCCCTCGAAACCCCCACGAGGGACACCTGGACACTGTTTTTCCACTTCAGGTGGCTCTCATGGCTTCCACGAAGGACACCTGAGCTCCATTTTCGCCCTTTTGGTGTCCCTCGAAAACTCCATGAAGAACACCTGGACACTGTTTTTCCACTTCAGGTGGCTCTCATGGCTTTCACGAAGGACACATGAGCTCCATTTTCACCCTTTTGGTGTCCCTCGAAAACTCCACGAGGGACACCTGGACACTGTTTTTCCACTTCAGGTGGCTCTCATGGCTTCCACGAAGAACACATGAGCTCCATTTTTGCTCTTTTGGTGTCCCTCGAAAACCCTATGAAGGACACCTGGACACTGTTTTTCCACTTCAGTGGCTCTCATGGCTTTCACGAAGGACACATGAGCTCCATTTTCGCCCTTTTGGTGTCCCTCGAAAACTCCATGAAGAACACCTGGACACTGTTTTTCCACTTCAGGTGGCTCTCATGGCTTTCACGAAGAACACATGAGTGCTTTTTTCACCCTTTTGGTGTCCCTCGAAACCCCCACGAGGGACACCTGCGGACACTGTTTTTCCACTTCAGGTGGCTCTCATGGCTTCCACGAAGAACACCTGAGCTCCATTTTCGCCCTTTTGGTGTCCCTCGAAATCTCCATGAGGGACACCTGGACACTGTTTTTCCACTTCAGGTGGCTCTCATGGCTTTCACGAAGGACACCTGAGCTCCATTTTTGCTCTTTTGGTGTCCCTCGAAAGCCCCACGAGGGACACCTGGACACTGCTTTTTCCCCTGATATCTTTCAGAACTCGTTCGCCCATCTCCTCCCCTTTCAACACCGGTCATTGAGCCCCAAAAAATATGAGACTGACGCATCCAGCCATCAGTCTCTTTTCTTGAATCGTATGGATGTCCTTCTGCCTTTGACCGCCGGAAGATCATCATCTTTTTCATCTTGCATTCTCTTTAAAATTTCCCGGATTTCGGCCAGGACTTCCAATTGAGTTGCTGCCTTGATTTCATAGGAATCGCCTTTTCCACGCAGTCGGTTGAAGATTTTTATCATGAGGAAGATCGACGCCGCCACGAGGAAGAAGTCGACCAGGGCCTGAATGAAAGCTCCATAGTAGATGACTTCAGCCTTGATTCTGTAGCTCATCCCTGCAAAATTGACGCCGCCAAAAAGTATTCCAATGACCGGCATCATCATATCTTTGACCAAGGATTCCACGATTTTGCTGAAGGCTGCTCCGATCATGACAGCCACAGCCAAGTCAAATACATTTCCTCTTGAGATGAACTCCTTGAATTCTTTATACATGATGTCCTCCAAGCCCGTTACAATTTTTCACCTTGTAACACTCTATGCGGCAGAACGCTTCTTAAGAAGCAAGATCTTGTGGAGGAACAATCCCTTTGAAGGAATTCACTTTGACAATATAAACAATCTCAACTATCATTCCGACAATAAGTGCTGCAAACAAGAATACGGACACGATATCGTTGAAAATCAAAATTAATGGAAGCGCCATAATCAAAATTAGATTGAATATAAGATAAAAGGTTTTAAATCCAGAGACAGACCCCTGCAGTTCATCCTCATCCTGTACCGTCTCCTGCAGAGCTGACAGCAGGTTCATATGAAAGAAAAGAGACAGGATGGACACGATTCCTCCTATGATTACATACCAAGTGACATCCTGCCCCGTTTCATTCAAATTAATAGTAGTAAACCCAAAAATCTCAGTTATAGACAATAGTCCAAGTATAACTGCGGCACCCTTTGCATATGACACCCACTTTGAATAGGGCAGTTCATTCAATCCTTTATATAAAAGAATATAGCCAATTCCATCATGGACAAGATCCAAGGTGACAATCCTTATATCGATCAGCACAAAAAGCAGACCCCAGACAAGCAATTTGACTCCCCGTTCCATTACTGACCACCCTCTTCCCTGATTTTTTTAAGTTCTTTTATCTGTTTGGAAGTTAAATAGGGTTGTTCGGTAATCCGGATCAAGCTCTGCTCTATCTCTTCATCTCCAGTTTGGAAAACTCCTCTGACGTCTGCTTCTATTGCGTGGATATTGTTTTTATACATAAGGGATTTATCAACCACCGCATTTACTTTTATCTTCTCACCTCTTGCTGCTTTGATTGGAAGAGCGATGTCTGCTGCGCTCTGTTTTTCATTAGAGCTTAACAATTGTTCATGATTGCCGGGTGAATAATTTCTTCTCATCTTTTCCACATCCAGTTTCAAAACAGGTTCTACCATTTCCGGAAACGGAAGAGCGATTTCTGTTAACTCTCCATCTCTCTTTACGTCTCCAACCGTATAGGATTCCCCTGTATTGCTGCTGCCGCTTGTAGAAAAATGAACGACAAGGTCTTCTGGGTTTGAATCTTTCATGGGACTCAGCTTGATTGATCCGATATCCCCTTGAATTGCTGTCCCGTTTGAAAAATGAAAAATCAATTCATCCAGAATCACTTCCTCCTGCAGACCATCAATACTGATGATCGCTTCGTGCTGTTTGTATATCCCTTCTCTACCGGTGATAGAATCATGCTCAACGAAAATCATTTGACCAGGAAGTGCTTCTGACTCTACGCTTACCAACTGAAAATGATCATCTTGGTTGGTAATATAGTACAGAGGTATATAATCAATCTTTGATTGTAAGTACTCTTTTTCATAATAATGGGTTAAAAGCAGCGGCTCTTTCAGCTCGGATAATTTTAAATATGTAATAATGCCGCAAAACAAGAGTCCATAGGCCAGCATAATAATCATCAATGTCTTTATTTTCATCTCTTTTCCCCCTTCCATTTATTTTATCAAAAGCTCAATGCCCACAGACCATTTCACACGAAAAAACCGGGGAAGCAGTAAAATGATTTCCCGGTTCGATAAAAATTCAGCCCGACTAAGAGTCTTTTTAAAGATCATACTGTGGTCAAATGATAAACTTAATGACGATTACGACTAAAAGTAAAAAGGCGAGCGCAAACATGGTAATGATCAGAATTTTTTCTTCTTTATTTCCCTGCAACAAAATCACCCTTTCTGCTCTAAGTATTAGTGATTTTTCCTGTTTCGTTTCAGAGCCCGGACAGCAAATTGCTGCTATATGACTCGTATCTTTTTTATCTTTAGTAAATACTACTGTGTAAGCACTGATTATGAAAAAAATGTGCAGCTATGTACTTCTGTATACCAGATCCTTGACGCGTAATGGCATCTTCTATAAGATGTCACTATTAAACCTTACATAGAGTAAGAGAATCTCTAAAAGATACCATATTTATTTTCTATAAACAATTCAGGGGGTTATCATCTTGGAAAACATCTTTGATGCAATGAAAGAAAGACGTTCCACTAAAAGTTATGATCCAACCAAAGAGATAGCAACAGATGAACTTGTAGAAATACTTCAATTAGCGGGCAGAGCTCCGTCAGCCTGGAACTTGCAGCAATGGCATTTTCTAACTTTCCACAATAAAGAAGCTCAGGAAAAGCTGCTGCCAATCGCATACAATCAACAGCAAATTGTCGACGCTTCAGCTGTCATTGCGGTTCTTGGTGATCTGGAAGCAAATAAAAATGCCGATCCCGTTCTGGATCCTTCCATCGAAAAAGGCGAAATGACACAAGAGTTAAAAGATATTCTTGTACGGCAAATCGAAGGTGCTTATTCACGGGAGCTTTATCCCCGGGACGCCGCATTCAGCAACGCCTCTCTGGCGGCAATGCAATTAATGCTGGCTGCCAAAGGAAAAGGCTGGGATACCTGTCCAATCGGCGGATTCAACCCGCAGAAACTGATGGAAGAGTTTGATGTTTCAGACCGGTATGTACCTATCATGCTGATCACCATAGGAAAACCCATTCAGGAAGCACGAAAGACGGACAGGCTTGATATCAAAAGCCTTATCACGTGGGCAAAGTAAATTCAAATGTATTAAAAGGAGCTGATGTTTAGTAACAGGTTCTGTTTTGAAGTACAAACTTCTAATTAGACAAAGAAATGGTTGAGTTATTCGCACCCCCAAAATGTCTATTGATCTCCACTCCAGCTGCGTGACTCCCCGGGGCGTGCGGTGAGCCTCCTCGGCTTCGCCTGCGGGGTCTCACCTGTCACGCTAGTCCCGCAGGAGGTCACGCACCTTCCGTTCCATCAAATCTTTGCTAGCTTTATATAATTTACTACCTTCATTCGTATTAATACTGGGATGAAAATGTAAAGGAAATAGTGCCACAAATTTTTAATTTTGTTCTCGCAAACAGAACTCGTTAGATGTCTAGCTTCTTTTTTGTGTTTGTTTGTTTATTACCCCTGTTAACTATATTTATGTGTTTTGAAAGCAATATCATGAGGGAATCTTGGGAATGCCGGCGAATTTTTGTTTTGCTGGACTCTTCTTAATAGCCAGTAGTAATGAGGCTGGTAGTGGTTTCTTCATCCTTGCTGGCTGTTAACTGCGCAGGGCTTGTTCTCATTGGTCCGTATTCACCGGGTTGCTGGCCGCTAACTGTGCAGGGGCTTCTCCTTATTGGGCCGCATCCACTCTTTGCGGGCCGCTAACTGCGCAGGGGCTTCTCCTTATTGGGCCGCATCCATCCATTGCGGACCTTTATCTGCACAACCTCTTCTTCTCAATGGACCGCATTCAACCGTAGCGGACCACTATTTGCACAATCTCTTCTCCTCATTGGGCCGCATCCACTCATTGCGGACCAATCTCTGTACAATCTCTTATTATTAGCCCGAATTGAGGGTGTTTATGTCTTCTCGACAGCAATAATGGCTGACAGCCTAAGCCGCCAGCCACTCTTCAATTACTCTATTTTTAAAAGCTCTTTAGTCACTCCCCGGATGATTTCAGGGAGAGTTGAAAAGGTGTATGGTTTATAGACTCTCTCTGTCCATTGGTGGCCGTCTTTTCCGTACACACCTATGTTGATGGATGGGATATTGAGCTCACGGATGCGGTCAATCGGCACAGGGTAAAGTGATTCGATCATCGGCATGTTGTCTTTGAAGGCTTCGATTTCTTCATCACTTTCATGCAGCGAAAGGAAGCTTCCGTCCGCCAGATAGGGGAAAAATCGTTTGATTTCGAATTCCTCTCCCGTTTCTTCGGCGGTTTTTTCTAAGCATGCCTTCAATACTGAATTCACTTTTTTTCCGTATTCATTTTCGTTGTTTAAGTAGTTATGCGGCAGAAACGGAGGTGCGAAAAAAATGATGACCCTGGGTGTTTTGTCAGGATCCAGCTTCTGCAGCGCCTCTACAATGGCGAAGGCAATCTCACGGTTATCTTCGCCCTTCATTTCACTCAGTGTATCATTCATCACCTTTTCAGGATTCAATCCTTTTTTGCTCAGGTCTTCTACTAAATCTTCGAAGGCGGTTACCTCAACTTTCCATGAAACCTCCCTTTCCGGAAAGTCATGCAGGGTGCGGTATTTTTCATAGGTTTCCTTTGAAGAGGCTTCTAATTCCATGACCGAGTCTTTGGCAATGTTCAAAAGCTCCTCCAGCACCTCTTTAGATGTCTTTTCATACACAAAATAGTTGAAATACATCCGGGTTTCCAGGGGAGTCTGTACATTATAGACGTTCTTCTTATCTTTAAGGTACAGACAGGACGGCGGGAGGACAAATTCTCCCTCTATGTCTTCAAGCAGGTCAATGTTCTGATTGACCCTGAGATTGATATGAGATGCAATCCTGGTCGGATCAATGGATGTCAGGATATCGCCGACATGTGCTTCACGACCGGCTATATAAAAACAAGGCAGCAGCTTTCCGGCAGCACCTGTGTATATATATCGTTTACAATCACCATCATAGACAGGAGATATAAAGTCATTGTTGATGGCAGCGAGAAATTGAGTTCCTTCCATCTTTAAACGGTACAATTCATCAATGGCCGTAATCATACCAGCGTGTTCACTTTCTTCATCAGGATTAAACAGGAAAAGAAGGCTTCCTTCCAATTCTTCAGATATACTTGAAAAATACAGAAGATTCGCCAGGTGTACAGCTATTCCGCTCTGCATATCAAGCGAGCCCCGGCCGAACATCCACTTGC
Source organism: Rossellomorea vietnamensis (assembly GCF_008180615.1). GTDB lineage: Bacteria > Bacillota > Bacilli > Bacillales > Bacillaceae_B > Rossellomorea > Rossellomorea vietnamensis_D. Next base: position 29,820 of record NZ_VTEH01000020.1, read on the forward strand.
CTGACTGAGCATCATTCTTTACCTTCTCATCCCCTTCATACCTGGAGAAAAACGTTTCCAGAAATTCAGGGTCGTGTGCAGCTGGTTTAAGGATTCCGTAATCATCTGTCCCTACAGTGTCCAGATGTGCATGGAAAAGCAGGGTTCGTTCCGATTTTCCACTTATTTTCGCAAAAACGTTGAAACGTCCGTGCTCGTCACCTGGAACGGGCTGGGTCCAGAGGTGCCCCGGATTCTGTTGAAAATAAGGAAACGTTGCAATAATATCCTTGATCTGCTCAGCTTTTCTTCTTTCTCCATCGGTGTTATTATAGCTTTCCTGATCGATTAGAGCTTTCGTTAAAAATTCAATCTGATCATAGACAGATTTTCCTTGAATTTCACTATACACTTCTGAACACCCTTTCATTTCTGTGTTTTAACTATCTTACCGAAGTCACCTTCCATTTGGAAGTAAATGCGGTTAAAAAATTGTATAGATTTTAAGAATCCTCTTGAAAAAACACCTGTTAACGAATAATATAGAATTTGTGTTTAAAAATTGTTCGTCTTTTTGGAGGTCTCTTTATGTTTAAATTAAAAGAACATAATACAAGTGTCAGAACTGAAATCATCGCAGGTATAACAACCTTTTTAACAATGGTATACATCGTGATTGTCAACCCGGTTATCCTGGCAGATGCAGGGGTCCCTTTTGACCAGGTATTCACAGCCACGATCATCTCGGCTATTGTCGGTACATTATGGATGGCTCTGTTCGCCAACTATCCGATCGCGATTGCTCCCGGAATGGGCTTGAACGCTTACTTCACTTATTCAGTAGTAGGTGCCAATGAAAATATCTCTTATGAAACAGCTTTTGCAGCCGTATTTGTTGCCGGGATTATCTTTGTGATTTTGTCCCTGACACCTTTTAGAAAAAAATTGATTGAAGCAATTCCCGAAAACCTAAAGCACGGAATCACCGCTGGTATCGGGTTATTCATCGCTTTTATAGGCTTGCGCCTGACCGGGATCATTACTTCTCATCCAGAAAACCTGGTAGCCCTGGGTGACCTTCATTCTTCTTCAGTAGTGCTGGCGTTGGTCGGCCTGGCTGTCACGTTGGTTCTGATGGTCCGCAATATTCACGGTGCCCTGTTCCTTGGCATGATCGTTACTGGAATCATCGCATTCTTCACAGGTGATTTAAAGTTTGAAGGAATCGCTTCTCTTCCTTCCCTTCCTGAAGGATTGATTGTGGGAAATCCTTTGACCGCATTTGCCGATGTTTTTCAACACAGCTTGTATGCAGTCGTTTTCTCTTTCCTTCTTGTAACAATTTTTGATACTACTGGAACAATGATCGGTGTTGCCGAGCAGGCAGGATTGATGAAAGGCAAATCAATGCCTCGTGCTAGAGCGGCCCTTTTGGCTGATTCTGCTGGAACAACGATCGGAGCTATGTTTGGTACAAGCCCGACGACAGCCTATATTGAATCTTCAGCGGGTGTTGCTGCAGGAGGACGAACAGGGCTGACATCTTTAACCGTTTCCGTTCTGTTTGTAGCTGCAGCATTCTTTGGTCCTTTGGTGAGTGCGGTTTCAGGCATTTCGGCTATCACAGCTCCTGCCCTGATCATCGTCGGCAGCCTGATGATGGGAAGCATCTCTCATATTAAATGGGGAGAGCTGGACGAAGCATTCCCTGCCTTTTTAATTATCCTCAGCATGCCGCTGACTTCCAGTATCGCAACAGGCATCGCCCTTGGATTTATTTCTTACCCGCTGTTAAAAGTGGTGAAAGGACAATGGAAACAAGTTCATCCGCTTGTATACCTGTTCGCCGTCCTGTTTATGTATCAATTAGCATTCCTGCCTCACTAATATAGCACCCGAAGCCTGAACTCCGTAAGTAGAGTTCAGGCTTTTTTTATTTGGGGATATATTAGAGGTGGTTTTTCCTAGTTACTCTACCCATGCAGACTCTTTGGAGACATGTTTTTGGGAGGTCTGGCTCGTTCATGTACTCACGTCCGCACTTTGGAGACATGTTCTTTGAATTTCGCCTCCGTTCATGTACCCAAGACGGCCCTTTGGGGACATGTTCTTTGGAGTTCGACCTCGTTCATGTACCCAAGACGGCTCTTTGGGGACATGTTCTTTAGAGTACGCCCCCGTTCATGTACCCAAGACGGCTCTTTGGAGGCATGTTCTCTAGAGGATGCACTCGTTCATGTACCCAAGACGGCCCTTTGGGGACATGTTCTTTAGAGTACGCCCCCGTTCATGTACCCAAGACGGCCCTTTGGAGACATGTTCTTTGGAGTTCGACCCCGTTCATGTACCCAAGACGGCTCTTTGGGGACATGTTCTCTGGAGTTTGACCCCGTTCATGTACCCAAGACGGCTCTTTGGAGACATGTTCTTTGTATTACGATCTCGTTCATGTACCCAAGGCGGCTCTTTGGGGACATGTTCTTTGGAGTTCGACCTCGTTCATGTATCCAAGGCGGCCCTTTGGGGACATGTTCTTTGTATTTTGATCTCGTTAAGGGAAGTGATTACCCTTATCCAAAGAAATAGCGCCTATTTCCAGTGTTTAAATCAATAAGGAAAAAATTTCTTCCACTATTTAAACTCTTTCCGATGCTACTTAGAAAATAAGGGAACTTTTTACCGCTATTTTTAGTTGAGAGCTCATTTTGCTCGTGAATAAGGGAAGTTTTTCCCCTTATTTAAAGATAAATCACTTTTTTTCAGTGGTTTAAGTTAAATAAGGGAACTTTCTTCCTCTATTTAAGCTTTTTCCGATGATATTTAGAGAATAAGGGAACTTTTTACCGTTATTTTTAGATGAAAGCTCATTTTGCTCGTGAATGGGGAAGCACCTAATTCCAATTCTTTTACATTTACCCAAGACATCTCTTCGCGGACCTGTCCACCGGATGCAGCACTCGTTCATGTCTTCTCTCAGCAGGACAAACCTAACGATTTACACTTATGCAGGAGTCAAACTTGGGAAAAACTTTAAAGTCACTAAATTTTCTCGTGATTTTTCAAATAGCTTATGGTATATTTAACTTGTGAAATAATTCACAAACAAATATTATACAAACACAAACAACATAAACAAAAAAACTTAAACAAGGGTGATTACATTGGCAAATTTCAAAAGTAAAGTTGCTTTAATTGGAACTGGATTCGTTGGATCAAGTTATGCCTTTGCATTATTGAATCAAGGGGCCGCCCGTGAGCTTGTACTAATTGACTTGAATAAAGAAAAAGCAGAAGGAGATGCACGCGATCTCAACCACGGCCTTCCCTTTTCTTCTCCATTAAAAATCTGGGCCGGTGATTACAGTGACTGCAGCGATGCCGACCTTGTTGTCATAACGGCTGGCGCCAATCAGGCACCTGGCGAAACCCGATTAGACCTTGTTGAAAAAAATATAAAGATTTTCAAAAGCATAGTTGGAGAAGTAATGAAGAGCGGATTCGACGGCATATTCCTGGTAGCAACCAATCCGGTTGACATATTGACCTATGCGACATGGAAGTTTTCCGGGCTGCCGAAGGAAAGGGTAATCGGATCTGGAACAATTCTTGACACTGCCCGCCTGCGTTATCTTCTCGGCGATCATTTTGACATTGATGCCCGAAACGTCCATGCCTATATCATGGGTGAACATGGAGATACTGAATTTCCTGTTTGGAGCCATGCAACCATCGGAGCGAGTCCTTTACGGGAGATGATTGATATGGATGCACCTCAAACCCAAAAGGAGCTGGAAGAGATTTTTGTCAATGTGCGTGACGCTGCCTATCACATTATTGAAAGAAAAGGTGCCACCTATTATGGAATTGCCATGGGGCTGGTGAGAATTACGAAAGCCATTTTCAATAACGAAAACAGTATCCTGACCGTTTCTGCTCTGTTGGAAGGAGAATATGGCATGGATGACCTTTATATCGGAGTACCGGCGATCATTAACCGTGACGGCATTAAAAAAGTGATCGAAATGCCTTTGAATGATAAGGAAAAGGAACAGTTTGACAACTCTGCCACTACCTTAAAAAATGTTATCCAGACAGCTTTTCAACAATAAAGATTAAATTCCGGGCGCCATTACAGCTCCTGGCACAGGCGAATACCCCTTTGCATATAGTGAAAGTGACTATATTTGAGAGGGGTATTTTCTATGTTTGATTATCGGCAAATGCAATTTCCCGGGTTTCCTCCCGGACAAGGCGGACCCGGATTTCCTTCTTTTCCTCCTGGCGGCCAAGGGCAGGGCTTTCCAGGATATCCTCCCGGTCAGCAAGGGATGGGCCAGGGGCAGCAGGCTCCGGCTGGACCTCCGCCTGCCTTTACACCAACACAGGCCACAGCACAGACACTCAGCACAGGAGGACAGGGACCAAGTGCTTTTGCAGTCGATCCCGGAGCCATCCGCGGATGCTTGTTCCGTTACACATACCTTTGGCTGACCAGCGGCCAGTCCTTCTGGTTCTACCCAACTTTCATCGGACGCCAGTCAATTTCCGGTTTTAGATGGACCGGTTTCAGATGGGTGTTCTATGGAACCGACCTGCGGAGAGTCCGTTCCTTCCAGTGCTTTTAGGTGATGGGCATGTATTATCAACAGCCATACAGGAATGTAACGGAAAAGAAGAGCAGCAGAACGGTGACCGTCACAGGCGAACAAACAATAGATGCCCGGCCTGATATGGCGGTTGCCCAGATTGGAGCAGTAACCAGTGATAAGGAATTAACAGAAGCACAAAGAATGAATACAGAGATAAGCTCGGCCATCTTAAATTCCTTCAAGCAGAACGGAATCGCTGAGAAGGATATTCAAACATCGACTTATCAAATCTATCCGCAGTATGATTATCAGGATGGAAAGCAGTTATTCAAAGGTTATGAAGTCAGGCAGGTTTTTTCAGTTAACATCAGAAACATTGAAAAAATTGGTGAAGTCATTGATGATGCTGTTCAAAGCGGGGCTAACATTATTGAAAGAGTCCAATTCGCTATTGCGGAACCTGGGATCTTTTATCAACAGGCATTAACGGAAGCTTATGCTGATGCGTTTGAAAAGGCGCAAGTCCTTGCAGCATCGTCAGGAATGACACTAAGCCCTGCCCCGCTGGAAATCAACGAAGATACCAGTATTCCAATGATTCCAGGACCCGGTAAAGCATTTGTGCTGGCTGCCGAAAGCACCGCCCCCGTACAGCCCGGGGAGATTGGAATCACTGCCCGGCTGACGGTGAAATATAAGTTGATGTAAAAACACCATTTTTGGTGTTTTTTTATTACATGCCCATTATCCACTCTCTCATTATACTTGCCACCTTCTCAGGCTCATCCCATTGAAGCATATGCCCTGATCCATTGATCCTCGTTACAGAAATATCACAAATTTCCTTTCTCATTTGGGCTACGCCTCTCTGCCTGGCTGATTCCAATTCTTCTGGTTTTTCAGCAAGAAGAAGTAAAACTGGTAACTGGATATGTCGATAAGCAGAATAAAAAGGTTCCTTAAAAAAGGCTTTTATAATAGCTAATATGGTAAATTCAGAAGCAACTAAAGAATATTTTCCATCATTCTTTATTATGGTCTTTAGGGATTCTTCTTTTAACTGGTTCCAGCTTGTTGTGTATAGCTGATACTCATTTATGACATCTTGCCATTGACTATATTCAGCTTTTTCAACGTACTCTTTCCATCCGTTATAACTGATATCGAACGTCATCTCCTCCTGAAAATGAGGATAAGTAATGGCACCGTCCAATAAAATCAACCCCTTAATCTTCCAGCCGAATTTCCGGGTGTAATGGAGTGCCACATCTGCTCCCCATGAATGCCCTGCCAGATAAAAAGGCCGGCCGATAACTTTTTCAAATACTTTGTCATACCATATTGCCATGCTGGAGAATAAGTAATCCTCTTCTTGGCCAAAAGGAGTACTCTTGCCGTGTCCAGGCTGATCAATCAAAATAAGATGAAATTCCTCTTTCAGCAGTTGTACTAGTTCAAAGAAGCTGAAAAGTGAACTTCCCGCCAAGCCATGGAGTAATATTACCGCCGGTTGTGATTCATCGCCGTAGACATAATAGCTAACCGTCTTTCCCTCTATCATCATTACCTTATTTCTCATAATTTTCTCTCCTGTTTTACTTCTAATCATTTTACGGCTAGTCCCGTTATTGTGCCTTTATAGTCATTACTGGCTGTTTAAAATGGGAGACACCCATAAATATTTCGCTAATCGCTTTGTCTTTTCCTCTAAAAAATTTACGGATAAACTCTCTGCATCTGAACAAAATAAAGAAGTCCCAATAGGACATATGAATTCAGGGAGGTCATCAATTTGCAGATAAACAATCAAGCACAGCAGCAGCCAATGTCTATGCCTATCCAGCCATCCCCTGCAGGACAGCCGCAAGCAAACCACGGCGGCCATGAAGTTTTCGATGCTCATGAAAATTTATCGACAATGGTGGATGTACTGGATCAGTATTTGATGTTTCAGCAATATATCACTGACCCTGAACTCAATACAATTCTTACACAGCAGCGCAGTTTTATTGAACAAACTTACAATTGCGCAGTTGAAGTCTTTTCAACAGGAAAGGACCCATCTCAGCCGACACAGCAATATAAAATGAACGAAAATAACACTGTCACTTATGGACTTACTCCTTCGCAGCCAAGAAAACCAGCGGAAAGTCTTCCAGAAATCAATGATTTGAAGATATCCGGCCAGATGCTTGGTTTGACCAAGTCAACAGCCTCTCTTCTGACGATGACGGCTTTAGAAGTGACCAACCCTGTTCTTCGCAGAGTATATGCTGACAGCGTGCCTAACTTCATTGAGATGAGCTATGAGATCTTTTTATACCAAAACAAGCATAAGTATTATCAGGTGCCGCGTCTTCAGCAGCAGGATATGCAGCAGATGCTTCAAGGATTTGCCCCTGCGACAGGAGCTCCTTTGACTCAAAATAATAAGCTTCAATAAGCAAAGAGGGATTTCCTGATAATAGGAAATCCCTCTTTTCATAAAGCTGTATTCGAATAAACTGTTGCTTTCTAAAAAAACGAAGGTCTGATTCCTCCACGAGGTTTTTCATTCAAAGCGAGAGAACCGCAAAGGTTAAAACATTAATCAATCAGATTGGCTGATTTTTTATAACAGCTTTCCATAGCCGACAGGACAGAAGCACGGAATCCTGTTTTTTCAAGAGTGCTGACGGCTTCGATCGTTGCACCTCCGGGAGAACAAACGGCATCTTTCAAAGCTCCTGGGTGGGTTTCAGTTTCGAGTACCATTTTCGCAGCACCGAGAACAGCCTGGGCAGCCATCTTATAGGCTTTTTCCCTTGAGATCCCCTGCTTGACCGCCCCATCAGCAAGAGCCTCGATGAACATGAACACGTAAGCCGGCGATGATCCGCTGACGGCAGGAACCGCATCCATTAAGTGCTCCTCCAGCACCTCTGCACGTCCGAAGCTTGAAAACAGCTCGACTACTTCTGCCAGTTCATCAGCTGTCACATTTTCATTTGGGCAAAGGGCGCTCATTCCTTCTCCTACCAAGGAAGGTGTATTTGGCATCGTCCGAACAATTTTCACTTCTTGGCCGAGCTGTTCTCCCAAGGAACGCAATGTGACACCAGCAGCAATCGTAATGACAATAGCCTTCTCTTTTAGAGCGCCTCTCACTTCTTCAATCACTGCCTTATATTGATCGGGTTTAACCGCAAGAAAAAGGTAGTCAGAGGATTGAGCGACGGCCACATTATCCTTTGTCGTTTTTATATGGAACTCCTTATTGATTTCGCTGATCGTTTTTTCTGTCAAAGCGCTTGCTGTAACACTTTCCGCAGATGCAATCCCTGAAGACAGCAGACCTCCTAAAATGGCCTTTGCCATATTCCCGCTACCTATGAAACCTATCTTTTTTTCCATCCTATTCACATCCTGTATCGTATAATTGCTTACTGTTACAGTATTATAACGGAAGTGCGTTTTCAAGGAATTACGCTATTTCACTTTATGGAGGATGCTCTCGTAATCGAGTTCCACTATCAATTCATTGTTCACCAGCCTTTTCTTTATGCCTGCAACAGCTCCTGCTTCTCTTTCTGATAAGCTGCTCATATCGAACTTTTTATGAAAAACAGTGTAAAGAACGATATCCCTGAGCCTCAAGAATAATGGTATCCGTTTAATCCATTCCTCATCAAGAGTATTTTCCTCGAAGTAGCCGGACAAAAAGCTTGTCAGAAATTCCCCGCCGAAGCGTGAACGTTCATCCAGTTCTTTTCCTGACATCTTAGCCCATACCGCATAAAAAAGCGGGATGGCGATATCACTCGCAAACCAGTGGTAGGAGCAGTCATCAAAATCAAAGACGTGGATCTCCCCTTCATGAAAAAAGAAGTTTCCAGAATGTATATCAGAATGAATCAGTCCATATTCCTCCCTGCCTGTCGAGAGGGAATGAAGTTTTTCAATTAATTCTTCTCCTTCTTTAATAATTGCTGTATCCTCTTCGGACAGGTAAGTACTCATATTCTTTAAAAGGTCATCTTCGTACCAGTGTTCCCGTTGCGCTTTCCCTTCAAAGAATCCCTTTGCCGCCTTGTTCATCTTTCCAACCGTTTTCCCCCACTCTTTGAAAAGCGCAGCTGAAAATAAGTCAGATTGGACCCCGACCGGTTCCCCAGGGGCTTTATCAAATAAGCAGACAAAGAAGAACGTATCACCCGCTGGTATTTCTTCTACCAGGTTTCCGTTTATAGAATGACTGACCAATGATACATTCACACCTTGTGCGTTAAGGTAATTCACCCATTTCAATTCCGCCTCCACTTCAGCCCTGCCTCTGTGGGAACTGTGTGTCAGCCTAAGGATATAGGGAATCCCCTCTCTATGTACTTCGTATACGTAATTCTCGAAATCTCCAAGCTTTTTTGCTTTTGTAATCTCTGCACCGTAAAAACCGGCTGCTTTCTTTAGAATTCCTTCATCAAAAAGGTCTTCAACCCAGTTTTCCATTTGTATACCCCCATTTCTAATATGTCTATACTATTCGGCACCCGGGGGCGGAATCCTCTGCAAGGCTTTAAAGTGCTAAGAGGGACTGTCCCCTTCTACGCTTTAAAGCGATAAGAGGGACTGTCCCTTTCAGCAGATTACAGCGTTAAAGCAGCTGATCGCCTTGTTCAGCACCGGCAGGCAGCTTAACAGAGAAAAAGACAGGTTTCCCTGTCTTTTCATGCGTACATTTTGTTTTCTTCCTGTTTAAAAAAGCTTTTCATAGCATGGAAGACGTCTGCCTTTTGTTTCAGTATAAAGTATCGGAATTGTTCATCCTTGATGTTCTTATATGCACTCATCAAGGTGGAATGTCGGTTGTACTGGTTGACCTCTCCGTAGCCGAACATATTCGAAACCTTCATCAGCTCTTCGACAAGCTTTACGCACCTGACATTATCGGATGTAAGATTATCGCCATCCGAGAAGTGGAACGGGTAGATGTTGTAACGAGAAGGCTGGTATTTCGTGTCAATAAGCTCCAATGCTTTTCGGTATGCAGATGAACAAATCGTTCCCCCGCTTTCTCCCCTTGAAAAGAAATGCTCTTCTGTTACCACTTTTGCTTCCGTATGATGGGCAATGAACTCGATCTCCACTGTCTCATACTTCGTGCGGAGGAAGCGGGTCATCCAGAAGAAGAAGCTCCTGGCCATATACTTTTCCCATACTCCCATTGATCCGCTCGTGTCCATCATGGCCAGCACGACGGCTTTTGACTCCGGCTTCAGCACTTCGTTCCATGTCCTGAATTGCAGATCTTCCTGATAAATCGGGTGAAAGCTTGGTTTTCCGCTTATAGCGTTTCTTTTGAATGCTGTCATCATCGTTTTCTTTTTATCAATATTGCCCATCAATCCAGTTTTACGGATATCATTGAATTCTATATTCTCCACCGTTTGGACGTCTTGTTCTTTTTTCTTCAAGTTGGGCAGTTCCAATTGGCTGAACAACGCCTCTTCGATTTCCATCATTGATACTTCCGCTTCATAGTAATCTTCTCCAGCCTGATCCCCTGCACCTTGGCCTTTACCAGGACCTTTTTGCTGTGAGCCGTCTCTAGCTACCACATCTCCAACCTGACTGTCTCCCTGTCCCTGGCCGACATGTTTATTCTTATCATGATTATAACGGATTTTGTACTCATCAAGTGAGCGGATCGGAATCTTTACTACGTCTTGGCCATTTGACATGATGATATTTTCTTCAGAGATTAAATCGGGGAGATTATTTCTTATCGCATCTTGAACTTTTTCCTGGTGTCTTTGTTGATCATCATAGCCTTTGCGGTGGAGGGACCAGTCTTCCTTCGAAATCACAAACTGATGTTTATCCATTTGACTCATTCTATTCCCCTCCTTATAAGATTTTTTCACAAAGATACAAAAAGTTGCATATACTGTCTTGAGTGCCAAAATTAGAAAAGCAACAGAGTTAAAAACTATTGCTGATTACTCTATACTATGCAGAACCGCCGATTAATTTACAAATAATTTCGACAATTGTACATTCACCTATAAAATGGACAAGCCTGCTTTTTCCGGGTAATCAGCTGTGTATAAATAAGTATTAAAGGGATTGGCTGCTTATGAGTAAAAACTTCAGAAAGTAAAAAATGGGCGCTGGGTCATCTGAACAATAAAGTATTCAGGGACCTTGGGCAGTTAGAACTCCTCTTGGTGACCTTCTTCACTCACACCCTCTGGCTTTGGGCACCTAGAACCCTTCTTGGTTACCTTCTTCATCAATACCTTGGCACTTTGGGCAGCTAGAACTCCTCTTGGTTACCTTTTTCATCAATACCCTGGCACTTTGGGCACCTAGAACCCTTCTTGGTTACCTTTTTCATCAATACTCTGGCACTTTGGGCAGCTAGACCCCTTCTTGGTTACCTTTTTCTCTCACACCCTCTGGCTTTGGGAAGCTAGAACTCTTCTTGGTTACCTTTTTCATCAATACCCTGGCACTTTGGGCAGCTAGAACTCTTCTTGGTTACCTCTTTCATCAATACCCTGGCACTTTGGGCACCTAGAACCCTTCTTGGTTACCTCTTTCATCAATACCTTGGCACTTTGGGCAGCTAGAACCCTTCTTGGTTACCTTTTTCATCAAAACTCTGACGCTTTGGGCAGCTAGGACCCTTCTTGGTTACCTTTTTCACTAAAACCATGGCACTTTGGGCACCTAGAACTCTTCTTGGTTACCTTTTTCATCAATACTCTGGCACTTTGGGCACCTAGAACCCTTCTTGGTTACCTTTTTCATCAATACCCTGGCACTTTGGGCAGCTAGAACCCTTCTTGGTTACCTCTTTCATCAAAACTCTGACACTTTGGGCAGCTAGAACCCTTCTTGATTACCTTTTTCACTCACACCCTCTGGCTTTGGGCAGCTAGCCCACTTCTTGATGACCTTTTTCTCCAAACCCCTCTCGCTATGGGCAGCTAGAACCCTCATGATGATCCTCTTTATTAAACTCCTCTCTCAAATTTCCCCACATCACAGCCTCCATAATAAACAGAAAGCCGGCAGCCCCAAATAAAGGCTGCCAGCTCTGAATTTAACGGTTCAATAAGCTTCCAACATATTTCAATAGATCATTGGCTGATGTGGAATTATAGCCATGCTCATCTATCAACCGTGCAACGACTTCATTAACCTTCTTAAGCTGCTGCTCATCCGGTGTTTTGGAAGATGTCGTGATTTTTACGACGTCTTTCAGGTCGGCAAACAGCTTCTTTTGGATTGCTTCCCTCAAGCGGTCATGAGAGTTATAGTCAAACCTTTTACCTTTACGGGCATATGCGGAGATACGAATGAGAATTTCTTCACGGAATGCTTTCTTCGCATTTTCAGAAATGCCGATTTGCTCTTCAATGGAGCGCATCAACTTTTCATCCGGATTGATTTCCTCTCCAGTCAATGGATCGCGCAGCTTCGCTTTATTACAGTAGGCTTCTACATTATCAAGATAATTGTCCATAAGTGTTTTCGCGGATTCCTCATAAGAGTAAACGAATGCCTTTTGGACTTCTTTCTTGGCAATATCGTCATATTCTTTTCGGGCAACAGAAATGAAGTTAAGATACTTCTCTCTCAATTCCTGTGTAATGGAAGGATGCTGATCCAGTCCTTCTTTCAGGGATCGAAGAACATCCAGTGCGTTAATGGACGACATATCTTTCCTGATGATGGTGGACGAAATCCTATTGATGACATAGCGGGGATCGATTCCGCTCATTCCTTCATCCTGATACTCTTTTTTCATTTCTTCCAGATCTGCAGAATTGAAGCCTTCCACATTTTCTCCATCATATAATCTCATCTTTTTAATCAGATCGATGTCCCCGCGCTTCGGTTCTTTCAATCTTGTTAGAATCGTAAACATCGCAGCTACCCTAAGTGTATGCGGGGCAATGTGGAAATCCGCCACATCGCTTTCCCGGATCATTTTGTCATAGATTCTTTCTTCCTGGGTGACTTTCAAATTGTATGGAACCGGCATGACGATAATCCTGGAGTGCAGGGCCTCATTCTTTTTGTTGGAAATGAATGATCTGTACTCGGTCTCATTCGTATGAGCCACTACCAACTCATCTGCAGAAATGAGCGCAAACCTTCCTGCTTTAAAATTGCCTTCCTGTGTCAATGACAGCAAGTGCCACAGAAACTTCTCATCACACTTCAGCATCTCCTGGAATTCCATTAGTCCGCGGTTTGCTTTATTCAGCTCGCCATCGAATCGATAGGCACGCGGATCGGATTCCGATCCATATTCGGCAATGGTGGAAAAATCGATGCTGCCTGTCAGGTCGGCAATGTCCTGTGACTTAGGATCTGACGGGCTGAACGTACCGACACCGACCCTCTTGTCCTCAGAGAAGAAGATTCTTTCCACGAGAACATCTTCCATTCTTCCACTGTATTCTTTTTCAACTCTCATCGTATTTAACGGTGATAGATTGCCTTCGATTCTAATGCCATATTCTTCATAAAAGTCAGCCCGTAAATGCTGCGGGATCAAATGCAGCGGATCTTCATGCATCGGGCAGCCTTTAATCGCGTAAACTGCACCGTTGTCTGTCCGCGAATACGCCTCGATTCCCCTTTTCAGCATTGACACTAATGTTGATTTCCCCCCGCTGACCGGCCCCATCAGCAGAAGAATTCTCTTCCGGACATCCAGGCGTTTCGCAGCTGGATGGAAATACTCTTCCACCAGACGCTCTAAAGCCTCTTCCAGTCCAAACAGCTGACCACTGAAAAATTTATATTTCCTAACACCATTAACTTCTTCTACCCCTGCATCTTTAATCATATTGAACACACGTGAATGTGCTGACTGAGCTACAATTGGTCTTTCCTTGATAATGTTCAGGTAATCAGCAAATGTGCCTTCCCATTTTAACTTTTCTTCTTCTACACGATAGCCTTCAATCTTTTTTAAAATATCCATAAAGGACCTCCCCTGTCACTTGTTGAGAGCGATTATTATACTCTATGCCCGCCAAGAGACAATCATGCTAATTATAGAAAAATGGGACTCGTGTTTGAAATGTTGTCATAATATAGAAGAAAAATATCAGGCTTAACATTCACATCAGCAGGGAAATAGGCTATACTAAGAGAAGGATTGACTTCGAAACAATTATTGAGGAGGATTACATAGATATGGGTACAATTATAATCTTAGGCGTTACTGCCGCATTCCTTTCAGCGATCTTTACAGCCGGCTACAATAACAAGCCTGGCACAAACAAAGACTGATTAAAAACCCCCTGCCGTCACTCGGCAAGGGGTTTTTTCAGATTACAAGATACTTACTTCAAATCAAATTTCTTCTTCTCAACAAACTCTTTCATATACATACGCTTCTTACCTGAAAGCATTCTCGCCATCTGCGCTGACCATGTATCAACTCTCTGTCCATTCGTCCGTTCATGATAATAGCTGGCCACCGTTTCATCATACTCTTCCAGTTCTTTTGCCACAGTTTCCTTGTCAGAACGATACGTATTTTCATGATACACATGAGACAGCGGCCTTCTTGGCTTAAGATCGTTGTCTTCATCAGGAACACCCACTGCCAGACCGAATAAAGGAATGACTCTCTCAGGAATATCAAGGACTTCAGAGACAGCCCCAAGGTCATTTCGGATTCCGCCGATGTAGCAAATCCCTAATCCCATTGATTCAGCAGCAACACTTGCATTTTGTGCAGCAAGAGCAGCATCAATCAGCGCCACCATAAACTTCTCTGTACTTTCGAGTGAATGGGCTACATTCGCTTCTTCTTTTTCACCAATTACCTCATGACGGTAAAGATCGGCACAGAACACAAAGAAATGGCCGTTCTTTTCTACATAGCTCTGATTGCCGGCAATGGCGGCAAGTTCAGCTTTCTTACCAGGATCCGTCACACCAATGATGGTATACGCCTGGATCATGCTGGAAGTAGAGGCTGCCTGAGCGCTTCTTATCAGGGTTTCCACCTGCTCCCTTGTCAGTTTTTCATCCTTGAACTTTCGGACAGACTTATGAGATAAAATTGTTTCGATAGTTGTATTCATTTCGACCTCCATGACATCTTTTATATCCTCTATGTTAAGCTTCTCCTTTTTTCTATACAAGTAAAAGAGCGCAAGCGTCCTGACCAATCCAGAGAGGTAAATTTTCTCAAGAGAAAAAGAAAGCGCACTTTCCTTATATTCTCCAAGGGTGAATTGATCCTGAGGGGCTAAGTCCGTTCTAGTGGGTATGGACCCTCGGGCGCTGGATTCAGAGACGCTGGCTATATCCAGTTCCCAGGACCAATGCTTTCTTATTTTTATAAAAAGGCTCTATAATTAAATTTTAATTAATTGGTGTTTTAGAATGATATTTTATCTTCATCCCCCTTTACGTAGGAGGATTGAAGCGGAAGGCGTACGATCTCCTGCGGGACTAGCGGGACAGGTGAGACCCCGCAGGCGCAGCCGAGGAGGCTCACCGCCCGCCCCGCGGAGTCGTATGCCTGAAGTGGAAATCCATTTTGTTTAAGAAGTCACAATTTTTGCGAAAACAGCCTATAAAAAAGAACCGGAAAACCGGTCCTTGTAAAAAATCCTATTTTAAATGGAGATAATCCTGCTGGCGCAGCGCTTCATATATTAGAATCGCAGCGGTATTGGAAAGATTCAGGGAACGGACGTTATCATTCATCGGAATTCTCAGGCAGCGGTCCTTGTTGTTCTCGATGATGTCATCGGGCAGCCCGGTCGTTTCTCTTCCAAAGATGAAGAAGTAATCCTTATCCTTGCCGGTATAATCATAGCCGGAGTGAATATTCGTGCCGTATTTTGTAAGATAGAAGAACTCTCCGCCCGCATTCTTTTCAAAAAATTCCTCAATGGAATCATAATAAACAATCTCTACAAACTGCCAATAATCAAGACCTGCTCTCTTCAGCATCTTATCATCTGTTGAAAAGCCCAATGGCCTGATCAAATGCAGGGTCGTGTCTGTCGCTGCACAAGTTCGCGCAATATTGCCTGTGTTAGCCGGAATCTCTGGTTGATATAGTACTACATGTATACCCACTATTCGTCACCTCGTTAATAAACTCTATGTGACATTATACCACTGTTTTTTTTCTGAGAACAACACTCTAGGCATTATCCTCAATTGTGAAGAATTTGTATTTGATGTTGGGCGTGTAGGCAGTCGAGTCCTCATAGTTCCAGTACCGGAGCCTGCTGTTCGTCGTATGGGCGTTGACAAGCGGCATCCCAAAGGCGTCCTTGGACGTCACAATGGTGTTGTGATTGTACCTGCCGTCTCCCTCGAAGTCATAACAGATAACATCCCCAAGCTTGAGCTCATCCGGACTGCTCACTTCCCTGGCTTTCAATCCTGCATTGGAAGAGGGCAGATACATTCGAAGGGCATGAGCTACTGACCAGCTGAAACTCCAATTGTTATTTCTCATCCACCACCCCTTGCCTCGGCTCGGGTAGCCCCTCATGGGTGCGTTGCCGGCATGAAGGCACTGGGAAATAAAATTGGTGCAGTCGACTTCAAATTTTTTATAAGCAGGATTATAACTATTCCACCACTTCTCTGCATATTGAACGGCCTTCAACCGGTCGTATTGATACGACAACCGGTCACTCTCCTCCTCTTCCTGTTCGCGCAGGTTAATAGTGGGTGTCACCTGCTGGCTGTAATTAACCGGCAGCTCATCGTCACTCACCAGCTCTTCTCCATAAAAAAAAGCCTCTCTCGCCTCTATTTCTTCTTCAATATGAAGGAAGCCTTTTTGTTTGATGAGATATTTCAGGTGAACCGTATAATCCACACGGCTTCCATTTTCAACCTCAGCAATCGTTTCAACTTTTCCTATTCCTTCAACCTTCACAATCTCGCCTTGCCTGTCTCTTAATAACTCATTCTTTCTCTGAATCTTTTCAAAACCGTCGCCATCAACAAACTTTAAAATTCTTTCCTCCAGCACTGTCTTCAGTTGCTTTCTCATTTCCCCGCCTCCCTCTCTAGATATTTCTATGACAAAAGGAAGGCAGACAAAACTAATAATGGGGGAAAGCTTTTTAAAAGGTGGCTTTCGCAAAGATTGTGTTGTTTTAAGAGGATAGGATTTCCGCTCCAATCCTTCTAAGTAAAAGATGGTGGTGGATAAAATAGCATCCAAAAGCAGCAATCCTCTAGAAAAGAGCCTTTTAACATGATTGGATTGAGCCGGGCTCATATCCCGCTTTTTGAACCCCACTCAAAAATAGGTGTCACACATTGAAATTGTAAGAAAAAATGGGTATCACCCCCTGACCATCCGTCCCAATTTTGCATATTTTAGTTATATAGGGTTTGAAAATAAGGGAAGGAGGAAGCGTTATCAAAATATTGCTCTCATTGTTTCTCAGTTTCTCTTTGTTCTGTTTTCTTAACGGAATGGCCCAGTTTTCAGCCGCTGAGAAAACCGGAAGGACATTGATTGTTGCCCACAGGGGTGCTTCGGCTTTAGCGCCTGAAAATACTCTTTCTGCCTTTGATGCTGCTGTCAGTCTTGGAGCAGATTATATAGAAGTGGATGTTCAAATGACGAAGGATGGCAAGCTGGTTGCCATGCATGATGTGACTGTGGATCGTACAACGAACGGAACAGGGAGAGTGAAAAATCTTACCTTTTCTGAATTAGCCTCCCTGGATGCGGGCAGCTGGTTCGGCCCATGGTTCAAGGGAGAAAGAGTCCCCTCGCTTGAAAGCATACTTGACCGGTATAACGGCAGGACTGGTATTCTGATTGAACTTAAACATCCTTCCATTTATCCTGATATGGAAGAAGAGTTGGCGAAAATTTTATCAAACCGGCTATCCTCAAGTGAACCCCCTCCTAATTTAATCGTACAGTCTTTTGATAAGCAATCCATTCAGGAATTTCATAGATTGCTCCCAACTGTGCCTACTGGCCTAATTGTAGCGGCATCAGAGTACTCTTCTGAGGAAGACATGCTGGCGGTTGATGGCTTTCTCTCTTTCATTACCCCTCAATCTACGTTGGTTGATGCAGGCTTCATGAAGCAGGCAAAAGAACGAAACCTGAATGTCTTTTCCTGGACGGTTTCAGATCCAGGGACCGCTCGGACACTGCGCAATCTCAATGTAAATGGCATCATCACCAACTATCCGGTCAAGGAATACCACTACTCCAATGAAGTACACCAGAGGGTTTCCTTTCTCATTAGTGCTATTACCTTTATCGTTATGCTTATTCTAAAAAGATGACCCAGTTTTTTCATACCACCGCTTTAGCATCTAAGTGAGCATGTGCTGTAAGAGTCAATGTTCACTCTTCATGCAAATTTCCCCTAAATTTAAATCAGGAGCGTTATACCTGGTACAAATACACCCGCTTGAGCCGGGTGTTCAGTGCTCTGCGCCTTCCACATTTACGCAATAAGATTACACCATTTGGCTGAGGCAGCCAGCAATCTATTCCTCGCCAGCATCCTCAGTCTCTTTCCCTTCAGTCTCTACGTCATCAAGAGGCAGCCACTCAAGCAGTTCAGCGATCACTTTGTTCACTTTCCCATTCACCTCTTCGCCTCCGTACTTGATGATGGCTTTACTTAACAATCCTTCATTTGCTTCTGTCAACTGCAGCAGGGGCTTGTCTTCCACCGATTCATTATACAGCTCGATAAAGGCGTCAAGCCCTTCTGACAATTGGTCGATGGCCTGGCTGAGCTGATTCCTTTCCTTATCATCCACTTTCACTTGTATCCGCTCCTTCAATAGATTTCTTTTAGTATGTCCAGGTAAGAAGGAAATTTTTTATTGTTTTGAATTTGACTCAGGTGGAATGAAGTATAAAAGGATTGGCTTTTCTGAGTGTACATAGATGATTTTCAGCCATTCAATGCTTACATACTTACATGGACATAATCTTAAGGAGGCATACATTAGTGGATACACCTTCATTCATCCTCGCTCTAGTCGCTCTCAGTGCGCTTTTACTCATAAGCAAGTGGATAAGAATTTTAACTCCTTTATTCCAAAGATACTTTATACCAACTTCCATCATAGCCGGACTGCTGGGTTTGGCAGCAGGCCCTCAGGTGCTTGGTAAAATAGTTCCTGGTGAAACTTTTGATTCCGGTCTTTTTACAGAAGGCATCATGGAAACATTCGGACTCATGCCGGAAATCTTGATTACGATTATTTTTGCTGCCTTATTCCTGGGCAAATCCCTTCCAGGGCCAAAGTCAATATGGAAGCAGGCGGGACCTCAGTTATCGTACGGACTGACAGTCGGTTGGGGGCAATATGTCATTGGGCTGTTGCTGGCTTTGTTTGTTTTATCTACATTCTTTGATCTGCCCCCCGCAGCTGGAGCTCTGATTGAAATCAGCTTTCAGGGAGGACCGGGAACTGCAGCTGGTTTATCCAGTACATTTGAATCCCTGGACTTTGAAGACGGTGCCGATCTTGCCTTGGGGCTCGCGACAATAGGAATTCTGTCGGCAGTCATTGCCGGTATGATCATAGTTAACTGGGGAATTCGAAACAATAAGACGAAGCAGGCTGAGAAACCCTCCGAGCTTTCTCAATCGGAAAAGAAAGGCATCTTTACAGAGGAGGGGGTATCCGCCGGAAACTTGACCACACGGCAGCAATCGATCGAATCACTCACCATCCATGTTGCTCATATCGGTGCAGCAATCGGTATCGGATTGCTTGTGCAATGGGTCTTTGTGGAACTCGAAAAACTCACTTGGGGTGCAATGTTCGATGTGTATATTTTTGAATATGTCCCCCTCTTTCCGCTGGCTATGGCAGGCGGTGTTGTGGTGCAGCTTTTATCCAAGAGACTTTTTAAATTTACCATCATAAATAGAGAACTTATAAAACGCATTCAGGGACTGTCACTGGATTTGCTAATCACGGCATCCGTGGCGTCCTTGTCCCTTACAGTCATAGGCAACAACCTTCTGCCATTCCTGATTCTTGCTGCGGCGGGGATTCTCTGGAATGTCCTTTCTTTACTGTTTTTAGCACCAAGAATGATGCCTGATCATTGGTTTGAACGTGGAATTGTTGATTTTGGACAATCAATGGGAATGACTCCCACAGGGCTGCTTCTTCTGCAAATCGTTGATCCTGAAAGAAAGACACCAGCCTTTGACAGCTTCGGTTACAAACAGTTACTATTCGAGCCAGTGATGGGCGGCGGATTATTTACAGCTGCTTCCCTGCCTTTAATCGTGCAGTTTGGAGCAGTACCGATGCTCATTCTTACATCCGTCTTATTTGTCGTATGGCTTCTGATCGGACTGCTTCACTTTGGTAGAAAATAATAACCTCTATGGAAGAATATCTCAACATGAACCATGTAGTGCAAGGAAATGATAGTCACGACTACTTTTTAAAATGGGGGATGTTTTATGCACGATGTGTATAGGGATATGGTTACGGTTGAAGATGAAAACGGACAGCGTGAAGACTATACAGTAGAAGCTTTATTTGAAATGAAAGGCCGCTCTTACGCGATGCTCAAATCGGCTCATTCCAATCACACAATTGTCATGAAGGTGGAGGAAGAAGGAGACGATCAATATCTCGTCAGCATCAAAAATGAGGAGGATGTTGATTCTATTCTGGATGCGTACCAAGTGGCTGTGACAGAAACGGAAGATTTGGAAGTGGACAGGCACTAAACAGAAAGTACCGTAAATTCTGCTCCAGGTGTGAGGCATCCTTTGGACCAAGGTACTAAGGATGCCGCACCACTTTCGCTTTAATCCAGCCTGACCTTTTAAGGCCATTTTGAATTCAAAGTCCTAAGTCATTTACGACTCATTAGCACCGGCCTTTCTGTTAGAACTAACTCTTCCCCTGATAGGTATAACTCAGCTCCCCATTCAAAAGGCCTTGCACTCCACCGCGATGATAAGGCATCCTCTCATCTGCCGTTTCAATATCAACCCACTGGATTTCCTCTATTTCTTCTTGATCCAGAATTGAAACCTCACCCTCTAACACTCTTGTTTTAAAAGTAAAAAACAGGGGATGAACCTCTTTTTTCAAGAAGAAAGCTTCATTCACAGCAAGAAGTTCTTCCACTTCCACTGTTAGATTGGTTTCTTCCTTCACCTCGCGGATCACTGCCTCTTCAAGGGTTTCCCCTGTTTCAACAGCACCTCCCGGAAGCGTCCACACTGAACCGGCATTCTTGACCATGAGCACCCTTTTTTCGAGCTCATCAAAAATCAGAGCATACACAACATCTTCTCTTTTCATAAGCAACACTCCTTCCTATTAAGATGATACGGCTTCTTTTGTGTCAGGCTCACTCTCGGCTTCTTTTATTTGAAGTTTTTTCATGATAACAGCATAGAGGGACGTGCCGAAGAGCCCCAATGAAAGCAGCAGGATTCCCATGGATACGGGCGGAATCCATTCCCCTGCTATGATTAAAAGCGAGGCGACAATGGTGGCTCCGTAAAAAGTCATGCTGTAGCACGCCATGTAGGTGCTTCTTGCATGAGAAGGAGCAAGATCCCCTATCATGGCCTGCTTTATGGGAACATACATCAGTTCCCCGATTGTGCCGATAAACATCGCGATGAACAAGAACATTATGTTATTGGTAAAAGCAAAGGTGCTGTAGCAAACGCAAAAGATAAACATACCAGTCACAAGTGTCCAGCGGTCTTTCCATTTCTTCGTCAAAACTAATACGAAAGCCGACAGGAGGACGACCAGCAAAGTACTTTCCGTCCGCAGAAAACCAAGCATTTTTGTTCCATCGAACATGAAGTCAAACCTGAGCAAGGATACGGATTGTTCAGGGATATCCCTTTCCAGCCGGATTCCCACGTAGTTCGTCAGTGACTCCTCTAAAGACAGAATTAGTACTGCTCCAATAATATAAAACAAGAACAGTTTATCTTTCACCACAGCGGCATAATCCCGAAACATTGAAGCAGGGGCAGTCTTTTTCGCAGGTTCTGATGATGAGGAAGGTGTGTAGGTCTCTGAGATGAAGAAAACGGTGACAAGGACGGAAAGCAGGGAAATCGCCGACACTCCTATGAATAGTTGAAATAGATAGTCTTTAAAAAGGAACGCTCCGAAAATCCCTCCTATTGCGGACGCCAAGTTGCCCAGCCAATAACTGATTGTGAACACTAGCTTTCTCGAGCCTGTGTCAGTGACATCGATAATCATGGCCTGTGCAGCAGGCTGAAACAACCCTCCGCAGAACATGTTGATGATGAACAATCCAGCTGATACATAAGGAAGATCAAACCATGGAGAGTTGCACAGAGAGATCAACAGGTAGGAAAGTAAAACTCCCATTTCGGCATAAATCATGATTTTCCTGCGCCCGATCTTATCAGAGATATGTCCTCCGATAAAACCGCCGGCAACTCCGCAGATGACGATCAAAACAAGGAGGATTCCTGTTACCGCGGCACCAATCTTTTCAGCAAAATAAATCGCCAGAAAGGGAATCACCGCCATGGAGACGAGTCCCCCTAAAAATTGCATAATCAAACGCAGTCTAATATTGGGATGAATATCTTTCAGTCTCACTCCGTTTCCTCCTCATCCTTTCGTCACTGGGCCGAATAAACGCAGCGCCTGGATAGTCAGGCTATTCCATATAGAGTGAGTGGACTCATCGGTGAATGTCAGTCTCATACCATTGAGGATGGATAAATACGATTCGGCAATCAGCGAAGGAGACTCTTCATAAAAAACGCCCTCTCTCTGGCCTTCTTCAATGACAGGAATCACACTGCCTACAAAGTCATTGACAAAAGACGCCAATTCCTCAAACAGCACGGGAAATCGTTCTGGGCTTCCCAGTACCTGTTGAATTAATCGCAGGAATTCGCTTCTTTCAGAAAATAAATTGATATGACATTGAATCATCTCCTTGATTTTTTCCAAGGGGCTTCCCTTAAATTGATCATTCACCTCTAAAAAATATGGTTTGATTTCTTCGAGCGGCTCCAAGATGGCTGCTTCATACAGCGCTTGTTTGGTCTCAAAATAGGTAAAGACCGTCCCGAAGCTGACTCCCGCCTCTTTAGCCACGGCTGCGATGGTTGTTTCTGCAAAGCCATTTTCACTGAATTGCTTGACGGCTGCTTTTAAGATACTGCTTCGTTTCAATTTCTTCTTTTCGCTCATCAGTTGAGTTTCAGGCATAGATAAAACTCCTTATAAAAAATGATTGATTGATCAATCAAAATATATCACAATGTGAATAAATTGTAAATATTTCCTTTCTAAAACTGTAAAAAAAGCCAGCCACCTATCTCTTTACAAGATAAGCAGCCAGCTCTTAATTAACAATGATCAATTTCGTTTTGTACTAAGGTGCAGTCCTGAAACCCGCTTCTCTCCAGTAAAGGTGAAGAATGCGACGGCACCTAGGGCGGAGGTGATAAAAAGAGTCGCTCCCATCGGAACTGCAGTCGACTCATTGATGCCTACAAGCGGGGATACAATCGATCCCACAACAAGAGGAAGCATTCCTAAGACGGCACTGGCGCTTCCTGCGCGGTGGCCCTGATGTTCCATCGCCAGAGTGAAGGTGCTTGTCAGAACCATACCCATCGATGTCATATAAATGAAGATTGGAATAACGATTGCAGCCAGCGGGCCTTCAATAATTGTCATGACGAGCAGGAAAGAAGTCGCACTGACAGCGATGATGACCGCTGCTCTTAGCAACTTTCTTTCCGGGATAATGCCGCCCAGCCTGCCAATGAGGAAACTGCCTGTTATAATCGCCAGGCCGTTAATCCCAAAGAGAATGCTGAATACCTGTGGAGATACCCCGTAGATTCCCTGGTACACAAACGGCGTTCCTGCAACATAGGCAAAACTTCCTCCATGAATCAATCCGATGGTCAGCACGTATCCGATAAAGGACCGGTCCACAAGCAAGCTGCCCATTGTCCTGACAGTACTTCCAAGAGTACTCGGAATCCGCTTTTCGGGCGGAAGAGTTTCCTTCAGCTTCAGGGCGATGACTCCTACAATCACAAATCCAAGAAATCCAAGAAAATAAAATATGGTATTCCATGTTGAAAAAGGAAGAAGCAGTATAGCTCCGCCCGTTATCGGGGCAATCATCGGTGCAGTCGCATTGATGACCATCAGCAGAGCGAAGAATTTCGTTAACTCTCTTCCGCTGAACACATCCCGTACAACGGCACGTGAAAGCACTACTCCTGCCGACGCAGTGAAGCCCTGCAGAAAACGAGCAATAATAAGAACTGTGATACTAGGTGCGACAGCACAAAGAATCGAAGCCAGGGCAAACAAAAAGATAAAGAGCAGCAATGGGCTCCTTCGCCCTTTTGCATCACTGATCGGGCCTACCACAATCTGACCGGCTGCAAGTCCGATCAGACAGCTTGTCAAACTGAGCTGGACCTGTGACGCCGTTGTCCCAAGGTCACTGGCTATGCCAGGAAAACTCGGCAAGTACATATCGATATTCAGCGGGCCGAGCACACCCAGCATTCCCAGTAGAAAAGCCAGGGCTATCCGTTCCTTGCCTGTTGGTTGTTGTATCATGCTTGTTAAACTTCCTTCCTTTAATACACTTTCAAAGTATAAAACTCTTATACTTAAATTTCCAATAAGTTCAATTGATTCTAGCAAAAACCTATTCATAGGACAATCAATTTGTCTTTATATATATGATTAACTTTGTTCTGGTCCTTTCGTGTGCTTGTTTCCACGCAATTGCGCTTGGGAATAGGGAATACAAGGAGGTTGAAGAATGATTATACTTAGCTTTTTTCTTATCGTATTATTTGTGGGTGTCCACTTTTTTGTTAAGTACTTTACCAGTTTGATGGAGCAGCCTCGGAAACCGCTTCTTTCCATTTCCAGCGGAGCATCCATCGCATATGTGACCGTGCACTTATTCCCTGAATTTCAAAAGTTCCAAAAGGAATTCAACCTGTCATGGGACATACCGGAGAGATTTCACGACTATAGCTTGTACCTGATTGCCACCATCGGCTTCCTTGCCTTTTACTCTATCAACCATTTCGTCAAACGTGGCAATCAAAATGGGGAAAATCCTAGTTTTCTCATATTCAGCATCCATATCGGAGCATTTGTCATTTACAATTCCTTTATTGGGTATTATCTTATCAAAGGGGTGAAGCAGGAGCCGAAGCACTTGGTCATTTTTTCAGCAGCCTTCTTATTGCATCTCATGGTCAACGATGTCGGCTTACGGCTCGATCATAAAAAACGCTATGACCCGGAAGGTTCGACGGTTCTAGCCCTATCTCTCGTCGGAGGCTGGTTGTTAGGATGTTTCGTCACCCTCCCCACACCTGTCTTTGCCCTCTGGTTCAGCTGGCTTGCAGGCGGAATCCTTCTCAATACAATAAAAGAAGAACTGCCTAGTGAACGCAAGAGCAGGCTTCTTCCGTTTGTTCTCGGAATCGTTTTGGCTTCAGCGTTATTTGTCCTCTTATAGCAAACTTTTTTTAGAAATCCGGTAGAATAGGATGTTATCTTCCAGTAGTCATATTAAATAGCAGCAAAGTTAAGAGGACCCTATAGCAGACAACCAAAAACGGACCAGGCTTTTGCAGCAGGTCCGTTTTCAAGTAGCCGACAGCATCTCCAGCCCCTTATAAATTTCAGAAATCACTTCTTCATCCTTCTCTTTTTCAAGAAGCCTTTGCAGAGCTTCTTCCGCTTCCTTGCCGCCTATCTTCCCTGCTGCCCAGGCAGCTGTGCCTCTGATGACAGGTCTTACATCGTTCTCCATCACAGAGATCAGTTCAGATATCGCAGCTTCATCTTTATAATGAGCCAGGGCAATGATGGCATTCCGTTGAATCGGCTTCTTCCCTCTCCATGAACCGGATACGTGCCCATACTTCTCTTTAAAATCCCTGTTGCTTATCGTCAGCAAAGGTTTCAGCAGCGGCTTGGCGATTTCAGGATCCGGTTCCATTTCCCAATGGTTATGGAAGTCCTTCCCTTTGTTTTCAGGACAAACTGTCTGGCACGTATCACAGCCATACAGCCTGTTGCCAAGTTTGGTTCGAAATTCATCAGGCAGAAACCCTTTCGTCTGGGTCAGGAAGGCAATGCATCGCTGGGCATTGAGCTGTCCGCCTTCGATAAGTGCACCCGTCGGACAAACATCCACACACTTATTGCATGTACCGCAATTCTCTTCGATCGGCTCATCAGGAGCAAAAGGCAAATTAGTGATCATTTCACCAAGGTAGACATAAGAGCCAAACTCCGGTGTGATAATGGCGCAATTTTTTCCGCTCCAGCCAATTCCCGCACGTTCGGCAACAGCCCGGTCGACAAGTTCACCGGTATCCACCATGGATTTGAACTGAGCTTGAGGAACCTTAGAACGGATATAGTCTTCAAGCTTCGCCAAGCGGTCTCTTAGCACGGCATGGTAGTCTGTGCCCCAAGAGGCTCTGCAAAAAATGCCCCTGCGCTCTCCTCTCTTGCTTTGAGGAGCATCTTTCATCCGTGAAGGATAGGCAAGAGCAATTGCGATGATAGATTTCGGTCCGTCGAAAATCAATGAGGGATCGACTCGTTTTTCGATATCTTTTTCCTCAAACCCTGACTGATAACCAAGCATCTCCTGGCGCAGCAGGCGGTTCTTCATTTCCGAAAAAGTATCCGCTGTCGTAAACCCGATCTTATCAATACCGATTTCCTTGCTGTATTCAATGATATCCTGCTTCAGCCCATCAAAATCCATTGCTCTCTCCTCCTTTCTATTTAGTTTAGCTTACATATATGGTTTGATTATTTATTATAAATGTACATGACGAATTCGCTTATATGAAATATGACCGTGTACTATGATAAACTATTTTAAAATAAATGTGGAGGGAAAATAAGTGGAAATTACGATAAGCCCTGCAATTACAGAGAAAATAGATGGATTTAAAATTGGATTTATTCAATATAAGGATATCGAAGTCGGAGCTTCCCCGCAAATGCTGAAAGGAAGGCTTCAACTCTTTCAAGAATCCATCTTCTTCGACCTGCAGCAAAAAGGCGTCACCGAGATAGACGGCGTCGCCCAATGGAGAAAGATTTTCAAGACTGCCGGAAAAGATCCCAACCGCTACCGGCATTCGGCTGAGGCATTATTTCGCCGTATTCAAAAGCAGAACTACCTGCAGACAATCAATTCGGCCATCGATCTCAACAACTTCTTTTCTCTTCAATACGAAGTACCGATCGGCATCTATAACCTTGATAATCTGCAAGGGGAAAACATTGAATTAAGACTTGGAGAACCAGGTGAAACCTACATTGGCCTGAATGGCCGGGAAAACTCCCTTGAAAACCTGATTGTAGCAAGCGACAACAGCGGTCCCTTCGGCAGCCCGTTTGTTGACTCCTCCCGGGCTCCCGTTGAAGAGGAAACAAAGAACGCAGTACAAATTATTTTCCTCAAGCCTTCCCTCTCAGTCGAGGAAAGCGAAAAGCTGACAAAATCGCTGATGGATATGTTTGTTTCGATTCATGGTGGAGAAGGAACTTTTACTGTGGATGAGAATTAATAGAAAAAGCAGAGATCATATGCGGTCTCTGCTTTATGAATTACCATCTTTTCGCTAAAAATAATTGCTGCTGTAAATGCATTGGATTTCCGCTCCAGCCGTGCGACTCCGCGGGGCGGGCGGTGAGCCTCCTCGGCTTTGCCTGCGGGGTCTCACCTGTCCCGCTAGTCCCGCAGGAGATCACACAACTTCCACTCCAATCCCTTTACGTAAAGGGGTTGAGGTGAAAAAACATTACTACCAACAAACCTTTAGAAGTGAACCATTTTATATAATCGTTTTCAAAGGTGACATATGGTTCTTAACCTTACATTCTGGTATCAATTCTCTCAGACTATTTTATAACACCCAGTTATTCAACCTCGCTAAATTCTCTTCCAGAAATACAGCATTTTTTTCAATACCTCTGCGTTTACACCAGCCGATACTATTGAACGCATCAGCAAATCGGTAGAAAGGCAGTACACTTTCTAGATCAATCAATGGCCTGATGCTGGTATATCCCTCTTTATATGCCTTATACAAGTGATCATCCTCACTTAAAAAATCGCGGTGCAGTTTAGTAAAATCCACTTCTGTAGAACCAAATCTTACACTTTCAAAATCAATAATTCCTGAAACTTCATCATTATTGACTATAATATTTGCCGGACGAAAGTCCATGTGAACAAAGCTTGGTCCGTCTGGAGCAGGGAGCTGCTTTTTCATCTCTTCAAATTTCTCAATGGACTTTCGATATAATTCTTCATCTACTATGCCCTTTACATCTTGGGCAAAACTATAGAATTGTTCTTCGATAAATTGAGACCAGTTCGAAAACTCATTTTTTATGCCCTCTAACTCTTCATCTGCGGGTGGACTGACAGAGTGCATTTCTGCATGAAGAACCCCAACCTGATATGCAACTGATGGTGAAACCCTGGATGTCAGCGGCTTTCCCTTTAATTCAGATAGCAGGAATGCACCGGCACACTCCTCATCACCCCTCCAAAAGTCCAGCAATTCCGGAATGGCTACTCTTCCGTTTAATATCTTATAGGCTTCTAATTCCCGCTGAAACTTAACCTTGGAAAAAGGCATCTTCAAATAAACGTTTTCACCATTGGTTAAAGTACACCTATAAACAGTTGAACTAAAGGAGTCTTCAACCTCATTGGTTGATAGTACCTGTATCCCGAACTGTTGAATGATAGAATTTAACATCAAGCTTTACCCCTTTTATTCGTCTCATTTAAAAACTCACCGTTGAATTATTCTTTCTATTTCTAATTGATCCATTGGAGCATTTCCTCACTAGCCTCCCGATAGAGGAACAAAGAAAGCTGATTTCCATTTACCATATTAACTAAATATAACAACAGCGATAACCCTGCTAGTTAAGAGAATTAAATACTTTTTTGGAACTACTAGATGATTTTCTCTATTGCGTCACAACTAACTTATTAAGCAAAAAGTTTATTCTTGAATTACCATATTAATGTATCAGATGTCATTCACAGAATGATGTATAGTCACAATTGGTTCATAATTACTCAAAACTTCAAGGAGATTCACTGAATCAACAAAAACATAATCAGTTATTTCAGCTCCAAAACCTGGTCCTGCGCCCTTACTCAAATACCATTTTTCAAATTCAGAGTTTTCCATTGTGTATAACGGCCATAATTCCTTTCGACCATACTGCCCGGGATTTCTTGAATCTACATATTTAAGGTTATTTATCTCAGAACGATGACATTCATCAGAAAATCTTAGGGAAAGAACTCCTTCATTAAATGTGAAGCAAACATATTTATCTAAGAGTTTTTTATCTTTAATAATTTGATATATAATTTTGACTTTGGGGAATATGTATTCAAGCTTTTCAAATTCTAACACTTCCCCAATTTCCTCACTTGGACGCCAGTAATGCATAGTGCTTCGACTCTTCATCAAATCCCACCTTACATAATCAGTGATTCATCTATTTTATAGTTAGTCTACCTTATAATGGATTTCCAAGATAGACAAAAAGCTGCCCCTTGAGCACTTGAAACACTATATACAGATTACGTCATTACTCTTATAGATTTTTTGAGATAATGCTCTATCTCCTTTCGATTCATTTAATATATGTTAACTCCTTATAAAAATGGGGAACTAGTATAGAGGAAGGTTTATCAGAGAAGTAAATGAAAAAGGAGTGGAATTTATGAATCAAAATCAATTGGATCGTATGAAGAATGGAAAAGGATTTATTGCCGCGCTGGACCAGAGCGGCGGCAGCACACCAAAAGCACTGGAAGCTTATGGCGTTATGGGAGATGCGTATTCGAATGAAGATGAGATGTTTGAACAGGTGCACACGATGCGCACAAGAATCATCACATCTCCTGCATTCAGTTCAGAGCATATCCTTGGAGTCATTTTATTCGAGCAGACGATGGACAGCAAAGTAGAGGGGCAATATACAGCGGATTATCTGGCTGACCAAAACATTGTTCCCTTCTTAAAAGTGGATAAAGGACTAGCTCAAACAGAAAACGGCGTCCAGCTCATGAAGCCGAATCCAGATTTAGACGAGACCCTTCGCCGTGCGAATGAACGCAACATTTTTGGCACCAAAATGCGTTCAGTCGTCCATGAACCGAATCAAGAAGGAATCAAAGCTGTCGTGGACCAGCAATTCGAAGTCGGCAATAAAATCATCGCAGCAGATTTAGTTCCTATCATTGAACCGGAAGTTAATATCAACAGTGAGAAAAAGGAAGAATGTGAAGAAATTCTGCAGAAGGAGATCCTGCAGCAGCTGAATGATCTGTCTGAAGACGAAAATGTAATGCTGAAGCTCACCATTCCGACAAAGGCCAATGCCTACAAGGAATTGGTCGAGCATCCGCGCGTAGTAAGGGTCGTGGCCCTTTCCGGCGGATACTCTCGTGATGAAGCAAACGAGAAATTGAAAAAAAACGACGGAATGATTGCAAGCTTCTCCCGTGCACTTGCAGAAGAGTTGAGATTCAATCAAACCTCCCAGGATTTCGACGAAGCTATGAAGAGTGCCATTGAATCGATTTATGATGCATCTGTTAATAAAAAATAGAATGGTTTTGCCCCCTGCTTCCGTTTGAGGTTGGGGGTTTTTTTTAATAGATAGCTGAATGTCTACTGCTTTGCCTCCTGCTTGTTATATATAAAATTAGACTATGTAATGTAGAGAAGGTTCTCTCCTGCTAAATAAAGAATTATTCCTCACTTTTACTTATGACCCATTTAACAGCTTCTAAAAGGTTTTCAGCAACATAGTCTGGTTCAATTGCTGCCCATTTATCCCTGTGTTGATTTAGAGAACTATATCCCCACCCTGTAAGAACTAATATTTTTGTCGCTCCCACAGAATGAGCTGCCAACATATCAGTTGAACCAACGTCACCAATAAATACAGTTTTGGTTAAGTCTATATTATATTTTTCAGATGCCGCCAAAAGCATTCCCGGTTTTGGTTTATGACAATTGCAGGTATCAACTGAACCATGAGGACAAATAAAGGCATCATCAAAATCATATGATTGAAATTCCTTGTAAAAATCTTCGAGAGTTGCTTCACCTCTGCTAATTCTATGTTGATTAGTACAAGCAAAAATTTTAATATTATTTTCCTTTAAAATTTGTAGTGCAGCTCTACTGAAGGAATATGGGGAGAAATCCTTCGGGTGGATAAAGTGTCCATTACCACCGATAGTTCCATCACGGTCAACAAAAACTGCTTCAATGTTCATTAGTATCCTGTTCCTCCTTTTATAATTCTTCCCAGCATAACTAAACTGCTACAGAAATAGTTAAACAGCCTGCTTTCATCTCCCAAAATCCCTGGCACGGAGAATTTTTATCTTGTTTGTCACGATACATTGGTACCACTCCCATTCCAGAATAGTCTTCTGCTCGAAGAAAGACGAATCAATGATAACAAATTCATTGAACTTAAAGCTGCCTTCTGAGGTACAGGAAGCAAGTTATCCTTCAAACGGCAAAGGCTGAGATCCATCTTCATCCGTAAAGCCATACTTCCTTGCCAATTCAGCGACCATAACTGCTTCACCAGAAATACTAGATATCTGGGAATCTGATGCTAATGCTGCAACAGCGCGACCTACATAAGCGGTGGTTTCCGTTGTGCCATCTTCCGGCCCATAACCTGAATCAATAACTCTTTCTGTACGCATCCAACCTGGACAGACAGCAACCGCTGAAACGTTAAACTCCTTCAGTTCTTTTGCCATCCCCATTGTCATTCGATTAATGGCATTCATGGCTAAATCGTAATATAAATTGCCTGCCACTCTATCTTTCATAAAGAAAGTGACATTTACAATCAACCCATTACGGTGCTGTGCCATCAGCGGTGCAGCATAACGAGTAGTCAGCAGGTAAGCCTGCGGCCCGGCAACCATCATAGCATCCCAATGCTCCAGTGGGCGCTGCCAGAAAAGCCGTCCTTCTCCTGGGGGCAGCGAACTTTCAGAACCTCCAAATACACTATTGACGAGAATATCAATCCGTCCGTGTTCCCTTTCAATTTGATCAAACAGGTTTCTCACCTCTTCGTCATTTGTATGGTCACACCGTATTGCGATGCCTTTGCCGCCCCGTGAAGTAACGCCGGCAGCGGTTTCCTCAATCGTTTCTGGTCGATTATCGGTTGTCGCTCCCTTTACACTCCGACCTGTCACATATACTGTTGCTCCTGCCCTGCCCAACTCGAGAGCAATTCCCCTGCCTGCTCCACGTGATGCACCTGTCACAACAGCAATCTTTCCTTGCAATAGTTCCATTTATACTCCTCCACATCCACCCCTAAAAGGGTCACTACATTTAACAATATTCAACACAAATAGGCACTAATCCTTTAGGATAGGTGCCATGAGTAAATAAACTGTGTTGTAAGGGATAAGCCTTTGTATAAAATCTCTTTCAAAAGAAATTTTTTTCAAACCACTTAGGTTTTAACCTGCTGAAATAATCATGATCATCTAAGTACAGGTATACTCTATCTAACATCTCATCCATATTGTTTGGAATCGTTCTTAAAGTCCATACTACAGTAGAGAAAACGCACATTGCCATGTAAAGTGAGTACAACCTCCAAAACTCTTCATCAGGTTCGCTATTATTAAAATAACCTCTGATCTGGCCTATTGAAAAAGGAATGCTTACTCCTCGTGTGAAAATTCCTATCTTTAGAAATTCATGAATAGGATCTCCCCAATCATATCTGTTAAAATCTATAACTCCAGCAAGCTTTTTATTATTTACAATGATATTGCCTAAATGAAAGTCATCGTGCTGAAATAAGTTCGGACGTTGTTTCATCAGGTGGATATTCTCATCAATAAAGTTCATTATTTTTCGGTCATTCTTAACCTTTATCTCACACTCTAAGTAAGCATCGATATATTTCCTATGCTTTTCAACTTTCCTGTAATACCAGGAAGGAACTTGCTCAGGAGCAGGAAATTCATGCATTTTTCTTAATTCTTTGCCCGCCTCGATACCAATATTAAATTGCTCCTCATCTGAGTATAATGGAATTTCATCCTCAGCATCCTTACCCTCTATGTATGAAGTGAGCATAAACCCCCGGTTTCCTGCTTCACCTATTGAAATCGGTTGTGAACAAGTAACATTATATTCCTGCATCCTTTCGAGAATCGAGTTTTCTGATTTCTTGAATTCCAACTCTTCTAAATCAAACATC
Organism: Rossellomorea vietnamensis; assembly: GCF_008180615.1. Taxonomy (GTDB): domain Bacteria; phylum Bacillota; class Bacilli; order Bacillales; family Bacillaceae_B; genus Rossellomorea; species Rossellomorea vietnamensis_D. The sequence goes on from NZ_VTEH01000020.1 coordinate 62,741, forward strand.
CGAAGCAGCAGCTTATTATTACCCTCTTGCATATGTATTAAATATTTTTCATCTGAGGAAAATCCTTTTTTAATTTCAATAACATCTTTAACATTATTTAGGAAAGGAATTTCTTTTATAATTGATTTCCCCACACCAACATCCCACTAAAGTTCGAATATCCATAGCCCACTCTATTCGTAATTCACAATCCTAATCTCTAAGTAATTATTATACACAGTCTTTATCAGCGAACAACCGGTCTTTCACACGACTAATCCGCTCTATCATATGCCCGATATTTTTATCTCCAGAAACCTGCTTCCTTATTGTTTAAACTGCCAATTCATTTGAAAAAAGGCGGCTGCCTGTTCAACAGACGCCCCAATAAATAAAAGAAGTTCCATAGACGTAAACTATCGCCGTTTGCGGAAGAAGGGTATTTGGCAACTCATCCTCACTTTTTCCTGAAAAGGCATTTTTCGAAAGTTACTCCCTAACTTTTAAAAGTAAAATAGTTTCTCTTTCCTCTAACAATACGCCTGTGTTTACGAATCCAAGTGATTCATAGAATCTAAGCGCAGAATAATTATCCGGCTCTGTTGAAAGGCTGATGTAATGACAGTCATCACTTTCTTTGAACATATCTATGACTTGCTGCATCGCCTCTTTTCCGTATCCTTTTCTTTGATAAGATATGTCTATCATAAACCTGGGAATCCAATACTTCCTCTCTTCACTCTCTTTGGGATCATATTCCGTCATCACAAAACCTATAACTTCCTCATCCAAATGTATGGCGTACGGTGTGAAATTGGAATTCACCTTCGACTCTGCAATAGAGTAAACATTAGGAGCGATCCGGTCCACTTGATCATCCGCTAACTTTAGGTCCAAACATTTATACATATTTTCCACAGTTAATTCCTGAATTGATAATTGTGCCATAACCATTCTCCTCTAGATAAAATTTATTAATATTCACCCAAAAATATATATACTGTACCTTAACATGGTTATTTAAGAGATGCTTCTTTAGTTTAATTAATTTCAACGACTCGGGCTGATTCATTTGTACGTAATTATGAAAGGGTCTTTTTCTAAAAGATTGTTGCATTAGAATGCTATTTAAATATACTCTTCATTTATATAGGGGGATTGGAGCGGAAGTCGTGCGACCTCCTGCGGGACTAGCGGGACAGGTGAGACCCCACAGGCGAAGCCGAGGAGGCTCACCGCCCGCCCCGCGGAGTCGTGCGGCTGGAGCGGAAATCTTTACTTTTCTACAGCCACACCCCTTGTAAAAAGAGCATTTGAACTCTTAAAATCTATTTTTTTCCTTTTCTTTAAATAAAAAAAATCCCACCCCCAAGACAAATGTCTTGGGGACGAGATTATGATCGCGGTGCCACCCCAGTTTTATTAATATGTCGCCATATTAACCTTAACAGGTACGCTTATATAACATCAGTTTATACCCTTCCTCTATAACGGGAGTACCCGTCACACTATCCCTTAGTAAGTTCCAATGTGATGCTCCGAGGCTTGCTTCAGTAAAAAAATCCTTGCTCCTTTTCACCAACCGGAGCTCTCTGACAAAGATTTCATTACCTACTCTTCTCTTCATCGCAGTTAATATTACCTAATATTATCCAACATTCAATTAACTATGTAAATAGCCTTTGAAAATTATTACGTAACACTTATAATTTTTTATTTTTCTCAAAAATATAGTGACGATTCCTAATAACGCAAGTCACTAAATCTCGTTTCCTATTCAACTGCCCCTTTAACAGAACACCAAACAAAAAAAGCACCAACCCAAAAAGAGCTGGCACCCTATCTTTCATATTTACTCAGAAACTAATTTCAATAATATCCTAAACCCACCACATCTCAGAAGGCTGCTCTTCAATCAAAATAGATTTCAGGTTTTTCACTCCCCGTGCAAAGCCTTCTTCAATGGACATGATCGGGTCTTCGTGTTCGATGCTGACGACGTAATCATAGCCGAAGGTCCTTAATGCACTCATCATATCAGACCATTCCTGCAGGCTGTGGCCGCAGCCGACGGAGCGGAAGGACCATGCTCTTGTCTGGATATTGCCGTATGGCTGCATGTCTGTCAGTCCATACATATTGACGTTGTCCTGGTCGATATACGTGTCCTTTGCATGGAAATGGTGAATGGCTCCCGCTTTTCCAAGGATTTTGATGGCTGCGACCGGATCGATGCCCTGCCACCAAAGATGGCTTGGGTCAAGATTTGCCCCGATGGCGTCACAGGTTTCTTCACGCAGCTTCAGCATTGTGTAAGGGGTATGGACCAGGAATCCACCGTGTAATTCGAGGCCGATTTTTACATTATTCTCTTGAGCTAATTTCCCCATCTCTTTCCAATAAGGAATCAGTTTTTCTTCCCACTGCCACTTCAGGATATCGCCATATTCGTTCGGCCATGGAGAGACCGGCCAGTTTGGATGCTTGGCCCCTTCGTGATCTCCTGCTGTTCCTGAAAAGCAGTTAACGACTGGAACATTCATCAGCCCGGCAAGACGGATGGTCTTTTGAAGGGCGGCGTGAGATTCCTCCGCAAAAGCTTTTTCAGGGGAAATCGGATTTCCATGACAGCTGAATGCACTGATTTCCAAGCCTCTTGAAGTTACTTTTTCAAGATACTCAGCGCGTTTTTCTTCACTTTTCAAAAGCGTGTCAAGGTCGCAATGTGCATTCCCTGGATATCCCCCAGTGCCGATTTCGACTGCATGCAGCCCCGCTTCTTTTACATAATCCAGCATTTCTTCGAAGTTCTTTTGCGAAAATAAGACAGTAAATACTCCCAGTTTCATATGTGCTTCCTCCTACTGCAGTCGGATGCTTCCACCCTTTTCACTGCTTTGGTATATGGCTTCAATGATTTTTGATACTTTCATGGCTTCACTCGGTTTGACAACAAGTTCCTCGAGTCCCAGGCAGCTCCTGATAAAATTCTCCGCCTGAGGGATGCCGGGATCTTCTTCGCCCGGCACCCAGTCCGCGTTACTGCTGAGCAGCATGCCATGCTTCATTTGGTTTACATGAAGGGGAAACAGATCAAGTCCGCCCGTCAGTCCAGAAATGCTCATCACTTCTTCGTCCCTCTTTACATTTGCACTCCATGAAGTTTCAAACAGCATAGAGGCGCCGTTATCAAATTTGATGTAGGCTGTCACATGGTCATCCACTTCAAAGCTTTCGCGGTCAAAGTCTCCCCACATGTTCACTTCATCGGCAATTTTGCTGAGCTTGTTATAGGTGGTCCCGGTAACTTCTACAGGAGTTGGATTGCCAAGCAGCCATAGAGAGAGATCAAGGAAATGGCAGCCGTAATCGATCAGGCTCCCTCCTCCTTGAAGCTCCTTATTGGTGAATACACCCCAGCCGGGAACTTTTCTGCGGCGGATAGCCCTCGCCCTTGCGACAATCGGCTCTCCTATTTCATTCTGGTCAATCAGTCTTTTGGCCGCCTGGCTTTCTTTCATGAAGCGGTAGTGGTAGGCGATGCTCAAGACTTTTCCGGACTTCTCCGCCGCATCGATCATCGCCTGGCATTCTTCGGGAGTCATCGCCATCGGTTTTTCACAGAAGACGTGAACTCCAGCATTTAAAGCGGCGATGCTAATTTCTGCATGAAACTTATTTGGTGTGCAGATTGTGACCGCATCTATATGAGGAAACATGTAATGATAGTCACTGAATACTTGCGGGATACCGAATTGTTCAGCAGCCTCTTCCGCGCGCTGTGTATTGATGTCACTGACGGCTTCGACAGTAACTATATCCTGAAGTTTTTGATAAGCAGGGATGTGGCGTGACTGAGCAATCCCGCCGACACCGATCATCCCCATTCGAAGTTTTGTCATAGCTGTATACACCTCAATCAGATTTTTACGATTCTTTTGGTTTCATTCGATTCCAGGGCAGCAAGAACCACCTGTAGAGACTTCATGCCTTCTTCCCCTGTTACAGCCGGTTCTGTATTCTCTACGATAGATTTTACAAACTGCTCAATGACGCGGGAACTTTTTTGGCCGCCTTCTTCATTGGTCTGAATACCGCCAAGCTCATATCTTACGACTTCTCCATTGACATATTGGACGACGAGCGAATGGACTGGATCATCTTCCAGACGCAGGATGGCCTTCTCTCCATAGATAATCGTTGAGTTATCTTCTTTTGAAACATAGGACCAGCTTGCTGCAAGGGTCCCGATGATCCCGCTTTCTGTTTTCAAGACACAAACAGCTGTATCATCCACATCGGCATTTTCCTTTGAACTGGTTTCAATGAAGGAGCCAACTTCGGAAAACTCTTCGCCAAGAATGTAGCGAAGCAGATCTGTTTTATGTACTCCGAGATCTCCCATGGCACCGATGAATGCTTCATCCTTCTTGAAGAACCAGCTGTCCTTGCCATCTGCGCTCCATCCTTCTGGACCGCCATGGCCGAAAGCAGAACGGAAGCTGTAAATTTTACCGATCTCACCGTTTTCAATCAGCTTTTTCGCCTTTTCGTGTGAAGGAACAAAACGCTGATTATGCGCGATCATCAGCTTCTTGCCGGCCGCTTCTGCTGCACCGATCATCTCTTCTGCTTCTGCAGTCGATGTAGCCATTGGTTTTTCACAGAGGACATGCTTCCCTGCTTTCAGTGCAGCCACCGAGATTGGGGCATGAAGGTAGTTTGGTGTGCAGACGCTGACAGCATCCACTTCCTCATTGGCCAGCAGTTCTTCATACTCTGTATAGGCCCGCGCTCCGTACTTTTCAGCGACCTCTTCTGCTCTTTCTTTGACAATATCGCATACAGCCGTGATCTCCACTAGTTCACTATTTGCATATTCAGGCAGGTGGCGGTGCTGAGCTATGCTTCCGCAGCCAATTACCGCAATTTTAATTTTGTTCATTTCATTTCCTCCTCAGCTTTAGTTTGTGCCTTTGATCGTTTCAAGCGGCTGCGCATTTCCATAGACAGGTCTTTCACGCTTCACTGGCGCAGCCCAGTTAACAGCATTGACAATGACCTTTTGAACTTCTTTATTGTAGTAGGTAGGGTATGTTTCATGGCCTGGGCGGAAATAGAATACCTTGCCGTTGCCGCGCCTGTAGGTGCATCCGCTGCGAAACACTTCTCCGCCTTCGAACCAGCTGACCATCACGAGCTCATCAGGGGCCGGGATATCGAAGTGCTCACCGTACATTTCCTCTCTTTCAAGCTCAATGTATTCTCCGAGGCCTTCAGCGATCGGATGGCTTGGATCGACCATCCAGATGCGCTCCTTCTCATTGGCTTCCCTCCACTTAAGATCACAGGAAGTACCCATCAAGGTTTTAAAAATCTTTGAAAAATGTCCGGAGTGGAGTACAATCAGGCCCATCCCGTCCAATACCCGCTGCTTTACTTTCTCCACTACTTCATCGGAGACTTCTTCATGGGCGATATGTCCCCACCAAAGCAGGACATCTGTGTTTGCCAGGACTTCTTCTGTCAAACCGTGCTGGTCTTCATCGAGAGTCGCAGTTTTAACAGTGAACGGCTCCTCTCCCAAAAATGAGGCGATGGCTCCGTGGATGCCTTCCGGATAAAGATCGCGGACGGTCTGGTTTTTCTGTTCATGTCTGTTTTCATTCCATACTGTAACGTTAATCATTGCTGGTACCTCCAAAGTTTATATTTTTCCAGAAAGAGACTGCCTGAATTCATTAGGCGTGACTCCTTCTTGTTTTTTAAACACCTTGCTGAAGTATTTTTCATTCTGATAGCCGACTCCATAAGCCACTTCATAGATTTTCAGATGAGGATTTTCAAGCAGTTTCTTGGCTCTGTCCATTCTAATACTCGTCAAGTAGTCCGTGATGGTTGCCTTATAATCCTGCTTGAATTTTCTGGAGATGTACTCCCTGCTGAGATAGAAGCGGTCCGCAATCTCCTGAAGCGTGATGTCCTCCTGGTAATGCTGCAGCAAATACTCTTCAATTTGCTGCATACTGTTCTTTTCTGTCTGGTATTTTGCCTGAGACAGAAGCTCCACAAGTTCCTTGAATTCTCCCGCTTTCTCCCTTTTGAACTTCTCAGGAGCAAAACTGCCGTCTTCACTCCAATAATCCCTTCCATTATAAAATGGGCCCTCACTGTCAATCTCGTATTCTTTCAGCCAGTTATTTCTCAGTAAATTGAACTGAGTCTCCCATGCTGAAATTTGCTGCAGCGAAAAAGTATGCTCTTTTTCCAGAGAGGTAAATAGAGTCTTGAGCTGCGCATCAACTTGTTCCATACTGCCTGAGCGCAATGCCCACTTCAGCTCATTTGAATGATCCAGGAGATGAAGAAGGGGGCTGCTTGTCATTTCTTCCAGGGTCGCCATTTTTTTTGAAGATGCAAGGTCATGGTTCTGTAACACCCGATGAGCGGTATCATAGGCCTTTTTAAGGTCCACCGTTGCTTTGCCGGCTGCCAGAAGGGGATGAACCTTGCTGTATTGATAGATGGCCCTCACAATATCATTAAAGATAAGAGTACCGTTCTGTTCGTTCCATATGATGATCACTAATTCTTCTTCATTGTCGAGGTTCCGGAAACAAACCCCCTCATTGGTTTTCCTTACTATTTCGTTGGCAATGTTGCTCACAGTGAAAAATGCCAGTTCCCGGTCTCCCAGGAAGGCTGTCTTCACTAGCTGCTGGATCGGTATCAGGGCTATTTTCTTCTGTTTATTGGCGATCGAGAGACCGAACTCTTTTCTGATTTTATAATCTTCGGCTGCCGAAACTTCTTGTGACTGGCACAGCTTGGAGAAGAAACGGTCCCAATAAAGAGGCTTTACTTCATTCAAAACTTGATTTTCTTCCACTTGTGTTTTCCTTGAAAGTGCTTGAACCTTCCACTCTCTCACCGCTTTTCCCAAGGTCTCATTCAATACTTCCGGTTCAATCGGCTTCAAGATGTAGTCAAAGCTTTTATAATAGAGGGCATTCCTCATATACTGAAAATCATCGTGGCCGCTGACAACAATGGTTTTACTATTGATTTCAGCTGAATACAGCCATTTCAAAAGACTGATACCATCCCTTCGAGGCATCCTCATGTCTGTAAAAATGATTTCAGGGCGGTGTTCCTTGATCAGCTCGATAGCTTCCGCTCCATCTTCCGCTTCCAAAATGGTATGTATTCCGTGGGTGTCCCACTGTGCCAGCAGGATCAACCCTTCCCTGACATGCTTTTCATCATCCACGATAAGTGCTTTCATGAGTGTTCACCCTCCATCTCAGCCGGCAGCTTCATGCTGACCATAAAACCCCCGCCTTCTATATTCTGAAAGTCCAGGCTTGCCTCACTATCATAGTAAAGCTTCAATCTCATATACACATTCTTCAAGCCTATGCTTGTCTCCCCGCCAGTCTTGTTTTTGGCACTGGTCTGAAAGTGGGCACGAATCTCTTGCAGTCTTTCTTCAGTAACCCCTGCCCCATTATCCTGGATTTCGATCACCAGGTATTCTTGTTCTCTACTACACTTCAACTTTAGTATCCCGGTTCCCTCCCTGATATCGAAACCATGTTTGAAATAGTTTTCAATAACAGGCTGAAGCAGCATTTTAGGTACTTTTGTTTCCCAGATGCTTTCATCTACCTCGACCGAATAATGGAGGTGTTCGCCAAATCTCTCTTTTTGCAGGAGAAGGTAGGCGTTTGTGTAATTGATTTCTTTCCTCAGTGTCACGATGTCTTCTTCCATATTCATCCCGTACCTCATGATTTTAGAAAGATGTGTAAGCAGCGTATAAATTTGAGGAACTTTATTTTTTAAGGCGATCGTGCCTATGGACTGAAGAGCATTATATAAAAAGTGCGGGTTGATTTGGGATTGCAGCACCTTCAACTGGTTTGTCTTATTTTCCAGTTCCAGCTTGTATTCTCTGTTAATCAGATGATTGACCCTGGTGATCATCTCCTGGAAGCGAGACCCCAGCATCCCAATTTCATCCGTGCCAAAAGACTGAGATTCTATCTTCATGTCTCCCTCTTCGACTTTTTGGATATTATGAAGCAGCACTCTGATCGGTGAGGTAATTTTAAAAGAAACGAACAGGACTGACAGGATCACAAGAGTCAGGCCGATGACGCCGAACATGATATTGATTTTAGCCACACTAAAAGCGCTTTCGTAAAGATGAGCGTAAGACACCCTTTTGACTAGAATCCAACCCCCGGCAGACGGAGAAAGCCTGTCATACATCATTACCCCGCTGAAAGAGTCTTCCTTCCACTCAAGAGTGCCGGAGGTTTCTTTTCCTTCCACAATCTCCGGTATCCATTCCTGGCTCTTCTGATTGCGTGAGATATCGCTGTTTGAACTGTATATCAGCTCTCCCTCCGACGTCAGGAGATAGAATTCCTCAGTATCGGCATTATATAGATTCCTGCTGAGATTCACGATTTTTTCAGGGGCAATATCCAGGGAAATATACCCCAGTACTTCATCATCTGGAACATTGGTGAAGGCACGGTGGATCGTCACGATATTTTTAGAGCTTTTGACGCTGTTCTCCTGCTGGGTGTTTGCAGATTCAATATACATATTGTAGGGGCTGAGCCTGGCATTCATGAAAGCTTCTTCCCTGGAATCATTCTTTCTGTTTGAAAAGACCACAGTAGAATGTTTGGTTGCCGAAACCACCCTGTCGTTTTCTGCAAAAGAAATACGGACACCTCTGATTGTGTCTTCTGTATAAAGAATTGTTTGCACGACATTTTTGACAATTCCTATCGTCAGGTAATTGCTTTCATTTCCTGGTGACCTCATATAATTAATGAAATCTGGATTATTGTAGAGTGAAATGGTCAGCCCGTTCAATTCATTGACGTAGCTTTCCAAATTAATTTTCCCCTGATAAAGAAGGTTGCTGCTTTCCTCGACTACCTCTTTTTCTATAGAATTTTTGGTATAAAAATATGTAATGATGATGGAGCTTCCAAAGGGAATGATCGTCGTCAGCATCAGCAGGACAATCAGTTTATTCCGGATACTGTTCTTGAGCATAAGGGTTGTCCTCCAAGTCTTTCTTATACACTAGTATAGAATGTATAACCGATTTCATGGAAGCGTTTTTTCAGGGGAGTTCTGCCAATAGAAATAGAAAGCATGCCATATACAAGACATGCTTTCTATTAAGATGATTATTTCAAGTTATCCCATGACTGCTGGAATCTCTCAAGCAATGTGTCATAATCAATTTTCCCTGCCGCATACTCCTGGATAGCTGCAGCAAATTCTTTATTTGCTCCATCCGGCCATCTGAACCAAGTCCAAGGAATCGTTTTCTCTTCTTTAGAATATTCAAGAATAGACTGTCCAAGGTCACCAAGACCCGCCGGTTCGATATTATCGAACGCTGGAATGAAGGCAAATTCCTCAGTGATATAGCGCTTGCCTGTTTCAGAAGAAACCATCCACTCCAAGAATGTTTTCGCTTCTTCAAGATGCTCAGAGTTCTTATTCAGTACCCAGTTATTCGGTACTCCCACCGGCAGGCGGTCTGCGCTGCTTTCATCGTTGCTGTTCGGGATTGGGAGGAAGCCCATGTTGATTTCAGGATCGATTTCAGTGATCATGTTTTCAGTCCAGTTACCCTGTTGAAGCATCGCTGTTTCACCGGAAGCAAATAGAGTGACTTGTGTATTATAGTCAGTTGTTAATGGGTTGTCGTTTGCATATTTAAGCTCAGTATCAAGAACTTCTTTAAATTCCTTGAACTTCTCATTTCCTGTGATTTTTTCAGATCCATCATACAGTCCTTCAATGAAAGCAACAGGATCATCCTGCTGTGCAAATGGGATGTTCAGCAAATGCTGCCCGATTACCCACCACTCGCCATATCCTGCAGAAAATGGAGTGATTCCAGCAGCTTTCAATTTTTCAGAGGCATCCTTCAATTCATCGATAGTGGCAGGAGCTTCCGTAATCCCTGCTTTTTCAAAAAGGTCTTTGTTATACACAAAGCCATATCCTTCAAGGTTTACAGGCATACCATAAAGCTTGCCGTCCTCATCTGTCATAGGCACCTTGCCGATAGGAAGAACATGTTCTACCCAAGGCTCATCCGATAGATCAGCCAATTTTTCTTTCCATAGTTCAAGTTCTTTGAATCCGCCATTGTTGAAAATATCCGGCTCTTCACCTGATGCAAATTTAGCCTTAAGAGCTGCACCGTAATCTGCACCGCCGCCGACTGTTTCAAGCTTTACTTTGATATTTGGATGCTCAGCTTCGAATTCTTTAATCATTTCCGCAAGCTGATCGGCAATTTCCACCTTAAATTGGAAGAAGTTCAGTGTAACCACTTCATCTTCATTCCCTGAATCAGAATTACCATTGGAATTACCTGAAGTGTTTTCAGAAGAACATCCGGCTGCAATACCGAATACGAAAACTAAAGACATACATAAAAGCAGAAAACGTTTCATAAAAATTTCAACCTCCCTGGTATTAATTCATATTTTATATAAATTCCTGGATATTACCAGAAACTTTATATCTACTTAATAGAACCTGCAGCAATTCCTTTAATGATATGTTTCTGTAAGAACAGGAAGAAAATGATGACCGGTGTGATTCCGAGAACCAATGCCGCAAGCCCCATATCCCACTGTTTAGTATACTGAGCAAAGAAAGAACTCGCTGCCAAAGGAATCGTCCTTAACTCCGCATCCTGCAGAACCAGCAAAGGAAGCAGGTAATCGTTCCAGATCCATAATGTGTTCAAAATGATCACTGTAACGGTAATCGGCTTTAGAAGCGGGAAAACAATTCTCCAAAACACACCAAATTGACTGCAGCCATCAATCATCGCAGATTCCTCAATCTCTATCGGTACGGTCTTGACGAAACCATGAAATAGAAACAATGACAGAGGTACACCAAAGCCGAAATACATAATGATCAACCCTGGAATGCTGTTAGTCAGGTGAAGAGCTCCGCCCAGCTTCATAAGAGGAATCATGACGGTCTGAAATGGAATGACCATCGCAGATACAAAGACCACAAACAGCACCTTACTGAATCTGCCTGGCGTCCTAACCATCTTCCAGGCAGCCATTGAACTGATAATCACCAGACCGATATTACTGAATACGGTGATGACCAGAGAGTTCCAAAACGCTCTTGGAAAGTTGATGATATCCCACACCTTTGCGTAGTTGGAAAACAGAAATTCTTCCGGCCAAGCTGCAGCATCGATTAATATAGCAGCAAAAGGCTTTACCGAGTTAATCAGCACAAAGTAAAAGGGAACCAGGAAAATAAGTCCTACAATAATCCCGATAATTTCAAGTACAAATGTCCTTTTGGTATAACGGCTGCCCATTATGCCTCAACCTCCTTCTTCTTCGTCAGCATCACTTGAACCGTTGTGAAGACGGCCACAACCACAAAGAATAGGATGGATTTCGCTGTACCCAAGCCATAACGGTTGTTCTGGAACGCTTCCTGATAGATATTAATGGCGACTGACTGTGTCGAATTGAAAGGTCCTCCGCCAGTCAGGGAAATATTAAGATCAAATATCTTGAAGGCCATTGAAATCGTCAAGAAGAAACAAATCGTAAATGCCGGCAATATTAACGGGATAATGATCTTTGTTAAAACTGCCCACGCTGATGCTCCATCAATTTTAGCTGCTTCCAGAAGTGAATTATCAACTCCCTGTAACGCGGCAACATAGATGACCATCATGTATCCACTGATCTGCCAGGCAAAGACGATCACAATTCCCCAGAAAGCAGTATTCTCATCACCAAGCCACGGCATCTTGAAAAATCCAATTCCTGTCATGTTTCCAATCGAGGCAAACCCTTTTACAAAAATGAACTGCCAGATGAATCCCAGCAGCAATCCGCCAATAACATTTGGGATGAAGAAAACCGTTCTTAATATATTTCTAGTTTTTAAGGCTGCATTAAGCAGCAGCGCAAAGCTGAAACCTATTAAATTACTTATAATGACTGCAGCAAACATAAATTTAGTTGTAAACATAAAGGAATTAAAGAAAACAGGATCATTTGTGAAAATCTTCTTATAGTTCTCAATCCCAACCCATTGAACTGCCGAACTGACTCCATTCCAAGAAGTAAAAGAATAATAAAGCCCCATTAAAAATGGCACAATCTGAATCACCAGGAAAAACAGCAGTGCTGGTCCCACAAAGGCTGCATAGGTCAGTATGCTCTTATACCTTTTCTTCTTCATGGATGCCGTCTTGATCTGTATCTCCGGACTCACTGGCCCTGTCTCAATCTTTGTCTCCACCGGTATCACCGCCTGACTTAATACTTTCCTAAAGTATAATGGAAGCGCTTTCTAAAATGGGTATACAGAATTGACAAAGAAGGGGCAAAATTTTGATATGCTGGTGACAGTCACCACCCGAAGATTGTAGATTGTTGTCGAAAGGAGGTTGTGCAGCTAATACTTGTAAGATCTTAAGAGATGTTATTGATTTCTCTACAGGTATACGACTCAAGGGGCTGGCGTTGAAAGTAACTAACGTAAATATAACGGGAGATTTTACCCTTAATTTCAGAGTTGAGCTTGCGTTGGTGTAAATAAGGGGAATTTCTCCATCTATTTAAACTAAATTCGGGTACTTAGCATTAATTAAGGAAAAAATCCCCCTCTATTTTTAAAATGAAATTCCCTTACAAGATTCCTAAATTGATAAGAGCAACTCGTTACTGTTTATGATACAAAGGTCGGCATACTCAACATCGGCCTAGATAAGAATTACCTTTCCACCCACGGCATGCAAATGTTCTCAACATAAAAAATCGATTTTCCTATTGATACTCTTCTCTTGCATGAGCATTAAAAGAATCAGATCCTTAATTTTAATTAATATAAAAAAGAACACAAAAAAGCCTTTCTCATATTGAGAAAGGCTTGTGTATGTATGTATGGAGCGGGTGAAGGGAATCGAACCCTCATCATCAGCTTGGAAGGCTGAGGTTTTACCACTAAACTACACCCGCAATATACATATGGTACCGGTGGCCGGGGTCGAACCGGCACTCCAGAGGAACACGATTTTGAGTCGTGCGCGTCTGCCAATTCCGCCACACCGGCAAGTGTTGTTTGGAGGCGGCAACCGGATTTGAACCGGTGATAGAGGTTTTGCAGACCTCTGCCTTACCACTTGGCTATGCCGCCATTGGAGCGGAAGACGGGATTCGAACCCGCGACCCCCACCTTGGCAAGGTGGTGTTCTACCACTGAACTACTTCCGCAAATTGGCTGGGCTAGCTGGATTCGAACCAACGCATGTCGCAGTCAAAGTGCGATGCCTTACCGCTTGGCTATAGCCCATTGATATATTATATGCAGCTATGAAGTAATGGTTGAAAACTTATGGGGCGACTGATGGGAATCGAACCCACGAATGTCGGAACCACAATCCGATGCGTTAACCACTTCGCCACAATCGCCACAAGTTAAATTGGCAGGGGTAGTAGGAATCGAACCCACACTGGAGGTTTTGGAGACCTCTGTTCTACCTTTAAACTATACCCCTATGAAATTATATTTTTTTAATCTTACTTTGCTTAGTAAGAGATGGTGGAGGGGGGCAGATTCGAACTGCCGAACCCGAAGGAGCGGATTTACAGTCCGCCGCGTTTAGCCACTTCGCTACCCCTCCAAATATCCCGATGGTGCCGGCAAGAGGACTTGAACCCCCAACCTACTGATTACAAGTCAGTTGCTCTACCAGTTGAGCTACACCGGCAATCTGGAAAAATGGTGGCTCAGGACGGAATCGAACCGCCGACACATGGATTTTCAGTCCATTGCTCTACCAACTGAGCTACTGAGCCGTATTAGTTTCGGCTTCCGCTAAACTGCGAATTTCTTCGTCAGCGCCTTCGCTCACATCCTCACGCACCTATCAGTGCGCTCCGGGGTTCACTCAGTTGCTTCCTTGAACTTCTTGCTTATCGAAACCCTCTTAGTTTGAACTAAGATTTTATTTTAAAATGGCGGTCCGGACGGGACTCGAACCCGCGACCTCCTGCGTGACAGGCAGGCATTCTAACCAACTGAACTACCGGACCATGGTATTGCGGGGGCAGGATTTGAACCTGCGACCTTCGGGTTATGAGCCCGACGAGCTACCGAACTGCTCCACCCCGCGACGATATAATGTAGTTATTTTACTCCGCTTCGTAAAAATATGGTGGAGGATGACGGGATCGAACCGCCGACCCTCTGCTTGTAAGGCAGATGCTCTCCCAGCTGAGCTAATCCTCCGTTAATTTAACAATCACTTTTGTATGCTTGATGATTATTTACTTGGTGAAAAACCTGGTGACCCATACGGGATTCGAACCCGTGTTACCGCCGTGAAAGGGCGGTGTCTTAACCGCTTGACCAATGGGCCTTAAAAGTTATAATGGCGGAGAGCAAGGGATTTGAACCCTTGAGACAGGGTTACCCGCCTACACGATTTCCAATCGTGCTCCTTCGGCCACTCGGACAGCTCTCCATTATTGGCTCCGCAGGCAGGACTCGAACCTGCGACCGATCGGTTAACAGCCGATAGCTCTACCACTGAGCTACTGCGGAATAATACTAAGCCTGGCGACGTCCTACTCTCACAGGGGGAGATCCCCCAACTACCATCGGCGCTGAAGAGCTTAACTTCCGTGTTCGGCATGGGAACGGGTGTGACCTCTTCGCCTTAGTCACCAGACGTTGTCTTTTTAGGGACAAGTACTATTATAACGAGTTTTATAATTTTTGCAAGTGTTTTTTTGAAAAAATTATTCACTCAAAACTAGATAAAGTATTAGAAGAAAGAAGAAAGTATTCCGAGTTTCGCTGCATTTTGCAATCCAGCTCCGGCGGCTAGAGGCTCGGGGTCATATGTCATCAATCAGCCGAGGGCAAATACCGCCCTCATCTGCTTGCTGTCATATGCCTGTCGCCTCTGTTCAAGCCGCCTGCGCTTTTTACTGTGGTTAAGTCCTCGATCGATTAGTATCTGTCAGCTGCACGTGTCGCCACGCTTCCACCTCAGACCTATCTACCTGATCATCTTTCAGGGATCTTACTCACATAAAGTGATGGGAAATCTCATCTCGAGGGGGGCTTCATGCTTAGATGCTTTCAGCACTTATCCCTTCCGCACATAGCTACCCAGCGATGCCTTTGGCAAGACAACTGGTACACCAGCGGTGCGTCCATCCCGGTCCTCTCGTACTAAGGACAGCTCCTCTCAAATTTCCTGCGCCCACGACGGATAGGGACCGAACTGTCTCACGACGTTCTGAACCCAGCTCGCGTACCGCAATGACCAGCTTGGACCATGGTATGAAAAAATCAAGATACAAGAGGCAGAAGAAGGCTG
>NZ_VTEH01000021.1 GCF_008180615.1 Rossellomorea vietnamensis
GGTTACAAACTGAGGTGTGGCGAATGGTTCGAGCTGAATCTTGGTTATGGAAAGGTGTTGTCATGCAGGCTTGAGCTCGGCAGAGATTGGTACATTATCACCGGCAGTCACGAAGTCCGTTTTTATTTGAAGCAAAATGAAACCTATGAGGTAGATTTATAGATGTTTTGGGGAGGCCTCACAAGCCTCCCTTCTGTATCTTTAATAGGCAATAAATCCGTCAAGTTCAGGACAAAATGAGCCGTCAGTTTCAGGACATTATGGAGCGTCATTAACAGTTTTGGCATAATCGATTTGTTTTTGAGTCAGGGGTTTATCACTTTTGTCTTCTTCGATGCCTATCGTTTCCCTGATTTGCTCGGTATAGTTTTCTTCTTTAATCCATGCTACCTGGTCCCGGCTTAAGTTATACCATCCACTCTCTAGGTGTTGTGGAGAGAAGTAATTATGAAAAGAGGCTTCTGTCCCGGAAGATTCTCCAGACTTAATCAGGTGTACCAATTGAGTCTTGAAGGGAAGTTCTTCTTTGAAAATTTTCATATCTTTATCAATGGAAGCGGTCGTGCCAATTTTAAAAGTTCCATTTAGGCTTTCTTGTAAGAAATATACATATCCTTGATCGCTTCCTTCAGGAAAAGGAGACTTAGTTATTTCCATTAACCGGTTGGGGTCGGACTCATAGATGACCACTTGCTGCTTTTTGACCTCGACTTCTGGATTATTTTCTATAGGCGCTTCTTTCTTTTGGGGAGCAAATAATTTCGACATTAGTGTTTTTAGCATGAAATCACGTCTTTCTAGTAATATATACTATATTTTAACAAAGTTAGTGGAGTTTTACATTTGTTTCGTCTTATTATTGGGAATTATGCTAGGCTATAAGTATGTCTCTCATTTTTAAGTAAGTTATATTTAACGGGCTGGCAGCTCTTTATCTTGATAGGGTGACAAATAAATAGTTTATGAGGTGTATATGATGTCTACACAAGAATTGGAAAAGTATCTACTAAAAGATTCATACATAGATCTGTCGTTCAAACGTTACTTGAAGTTTAAGAAAAGCTCTAATTACGCTGAGTCCTATAAAGAAGAAATCCTTTCCCGCTTGAATGAATTCATGAGGAAGCAGGATATTAATGAGATTACGGTCGTGGATATAGTTAGAAAGCTGCAGAAGGAAAATCCCACGTCTGGCAGCTTTGTTCACTGGAGTAATACAGATGATCTGTTGAAATATGCAGAGGCAGAGCCGAAAGAAGTGGCCAGCTTGTTAAATAAATTAATTTATTCATCTCATCCTAAAGAGGATAGAATTGAAGAATTTAGGGAGAAGGGAAAGGCATTCAATTCTAAAATTTCTTTAGGAGCACCTTTGTTTGGCTATATTTTAGCAGCTTTTGATTATAAGAAGTATCCAATTTATAAGCAGGAAGTTTTTATGGATATGAAGAGATCTTACGGGATTAACCTGAAGCTTTCCAGTGTAGGCACTAATTATCAAACTTATCTAGAGCTGTGTGAGATAGCTCTTTCTCACCTGGAAAGGAATAATGAAGGTTTGACGATGCTTGATATTCAGGATTTCTTTTACTGCAGCACTACATATGATGAAATCAAAGTGGAAAGTGCTGTTGATTATCTATATAGTGTTGCAACTGAGCTGCATACATACAAGTTAGAACCCCAAAAGATGCTGGACAGCCTTTCTCAGCTTGATGCTGCTCATCTTCATATATTGAAGGATCAGTATAAGAATTCCGAGAAGGTTAATTTAATCAAGTCCAGAGTAGTAGACAGGATTATCGAAAATGGGTCTGTGACAGTTGATGAACTGGAAGAAATCAAGGAAGAAGTAAGAGTTAAGTATGAAACAAACATCTTAAACTCCTGGAACAACTTCTCGATCTTGTTTCAGCTTTACTACACTGATAAGAAAGCGAAAGTTCAGGAAGAACAAAGAAAGATTCATGAGGCGCTTCGCAACATGGAAGAGCTAAAGGAGGCTGATTTGTTTGAAGATAGAGTGCTGAATGGCTTCAATTGGAATCAGAATTTTGGTGGTTCAACTTGCTGGCTGGCGGTTTACGAAAAGAGCCATATAAATCATAAAAATGCGCCTCAATTGTTTGTGGCTGTAGAGGACAGTGGAGTTAGATATGGAATGCTCTATGGCTCTGAACATCCAAGAAGAGGTGAGCGGGATATCGAAGAAACAAGTGATGTCTCTTCTTTTACTTATGAAGATTTACACCGGAAAATGGTAAACGTCATAGATGCATTTCAAGAAACGAATGATACTAGTGTGAATGCTGCCCCTATTGACAATTTACAAGACAGTATAAGTTCAGAAAAATGGCTAGAGCTTTTGAACAATAATGAAGTTTTTACTGAGAGCGATTTTCTCTACCTTCATAAATTGTACGAGTTAGGTGGGGAGGCTACCGCATCACAGCTTGCACTTGAGCTTGGTAAACACCATTCCTCATTTAATACTCCGGTAGTTCAATTGGCAAAGCGGGTAATAGAGGCAACGGGAATAGCTGTGCCAGTAAGAGATGACGGGACAGACTGCTATTGGTGTGTCTTGTTCAACGGTGAGTATGAAGAAAATAACCATTTCATCTGGAGGTTGAAACCTTGCTTAAAAGAAGCGATTGGTAATACGTTTTCAGAAGAAGACTTTGAAAGCTATTCCAAAGAGGATTTCCTTAAAGAGGTATTCTTGGAGGAAGACCAGTATACTACAATGACCAGTCTGCTTCGTTATAAGAAAAATATTATTCTGCAAGGACCACCTGGTGTAGGGAAGACCTTTGTATCTAAACGTTTGGCTTACTCCTTGATGGGTGTGAAAGATTCTACAAGAATAGAAATGGTTCAATTTCATCAAAACTATGCTTACGAAGATTTCGTAATGGGGTTCAGACCTGATAAGAATGGATTTTCTCTTCAATACGGTATTTTTTATGACTTCTGCCAGCGTGCGATAGAAAACCCTGGAGAAGACTATTACTTTATCATTGATGAAATTAACAGAGGTAACCTTTCTAAGGTATTTGGTGAACTATTCATGCTGATTGAAAAGGACAAGCGGGAAGAGTATGTCACAATGGGTTACTCTAAGAAAAAATTCACCGTACCAAGCAATGTGTATCTCGTCGGGACTATGAATACGGCCGACCGATCACTGGCTCAACTTGAAGTCGCTCTGCGTAGGCGGTTTGCTTTTATCAACCTTAATCCAGCCTTTGGTGAAAAGTGGTACAGAGCTGTTCAAGAAACAGGTGTGTCAGCAGAAATGCTGCAAAAGATCACTGACACTGTCTCAGGTATTAATAAAGAAATCGAGAAAGATTTTCAGCTAGGTGAAGGATATGCCATTGGCCATTCGTTCTTCACTGGGAAACCTGATGACATGGATGAGAATGCCTGGTACCAAGGAATCCTTATGTTTGAAATTCAGCCGCTACTGGAAGAATATTTCTTCGATCGTCCGGACATGGTTGTTTCTTTATTAGAAGGGTCTTGATATGGAACAGATGTTTAAAGTCCCGATCCGTAACCTTTTTTGTCTCCTCAGTTATATCAACGACATGCCAGAGTTGATAGAGAGCATGAATGATGTTGATGAAGATTTGATTACATATGATTTTATCGTGGACCAATTTCTTAGAGAAGTGGATTGGCTTCAGCGTCGGGGACTGGTGAAGGATTATGTTGAAAAGCAAGAAGTGACAAACAGATTGACTGGTCGTATGCTGATTAATGAGTCCATTCCTTATCTAGCAGGAAAAAAACCGGTGCTTGTGTGCGAGAAAGATGAATACTCGCTCGATATTCTGCCAAATCAAATTATGAAATGCACACTGCAGTCCATCTGTATGAATAAGTATTTAAGAACAGAGACACGCAAGAAAAGTTTTATGAAATTGGAGTTCCTTAACGAGGTAAGGGATCTCCCTCTAACTAAAAGGATTTTTTCTCAATTGATATTTAAAAGACATAACGTGCATTACAAACGGATGATACATCTGGCCACCTTATTATTTGAGTTGAGGCTGCTGTCTCACAGACAAGGAAAGTGGAGTTTATTCTCAGCAGAACTAGATGAAAAATCGTTAAATGCTATTTTCGAAAAGTTTCTGTTTCATTTTTACCGAATTGAACAGAAGGACTATCGTGTTTCCTCGGAGATATTACAGTGGAGGCTGGAAGGGAACAAATCATACCTGCCTCAGATGAAGACAGATGTATCCCTAACTCACAAAAAAGAACAGAAAAAAATCATAATAGATGCAAAGTTTTATAAAAATGCATTCCAAGAGAATTTTGGCAAATCCACCTTCCACAGCCACAATATGTATCAACTATTTACCTATTTAATGCACGAGGACAAGGAGCTTCAGCTTAGGGGGCTGCTGATCTATCCTGCGAATGGAACAGATGTTAAAGAGAGTTACCAATGGAGTGAGAATGTTTGGCTGGAAATGATGACCGTTGATCTGGATGGCTCTTGGAAGGAGATTTATGAAAGGTTGATTGATATCGCAAATGTTTAAGGTTATAAATCACTGATATATCTAAGGGCTACTATATAGAGTGTGAATTCTTTACAGCTACTTGAAAGCTACTTGAAATTTAGCAATTATTTAATGAAATGTAAGGTCAACTTTGTTATAAGATGAAACGCGGTGGAGAGGAGTGCGGAGTTAATATATTATAAATTTCCAAGCATGTTCCAGCTATTAATCATATAGTATTGGAGTTTTGTAAAATGACACTTTCCAACTAAATAATAGCGAATTTAAGGGCCTAGTTAAATTTGTATAAATAGAATTAAGAGGTGTGGTAAGTGGTTGCAAAATTAGGTGAAAAAAGAGAACGAGAATATTTTCTGGATAGAATTTTAGAACTGAGCGGTGTGATGGATGTTTATATACTACCCGACAACAATATTAATTTAGATGATTACTCTTTTAATGAGCTTTTAGAGTTTCATATTGAAGAACTAATCTCCATCCATGATGAACTTGAAGCTATTCTAGATATCAGAGAGAGTAAATTAGGAGAGAATAGTGATATAACAGATCTTGAGCATCAGGATCCATTAAAAATTATAGAAAAATACTTACAGGGTGCAGTCGGTTCAGACTACAATGATGCGGATTCGTCTTTAAAAGAAGTATGGAGAGAACATATACCTCAAATCATTAAAGAGCGTATAACAAACTGGAGATCCTTATCAATAACTGACATTTATAATAAGTCTCTTTTGATTCAAGAAAACTTAAGTGGTAAGAACAAGGATCTCATAATGGGTTTTACTTGTGACTTATCAGAAATCATCTTTTCCTGTGATATTGATGAAGAAGAGGATAACAGGTATATCGAATTTGACGATGCCATTGCTGAATCCATCTATATGACGATAGAGAGTATTATCCTTCCACACCAAGAAGTTATGGACAAACTAAGAGAAACTAATGGTGAATTAAAGTTGCTGGATGTTTGGTCTCAAACATTTAGGGAGGATTTGAAAAAGAGTGTAAAGGATCGAGATGAGTGGAGGTGTGTTGTTTGTGAGGCAGAAAAAGATTTACATGTGCATCATAAGATTCCTCGCAGACTTGGAGGTCCCAACCATAAGGATAATCTTGTCACTCTTTGTGGTTCCTGTCACAAAGTGATAGAAACGGCGGATATAAATAAGGCGTTTAAAAAGTGTCTAAGAAATTATAAGGTTAATTCACTTAGTAATACCAGTCACAATTTTTTTAATCAAGATCATAAATTATTAAAATCACAAGTTGAGGATACCTTAGAGAACTTATTATTTGAATTAGAGAAAAAGAATGAAGAGCAATTTGTTCAAGATATTATAGGTGTTATAAAGAAGATAGACATAATCTTTAATGATTAAAAAATTAGTCCAGAACTAATTTACTTGGTGAACTTAAGAAGGACTTCATCCATATTTAATTGGGCAAAATCCTCTTTCTTCTGGTATGAGGTATTTTACGAAGGAGACACAATATTAAGGATCCATTAATCATAATGGAAGGATAACTCACACCCATATCAATAATCATTATCATAATCATAAATAGGGACTTAGCAACGGGTTTATATTTCTAGCAAAGATAAAATGAAATCTAATGAAACAGCCGCTTATTACTGTCAACGTTAGTTAATCTGTTAATAATTTTAAGATCACTTTAAAAGTGGTCTTTTTTTTATTAGTTTATTAAGAATGTATTTTACATATTTTCACATTATATGACTACTTTTGTCGTATAATGGTAATTAAGAAAAATCAGAACAATTAAATTAGGAGGTTGAATATAAATGGCCTTTTTACAATGTGACTGTGGTTTTATGCTGAAAGGACTTCAGCATAGCAGAAAAGTTATGCCGGACGGAGAATACAGGTTAGTGGAATACAAGGTTGGAGCGGCTATGGATATGGGTGAATGGCAGGAAATTGATAATGAACATTCATGGATGAGAACGAAAGAGGTAGGTGTGTATTGTCCGAGTTGCTGCAGTCCTGTAGTCCTAGCACCAGAAGAAAGTTCTATTTTGATTGATAAACGTATACCAGGAGTAGGCTCAGGAGAGTTCAGATCTGGTGAAGTGGTTGAATCCCTGGAGAAATTAAGTGAGAAAGAACGGGCTGATATTTACATCCATCAGATGCCAGATTCGGAAGCTTCTTTTGGAACTTTGAATGAAGAATTACCAGTAAGTTTAAAAGAAGCTTTAAACCGCATGGGAATCAATGATCTCTATGTTCATCAAGCGGATACATATAATTCAGTAAGAAAAGGGAAAGATGTTGTTCTTGTAACTCATACAGCATCCGGAAAGACTTTATCCTATAACCTTCCGATTCTGCAGGGATTGTTGGAGGATGAATCGGCGAGGGCTTTATACATATTTCCGACCAAAGCGCTGGCTGACGACCAAGTGGAACAGTTATACAGATGGACAGAACTTAAAGATACCGGTTCAGAAGATGAAGATTTGGATGATTGGTACGAGCGTTCGATCAAGTTGGGTGAGAAATACCTCTCATTCGGTAGGTTTGATGGGGATACTCAACTCGGGTCCAGAAGAAGACTCTTGAAAGATGGAAGAATTCTGTTCACCAACCCGGATATGATCCATCACTCTATATTGAAAAATGCGGGGATAAATAACAGTTCTTCTCAGGATACTATTTCCCTGTTGAAAAATTTAAAGTATATCGTCATTGATGAAATGCATCTATATCGAGGAGCATTCGGGAGCCATGTGTCGCTGGTGCTGAAAAGATTGCAGAAGATCTGTGAAAATCTCGGTAATACCAGCATTCAATTCATATTGTGTTCGGCTACTATTGATCAACCTGATCGTCTTGCCGAGCTGTTAACTGGAAGAAATGAATTTCAATTGGTGGATAATGATGGTTCAATCAAGAGAAAGCGGAATATTATATTCTGGAATCCTGGATTAACGTTGGATACAGGCGAAAGGAAAGCCCCTGTCTCGGATGCGCTATCTATCGCTGAAAATGTGCTGGTACAAAAAAATCGATTAATCAGGACCATTATGTTCCAGGGATCGAGACTGCAGGGGAAAGTGACAGCAAGATCCATGAAAGATGTACTTCGAAAAAAACTGAGGCTGAAGAAAGATGATGTCTCCGGTGTGAAACTTTCGGCATTTTATAATGGGATGCTTGCTGTTGAAGAAAGAAAACAAGTAATCCATGCCATTAAGAAAAACGATGTCCATATGGTTATTGCTACTAATGCGTTGGAAGTAGGCATAGATATTGGAGATCTCAGTGTGGCCATTCTTTCGGGTTATCCTGGCAGCAAGGCAGCATTCTCTCAGCAAATTGGAAGAGTAGGACGTAAAGGGGAAGGCGTAGCCGTAATGATTTTTGAAGACGAGCCGCTGCAGCAGTACTATATGCAGAATCCTGATAAATTCCTTGAAAAGCCCCCGGAGGTTGTAAGGATTGATCCAAGGAACAGAGAACTGCTGAAGCTTCATCTTCAATATCTGCAAGAAGAACTGGGCAGAAAGTTAATAAAAGAGGATTTAAACTTATTTGATATACATGAGGATTACCAGTCAGCTATATTGGCACATCTAAGTGAGTTAACGACTGAGGAGCTCTCAGAACGATGCAGCCTTCGTTCAGGTAGTGGAACCAGCTATAAAGTGGTCTCGACAAAAAACCGGGAAGTCCTGATTGATAATGTCGACGAATGGACCGCTTTACGTGACTTTCATGAAGGAGCTGTCTATTGGAATGCTAATGAAAAAGGGTACAAGGTAGACAGCTTTAATAGTAATAGAGCCGAAATTCTTGTGAAACCCATTGCAGGGGAAATCGAATATTATACACAATCAATCTATAAGGATACCATTTCGATAAGTGAACAGACCTCAGATAACTCTATAGGTCATGTGAAATTGATGTACGGAGAGTTGAATATTAAGAGATCTGTTTTCGCTTATAATAAATCTTATTTCAACTCTAGGGTGACAGAAATAGAGCCGCTTCTTACTCCAATCTCTTCAAATTTTGATTCAGAGGGATGCTGGATTCATCTTTCAAAAGAAAGCATTGGTTCCTTGTCTGACTTACTAGGTGAAGAAGCCACACAGGAGAAACTTGAGGGCTCATTGCGTGCTGCAGAGCATGTCATTCTGTCAGTCATCCCTGATACGATCATTTGTGACAGCAGGGATATCTCTAGCTTTTCAGGGTTTTCTTTACCAAATTTTGATGGAAATCCGGTCATTGGATTTTATGGAAACGAATCTGGGGGCATGGGAATCACCACTGCTATAGGAGAAAACTTAAATAGAATCATAGAGTCTGCCCTTAATCTCCTGAAAACGTGTTCATGTCCAGGAGGATGTCCTTCTTGTATTCAATATCCCGGAAAGAACAATGAACACCTATCTAAAGCGGGAGGAAGATTTATATTAAGTCAAATCGCAGCATCCTATGATGTACAGGTTGAGGAGGCTGAAATGCAATGCCGTTAATTTGTCAGGATTGCTTTACATCCAAAAAGACACAGTTGAACTTTTATCAAATCAGTACTCAACTAAGGGGAGAACCTTACAAAAGAGAAATTATGCAGCCCACAAATGGGTTAAGGATGGCTGAATGGGTACTTCTTACAGAAAGACAATTAAGTGATGGTATCTATTGTGCTGCTTGTGATTCCTTGGTTAATGATCTGTTGATTAGTAAAGATGAGAGGGAGCTTCTTAAGGATAACCGAATGGAAGCTCTATCTTTTAACGATATTCCACTAGGTAAAATCATCTCTGACATCAAAGAGGTCAGTAACAGGGAAGGCTCGAAACTTCAGCAATACTCGGTTCCGGAAAAGGCTGCAACATTCGGGGATCTCGAATACCCATTACCTCACGAACTTTCTATGAAGTTGAAAGAGAAAGGAATAGGTCAGTTATACTCCCATCAAGCTGAAGCTGTAAATAAGGTAAGAAAGGGAGAAAACGTCGTGATCACTACCGGGACAGCATCAGGAAAATCCCTGGTCTACTCAATCCCTGTTTTGGAGTCGTTTATTGAGGACGACAAAGCGACGGCCCTATATCTTTCTCCATTGAAAGCTTTAACAAGGGATCAGCTGCAATCATTGGACATGTTCAATCATGGAACTTCTTCAAGTGAGACTTCTTTTGGTTTTAAAACGATCAGGTTAGGTGACAAAGAGGTTGGCGTGGGAATCCTGGAAGGAGGCAAGGCAGATTCTGTTAAAGAATTGACTTACCAGAACGCCAGATACTGGCTGACAAATGTTCATTATCTCCATTACATCCTTCAAGGGGCGGTGCATTTTAAAAAGAAAGGCCCCGCCATCATGAACTTCTTCAAGAACCTTAAATATGTTGTTGTCGATGAACTTCATGCCTATAACGGGGTGCTGGGTTCCAAGGTGTCGATGCTCTTAAGGAGAATTAGATCATTGTGCAAAGCTTTAGGAACATCCGTACAGTTCATTACCTGTTCTGCTTCCATAGGAAACCCAAAAGAATTGGCTGAAGACATCACTGGGTTGAAAGGAATCAATGGATTCTCATTGATTGAGGAAGATGGCAGCCCTGCTTATCAAAGGGAAATTCTCTTGATGACCCCAGGCTTGTTAGGAAACCAAACTGACAACCGGCTCAGGAGGGCGCCAATTTCGGAAGCTATAGAAATTCTAAAACATCTAGCATACAAATACGGAAAATTGCCTAAATCAATTCTGTTCCATGGCAATCGTAAATCGACGGAAACGGCAAGTTTTGAATTGAACAAAGCAATCAGGACGACGTTACGTGAAAAATGGGGCATGGAAGGAATGCCCCAAGAATACTTTTCACCCTTCCATGCCCACATAAATGCTTATAAAAAACAAGAAATCATGAGCAGAATCAAAAAAGGGGAATTGTCCGGCCTTGTGTCGACCTCCGCTCTGGAAATGGGGATAGATATAGGAGACTTAGATATCTGCATAATGGTCGGATATGCAGGCAGCAAGGCTAGTTTCCTTCAACAAGCAGGAAGAGTTGGCCGAAAAGGTCCTGGCTTAGTGATTCAGATATTCCAGGAAGATCCGCTGGAACAATACTATGCCAGTAATCCGGTAGAATTCATGGAAAGACAAGCAGAGCATGTAGCAATTGATGTCTCCAATCCCAACATTGTAGCGGAACACCTTCAGTATGCCGCTCATGAATTGAATGGAAAAATATCTGGGGTCCATCAGTACTTTAAGGTTTCTGCCGCAAGAAAGTCTGCTGGTTTTCTAGATAATATGGCAGAAATCAAAAAAGGCACATGGGAGTTAACTACTAAAGAATTATTGTACAATCCTCTGGTCTCAGGCGGCAAAGTTTATTCAATACTTACTCAAAAAGGCAATACAAAAGATGTAATCCTGGAAGGCGTTGATGAGCGGACTGTATTACGAGATTACCATTATGGGGCTGTCTTTTTATACAACCAGCATACATATAGGGTCTTAAGGATTTCACAGAGAACCAGCGAAATAGTGGTGGTTCCAATTAAAGCAGAATATACAACAAGGTCCCAGGTCAAAGATTCAATTTACATCGAAAAGGAACTTGAACGAAGCAGGATAACTGAGTCACTGGAATTCGGAAAAGGAACTTTGGAAGTCACCAGAAGGTTGTGGGGATACAAGAAAGTCCCTTTGTATGGTGGATCGATCTCAGATTTAATAACCGAAATCAATATGTATCCGGTTAAATACACGACAGAAGGCCTCTGGCTGCAATTTGCCGACAACCAGGTAACCGACGCTGCCTTACACGTAGTCGAGCATGCATTGACATCTGCCATCCCATCCGTGGTTAAGTGTTCAAACAGTGATTTTGCTTTACTATCATCTTCCAACTTAAATGAATTCGGCAATGTTCCGACCATTGTATTGTATGAAACAGGAGGCGGAGGAGCAGGCATCATGGATACCGTCTCTGAAAGACTTCACCATATTCTTAATAAGGCTTTGTCCATTCTTAAGTCTTGTGAATGTGATGAGGGATGTCCTAACTGTACACACTTATCCCGGTGTGAACGGAATAATGAGAGTTTGGATAAGCAGGGTGGGGTTGAGTTGATTGCTGGGGTTATGCATGAGGAGATGGCTGTAATTAAGTAGGCGAACCAGTTTAAGGTATTTTTCATTTATAATAATTTATATAAAAACTGAGTCTAAGCAAATTCATTAGTATTTTATGTTATAGTCCTGTCCTTTTCATTAAAACTATTAATTTGTATAGTTAATTCTACTTTTCTATATAGTAGCGATTAAAATATATATTGTTGGAGGTGTCCCCCGTTGAATAAAAAGTTACAAGTATTTGTCTCTTCCACTTATCTTGATTTAAGAGATGAAAGACAAAAAGCAGTTGAAGGAATACTAAAATCAAAGCATATACCTGCCGGAATGGAACTTTTTATTCCTAGTGATAAATCCCAATGGGAAGTTATTAAGGAATGGATAGTTGACTCCGACTTATTAATGTTAATTTTGGGAGGAAGGTATGGGTCTATTGAGCCTAATAGTGGAAAGAGTTACACACAATTAGAGTATGAATTTGCAGCCGATAATAATATACCAGTATGTACAATTGTCTTAAATGAACAATTTTTAGCTAATAAAAAGAGTAAAAATATATCTTTGAAAATCTATGAACATGAGGTTGAAAACCCTTCAATAGAGAAATACAATGCATTCAAAAAAATAGCAATGTCAAATTTAGTAGGAGAAGTAGGTGATGTAAATCAGATAACAAGTGAGGTGGGATTTATCTTGCAAGAATATTTAAGAAAGGATAAATCAGAATATAATTTCAGGGGTTGGATACGTGGTAAAGAGAAGCCAGATTTAGTTGAAATGAATATAGATAACAACATAAGATATTATATAGAAGATAAAGAAAGACATGGACTTATCAAGAAAACATTGGATACTTATATGGTAGATTTGAAAATCTTCCAAAATTACTTTAGTAACTTACTGATAAATGAAATTGATACTATGAAAATTAAAGAATTTCTTAGATATAGAGAGGATAATTATTCAATTAGATCTAAAAATTCTATGGAGAGAGTAAGGAGTATATTAAATGGATTTTTTGAATGGCTAGTTTATGAAAATAAAATCGAGGTAAATCCTGTATTAAAAGTAAAACCCTATAAGTTTCATAAAAATGTGAATGAAGGGTTAAGTAATATAGAGCTTTCTAAATTAAGGACTGCCAGCAAAACCTTAAGAGAGCGTGCTATGATAGAAACATTTTTATCTTCAGGGTGTCATTTGGCAGAGCTATGTGAACTCAAACTAGATTCGATAGATTGGAAAGATAAGACTTTAAATATTGGATTCGGAGAAAAGAGAAGAATTGTATTTCTAACACCTACTGCGGAAAAGAACTTAAAAGAATATTTAGATAATAGACAAGATGATATAGAGTTTATCTTTGTTACAGAGAGAAAGCCCTTTAGAAAAATTAGTCATAGAGGTATCCAAAGGGAATTGGGTAATATAGGAATCAGAGCTGACTTAGGCAAAAACATTTCTCCTAGAATATTTCGAGATACTTTTGTTAGAATCATGCTAGAAAAGGGGTATCAATGGAATACAATACAGGTGTTGTTAGGATACCATTCTAAGGCCAGCAGATCAGAATCTTATTTTAAAATCACACAAAGAAATATACACGATATGATTAATCCGCGTCCAGATTTTTAATTCAAACTGAGAGCGGGTAAAGTTTCTGTCACTGTGACTACCCGTTTAATGTCGAATATAGTACATGATATACAATTACGGTTTTCCTTGATTATTGCAGTTGAAATGACCCACTGATGCGGAGTTTTGAGCCACTCAATGCGGAGAAAAGAACCACCCTATGCGGGAATACAGAGCCACTATAAATGGAATAAAGGAAAGCCTCCTGAATAATAACCATGCATGCTAGCAGCGTGACATTATTATAATAGAAGGCTTTTTTTATGGGTAATTGCCGAGGCTTCTAGAAATTCACCTTGAAGAAGTTAGTCAAAGTACGATTAGCCAAAGATTGACAGACTGTTTACCATGATGGGAATTATAATCTTGAAGAATTTCACTTAAAGCAACGGTCTGTTAGTTCATTTAAGAAAAGATAAATGATATGATAAAAATAGCCAGAACGACAGCATCACGTGCTTTTGCATTTGCCAAATAAGAGGTGAAATATTAATGAGTTGGAAAATAAGAAAATTCGACGAGCTAACAAATAGTGAATTATATAATCTTTTAAAAGAAAGAACTCTAGTTTTTGTGGTTGAACAAAATTGTCCCTACCTCGAAGTTGATGGTAAAGATCCTTTTTCCTATCATCTTTTTAAAGAAGACGATGGAGAAATCATTGCGTATTTAAGGATATTACCAGCAGGTGTTTCTTATCAGGAAGTTTCTATTGGAAGAGTTTTTGTAAAGAAAGAATTCAGGGGCCAAGGACTTGCAGAGGAACTTATAAAAAAAGGGCTGAAGTTTATCCAAAAAGAGTTAAATGAAACAAATGTTAAAATTCAAGCCCAAGATTATTTAAGGAAATTCTATGGTTCTTTTGGATTTCAGGCCATATCTGAAACCTATTTAGAAGATAATATCCCTCACGTCGATATGCTGCTGCAAAAATAACACAACACGACATCATTGGTTAGAGGGTGGATTTAGATTAAGTTGTAGAAGGTATTCTGAGTGAATACACGAGTGCTGATGTTTAGTGGAAATTGTAAGCCACTGAACAAGAATATTGGAACTAAATATGTATTTTAACCTCGATCACTTCATAAGTGGTCTTTTTTATTGACTCATCATTGCTTTTTGAAAATTCCATAATTTGATATGATGTACTCTGTAAGCAGAAAAATTAGAGTATACAGAGGGAGTGCTTAAAATATGGAATACGTAACACTTAATAATCAGTTGAAAATGCCTATCGTCGGTACTGGTACAAATACTTATGGGAAAGAAAATAATGAGTATAACGGGGCGGTAACAAATGAAATTCCTGAACTTCTATCAGCACTCCAGTTGGGTTACCGTTCAATAGACGCAGCCATCATGTATCGAAACGAAGAACTTGTCGGAAGAGTTTTAGCAGAAAGCACCGTGCCTCGAGAAGAGTTATTTATTACCACGAAAGTTCCCGCCGATGAAGAATATACTTCTTCAAAGGAAGCTACTCGAGCAGCGATCGATAACAGTCTGAAAAACTTTCAAACGGACTATCTTGACCTGCTTCTTATTCACTTTCCTATCGAGGATAGAGCCCAACTTCAAAACACTTGGGAAGTTTTTGAAGAATATTACGAAGCGGGCAAGCTAAAAGCAATCGGGGTTTCAAACTTTGGAAAAGATCATCTGAAAGAATTGAAGAAGTTTGCTAAAGTGAAGCCGGCTGTTAATCAAATCCAAATTAATCTAAAAGAACCGAACAAAGATCTCCTTGCTTTAATAAAAGAAGAAGGCATTACACCAGTAGCATGGGGACCTATGAAAGCCGAAACTCATCAAAAAGAAGTGCTGGATGAAATCGGTGAAGCCTACAAAAAATCTGGTGCACAAATACTACTAAAATACCAAATCCAACGTGGTGTGGTCGTTATTCCTAAATCTCACAACCGTGAAAATCAAGCATCTAATCTAGAACTTTTCGATTTCGTCTTATCCGATGAAAATATGAAAAAAATTGAAAGCTTATAATAGTTAGTCCTTCATCCTAGTGATATAGATAGTATCGCTGGGATTTTTATTTTTTCAAAGGCCCTTTTTGTAAACTTTGTTGCTATTCTATACTATTACGAAAATGAGATCTGGAACACCGAAAAGAAAAGAGCTTCTCTTTCCCGTTTAGAGTGAAAACTGTATCCGGGTATATCCGAAAGCAACAATATATACGAAAACAGCCTTTTCAAAACAAGGAGAATGGAGTAGTACCGTTTCTTATTGAATTTAAAATCATGAAAATATAGACGGTCGATTTTGGTGTCGTACCTTAAATAAGTCTAATGTGATTACAGCCATTGAAATGTACCACCAGCGACATAGTGTTTACCACCTAATGACAAAGAATGTATCACAGAATGAAAGACTGTTTACCACTACATGATTAACGATTGTATTACGAAGTAGACTCAAACTGCGAACTTATGCCAAGGGAGGAATAATAAAAACGGTGAAAGAGTTCACCGTTAAATTTAATCTATTTATTTTGAGTTATTTCTTTGTAGTAAAGATAATCGACCTTGTGCTTTGTAGCCAGTAGTTGGGAAGCTAAAATAGCTGTGTAAACAGTAGTAAGGACAATTGCTCCAATACCAATACCTGAAAGGTTTACTTTGTTTGCAGTGCTCAAGCCGTTATTATTATTAGTATTATTAGTAGTCACCTCGGACATTGAAAATCCTTCCTCCTTATGTGATTATAAGGAATATTTTCTCTCAAGGCTAAAAAAATTATACAGAAGAATTCAGCTGCTACAAAACAGTTAAGCTTCGGTCACAGTGACTACCCGGTTAAAGAAATAAGTTTCTCTCACCGAGACTCCACGGTTTTTGCAAGGATAATTAGTTTCTTTCCTCACAATAGTGACTTATTTAGTAAGGCAATCTCAGATTGCATTTTTCAAATGAAGGGAAAAGTATCTAATAATCTAATAATGTACAATCACTTTGAAATGAGGGATATACTATGCCGCTTAAGGAAGAATTTAAAATTACTAAAAGTGATTTATATGACTAAAAGAATTTGCCCGTTCTCGGAGACGACCTGGTATGGGATTGATATTGAACCAGCAATTAGTGTTTTTGTTGAAGAGGAGAATGAAATAGTGATTAAACCAGAAAAGAAACGATTATTGAAAAAAGAAAAATTAGCTTTATCTAAAAAGTTAGCCGGCAGTGCTGATCGCTTTTCTCTTGAAGGTGTTAAAGAAACTATCTGTATCGCCAATAGGGAATATGACCGGTAGGAAGAAGCATGAGTCGAAAATTGATTGATTACAATCGGCAGCTCATGAAATGGACTAGTAGCCTATACAAGTAATGACGTGCGTTTTACATAAGATCACAGCCTAAAAGTTCAGTATATACAGGACCATATTGATCCTTTGTGCATTGTGGACCTTTTTGTTTGTTAAAGACATTCTTGACGAAGCACAGTTACTTTTGTTTTCCCTAATATCCTCACTACAAAGAAGACTATATAGAAAAATCCGTAGTTACTGGCACTATTTTCAACATAAACCGGGTATTCACTGTGACAGAGTTTAAAGGTAGAAGGTGACTTTTTCATCGGAGTCACCTTTTTTGGAGTTTATTGCGGGACACCGGCAAAATATACCATACATTGAGCATATTTTAAGGATTTTTGTTCTATTCGTTCTGGTTGCTACTATTCACCAGGGGAAATTTGAGAGCTGCTGATGGAGTTTTGCATAAAGTTAAAGGGGTAGCCGGTTAAGGAAAACATGCGTTTGACAGAAGAGAGTTATCTTTTCATAAAACCCTGTGAAGAGGGGATTATACACTGAGAATTTACTGAGGATGAATATGTGACATGGGACAGAGAGACTGGTTCATTTTTAAAATCTGTATATTGTATCAAGATAATGAAGAAAATGAATAATGTACATACTAAACCAATTATTACGTAAACAGAGCCCAAGTAAGCATCATTTATATTGGCGATGACCAACTATTCCTGTTGATCCTTGGTGGGTACTCTTTTTAAGGAGCAGGGGATCTAAAGATTAAGGGTGATTCATATGGTTTTAGCTGTATATTTAGTAACGTGCTGGCTGGTTGTTGGTTTATTGGCTTTTATTAAAAGGTCCATAAGTAATAGGGAAATAGGTTTTTACTTTCTTTTCTTCACTTTAATGAACACCCACTTATATGAAATAGTGGCTGCTATATTTAAAGCTATCAGTTTTAATGATGATCCCAGTAAGTATATAGCTTATACTCTATACAAATGTTTCGTTGTTCCATTAGTATTAACATTTTTCTTTGTATTGGTATTCCATACAACAGGAATGATTGCAAGGTTCATGCAGGCTGTTGGCATGCTTCTTTTAATTGGAACTTTTGAGTGGTTTAATACCAGTGAAGAGCTTGTGACTTTTGCTAAATGGTCCATTCATTTTTCTTTGTTATTTGTAACACTATTGATGTTACTGGGGTTTCTGTGTCATAAGGTTTTTAAAAGACTGGGGTGGACTTAATGGAAGGTTCATTCTTGTTGGTAGAGGAACGTTTTGGTCTAAATGACATTTTTGTAATAAGTTTAATTATTGTTTTATACGGTCTTATTTTCACCCTAAAAAGTCCTTTTCGAAACCGGATGATCTCTTTTTTACTCATTTTGTGGGGGATTGTCATTGCTGGTTTATTTGATAATACACTAGGTGCATCACCCTATGATTATTACGATATTATGGATGGTGAAAAATATACTGGTATGGATTTAGTAGCCTATCTTTTATATGGTCCCTTCGGCTACTTCTTTATATATATAATGGAAAAATGGAAAATTAAGAATATCCGGCTTTAGCTTTATATCCTTGCTTGGTCTCTAATAGGTATAACATTTGAATATGTAAATGTAAAGGTGGGTGTGTTTACATACAAAAATGGATATGAGTTATTTTTTTCCTTCCCCATTTACCTCTTTACTCAAACTGCGCTGGTGTATTTTTATAAATTTATAATCAGTGATGGAGTGGCTGAGTAAATTGGTATCCTGTGGGGACAAAAACGCTGTCACAGTGACTACCCGATTTATGTCGAAAATAGTGGATGGTAAAACCTCCGTCAAGTGGTGTAAAAAAATACAAAGGTTAGCTTGGAAGCGGATGATATAGATCATTTGCTTCTTTTATTGTGTGTATGAGGGGCGCAAGATTGGCTGTGTTAAAACAGAGGGTATTCAGGAATAAAGGGACATGGAACCTGTCCCTCTGTCCGTGACAGGAGTAAGTCGAATTGGTGGAAGGTAGGTATAAGGGGATTCGTATTTCGGTCTCGAGTAAGTTGAATTAGTAAGAGATATGTTTGATGTACGCCATATGGCTAGACCTACGAGTTCACAACTATATTCATTGTCTTCGGCTAATGGAATAAAAATGGTTATGATATTATATAAAAAAGAATATCGGTGGTGATTAATCAGTATGGGAAAAAT
The DNA here is from genome assembly GCF_008180615.1 of Rossellomorea vietnamensis. Lineage (GTDB taxonomy): Bacteria > Bacillota > Bacilli > Bacillales > Bacillaceae_B > Rossellomorea > Rossellomorea vietnamensis_D. The sequence goes on from NZ_VTEH01000021.1 coordinate 18,783, forward strand.
TAAATCTTCAGAAGAGCTTATGAAACAGATTGAAAATATGAATAGTGATAACTCTGTATTCCAGTTTTCAATTCCTGGCAAAGGTAAATTTACACTTGTTTTACAAGAAGAAGATGAGAAATCTATACAATTTGAAGCTGATGAAAATCCTGAACTTAGACGAATGTTAAAAGAAAGTCATGAGCAGTATGACAATGGACTTGGTATATCTACTTCAGAATTACTGAACTCTCTGTCTAAAAAGGACTTTAAGTAATGGATGAACGAAATGTTATTTGGTTCCCTGTTGTTAAGGAAAACTTACTCTGTTCAGGAGGGTAAGGTGTACCCCTGAAGAAACTCTCGATTTCATCTCTCAGTTTATTATTGAAACCGAAGATCTATTAAAGAATCGTATAATTGTTAAAACCTATACTGAAGAATTCGGGAAATATAACGGGGTTAGTAGGGTAGATGTTAAAAAGTTTAGAGTTTAATATAAAATGATTGAGAATGACATTTTTATTTTAGCTATCCTTTTTCCAGGTGAAAACTAAACTAATGCAACTACATGAATTCCTAAGACCATTGCATGTACTGATGATTTGAACCAAAGGGAAAGGTCTTATTTTGCTATTCCCTGTCACAGTGACACCCCGGTAATCGAAATACTGTCCAAAATACTGTTGGAAAATGAATCGCCGGCATCGATTCATTTTATATAGGCAGCACAGATATATTCAGTACTGACAATACAATTATGAATGAATTTACCGTCGCAGGGTGGGCATCTGCCACTGATCCAGAAAGTTTTATCGACGGTTATAATTCAGACGATATTCCAGTGGACCCTAATCTGCCGCTCAATCCATGTTATTGGTTACTGCTGAGTGAATTTGTTTAAATAGACTTTTCACGGTATGGAGGGGCAGTTAAACTGTCCTTCTTTTTTTAGTGCGGGGTGGGACAGAGGGATGGGTGCATTTTCCCTCCCTATTTTTACAACATAACTGTGTGGTAAGATTTCAGGAAAGATTCTTCAAAGAGAAAGAAGTGAGTTATCATAGTTACATAGGTTTATCGGGCCAAGCACAAAAAAGGCAGCGGTTCGAATGGTACAATGGGAATGGCTACGAAGTTATTCCTTAGGATTTTACAGTCTATGTACTTTGTCGATCGGAAGAGAATGACATTAGTGTGAATATGTATGAAGTAAGGGGCATTTCGGTCAGGAGCATGTCGAATTGGTGGAAGATAGGTATAAGGGGATTCGTGTTTCGGTCAGGAGTAAGTTGAATTTGTTAGAGATATGTTGGATGTACGCCATATGGCTGCCCATTCCAATAACCATCTATAAAATAACAGAAAGTGAGTTTGGTGATCACGATGATTATTCAATCTGGACACTTGGTCCATTCCGTGAAAGAAGGACGGAAATCAGGCTCATGGGAAGAACGTGATACCTGGATGTTCGCCGCATTTGGAGGTCTTTATGAGTTATTTGCGAATGTATTAATAGGCATCTGGACTCTGTTTTCAGCCATCACATCCTGGCAATCTGGTGAATTTCTCATTGCGGGTCTGATGAACCTGTTTAGTTTAACTTACTGCTGCTTATCAAATAGCGTGGTAAGAACGATTACATACCTTGGTAAGGTTAAAGTGAACTTATTTCTTTAATATGAGACGATTGAGTTTTTTATTGTTTTTATTGTTTATAAAAGAATATATATAAATGAGAGGAACAAGGAATCTTTCCTTTTATCCTTCATGATTATTTTATCTTGGCAGCAGAATTTAAGGAGATGATTTACAATGCCATTTGAACAACTCTTTATAATTTTAATCGTAAGTCTTATTGTCTCTCTACTTTTTCCGTTGATTTACAGAAATAAAGAAAAGAAAGATAAAGGATTTATATTTGCCTATTACGGGCTGAGTTATAGAAGAAAAATGATTCGTACTGTATGGAATATTCCACTAATCATTATATTACTCATTGGTATATCTGTTTGGGGTAAATTAAATTTCTATCAAACTTTCCTAATATCCGTTTTTTTCTTTGTTACCTTAATAGTGCAATTCCTCTATAACTACTACAAATGGAAAAAGCATGAAAAGCAGGTAAGATGAAGATGACATAGCAGGTAAAAGATAGCCTTTAGCCCTGCTATGCAGGATTTTGGAAAGAATTGAACAGCATTGAATAAATAAAACTGCAGAGAAGACCATTATTTACTATGAGTCCTTTTAACAGTCTGAGTATATAAGATTAATGTGATTGAAACAGAGTCATGAGCCTGAAGTGGTATTCCATTTGTTTTAATCTAATTCATTATTAGAAAAAGAAACATTTTTGTAAGGCTCTTTTCTGTGGAAATCCAATAATTTTCGATAGCCAAAATCCTTGCGAAAACAGCTTTTTAAAAGATTAAGGTGAAGGTTGTACAGGGAGGTTTCAAAGTGCTTAATCTGCAGATCAGAAGGCCAAGTGCTTGGGATATAGAAGAACTGCATCACTTTTTTAAAACAGTCATAACGGATACATTTAGAAAAGAGGGTATAGCGGAAAAAGTAAAAGATCTAGAAGACGAAATTGAAAGTAAGAAAGCTTATTTACAAAGTGATTTAGAAAGCAATGGTGAAAAGCGATTTTTTCTCATTGCTGTAGATGGAGATAGAATCATCGGCACAATTGAATATGGTGCAGCAAGCGAACTAATAAGGGAATGTACAGAGGGAGCATTTAAGGATCTTATCGAAGTGGGTACAGTTTTTGTGCATCCTGACTATCAAAGGAGGGGAGTAGCAAATTTATTATTAAATAAGATGTATTCAACCCTGCATTTTAGAGGAATAGAGGAATTTTGTTTAGATAGCGGCTATGTTAGTTCTCAAATGATTTGGAAAAAGAAGTATGGAGAACCACTTTATTTCTTGGAGAATTATTGGGGAGAAGCTAATCACCATATGATATGGAGGCTTGAAGTTGGTGATTTGTTAAAATAAAGGAATTTAAACCAGAGTATTTTAGTGAAGATTAAAACGCTTAAAACTGAATTTTTTGATTGTTTAATTTTTGGTGAGGCGAGGAATCTGTTTCTGTGTCTCCGGAATAAGATTTTTAAAAGAATGGAAACAAAGAGAGCCTGTAGAATGGATACACCCTGGAAACCAAACGTTCTGGGGTTTTTTTAGTCACTGCTCTTAGTAAAAATATGTGTTGCCATTAATGATAATGCACTGTGAATCTGGCTGAACTAATAATACGAAGCATGAAAAAATAAATAAGAGAATTAAATATAAGCTTTAAGGAATGATAATAGTTAAAGTCAATTTTGAATTTCTTAGGGTGGCGTTATGAACAATTATACGAATGACAACACGGCACGACGCTATAAAGCTCATGTCAGCATTTGGGGGACGACGCAGATTCATTTGCGAAATCCCTATATCATTGCATGGTGGAGTGCTGCATTTCCGGGGTTCGGGCACTTGCTTCTTTCCAAGTATTTGCGAGGATTTGTCCTTTTTATTTGGGAAGTAATCGTGAATTTCCAAGCTAATGTCAACTTAGCGATGGTTTACTCATTTCAAGGCGAGATTCAACTGGCAAAAGATGTATTAGATACAAGGTGGTTACTCATTTATATCCCTGTTTACATATTTGGTATATGGGATAGTTATCGAACAACTGTTGATATGAATAAGATTTATGTGTTAGCAGAACGGGAAGAGCATAGATTTAATTCATTTAGCATAGGTGCACTGGAAATAAATTATTTAGATAAAAGAAACCCTGTCATGTCCGTGATTTGGTCTTTATTTGTACCTGGTCTTGGGCAGCTTTATATACATAGAATCCTGACAGCATTTTTTGTTATTATTTGGGTCGTCACATTCTCTTATTTCTCTCATGGTCTTGAAGCTATTTCGCTTTTGTTTCTAGGTAAGGTGCAGGAAGCAACATCTGTATTAAAGCCTGAATGGCTTCTCTTTTTTCCTTCAATTTATGGATTTTCTGTCTATGATTCCTATATCAACACAGTAGAGAATAATAAGCTTTATGAAAAAGAGCAGAGAAAGTATCTTAAAGAACACTATCAGGCAGCTGATTTCAAAATTTTAAAAGGACGAAAAGTGAAGTGATGACATGCAGTTGATTTCAACGTTTGAAAATAATGCATTCTTAGAAATAGCGATATCTATGCTGGAGAAAAAGGGACTAAAAAGAGAAAACATCTTTGCTGTCCCATTAGATAATCGAACAGAAGAGCGTATGGTTTTTGATACGATTCATCGTTCAGATGGGACATCGCTGATCGATATAGGGATGGTTCTCGGCACAGCCTTTTCTGTTGTTGGAGCAAGTGTTGGCTTTAATTTAGCATGGGGGCCTATCTATTGGGGGCTGATTGGCGCCTTCATCGGTTTCATGCTAGGATTCTCTATTCGCCTTGTTACAGAATTAGTGATCAAAAAGAAAAGGCGAGCCTTGAAAGGTAAGCAGTCCGAGGTTGTATTAATAATTGATTGTGAAGAATCGCATGCAGAGTTAGTTGAAAATATTTTATGGAATCACTATGCACTGGGAGTGGCTAAGGTGAAGGAGTAATCATAAAGGTTGGGCATCATTAATCGTTCCAAGGTCGGGTGATCAGTTGCTGCAGGAAGCTTTCCTCCAACTGGAACGGTAAAATTGAGTTAGGGAAGGGCTTTAGGTGAGCCTGAATCCAATATTTATGCTAATTCTCTTTCGTTCAGGGTAATTGGTTTTTTGATTCAACCATATTTATTTAATAGGTCTATGGTGAAAACAAAAAATACTAGTGAATGAGCTTTTTCCATTCTTTCATGTGTGGAAATACCTCTAGGTTAGCAAAATTTGTTGTTTCTGTTTTTACATTTATAAGTATAGCCGCTTCAATGATTGCCCTTATTCTTTTCGCTTTCAACTTTAGATACTATATATTTTATTAACTGTATCTTTAGCCGTACAATTAACGGATCAAATGCTGCATCGTTCAACGAAATTGTGGGATTTGCGCTATGTGGCATTTTAAGAAATAACCTGTGAGCAGCTGAAGAACACACACTTGATTTTCAGTTTTACTTATATCATTCTTGAGAGATTTGTTGATCGAGCAGCCGCATTTGCAATGCTCAAGGGAGTATTGTGGAAGAAGAGCTTTTGGATAGAAGTCAATGTTGCTCATGTTACAAAAAAAACTGCTATATGATAGCAGCAATTAATAATGCTTTTGAAAGAAGAAGAATGTCTTGATGAATCCATTCGCGGACTAGGTTATTATTACACTTTTTAAATTCGTTGTGTAAACGTTCAAGCTCTCTGATGAATAGCAAGTGTTCAGTTTTGCTAAGCACAGTATATTCACCCCTTTACATAGGAAGAAAATACTATGTTAGTTAAGGCTACCAATTTTCATTTATTAACAATGAGTCCGCTCTCTTAAGGAGACTGCTTATGTTTTTGGTTTTTTAGTCGTGGCTATGTATAGTGTTCTGATACCCTGGATTGCTGGGCTCTTAACACAACATTTTTGTTAGGTCTTAATCAGTTGGATAAGAGGATTTTAAAATGTATTTATGCTGCTGAAAGACGCAGGTGAACTCCGTCATATCCTCTGTACTTGTTCGCTGCGTTGGTGCATAAAAATCTTCCCAGCAAAAAATAATAAAAAGTGGACATTTACAAACTATCTCACTTCAAAGAAAGGGGTGGACAGCTGATGTTAGCTGTACAAGTTACTGGATATGGCGGTATTGATAAGCTGGAGATTGTTTCTTCGCCTATACCCCAACCGAAAGAAGATGAAGTGCTGATTAAAGTAAAAGCCTGCGGAATCAACAACACTGAAATCTGGATGAGGGAAGGTGCATACGGAAAGGGTTCCAAGTCTGGCTGGCGGTCGGAAGGAGTCCAATTCCCACGTACTCCGGGTTCCGATATTACGGGAACGATCGTAGGGACAGGCAAAGCTGTAGATGAAAGCATGATGGGTAAGAATGTCGTTCTTTTTCCGTTTACCTCTAGGGGAAAGCCTGGGACTGAACATATTTCAGACGATATGTCCTTCATAGGGTCGGAATATGACGGCGGATATGCCGAATATGTCGTATGGCCGGCTAATCTGTGTTATGACATGCCTCTGCCTGATTTTATTGAAAGTGCCGTCTTCTCTGTTAGTGGTTTAACCGCATGGCATATGCTGGAACAATTGAACGTCCAGCCTGGAGAGACTGTTATGGTGACTGGAGCCAATGGCGGTGTCGGGTCATTGAATGTTCAAATCGCTTCAAAAGTCTTTGAAGCTAAGGTCATTGCGATTGTAGGAGATTTAGCACTGACGGACAAGATGAAAGAGCTTGGAGCATCTCATGTATTGTCCTATAAGTCAGCAGACCTTGCTCGAGAAATTCTGGAGGTCAATGGCGGTCCCATAGACTCGGTAGTAGATGTTGTCGGCGATGCTTTGTTCTCGACTTCTCTGGAGGCTTTAAAAAAAGGCGGGAAATTCTGCACTTCCGGATCCGCAGGCGGGCAGAAGACTGAACTTGATTTTCGAACACTATACTTAAAGCATATTACTCTTTATGGCTCTGTATTGGGAACGAGAGAAGAGTTTCAACAGATGCTGGCCGCTGTTTCTGAGGGCAAAATTAAACCAGTGATTGATCGCACTTTTCCCTTAAAACAGGCGCGGGAAGCTCAAGAGTATTTTAAAGGAGCCGGGAAAGTAGGGAAGGTTGTTCTGCTTCCGGAATGATAAAGATTGGTTCATAAAGGGACGATGTTCTTTCTGAAAGCAGACAGTTTCTGAAATGGAAAATACATAGAAAATGACGTGGAAAACCATCCACGTCATTTTTTGTGCAAAAGAAGCTTTCATGATTTGTAACTGCTTTATAGGGACAAAAGACCGCTCCTTAAATTTTTTTATATAAGAATAGTTTCGAAATTTTCAAAAAGGGGAATTATATTCCATAAACTTCAAATGATTTCTTTTATATGTAAGGGCTCAACTATAGATATTTATACGGCCCTTCGTCTATAAGAAGATCACATGCAGGGGGAGTAAATCGATGAGAAATTATTATGGAATAGCATTAGTGCTCTTATTAGTGGTTAGTTCACTGTTGGGATGCTCTGCAAAGGCTGTAGGAGAGGGACAGGGGGAGGGTCCACTTATTATGCGGCTTGCTCATAATCAAGGGGAGAATCATCCGATACATACGTCACTATCTGAGTTTGCGAGTTTAGTAGAGGAAAAGTCAGAGGGAAGGATTGATATGAAGGTCTATCCGGGCGGACAGCTGGGTTCAGAGCGTGAAGCTATAGAGTTAACGCAAACGGGTGCGATTGATTTTGCAAAGGTGAGTGCGAGTACGGTGGAAAATTTTTCTGAAGAATACTCTATATTCAGTCTGCCTTATCTGTTTGATGGTGAAGACCATTTTTATAAGGTGATGAACAGCAGCATTGCGGAAGAGTTATATGATGAAACAAGAGATATCGGTTTCAGGGGCCTGACGTTTTATGATTCTGGGACCCGACACTTTTATACGAAAGATACTCCTATCCTGCATCCGGATGATTTGCAGGGATTAAAAATAAGAGTTCAGCCCACTCCGACTACAATTGAGATGATTGAGTTAATGGGCGGTGCTCCCACTCCCATGCCTTTCGGGGAGGTTTACACCTCGCTGCAGCAGGGGGTCATCGATGGCACTGAAAATAATGAGACGGCGTTAACGGACGCCAATCACGGAGAGGTTGCGAAGGAATACAGCTTCAGCGGACATGCCATTGTCCCTGATATCCTGATCATTAATGAAAAGAAATGGAACGAGCTGACTAAGGACCAGAGAAATTTGATTCAGGAAGCAGCAGAGGAATCGACTGTTTTTCATAAAGAGGTTTGGAGAAAAGCAGTTGAATCAGCCATTGTTAAAAGCAAGGAAAATGGCGTCACCTTCCATGAGGTGGATAAGGAACCATTTGCCGAAGCCGTACAGCCTCTTCATGAGGAGTTTGCCGCTAAAGAATCTACTGCAGACTATTACAAAGAAATCCGTGAAATGTCAACGGAAGGGACTAAGGGGGAGTAAAGAATGGAGAAAGCAAAAAAGTGGATGGATCAGGGAATTGCCTTTGTAACCTGCACGGTGCTTGCCGTTATGGTTCTGATGGCTGTCTGGCAGGTTTTTTCAAGATATGTACTCAACGCGCCGAGTACCATTTCGGAGGAATTTCTCCGTTTTGCACTCATTTGGGTTTCAATGCTGGGGGCTGCTTACGCATTTGGAAATAAGAAACACCTGGCTATAGAACTTTTCGTTCATAAAGTGTCAAAGAAAAACGCTTTGAAGGTTAGTATTTTAATAGAAGTTATCGTTTTGTTGTTTGCCAGTCTTGTCATGATTGTTGGGGGTGTGCAAACGATCGGCATTTCGCTGGGCCAGTCTTCGCCGGCATTGGGCATTCCTATGGCAGCCATCTACTTATCTCTGCCTGTATCAGGAATCCTGATCATCTGTTATTCGTTGTTTTCTATATATGAATCTACTGTAAAAAGGAAAGCGGAATTCTATTCAGAAGATATGGAAACAGAGTGGCCGGCCACTCCTTTAGACGCAGAAGGGAGGAGCTTAAAATGACGATCACTGCGGGATTGATTTTGTTTTTTGCCTTTTTCATTCTCTTGTTTCTTGGAGTACCGATAGCTGTCAGTATCGCAGGGGCATCGATCACCACTATGCTTATATTGTTTCCGTTTGATATCGCCGTCTTTACTTCAGCGCAAAAACTGGTAACAGGATTGGACAGTTTTTCTCTTCTCGCCATTCCGTTTTTTATTCTGTCGGGAGTCATTATGAATCGCGGGGGCATAGCCATCCGCTTGATCAACCTGGCAAAGGTGCTGGCAGGCAGGATGCCGGGATCACTGGCTCATACCAATGTTGTCGGGAATATGTTATTCGGCTCCATTTCCGGATCGTCGGTTGCGGCCGCTGCAGCCATCGGGGGAGTCATGTCACCATTGCAGGAAAAAGAAGGATATGAAAGAACCTATTCAACTGCCGTTAACATTGCATCCGCACCAGCAGGACTGCTCATCCCGCCAAGCGGACTGCTGATCATCTATTCCTTGGTCAGCGGAGGAACTTCAGTCGCAGCACTCTTTATTGCCGGATACATACCGGGAATACTATGGGGGCTTGCAGCGATTGTGGTTGCTTACATTATTGCCAAGAAAAAGAGTTATCCAGTATCACCGAAGATTACGTGGAAGCAGCGGTTTAGAGTTTTTCTGGAAAGCCTGCCTAGTTTGATGTTAATTGTTATTGTAATCGGGGGAATCGTTGCTGGAATATTTACTGCAACAGAGGGGGCAGCCATTGCCGTTGCATATTCTATCATTCTTTCGATTGTCTACCGAAGTTTTAAGATGAAAGACTTGCCGAAAATGCTGCTGGAAACGGTCGAGATGACTGCCATCATCATGCTTTTGATTGCTACGTCTTCGATTCTGTCTCTGGTGATGTCTTTTACGGGAATACCAGATGCGATAAGTAGTGGAATGCTTTCGCTGTCAGATAACCCGATCGTCATTCTATTATTGATGAATATCATTCTATTGATTATAGGAACTTTTATGGATATAACTCCCGCGGTTCTTATCTTCACGCCGATCTTCCTGCCGATCACGGCTGAATTTGGGATGGATCCGGTCCATTTTGGTATCATGATGTGCCTGAACTTATGTATTGGAAGCATTACCCCTCCGGTCGGGAGCGCGCTGTTTGTCGGAGCAAGTGTTGGAGGAGTAAAGATCGAACAGGTAACAAAGCCATTACTGCCATTTTACGCAGCCATCTTTGTCGTATTGCTTGCTGTGACCTATATTCCGCAGATCAGCCTTTTTCTTCCAGGACTGCTTGGGCTGTAGGAGATATGATGTGAAGCGCAGTTAATAGCAGGGAAGTACATGTATCTTTATTTGCTGGAAAAATTATTTAAGGATAATGGGAGACACTCTCATTATCCTTTTTTTATAGTTGAAGAACAGATGGAAAACTGCCTTGTCACTGCCTTTAACAAGTAGTATTTATGACTGAAGCCTGTCGTCGGGAGCGAGGGAATTGGTGAGAGATGTGTATGAAGCTGGCCGCATGTCGGTCGGGAGCGAGGGATTTTGTGAGAGATGTGTATGAAGCTGGCGGCATATCGGTCGGGAGCGAGGGAATTGGTGAGAGATGTGTATGAAGCTGGCCGCATGTCGGTCGGGAGCGAGTGATTTTGTTAGAGATGTGTATGAAGCTGGCGGCATATCGGTCGGGAGCGAGCGAATTGGTGAGAGATATGTATGAAGCTGGCCGCATGTCGGTCGGGAGCGAGCGATTTGGTGAGAAATGTGTCTGACATGTATCTCTCCAGTGATGAGGGGGCAGCTTCTTAGTCCATCGCTGTTTCATTAAATTGATAAAAAGGGATAAAATCATTGATTTCCGATGAAAATGATGAAAAAATAGATTATGAATATTCAAGAGTGAATATTCAAGTTATTTAGAGGAGCTGAGTTTAGAGATGAGTAAAAACAGTGTAGTTGAGAATGGGTTATTTGGAGAGTTTGGAGGCAGCTATCTTCCGCCAGACTTACAAGAGGTCTTATCGAACCTGGCAGAACAGTTTTATAAGTATAAGGATGATGAGGAATTTAATGAAGAATTCAAATTCTATCTGAAAGAGTTTGTAGGCCGTGAAAACCCATTGACATTTGCGAAAAACCTTACTGAAAAGACAGGCGGAGCAAAGATTTATTTGAAACGCGAGGACCTTAATCACACAGGTGCTCATAAAATCAATAATGTCATCGGACAAATATTATTAGCCAAGCGCATGGGTGCCACAAGAATTATCGCTGAAACTGGAGCCGGCCAACATGGCGTAGCAACAGCTACCGCGTGTGCGATGTTTGGAATGGAATGCATTATCTACATGGGAAAGCTGGATACTGTCCGTCAATCTCTGAATGTTTTCCGGATGGAGCTTTTGGGTGCGAAGGTCATTCCTGTTGATAAAGGGCAGGGCAGGTTGAAGGATGCAGTAGATGAAGCCTTGAATGACCTGGTTGAAAACTATGAGAATACCTTTTATCTGTTGGGTTCGGCAGTCGGGCCGCATCCATTTCCGACGATGGTCAAGCATTTTCAATCTGTCATTAGTGAAGAGTCCAAGAGGCAGATTCTTGAGAAAGAAGGAAAGCTGCCAACAGCAGTGGTGGCTTGTGCAGGCGGCGGAAGCAATGCGATAGGAGCATTCTCTCACTACATTGATGAGGAAGATGTTCGGTTGGTTGGTGTCGAGCCAGCTGAAGCACCTACATTGACAAAAGGTGTGCCGGCGGTTATTCACGGATTTAAGTGTTTAACCCTGTTGGATGAAGAAGGAAATCCGCAGCCGACGTATTCCATTGCAGCAGGACTCGATTATCCAGGTGTCGGACCGGAACACAGCCATTTGAAAACAATTGGCAGAGCAGAATATGTGACGGTAACCGGGCAGGAAGCATTAGAATCATTCCAGGAATTATCGAGGATAGAAGGGATCATCCCTGCTTTGGAAAGCTCTCATGCAGTTGCGCATGCTGTAAAGCTTGCCAAAACCCTATCAAAAGAAGATATCATTATTGTTAATCTTTCTGGCAGAGGGGACAAGGATGTTGAGCAGGTATTTGGGATGCTGAAAGAGAAGTAGAATACAAGGAAAACTGGTTATCTGGAAAATGGTAACCAGTTTTTTTATGATGTTCTCGAAAACCCCCGGGTATGTCCCGGCTTATAAAATAACTTTCATATAGAGGTGGAATTGTATGCCTAAAATCGACAATATGTTAGCCATTCTATGGATGCTTCGTTCAGGTGAAAAAATTACAGCAAAACAAATTTCCGAAAAGTTAGAGATGAATATAAGAACTGTGTATCGATATATTGATACTATTTCAACAAGTGGCGTACCGATCATTTCAGAACCGGGACATAACGGTGGATACTCTTTAATGAATAATTTTATTGAAGCTCCTCTTTTTTTTGATTTTGAGGAGCAAACTTCACTTTATCATGCTGCTGTTTTTGCAGAAGAAGCCGGTTATTATGGAGGTGAAGCACTGAATCGAGCCATTTCAAAACTAAGTAAATACTCAAATCCAGAGCAGGAAACAAAGGTAAATCAACATTTAACTAGTCTTGAAGTGATAAGTCGAGTAAGTTCACTGTCTATGGAATCTTTTTTGAAGAAGCTGGAGCTGGCTGTAGCTGACGGGTATTCAGTAAAAATTCTTTACTATAAAAGTGGCGAAAAGCAATTAAATGATAGATTGGTCGATCCTTACAGAATTGTCTATTGGAATAATAAGTGGTATTTGATTGGATTTTGTCATCTTAGAAATGCTATCCGTAGTTTTAGAATAGATCGAATTGAAAACCTATTGCTGACCGAAAATAATTTTAATCCCCCGGAAAATTTTTCAGCACGTGACTTTTTTATAGAAAATCTTCTTCCAACTATAGAAGATAAGGAAGAGGCAATTTCTTTGGTTATTCATGGAGATAAAAATGTGCTGGCTGATATTTGCCAACATTGGTTCTTAGGACATTATTTACAGAAACGTACTTCAAACGAGGCAGTTTTTCTTCTTGAAAAAGATATCATACATACTTATGTCCCTTATTTACTGCTGCCGTACAATCAATCGATTAAAGTTATTGAGCCAGTAAGTCTTAAAAAAAGACTTATTGAAGTTCTGTCGGAATTAATAAATTTTCATCAAGAAGGATAACTTCCCTGACGTTAACTGTCAGGGAAGTTATTTTATAATAGCTGTATCAAGGTTGATTGGAGTGTTATTGGATGCAAACAAAAAAAGCTTTTCTTTATGTATTTAATACAATGTCGGACTGGGAATATGGATATTTAATTGCTGAACTAAATTCAGGCAGATATTTTAAAAAAGATTTAGCACCTTTAAAAGTAATAACAGTAGGAGCTAACAAAGAAATGATTACTACTATGGGAGGACTGAGCATAAAACCAGATATTTCTCTTGATGAATGTACATTTGAGAGTAAAGATCTTTTAATTTTACCAGGAGGGACTACTTGGAGTGACGAAATTCATCAACCTGTCTTGGAAAGAATTGGCGGAGCTTTAAAGCACGGCACGATTGTTGCTGCAATTTGTGGTGCAACTGATGCCCTTGCGAATATGGGATACTTAGATAGCAGGAAGCATACAAGTAATAACTTAGACTATACTAAAATGGTATGTCCTAACTATGGAGGAGAAAAGTTCTATGAGTCAGGACCTGCGGTATCTCATGCGAATTTAGTCACTGCATCAGGAATAGCTCCACTGGAATTTGCCATGGAAGTACTGAAAAAACTAGACGTATTGACACCAGAAGCATTACATTCATGGTATAACCTAAATAAAACTCATGAACCTCAATACTTCTTCCAGTTAATGAATTCTTAAATAAAATTTACTGAAAAAGCTCAATTTCTCTATTTTGATTTGCAGAGAAGTTGAGCTTTTAAATTTGGAATTTCCTTATGATTGTTAATCCGCATTTTCCTGAGTCGGCCCCTTGAAGACATTAGTCGATAATTATAAAAGAATGAATTAGAACTTTAAGCAGATGGGACACGGAACCTGGTCCTCCGCCTCGTACAGAACTAATTACTGCATATACAGTCATTTAGTTTTGATTTACTATAGAGAGAGTAATAGGTAATGAGATTTTTTTAAACATAAGTTAATCAGTTAATAAACTTTCAAATTCTAAATTAGGGTGAAGACAGTTGAGGAAATTGTTCATGAATCTATATTTATCAGTATCAATGAAGCGGCTGGGTGTGCACATCAGCAGAAGACACATTAAAAAAGGTGATTTTTCCGTTCAAAAGTTAATAGAAGATGAAGAGACACTGCGAAATCTTCTCCTTGTACAGAAAAGCCACAGCCACGGTAATCCTAATTTAACAATCGTGGGGACACTATTCGGTAAAAGGTATTCTGTACTGCCGATCGTTTTCTTCGATAAGATGGTGCTGAGTGGTATGGTCATTGACGCATCACCAGAGAATATCTTTGTCAAAGTAACGAAAACAGGCGGAATCCGTTTTTTTATTCATCCAAGAAATATAGTCTCACGTAAATCGTTGTCCAAAGAGCAGGAACAAAAGCTTCTACATACCTTAGTTGCCGATCATTTGACACCGCTATTTGAGATAGTTTGCAAAATAGCAAACTCTAAAGTACCACATCTACAATCATTGGTGAGTCATAACTTGTACCAACGGAGCCATTTCTTACGAAAGAAATTCTCCGACTGCAAACAATCATCAGAGGACGTTCTTCGTATGATGACAGGAGCGGAATTGTTTCAGAATCAAAGAAATCCGTTAGACTTTACTTTTAGAAAAACGGAAGGCGGAAGCAGCACAGCAGCCTATATTCGCAAGCATTGCTGTCTCGCCTACCTTCAACATGAAGGTGATAAAAGCCATTGTTGTTCCACTTGTCCACATATTCATAAGAAATAAAGAAACATAACAAGTCCGTGTTGGCTTGTTATGTTTCTTTATAAGGCAGTATCTTTCGTTTTAGGGAAGTCATACAGAATTTCGAGTCTTGCATGAAACCGTCATCTCAGAAGGAGAGCTGATCTAAAAAGGGTACTAGGTGAATGATTTTTTATGTATATTCAAGGAGAAAATTTCACTATAGCTCTAATGAAGCCGGCTTAGCGTTAGAATTCTTTAAGAAACGGGAATACGCATGAGCAAACGCTTTTGATATCTCAATGCCTGTAATTCCTATGATTATGGCAGGAATAAGGGAAATAATGAAAGCGACGATGAGTCCAGTGAAAATAGGAATATTCAATAGTTGTGCCAAAATAATTTCATTCACTGAATTTATTATTAGTTGTGTTAGGAAAATCATGATGCCCAATCTGAGTTTGGTTTTGCCATTGTATGATAAAGTGCTCCAGTTAAACATTCTGTCTTTAATTGAAAAGATATAAGGCTTGAGCAGAAAAATGGCTATGGCAAAGACAGGCAGGATGATAATGTTGGCAGTAGCAAAGATCTTGCCAGTTGTTATGAAAGAGATAGTTCCGATGATGACACCGATCATAATTGATTTTTGCGGTTTTAAAACAAGCGTATAGACGGTATAGATCAACATCATCAGCATTGCATGAACGAACATTAGTGCAATGGGTAAAGCAGCTAGTAAAGCAATGGTCGTCAGGGTTTTGGTGTTTTGGTTTTTATACATGGAATTCTCCTTTAAAAAGTATAAGATATTTATATTATATTATCAGTGATAATGAATATCAATATCAATTAATAAAGAAGAATAGTCTTTTTCTGTAATTGGGTGGTGCAGACCAGCGGGACAGAATTGATATTGGTTTGCATGCAGCCTCTTTTGGTGAAGAGATACTTCTCATCCCGTAAAAATAGAAGGGCCGATCTCTCATTGAAAACAAGAGATCGGCCCTTCTGACCTGAATTTATTCTATTGGTAATTAACAAAAGCAGGGGCAGGGTCTAATTCCAAGACGTCCTTAGGCGTCATTAGTGGTTCATCTTTTTTGTAGAACACCTTGAAGCCTCCGTATTGAATTGGCTGCTTCTGCACATGTTCATTGTATCCTGCTCTTTTAATTCCAGCAATTCCATGGCCGTCAAAATTCAAGACAACTTCCACATTGTCCGTAGGCTGGATGGCGTCCTTGTTGGTAAGAACTTTCTCTGCAAATTGATGGACAATGACAAACTTATCAGGAAGCCCATTTTCCTCCGTCAAATCTGATACATATTCTATCGCTTCTTGAATTTCTTTACCATCGACCGTACCTAAGTCCACTCCGGGAACTTGTCCTTCTTTGACTTGGAATTCCGTATCAATGGCTAAATGGACATGAGGCATTTTTAAGTATTTTTCCAGCGATTTGACCTGATTCATGACGGTATCACGGGCAAGCTGTACATCGAGGATCAGCAGGGCATTGTGATCTTCTGCCAATTGGGCATATTCTTCAATAGCTTCGTCTGGTGTTGGAACGATATAGTCACCATCTTCTCCGGGACTCCGCTGAGCTACAGTTGAGATCAATTCGATCGCAGGGATAGCCGGTCTTTCAGGGTCCAGTTCAGAATAGGCCTTGGTTTGCTCAAGAAGTTTATCCATGAAAACTTCAGGGCTGTGCTCTCCTAAAATTCCCATGTTCACTGAATTGGGATGCCCATAATAGGAGACGATTCTATGATCCTTAAGCGGTCCATCTGTTGCATCTTCTGCACCTTTGGTCAAGGTCTGCCCTAATGGCACACTTCTTTCCGTGTCGCCTCCATGTGCCTGCGTCCTTGGCATTTCCGCCAGCTGTTCTTCTGTATAGTTGGTTTTCAGCGGTTGAGCACTTTGGCTGGGCTCGATTGCCTGAAAGGATGCTTGGTTAGCGAATCGTGGAGAATTCGCTGCATCCGCAATCGCATAATGCTGCTCACTAAGGGAAAGTTCTGTTTGTTGATGCATCATGGATTCCTGGTTTGTTGAAGTTACTGATTGCGAACATCCTGTAATTAGTAATGAAGGGATGGCTGCAAAGTAAGCTCCCGTTTTCAATATCTTTTTCATGTTATCCCACCTGTTTTAAAAATATGAAAATACCTCTCTGATGATGGCGGCTCTCTCACCGACTGATGAATTTCATTATGTAAATCTCGCATACTGAAATTCTTTTCTAATAAACATCAAAGCTCTCATTACACTACCCTGACACTTCTGTGAATAAACCTTTACCGGGAATAACAGGGCTGGTGTGTTTACCATGAAACATCAAAACGCCGCTTTGCTTGCTCACCCAATGATTTTCAGCTGATATCACTAAATCATTCGAGTGATTCATTCTTTTACCTCAGACGGTTTTTTTAGCAGTCGTTTAAATGTGAGGATTCTGAGGGAATGATGAGCAAGGTGAGGTCCAGCTGTCCTATTATGAAGGCTTCACCAAAAAAGCAAGGCTTTTCTTATCGAAACCAGATACCTTACGCTTCAGCACAAATTTGATTCACATTCAATTCTCACGATGTAAAAATGTCGATAAAGTGGTAAGCTAGTAATTCAGTGTCGCAAATATGCTAAAATCTGGACACGTGTAACTAACAGGAGGTTTATCAATGAATATAGATAATAACGATATATTAATCCGCTTACGATATGCACTGGATATCAAAAATACAGAGATGGTTGAGATCTTCAAGCTGGGCGGGGTGGATTTGTCTAAAGAAGAAGTGATGAAAGTACTGACCAAATCAGAGGACGATCTTGCTGTAACAGAGACCCATATAGCGTGTGATGATGAAATGTTCGAGTCTTTCTTAAACGGTTTTATTACATATAAAAGAGGAAAGCAGGAGCCAAAGCCGGGGCAGCCTGAACGACCTGCTTTAACCCATGAGCACGTGAATAACCTTCTGCTTAAGAAGGTGAAAATTGCGCTCTCTCTCACAAGTGAAGACATGATCGAGATATTGGATGATGCTGGAGTGACGGTTACCAAAGGGGAAATCGGCGCCATATTGCGGAGAGAAGGCCACAAGAATTACCAGATCTGCGGTGACCGGTATGCCAGGAATTTCTTAAAAGGATTAACCATCAGATACAGGGGATAACTCATGAACCATACTTTTTCAGGTGAGACGATCCATTTTGATATTAAATATAAAAACCGCAAATCCATTGGTATTTACCTTGACAGTTATGGAAATGTTGAAGTGCATGCACCTAAGGGCACGCCAGACGAAGCTATCCTTCGATTAATAGAAGATAGATGGGAAGTAATTCTGCAGAATTCGAATGAAAGAAAAGACAGACTGAATGGGCCGCAGGAAAAGGACTATGTGCACGGTGAACAATTTCTGTATTTAGGAAAGGTATATCCCATAGAAGTCCATGAGGATTGGAGCACCCCGCAAGATCATATAAAGTTTGATGAAAACACTTTGCATATCTACGTCAAACAGCTTGAAGATGAGCGGATTAAACAGGCTTTAAAACGGTTTTATTACAGACAGTGCAAAGCGTTAGTAGAGAAGAGTATCTCCGAACATCAACATCACTTTAAAACAAAGCCGCATTCCATCCGTATTAATGACAGCAAAACAACTTGGGGAACCTGCGATGGAAAAAGGCAGCTGACCTTCAATTGGAAGCTTGCCATGGCGCCCCGGGAAGTGATTGATTATGTAGTCGTTCATGAAATGTGCCACATGGTTCATCTCAATCATGACCGGTCTTTCTGGCGTCTTGTCGGAAAAATCGTGCCGGACTATAAAGAGAAAGAAAACTGGCTGGCCGCATCGAGCTGGAAGATGACGGTATAGTAGATATAAAAGATGCCTTACCGGGAATACGGAAGCGTTGCTGAGACGGGGGGACGAGGGAATCCTCCGTCTCATTCCTGGTTTATAGGCAACCAATTAGTTGCCTATGATTGACATGCAACCTTGAAGTTGCATATAATCGGTTTATGAGATGGGATAAAGACGCTATATTCAAAGCACTTAGTGACTCGACACGGAGAATTATATTGGATGAGCTGTCGGAACGAAATGACCTAACTTTGTATGAGCTTACGACACGGCTCATTATGAAGCACAATCTTGCCATTTCACGACAAGCGATCGCCAAACATCTTTCAGCATTGGAAGCTGCCGGGCTTGTAAACTCAAAACGAAAAGGAAAGTACAGGGTGCTTAATTTTAACAGAGAACCGCTGAAGAATTTGCTGGAAGGGTGGATAGATTAAGTATTAGGATTTTGAAAGTGCTGCTTTGAACTATATAGGGAGGTCTATAAATGTTAAATATAATCGTAACGAGTATTTTTGTAGAAAACCAAGATAAGGCGTTAAATTTTTATACGAAAACACTGGGATTTGTTAAAAAGCACGATGTGCCCACTGGTGAGCATCGATGGATAACTGTAGTTACACCAGGTCAAGAAAACGGAACCGAGCTATTACTGGAACCTAATGAGCATCCCGCTGCTAAGGACTATCAACAAAAGTTATTCAGCGATGGAATTCCTGTAACAATGTTTGGCGTTGAGGATATTGAAGAAGAGTATAAAAGGCTGGTCGAGAAGGGTGTCCAGTTTACAATGTCTCCAACAGAAATGGGCGGAATCACAATAGCTGTTTTCGACGATACTTGCGGAAATCTGATTCAGATCATGCAGCAGTAATTAAACTAGATTAGTTAGGAGGGAGTTGAAATAGTGGATAGTCAAATTGAAAAGGAATTCGAAAAATCAAAATCAGGTGATAAAGAGGAGCGATATGAAGCTTTTCATACCATTCTAAATATTACGGACCAAAAAGTTGATTGGGCTTATGAGGTTTTGGATCAGCTGTTAGAGGACTTAACTCATAAAGACAACCACCAGCGATCCCGCGCCGCCCAATATTTAGCGAATCTTGCTAAAAGCGATCCAGAGATGAGAATAATGAAAGACTTTTCTAAATTGTGGCAGGTAACCAAAGACGAAAAGTTTGTAACTGCCCGGCACAGCCTCCAGTCAATCTGGAAGGTCGGAATCGCAGGGCCGCCGCAAAAAGAAATGGTGATGAAAGCTATGGAGGACCGTTTCAGGAGGGGAACAGACGAAAAAAATTTTACTTTAATCCGAAATGACATCCTTCAAAATATGAGAAATTTATATAAGCATTTCCATGACGAAACCATCAAGCAAACTGCATTAGAATTGACAGAAACGGTTGAAGACCCGAAGTATAAAAAGAAGTATACCGCTATATGGAAGTAGTTTATTGAAGGGAAAGGGATGTGTGGCGGCACTGGGGGGAACCTGTTGGCGGAGGTCATTCGTCGTACGCTCCAATCCTCCTGGGAGATAATGCGAAGCAGCATTATTGAGTAACAATCTTCTGGAAATATCGAAAAAGAGGAGTCATCTCCTTAATTGAGTAATCTAATGTGAAAAATAAGGGGAGAATTTCCCGTTATTTACAGTTTTGGACTAAAATGGTTGATGAATAAGGGGATTTTTTCCCCTTATATAAAGAAAAGTACCATTAATTTAGTGTTTTGATTCAAATAAGGGGAAATTCTCCCCCTATTTTAGCTATTTTTAGTGGATTTTGTTAAACAAGGGGAATTTTTCCCTCTATTTATTAAAGTGGAAGCGCCTTGGTCAGCCCCGACAGGCAAATGTTCTCTTGAGGTTTTTTGACCCCGAGGAGCTGGGCGCTGAAAATAGAAACTCTTAATTCTATTCCAGGAGGGCACTCCCGTGTAGGTACCTCCGTCCGCATTCTCTAATTTCCTTTTTCCAAAGAATTAATTTTTATGATTTCCAAGATAACGGTATAGAGTAGACTTGCTTATTCCTGTCTTGTTTTTAATTTCAGACATTGTGTACTCTTTTGACTCATACATGGTTAGTGCCAGTTTTATATTATCATCAGGTATTTTTGGTCTCCCCGCAGAGATTCCTCTCAGTTTTGCTTCTTTTAGACCTTCCCGGGTTTTTGAACTGATGGTATCACGGTTGAATTTTAGAATGTGTTCTAAATGGTTCTTGAATGAAGCATTGTTATCTTTCTCTGTATCGATTTCCTCTTCAATTGATACAAAAGCAGCGCCTTTTTCCTCGATGGTATTAAGTAGTTCAAGGAGATGGGGAAGGGAGTCTGCTAAACTGGAAAGCTTTGCAACCGCAAGCCTGTCTTTTGGTTTCAGGTCATTCAGCAATTGTTCCAGAGCATGTCTATTTTTTGAGGAAGAGTGAGCCTCCTCTATAATGTTACCGCAATTTATTTTATATAGAAGCGCATTTTGCTGTTGGCAGTTTGGATCTAAGGTGGAGGGTCTTGTATACCCAATTAGCATGATGAACACTCCTTTGTTGATTTACATAATACTATAATACCATTATGGTTCCTTTTTGGGACAGAATATGTTAAGATTTTGTAAAACATAAGCAAGTTGTATTTAATGTAAAGGGAGTGTAATCATGAAAACCCCAATAACTAATAAGAATACAACTAACTTTGCAAACGAATTCACGTTCTTCTTCGTAATGGCAGTTGTATTACTTTGGTTAAAAACTTATGTCGTCCAATTAACTCAATTTAATTTAGGAATCGAAAGTTTTATCCAGCATATATTGCTTTTGGTGAATCCTTTAGGTTCATCGTTATTGTTTTTAGGTTTGGCTTTACTTTTTAAGGGCAGAAAGAAATTTATCATCCTCATGGTGATTTATTTTATAATGTCCATCGTGTTATTTGCAAATGCCCTGTACTATCGATTTTTCAATGATTTTATTACAATTCCAACTTTAATGCAGACCCAGAACTTTGGAAATGTCAGCAGCAGCGCAGGGACTCTGCTGCAGCCAGTCGATCTGTTGTTTTTTGCAGACGTCGTTTTTCTTCTTGGGTACCTTGTATTGAAGTTTAATAGACTAGAAATCAACACAGTGACATCAAAGAGGGTTAAAAGGTTGTTGGTGACCGCTTTATTGATATCAGGCGTCAACCTGGCAATTTCGGAAATAGATCGTCCGCAATTATTAAAGAGGGGCTTTGACCGGAACTACATTGTTAAGTATCTGGGAGTCTACAATTATACAATATATGATGCTTATCAGAGCACGAAAGCGACTGCACAGCGGGCTTTGGCCAGCAGTGATGATGCGACAGAGATAGAGAACTATACTAGATCGAACCATGCGGATCCCAATCCAGACTATTTTGGAAAAGGGGAAGGGATGAATGTAATTTATGTTCACATGGAATCTATTCAAAATTTCCTTATTGACTATGAACTGCATGGTGAAGAAGTTACTCCGTTCTTGAATTCTTTGACGAATGAAGAAAGCACCTTCTACTTTGATAATTTCTTTCATCAGACAGCTCAAGGAAAAACGGCTGATGCAGAGTATATGGTTGCCAACTCTATATATGGTCTGTCTCAAGGTTCAGCTTTTACAACAAAAGGGCTGAATACCTACCATTCAGCTCCTGCGATTTTAGAACAGCAGCAGGACTACACCTCTGCTGTATTTCATGGCAATACCGGGAGCTTCTGGAATCGGGATGAAATTTATAAATCCTTTGGTTATGATCATTTTTATGACGATCAGTACTTTGATATCGAACAGGAGGATTTAGCTGATTACGGCTTGATGGATAAGCCTTTCTTCAAGCAGTCGATTCCTTATTTAGAATCGCTTCCTGAACCGTTCTACGCGAACTTCATTACGGTTACCCATCACTTCCCGTTTACGATGGATCAAGAAGAAGCTACAATCGGTAAACATACAACTGGTGATAAAACGGTAGATGATTATTTTCAGACAGCCAGATATGCTGATGAAGCCCTGGAGCAATTCTTCCATTACCTGAAGGAGTCTGGTTTATACGATGAATCTATCATCGTAATGTATGGAGACCATTACGGGATATCCAAGAATCACAATGCCGCAATGAGGGAAGTTATCGGAAAAGAAGTGACCCCATTTGAAAGTGCCGGTTTGCAGCGGACGCCATTATTCATCAGGGTCCCTGGCATGGAAGGGGAAGTGAATCATGAATTTGCAGGACAAATTGATCTGCTTCCAACTCTCCTTCATTTGCTTGGAATCGAGTCTGATGAGTATCTGCACTTTGGAACAGATATCTTTTCTGACGAACATGATGATATTATCCCATTCAGAAATGGAGATTTCGTAAGTAAGGATATCTCATCAGTTGAAGGAAAATTCTATGATACTTCTACTGGGAAACTGCTGCCAAGTGACCAAAGAGAAAAAGCTGTAGAAATGCAAAAGATAGCAGAACAAAAGTTAAGCCTCTCAGATAGAGTGGTCAATGGCGATTTATTACGGTTCTACACACCAGATGGCTTTAAAGAAGTAGATCGTACTCAATATGACTATGATGCGGATTTACAGTAATGAATCGTTTACATCATCTCACAAGAATTATTAGCTGACTCCCTGATTAAGCAGGGGTCAGCTTTTTTCTTAGAAAATGGGTGGACAGGTGACGGCCGGATATCCATTTCGAACTTTAAATCGAATAGAAGAAAAATATTGGAAGAGAGCCTTTTATAAAACATAATCCTATTAATTTCGATAGTGGTGTGGAAAGATGTAATTAACATAATGAGTCAGCGCTTAAAAAACTTATGAAAGAAGCTGGTAGAAATGTCAGGAGAGATTATATTTGTGTATAACGCCAAAAGCGGCATTTGGAATGGACTTCTTGATAGCCTGCATAAAATATCTTCACCTGAAACCTACTCATGTGAGCTGTGTCAGCTGACTTATGGGCTAACTACCATGAATCGGGAGTGGAAGTCCTATCTTCGGAATCTTCCTTATAAAATTACGTTTCTCCATCTGGATGAGCTATCGAGTGAGCTCCCGAAAGTTGAATTTCCTGCTGCATTTATTAAAGGAAACAATGGATATGAGATGCTCATCACTAAAGAGGAGATGAGAAGCTGTAATCAAGTCAAGGAGCTAATTTTCCTAATGAACACCAAGTTAGAAGATTACTCATAAATTTTATCAATAGAAATATAAAAGAACAGCAGCGAAATCACTGCTGTTCTTTTATTAATCTTTTTTTAAGTGAGGGGCTATTTATATTATTTACCATTAACTATATTTGAAAAAGTGAATGAATCTTACTTACCTTGATAGTCATTCATCATTTCATCATCATTTTCTCTTTCTTCTTCATCAACTTGTGTTTGAGATGAATTGCTTTCGTCAGTGTTCGATTCTTCATCATTGTTTTCTTCTGTATTGTTCGCTTCAGTATTATTCTCTTCATTGTTTTCCTGCTCATTATTTTCATTTACAGTACCATCTTCGGCGTTATTGCCTGCTTGATCGTCGGTATTTTCTTCATTGTTAGTTACTGCATTACTATCTTCATTACTTTCCTCATTATTGTTCTCTTCATTTTCTTCACTGTCATCTGCATTTTGAGTTACATTACGATCGTCATCGGATGCTTCATTGGTATTCTCCTGTTGTTGTGCTTCTTCGTTCTCATCTTCCAATGCTATCACTACTTCGTCGTCACCGCTTCCAATCACGATACCATCACCTGGTAAAAGAAGATAGGGATCGATGCCCGGATTGAGGGTGATCAGTTCATCTACTGTAGTGCCGTTATCGTCTGCTATGGTTTCTAAAGTGTCTCCATCTCCAACTAAGTGAACTTCTTCACTTGTATCGGCTCCAATTACTTCTCCAATAGGGAGCGCTAAAGGATCGAAATCAGCATTTGCTTCCATAAGGTCAGTTACATCGACCCCATAGTCGTGGGCGATGCCCCAAATGGTGTCTCCTTCTTTTATCACAATTTCATCCGCACTGGCTGTTCCAGTTGCGCCTAACATAAAACCAGCGGCAAGAGCTATAGTTGATAGTTTCTTAGTGTTCTTCATCTTAACTCCTCCTTCAATAATTTACTAACGTCCTATTATTTTTTTATCCGAGAATAGGTTTCTTAAACATTCCAAAGAATGTCGCGTAAACTTAAGGGGAATTATTTGAACTGAGAGCTTTTATTTATTTCTTCATTAGTATCCTGATAGTTGTTTAGCAGTGATTGCCTACGATGGTGTTATGTAAAAAAACATACATATGGCAGGCCCTCCTTAAAAGAGGGCCTGCCATATTATTCACCACCATAAACAGCCGAATACGTTTGCCAGCCTCCATCAAGGTTAAAAACATCAAAATCATTACCGGCAAGAATCCGGGTTGCAAGATATCCTCGTAGTCCAACCTGGCAGGATACATACACCGGCTTGTCTTTCGGAAACTCTGTAAGACGGCCGCGAAGCTCACCAAGAGGGATGTTAATGGATCCAGGTATGAAACCTTTTTTTCTTTCATTTGGTTCCCGAACATCAATCAAGAGACCGCCCGCTTCTACAATTGAATCAATTTCGTGCCATTGAATCGTCTGAATACCTTCAGCCAACATATTAGCAGCCACGTATCCCGCCATATTCACAGGGTCCTTAGCAGATGAGAAAGGAGGGGCATAAGCCAGTTCGATTTCAGTAAGATCATAAATCGTCAAGTTACCTATGATTGCCGTAGCAATAACATCAATTCGCTTGTCGACTCCATCTTTCCCAATTGCCTGTGCTCCCAGGATTGTTCCGTTTTCAGGGTCAAAGAGCACCTTTAGAGCTATGGGATATGCCCCTGGATAATACCCAGCATGGGAAGCAGGATGGATATGAACTGCTTTATATTCTTTTCCTAACCGTTTCAATGTTTTCTCATTGTTTCCTGTTGTGGCAACAGTTAAATCAAATACCTTCGCAATTCCTGTTCCCAATGTTCCTTTATAAGGTTCTTTTTTGCCATAAATATTATTTGCAACTATTCGTCCTTGGCGGTTGGCCGGCCCTGCAAGAGGAATCATTGCAGCACTGCCGCTAATATAATCTTTTACCTCAACAGCATCTCCAAGTGCGAAGATACTTTCGTCATTGGTTTGCATATACTCGTTAACAAGAATTCCACCGCGCTCACCGACTGAAAGACCTGCATTTACAGCAAGACTGCTTTCCGGTTGTACACCAATAGAAAGTATGACCATATCTGTTGAGATGTCTTTTCCGCTGTTCAAAATTACTTTTTTACCCTTATTTTCAAATGAATTTACTCCATCTTCAAGGATCAAAGTAACACCTTTATCTCGAAGATGCTTGTGGACAATAGCTGCCATCTCATAATCAGCAGGGGCCATGACTTGATTTGCCATTTCAACAAGCGTCACATTTACTCCACGATGAGCAAGATTTTCCGCCATTTCAAGTCCGATAAAACCGCCGCCAACTACTACTGCTTTGTCTGGCTTCTGGTCATCTATATAGCTTTTGATTCTGTCTGTATCCGGAATATTTCTAAGAGTAAAAATGTTATCCGCTTCTTTCAGGCCGGGAATAGGAGGGACGATTGGTCTTGCACCAGGTGAAAGTACTAGCACATCATAATCTTCCTTATAGACATTGTTTGTTTTTAAGTTTTTTACGGTTACTGTTTTTTCATCCCGGTTGATGCTTGTCACTTCGCTTAAGTTGCGAATGTCCAGGTTGAACTTCTTACTCATGCCATCAACCGTTTGGACTAGCAGCTTTTCACGTTCTTGAATAGTTTCTCCGATATAATAGGGCAATCCGCAATTAGCGAAGGAAATGTGTTCTCCTCTTTCAAACATAACAATAGTGGATGTTTCATCTAATCTGCGTAAACGGGCAGCTACTGAAGCTCCGCCGGCAACTCCGCCAATAATGACGATTTTTTTATTCATATTATCCGCTCCTTTGAAGTCTTGTTTTATACCCCTACCCCTATATTAAAAGAATATGAAATAAAAAGATGTGATAAATGTCACACTTGAAAAGAAAGCAATTGGAAATAGAGTTTCTTCTCAATAGACAGAAATAAAGGCAATTCAGCCAACACAAATAATATGAGCAAGCCAGCGTCTGCATGTTTTCAATGAAAGTTTTTAACAAACTATCTGAGAGATGTATTATCATGCTAAGGCAGTTGGAATTTAGAAATTATAGTGAAAATTTATGTGAATTTAATACGTGTGTTGGTAATTAAAAATATCCTTAAGAAAGGAGGCCGAGGAAAATGGAAGTAACAGTTATAAGAGTTCTCGATGCTACAGGGCTCGCTTGTTCAATGCCTATCGTCAAAACAAAAAAGAGATGTCGAACCTGGAAGCCAGTCAAGTGATGGAGATTCAGTCGACAGACAAAGGCTCCACGGCGAATATCAAGGCGTGGGCTTCATACACCGGCCACCAATATTTAGGTACGGTAGAAGAAGGAGAGTTGCTGAAGCACTACTTAAGGAAGGCAAGTGCAGCCAGAGAACAATCACATAAACAGGTGCTGCAGCTTGAGTTCATAGTGGGTAAGCTCAAGCTGACTTTTATGAATCCATGCTTCTCCTTTAGCGGGTTTAATCATGAACCCTGTAAACCTTAACTTTCCGCATCTGCTTTCTGTGCGTCTTAAAACAGCCTCGACCCTGACCTTTAACTTTGCAGCACTGAAAGGTTTCACTACATAATTATCTGCTCCCAACTTGAAGCCCTTTATCCGGCTTTTTACCTCGACTTTTGCAGTCAGCATGATGACAGGCATCATGCTTTTCATATCCTCCCTGATCCAGCGGCACACTTTTTCTCCGCTAATTTTTGGAAGCATCCGATCGAGTATGTTGATGCAGGGATCATAGATTTCGAGTTTTTGTTTGGTTTCTAAACCGTCCGAAAGCCTCAATGACTTCATATCCTTCTTTAGTAAGGTAAATATTGGCGAGCTGAGGTTTTTATCATCATCTTCTACAACAAGAAAACTGGAAAAGCTGCTAAAAAGTTAGAAATGCAAAACAAAACCCTATAAACCTTCTAATACTCGCTGTTAAATAGTCCCTCCGGTAATAACTCTTATAAATATCTTCGTTTTATGTGTTTTCAAACTAAAAGAATCTTGAATATAACCTTACAATTGAATATACTTAGTTTGTAAATATCTTAGCTACTAAGGTATTTTTTATTTGTCAGGAGGTTTGTTGTTTTGAACATATTTGAAAGTCTGTTGACTTCATTAAAGAGAGCGAGTGAGGTCAGTATTTCTGTGATGAAGCCCCGGGATATCGGGGAAGTCAATCACAGCCAGGTTATCTTTCTCTTTATGATTCATCATAAGGGGGAAATCAAGACAAGCGAAATTTCGGACCACTTTGGTGTCACTTCCGGTGCTGCTACGGGAATTGCGGATAAACTTGAAAACCTTGGGCTGATTGAAAGAAGGAGGAGCCAGACGGACCGCAGGGTTGTCACGCTGGGTTTGACAGAAAAGGGACGGCAGCTTGTTTTAGAAAAAAAGCAGGAGCATGTCGAATTGTACCAGTATATCCTGCAGGATTTCTCTGAAGAGGAACTGCTGCAGACAATCAAGCTTCTTAATAAAATTTCAGACAAAATTGAAGCGTATCAAGAGGAACAGCCAAAAGGGGAGCAGCGGAATGGAGACATTAGATAGAAGACAAAAAACATTGATTATGATTGCGGTCATGTCGGTGCTGTTGTTTTCGGCATTGAATATGACGATTGTGGGGACGGCGCTGCCTAAGATTGTTTCGGCAATAGGCGGTATGGAGTACTTTGACTGGGTGTTCACGATCTATATGCTGACATCGAGTATCACGGCTATCCTGGTTGGAAAGCTTTCGGATATTTACGGCCGGAAGATTTTCATTCTCGTTGGAATCATTATTTTCAGTATTGGAGCGTTAATGAGCGGATTTTCGGATACAATTATCCAGCTGATTATTTACCGCGGAATTCAGGGCTTGGGCGGCGGAATGCTGATGAGTGTTTCCTTTGCCACCGTCGGGGATTTATTTTCTCCAAGAGAACGGGGGAAGTGGCAGGGAGCTTTGGGCGGCGTTTTTGGATTGGCCAGTTTATTCGGACCAACATTGGGAGGTATCATTGTTGACAACTTCCTGTGGTCGTGGGTTTTCTGGGTATTCCTGCCGTTTGGGGTGGTTGCCTTTATCCTGATTGCCAGGCTTTATCCTAAAGCAGAGAAGAAGGAAAAAGAAAAAATCGACTACTTGGGTTCATTTGTATTGACGGTTGTAATCGTGACCCTGCTGCTCGGATTCTCATGGGCAGATTCAAAATATCCATGGGGTTCAATTGAAATCATTGGATTATTCACAACGTCACTTGTTTCCCTCGTACTATTTTTTATTATTGAAATGAGGGTCAAGAGCCCTGTCATCCCACTGTATCTGTTTAAAAACAGTGTTTTTACCATTTCAAATATCGTGGCCTTTTTACTGGGGATGGGCATGTTCAGTGTAATCATGTATATTCCTTTCCATGTACAGGGGGTTTCGGGTGATACGGCAACAACTTCCGGCATGATCGAAATGGCGATGACGATTTCGATGGTACTATCCAGTGCGATTGCCGGCAATTTGATTACGAAGACAGGGAAGTACAAGAAGATTGCCATCATCGGCTTGATGGTTATGGCATTAGGTATTTACCTGAACACTCTGCTGTCGATTGAATCGTCCTTAACGAGGGTCATCTTGAACTTGATTGTGACCGGTCTTGGAATGGGTGTTACATTCCCCGTGTTTAATACGACGGTTCAGAATGCAGTTGCGCATAAGTATCTTGGTGTTGCGACGGCAACCTCCCAGCTGTTCAGGGAACTTGGCGGAACGATTGGCGTAGCCGTCATGGGTGCTATCATGTCCAACCGTATGAGTGAGAAGATAGAAGAGATGGAGATGCCTGCATTGCCGGAGGGTGAAGGCGCACCACAAGGAAACATGGATTTTAGCAGCCTGCAGGATCCGCAGCTTCTCATGAATCCTGATGCGCTGAGTGAAATCAGAAGTGACATACCTGCACCAATGACAGAGATGTTTGATTCGCTGATTTTGTCATTACGAGAGGCTTTGAGTTATGCCTTATCATCTGTTTTCACCTTTGCGATGCTGGCCATTATCGCAGCGGTCATCTTCACCTTTTTCCTAAAAGAAATCGCATTGCGGACTTCCAATGAAGAAGAAACGGAAGAAGAATCAGCTCAAATCTAAAGGTAAGGGATGGGTCTTCCCGTCCCTTAATTTATAGGAGGATGCCCAATGAGCATACTTGTGACAGGTTTTACAGGAAAGGTCGGATTTCAAGTGGCACAAGCCTTGAAAGATAGAAATGCCGACTTCATTTGTGGTGTTAGAAATGTCGAGAGAGCGAAGAAAAGACATGAGAACGACTATGAATTTGTTACATTAGATTTTGCCAAACCCGAAACATTCCCAGATTCTCTAAAAAATACCGAACGAATCTTCCTCATGTATCCGCCGGGAGAGAATCTGCAGTTTGAGGAATTTATTTCTCAGGCAAAAGCAGCAGCTGTAAAGCAGGTTGTGTACCTGTCAGTGAAGGATGTTCAATTCATGCCCTTCATTCATCATTATAAAATGGAAAAGCTGATCAAAAAGAGCGAAATACCGTATACCTTTATACGGGCAGGCTATTTCATGCAGAATCTGAATGACTTTCTCTGTAAGGAAATCAGAGAGAGAAAGCGAATCTTTGTCCCGGCCGGAAAGGGAAAGACCAGCTTTGTCGATACCAGGGACATTGCGGAAGTGGCAGCATTATCACTGACCAATCCGAAAAGACATGAGAACAAAAAGTATGTCATAACAGGTGACCAAGCATTGGACTTCTATAAGGTGGCCGAAATCATGACAGAGGTTCTTGGGGTCAAAATTGAGTATACCAATCCATCTGTTAAGGAATTTAAGGAGTTCATGACAGAGACAGGTGAAGACGAAAGCATGACCAATGTTGTCGTGGGTGTCCACTTTCCAACGAAGCTGGGACTCGCCAAAGGAATCAAACATGACTTTGAAAAAGTTACAGGTAAGAAGCCTCGACAAATCGCTCAGTTCATAGAGGATTTTAGGGGAAGCTGGGTATAGCGGGGATGTATTCACTGTAAAAAGGCTTAGAGACGACATTTGGTCTCTACGCCTTTTTTATGTGGTACCAATTAAAACGGCTAGGAGAAAAAAGCCGACCTCTGAAAAAAGAAGTATGAAAATAAGGGATGAAAGTTCCCTTATTTAGTAGAACTCATAAGAAACAACTGAAATAAAGGAATTTTTTACCGCTATCCACTTGAAAAACGGTAAATAAGGTGATTTTTCTGGGCTTAAGGGAAAAATGTTCCCTTATTTAGTAATGATACAGTTAGATTCAGCAATTAACGGAAGAAAGTTCCCTTATTTTGCATCTAATTGTTAGGTTGCTCTATAAAGGGTAAAATTTTCGTGCTAATTTGTTTCATGCCCCTGGACTGTGAAAAATCATATAGAAAGAAAATCGGTTATAGTTATTGGCACGGGGTTCAGTTTTGAGGAGCAATGCAGGGATTGTGTGAAGGTAGAATAGAATGTAATACAGAAACCTTTACTTTAACTCAACAATAACCGCAATAGACTGTGTATTTAATAGAAGATACTGGTAACAGCAATGGGCTTAGAGACTTTTCCTCTTAGCCTTTTTGGTCTGTGAGTTTCACTATGGTCAGGTTTGCCTTCTTAAAGTTTGTACCTCACATGCCCCCTTTAAATTTATTAGGACACTCAGAAGGTAAAAACAAAAAGAGCCCTCTAAAAAGAAATCCATAACTACAATAATATTCCAAGTCCTATTGCCACATACTTTTCCTAGAAGTACTGCAGTTCTTTAAGGAGGAGATCGCTATGGATGATCCAAAACAAGAAAGTAAGATGCTGGAAAACATAAAATAAAAATACTATAACATTATTATGTAAACAATAAGGGTTTTCCAATAGAATAAACTTCGCACAAAAATAGGATCACTAATGATATTGGTTATTTTGTTTAGAAGAGAGAAGAAGGGCAGATGTACTTTTCATCTGCTCTTTTACTTTTTATACATCATGAATAGGTTTTAGGAGTGTATACAAGGGAATTACCGTTAATACCTTTTAAAAAAAACTTGTATTAGGATACTAGTGAATGGTTCGTTCCTTTCTATTACCGGTTGCACTTACTACAAGTTTATTATCATGTTATAAAAGGTGCGAGCCATATTTATATTTAGGAGGCACACAATGAAATATGCAGGCATAGGGTTAGTGATGTTAGCCGCTGTATGCTGGGGCATTAGTGGCGGAATAGCCGGTATCTTAATGGGGAAAGGCTGGGATCCAATAGTGATCTCACTATACCGGGGAGCTGTTGGATTTCTTTGTTTTTTCTCATGGTTTCTGTTTCGAGTTAAGCAGAATTGGATTTTCAATAGGCGTTTCTATTTATGGGCAGTCTTGGCGGGGGCAGGGGTTGCAGGAAATTTCACTTTTTACTTCTTAAGCATTCAGGCTGCCAGCATTCCAATTGCCTCCACTCTAATGTACACGGCGCCAGTCTTCGTCCTTCTGCTCTCGTTCGTACTGGGCAAAGAGCGTTCGACCTGGTTTAAATGGGGATGCATTGCAGGGGTGCTTGCAGGAATCATCCTCCTTACAGGCGCCTACAATCTCGAAACCCTTTCTATAAGTTTTCTAGGGATAGCAGCTGGTCTGGCTGCCGGCCTTTCTTATGTACTGTTTATATTCGGGTTTAAAAATGCTTCTAAGATTGGAAAGCCGCAGACTACGTTAACCATCGCCTTTTTTTCCTTTTGTATCATCCTTTTTCTTTTATCCAACAAAGGGGAAGCAGCTAGTGTATTGACTTCAGCTGACTTAGGCTGGTTTCTGCTGTTAGGAATTCTCGGTGCGGGAATTTCTTTTATCTTTTATGTGATTGGAATACAAAAGACGGCACCGACAACCGCTTCAATGGTAGCGATGATCGAACCTGTTACAGCTTCATTATTTGGTCTTTTGATTCTGGGGGATCACTTGAACCTGATTCAATATCTTGGTATGGTGATCATCCTGGCGACAATTACTTTGCTTAGTGTAAAGCAGTCCGACTGATAGAAAAGAAAATAGTGAAAGTCACCGTAGCGTTTTTGTTCGGGGACATAAGAATATTTTACCTTATAAGAACAGTGGTCGTTTTTACTTTATTCAGTGCCACAGAAAAAAGAGAGTGATAATCATATAAAGATAAGGTTCAAGCTGAGCTTGAACCTTATCTAGTTAAAAAGTATTAATTACAATCAGGCAAAATATGGACAATTACATAGGTTGCCGTAATTTTATCACCAATTTGACATAGACTGCATCTAACCGCGAAAGAGAATACCTCGCCATTACAAAAGTCAGGACACACGTCCACTTCATCCAGCGGAGTATAACAGAGAACCTCATCTACACAGGTAGATCCTGGGCAAATAAACGGTCTTACTTCCTGATCGTTACAATTTTGATTACCATCATTAAAGTAGGTGTTCAAGTCAAATGTGAGATAGTAGTTGAGCGGACCTGTTGCTCTTACTTCATTTACAGTTGCAGCATCCGGAAGGATTCCACAATCTGTAACAGCCGCTACAGTCGTTGGGGAGATACAGCATTCCAGGGAAAAAGGATCATTAATAACTCTTGAAAAAAGAGGTGGAGTGCTAATGATAGTGCCCCCAGCATTTGGCAGTTCGATTGTACATTGATCCAGAACCACTGCAAAACAATCCGCAGCCTGATTCTCTACCTGATCAAGAGCCACTTGCAATGACGCTGATAGTTCAAAATCACCTGCATCTTTTGCTTCTAGCATAGCTTCTCTTAAACTGCTGAGTACTAAGTTCAATTGCTCTCTCTTATCTGTCTGTTTTGCCACCCTTTTGTTGTTGGTCAACTTAAAAACTCCTTTATAATATATTTCTATTTCTCTACTAGAGTATTCAAGACAACCTGTCATGCTTGGGTGGTTTACCTTTCGAATGATCCATTCTTTGAAAATGAGATTTTTACCTAAAACAAGAATCTCGAGTTTAAAAGAATCGCCAAAAAATTTTTAAGCTGCTGCTGCAGTACTGTTTCGTCATCATGTTAACCGATTATTCGGGGGATTTAGGGCCTGGTGGTAATCTTCTCCTTACCACTTTTGTTTCGTTAGAACCTTTTTCAGCCATTGACTCTCGTTCATTCATCACCACTCTATTTTCAAGATGAAGTATTTTTTTATAGAGATTATCCTTTATTAGCTCTGTATTTTCCAAAAAGCTGGCTTCTGTAATAAATTCACTGTGACTTAATTCGTTGATTGTTAAGGCTTGAGCAGCTAATTCTTTTTCGAACCTTTCCATTCGCTTTTCAAGGAAATCTATCTTTTTTTGGCTTTCCAAGATCGCTTTGAGTGAATCGTTAAATATAACTGCAATATCATAAACATTTGCTAAGGCAAGTTCGATGTTTTTGTAATTTTCAACTCTTTCAAGTAAAAGGTCATTTTCCATTTCGAGCTTTTCAATTCTTGATGTTAATTGAAGATGGTCTTTTGAATACTCCTCTTTTCTTTTCCCGTCCTTCTTTGTTTTCTTTTCAATTTGCGCTTCCAGCAGGGAAAGCCATGTTTCTGTCGTATTTATCTTCACCTGAATCCACCTCTCTCTCTTTGAGTTAGTATATGTTGGGCAGGGCTGTGGTGATTATGGTTCCTTCCATACAAATGTTTTAGGATCATTTTTTCGTACCCCATTTTAACTAGCAGCAAAGTTGCAAAAAGAACCAAATGAAAAGGTCGAACTTTATATAGGGGAGAGACTGACCTATGAGGTTTAATTATTGCAGAAGTTTTCGTATTTAGCATCAAGATTCCCCATTTGCAACTTCTGGTTACCTTCATACACTGATAGTAAGAAACCGGGAATGAAAAGGGTGATAAAAGTGGATGATTACTACAGTACATTGCTTGAAACGGCAGGAGGGTGGATCCAGGCAGGAGGAGCTGCAATTGTTTCTGTCGGCGGGACGACTTTAGCCAGCACTTCAGAAGACTCTTCGGTGGAAAAGGGCTTAAAGCTCGTTGCCCTTGGAAATGGGATTGAAGCATCGGGAAACGCCCTTCAAGCTATAGGAAGAGAAAAAGCTTCTTTTGAAAAACGAACGACTCTTACTATCCTCGGTGCATGGCTTCAGGCAGCTGGGAACATTACTAATGTTGCTGCAGCCCTTCTTATTCTAGACGAAGAGGAAGAAAACGGGTTCAAGCTTGACGTCGTAGGAGACTCTGTTCAATTTCTAGGAGCCCTGAGTGAAACAGCAGGATTACGTTCATCAGAAGAGACACCTTTCTTAAAGACTTTGGTTTCAGGCAATCTCATCCAATCATTCGGACTCCTCATTGAAGCAATAGGAGCTTTGTACAATGTTAAGGGTCAAATTAAGTTGGGGGAAAGAATCAAAGCAATAGGAAATTACATTCAAACAGCAGGAGTGACGATTGCTGCGATCGGATTGACGGAGAAATTAGAATCAGAAGTGCAGCCATTCTTTCATTAAGGAAGTGAAAACTTTTAACATTGTGTGATTGCTTATTTATGGAGGAGTTTGAAAGTAGTCTAAGTAATTGCCTTATTAGAAGGGAACTGTTTATTGTTCCATGAGACCTCTTTAATTTTCTACACGTTTTTCTAACTTAAAGATGCGCTTATCCATGTGAGTTAGTCTGCTATTGAGGTAATCAAATTCAGACTCAGTGTATTTACGAGAAGTCTTTAACAAAGCAACTACATCCTGAGTTTGGGATGCTTCAATCCTGTCTACAGTTTCTTGTACTTTATCAACAGAGCCTTCTATACTTCTATAAGATTCCTCTAGGTTTCCGACAGAACCTTCTAACCCATTAACAGTGCCTTCTACGTTTCCGACAGAATCTTTTAAACCATTAACAGTGCCCTTTAAACTTTCAAAAGACCCTTCTAAGTTTCCGACAGAACCTTCTAACCCATTAACAGTGCCTTCTACGTTTCCGACAGAACCTTCTAACCCATTAACAGTGCCTTCTACTTTTCCGACTGAATCTTTTAAACCATTAACAGTGCCCTTTAAACTTTCAAAAGACCCTTCTAAGTTTCCGACAGAACCTTCTAAACCACTAACAGTGCCCTTTAAACTTTCAAAAGACCCTTCTAAGTTTCCGACAGAACCTTCTAGACCACTAACAGTCCCTTCCATACTTTTAAAAGAACCTTTTAAACCATTAACAGTGCCCTTTAAACTTTCAAAAGACCTTTCTAAGTTTCCGACAGAACCTTTTAACCCAGTAACAGAGCCTTCTAACCTTCTATAAGAGCCCTCCAAGTTTCCGACAGAACCTTCAACTTTCTCAAGTCTTCCATTCATTTCAACTATCACTCTTTGACCTTGTCTTAATTCGAGCAATATTTGATTCAATACTTCTTCCATTTTTAACACCTCCTTTTTTTGTATTATAGCACAGTGGTCCAAGGGGAGCGGTAGTTATTTTTTTGAAGTATTTTGTTAAATTCGTGGTTGGTTAAGATTAAAATTTAAGTGATTTTGTCTTAAATCAGTGACCTTTAAGGTAGGCAGAAAGGAGCTGCTCTCCCTTTGAAACCTGAAAAAATTAGTATCCAGGGATTTCTGATAGCACTTCGTATTACAATCTTTCATTGTTCAGAAGTTTCATCGCTTCATGTTTGGTATAATGATTTCTATAATCTATTAAGGTCCGATATCATGTATTGATCTAACTACTGATGCTATGAAAAGTAGATATAGGTTCTTATTAATTTCAAATGAAGAAGGTGTTAGAGTGGCAGACAAGCAGCTGCAGGCAGCGATGAAAAATATTCTGTCAGGATTGAACAATATGAAAGAGGAACATGAAAAGAGCAGATTTATCAAGTTTTGGAGTGATATAACCATTCCTCTTAAGTTGAAGGATGCATTAGGAAACTTTAAAAAATATGAATTAGACGACATACGGAAGGCGCACGATATTCAAGGCGTCAGCAGTTTGAAGAAGGCCGATTTGCAGAAGGTTTTGGAAGAAAGGATCTTGTCTCTAGGAAACCTTTACTTGCTTTGGGACGAAGAGCGTTTCGGGTGGCTTATCAAAGCAGCTAGCAACGGAGGGCACGTGTCTGCAGGCAGTCTCGGATGGGAGCAGGTTGAATATCTCCGTACAACCGGCCTGATTTATTCTGGTACTTACAATGGTGAAAAGAGTCTGGTTGTTCCTCAAGAATTGATAACTGCAATACTAGAGCTGAATAAGGATGAAAATGCCACCTCGGTTATAAGAAGAAATACTGAATGGATTAAGCTGACAAAAGGGCTGCTGTATTATTATGGGACCTTAAGTTTTACAGTTCTTATTGAGATGCTGGAAAAATACACAGGGAAAGCTTTGCCGATTAGAGAGTACCTATATGTTATTCATGAGGCTAATGCTTATCGGCGCAAGGATATTCGTATAGATGACAATGGCTATTCCGATAAAAGGGTTATGGATCCTAAGAAGGTCAAGGAGGAGCATAAGTCCAGAAGCAATGTTGCATATTATCCTTTTACGAAAGATCAGCTTCTGACGGCAGGGGAGCAAAACTTTACCGACAGGAATCGAAGTTACTTACAATTCGTCCGCTTTCTTACTGCTAACTTTTCGGTTGAAAAGGATATCGCTGAACAGATCGTGGAAGAGTGTACTTATGCCGTAAGAATTGATCAAGGACCTAATGAGGTCATGCAGTATTTAAGCCGTCATCTGGAAATGGATTCTATGGAAACTCTTCAGGAAGTAGCCGACCATGTTGTTCACCTCATGAATAATACAAGACAATGGATCTTGAAGGGGTACACTCCTGCAGAACTGGGACGCCTGGAACGAAATCATCTGCAGCCTGTTCCTTCGAAAGAAATAAATAGAGTAAAAGAAGAGAGGAAGGCTGGCCGCAATGACCGTTGTCCGTGTGGAAGCGGCAAGAAGTATAAGAAGTGTTGTGGTGCCTGAATCTTTTGCTGACTTTTCGAGATGAGAAGTCGCTTTTTTGAATAAAAATTATTGAAACTGTCTATTTTTGGCTCTTTTCGTAAACTTTGTTGCTATTTAATATTAATTTGTGAAAAAACCCCCATCTTATGGGGAATGTCCTGGTAAGCAGGAAAAAAAAGCTACTCCCTCCGTCTGGAGAAAAAACCTTAGTATCCCCGGGGAGATCCGAAAGCAACAATGTATACGAATTGGTCTTTTTTTATTACCTTCCTAGATAGGTAGAACAAACATTGCTCGATAGGTCAGAGTTCGGCGTGCGAATATTAAAAGTGTTCTCAATGAGGGTTCTAGAGGCCCAAGAAACGGGGAAATCAGCGATGAAGGGAGTCAAGGAGAATTATAGAGATTTATGAAGCATAGCCCTTTTACCAAGAGGGTTAAAATTCCCAGGTGAAACAGCTGTAACTTTAATTAAACATATGCAAATTATTAATTTGAATTCTATCAAGCAGTTTAGTTTGTATCTGAGTGAACGTATATAGATTAGTGAGACGGATTTTTTACATTTTCATTTTGGCGGATAGAAAGAACTGTGCTTTGGGAGATTATCTGTATGTTCCTGGGAGGGTGGTTATTTCAGAAATTTTGATCGTGCTGTTGACAAACAGCATCCTTCCAAAACAGTCAGCTAAAGTGCTTCCTGATCTGAAACGTCCCTTTCACAAGTAGGTTGCCATAAGATTCCAGAGAGCGCCAGATTGTTTCATAGGGATTGCTGTGAATGCTGGCAAATATGATAGAAGAAATAATCAGCATGACATATCTGATTCTATGAGAAGGTACCATCAGCAGAAGTCCTCTGTACAAAAATTCTTCACCAATGGGTACAAGTACACAAACTCGATACAACAATATTAATAAGAAAAGGATCCTGAAAACCAGCAGTGGCTTTTATTAAAAGGAACACGACAAACAGAACGGAGAAAATCCAAGCGTAGGTTTTTTTATCTTTCAGCACACTAACCTTAAATAAGTGGTTATACTGTTCTTTGAAAATCACTAAAAGCAGCATGAAAAACAGAATGACAGCCAGCCGGTTTTCCAACTTAAACCTTAGAGCATCTGGAATATCTTCTAAAAATAATTCAGGTAATTTGATACTTTCGAATAGAAAGGCTATTGTTGTCAATGTGATCAGCAGGACTGTCTTCTTAATAATGGTCAACTTCATTCAGCTTATTTCCTCTCCTAAACCTTTGTTTTGCTGAGAACCTTAACCAGGGAGGAATATCACTACTCAAATCGGCCGCGTTTCTTTTTTCGCTCAAGGTAATCTTCATACAATAATTCATAACAAACCTCTGCAGCTTCTATAGGGTCTTTACCCTGAACAAGTACCTCTTTATATTCAGCGATATAGCCATCCTTTATTTTTTTCACCCATACTGTAACATTAGGACTCTTCTCTTTTCCTGGCACCAGAAAAAGCGCAAACTGTTTCATCATCAACACTCCCTTTACAACATTTTACCATTTTTTTTGCCCGAGGATTCATTTTTTCTTAAAAGTCCTTTTCATAGTTTGATAAATGTTAAATATGCTCTCTATTAAAGATTTTTTAGTCTATGATACACTAGAGCTGGAAAAACTTGATTAGTTAATATGAAATTAGTATTGGAGGGCGTATGACAATTCTAAAAGAAAAACTCAGTCAGATAACAAATTACATAGATACAACTTTAAATGAGCATGGAGGAATTGGTGCAGCTGTTTCAATAGTAAAAGATTCAGAAATTGTTTTTTCTCAAGGATTTGGCCACTCTCAGATTCAACCAGTAAATAAATCTATAGACGAAGATACAATGATGAGCATTCAAAGTATTTCTAAGAATTTTATGGCGCTTTCCATCATGCAGCTTGTTGAAGATAAGAAGGTTTCTTTGCACGATCCCGTTGTTCGATTTTTGCCCTATTTCAGAACCAAGGAGAAACAGCAAAGTGACACGATTACGATCCGTCATATTTTATCGCATACGGCAGGATTTCCTGCAGATTTAGGAATTGCTAATATGACTGCTCCTAATGTTAGAGAAATCTTTTCTGATACTCCAACAGAATTTCAGGAAGCATTGGATCATTATAAACTGACAGAAGAAGATCTTAATAGCATCACCAGCCGTGAAGATATCACCAGATGGTTTGAAAATGTCGAATTAGAATACCCGGTCGGAAAGGGCTGGAATTATTGCACAGATGCTTATGTGATCCTCGCTGATTTGTTTGAAAAGGTTACTGGAGAGTGTTGGGAGACACAACTGAGGGACAGTGTTCTCACGTCATTGAACATGGAAAGAACAACGTGGAAGCCGGAAACAGTAGAAAGTGATGCAAACAGCGCTAGATATTATTTGGGAAAGGATAAAGTAGAGACTCCTTTTCCACAGCATCCTTTATCGGCTCCAATTGGATATTTATATTCAAGTGCCTGCGATCTGGCGAAGTACTTGTTATTTCATTTAAACGGCGAACCGACCATATTGCGGACAGAATACATCAAAGAAATGCAAGAACCAGTCCACCTTGTTAGTAAAGAGTGGCGATTCGGAAGCGAAGTAAGAAGCTACGGGCTTGCCTGGTTTACTGATATGTATAAGGGCTATAAGGTGGTAGAACATGGCGGGGGACAAATGGCTGTAAGGTCTTTAATAAGCATGGTCCCCGAATTAAACCTGGGAGTGGTCGTCTTACTCAACTTTGATGGAACAGTTCATCATGATATTTGCGATAAAATTATTGATACTTTTATAGATAACTGATTATTTCTAAACAATCAAGTACTATAGCGAATCACTGCACGATTTTTGCAATGGCTAAATGGAATGATATCACCAAAGATTCCTTATACATAGAATATAAGGAAAACAAGGGGTGAGAAAGCTGTGAATTTCAATATGTCTTCTGCAAAGCTGCTGGCATTG
The DNA here is from genome assembly GCF_008180615.1 of Rossellomorea vietnamensis. Classification (GTDB taxonomy): domain Bacteria; phylum Bacillota; class Bacilli; order Bacillales; family Bacillaceae_B; genus Rossellomorea; species Rossellomorea vietnamensis_D. Next base: position 59,392 of record NZ_VTEH01000021.1, read on the forward strand.
AACTTACAAGGGTTTTTAGATTTAGTGGATCGAACATACCGGCAACATTCATTCATCGTTTTGAATCAGGATATTTTATATCGGCTGAAGCTGCTGGTGGAGGAATTCAGGCTTCAGGTATTAACCGATGAGCTGGTACGGTTAACTAAATATGAGGACGAAGAAAGACAAACTCTGGTGAACATCGAGAAAGTTCATGAAAAGGTCTTAATTATAGAAGAATACATCGAGAATAATTATGATGATTTGTTTCTTTTTTCCGGCAGGGTACATAGCATTAGGTCTATCATTGATTCGATTGGCAAGGGGAAAGGATAAGCATGACAGTAGAATGAACTCCTTAATGTTCCGTCGTTTCTGCCTTTTATTAGATCACTTCAGTCTGAAAAGGAAGGTTCAGATTACTGAAGAGTTACAAAATTTAAGTAATCTCCAGGGGATCTCAGCAAGAATATCGTTAAGTGAAAAAAAGGAGTGTCCTCATCAAAATGATTAGACACTCCTTTTAATGTGCAATTGTTAGTTTAGTACTCAAAAACAGAACCCGTAAGAAGTTTTCCTTACGCTTGTTCTTTGAACTTCGCAATAATGCCTTCTATATCAGAGGAGATGTCATCAATATGGTCATAAGCCTCTTCCGACCGCAGCATTCTCCTGATCAGCTTTCTTGTATCTTCTGTGATGGTTAATTCTTCTTCCCAAGATCGTTCTTGCTTGGAATCTGGTTGAAAGTTGGAATAGAGCAAAAAGAGAAGAAAGTGTCCTAACGCATAATAATCACTTTTATATGAGTGTTCACGAAAAAGGTCTTTTTCAGAAGTTTCATCTGGTAAGGACTGAGTATGAGACTTCTCGCCAAATACAGCAAGGCCAAAGTCGATAACATGAATGCCCTTTTCGTTAATAATAATATTGGGCAGGCGCAGGTCGCGATGGATGCACTGACTCTCATGCAGGTATTGAACGATTGAAGTAACCTGCATGAGAATGGAGAGGCTCTCTTTTTCAGAATAAATGCAAGCTTCATTCAAAATGAGGTCTTCAAAATTCACCCCTTGGATATGCTCCATTACAAGGTACACATTTTCTCTCTCTTGAAAGAGATCAATCTTTTTGGGTATGGAGGGGTGATCCAGCTTGGAAAGGGTTTCCGCCTCTTCAATAAGCATCCCTTCACAATTTTTTCCTTTTCGCTTTCTGTTCCGCTTAACAACAACGATTTCATGCTTCTTTTTATCAGAAGCCAAATAGACCTGACCGTAGCTTCCTTGCCCAATAAAATGGAGAATGCTGTATCTTTCATTAAGGGTCGTTCCTTTTTTAAGAGGGAGGGTCCATAAGTTTTTAAGAAAGTGAATCATTTGTTATCAGCTGCTGCTGTAAGATCTAAAAAAGCCGCTCGATTTATGTTTTCTCTTATAATGCGAATGACCATACTTGGAAGGGTGATGGCCGGAATATCTCTTTCTGGAATAACGGCTGCTGCTGGAGTATTTTCGATGAGACTTACTATTAAGAAGACTTTTTAAGATTTTCTTTAACATGTGTATTCCCCATTTCTATTTTTGGATATAAAAAAACACTCTGCCGAAAGATGGTAAAGTGTCTGCGTAAAAAGGGGCTTTACCAATCATGGCAAAGGTCTCGCTAACAACAAATGCTGCCGACCAGGCCGAGGATTTCTCCTGTAGTGACGACCTGATTGTAAAAGCTACTCCCCTTTGGAGTATTTAATTATAAATTAACTTTAGCAGTTGGGGCCGGATAAAGCAATAACTATTTATTAGGGAGAAAGGCAGAGTTACTATGGAAGGGATTATTGACTCAGAAAGCAGACAGTATGTTGGCAGGGTTCATATTGGAAGGATGTTTTCGCATATTTTGTTGCTTCCAGAAAAATTCCAAGAGCTGCATAATCCCCGGATACTTAGAGTTTTATCTTTTATGGTGGAATAGCAGCTTTTTCTTTTCGATCTTACCGTATATTAACCTTCTGGTATTAATATTTCTTCGGAATTGTATCAAATAGCAACAAAGTTCACGTAAAGAGCCTATTGTAAAGAGCTGAGAAAATCATCAGCGTCACCTTAACTAGGCTGGACCAAAGATGAAATCAGGCTGATTTCTATTTGAGTACACAATTAAATCCGGAATAAGTGTTGTATTGAATCATCAAATTTGTATATAATGTATTTATAGTATATATACAATATTTCTTCGACCTGCAATTGAAGGATTTTACCCGTACTACAAAGATACCTTGAAAAAATGACAGAAGAGGGAATGGCATGAAAATTATTATATCCAACAGTTCAAAGGAGCCCATTTATGAGCAAATTACGAACCAGGTCAAATCATCTATATTAACAGGTGAACTTCCGGAGGGGGCGGCGATTCCTTCGATGCGCAAGCTTGCAAAAGACTTGCAAATCAGTGTAATAACAACGAAGCGCGCTTATGAAGAATTGGAGAAGGCAGGCTTTATCTATTCCATTGTGGGCAAAGGGTCGTTTGTTGCAGAACAGAATTTAGATATGATCAAGGAAAAGAAGCAGAAAGTCATTGAAGAGCAGCTGAGTGCGGTCATCTCCAACAGCAGGGAGATCGGAATGTCACTGGATGAGCTTCAAGAGCTTATGAAAATTCTTTATGAGGAGTGATGAAATGGAAAATGTAGTTGAATTTAAAAAGGTTACAAAGGAATTCAAAGAGTTTTCCTTGAACAATATGGATCTTCAGGTGAAGCAGGGATATGTAACGGGATTCATTGGGGCAAATGGAGCCGGAAAGTCAACCACGATCAAAATGATCATGAATTTATTAAAGCCGGATAGCGGTGAGGTAAAAGTGTTCGGTCTTGATTATCAAACTCATGAAAAGGAAATTAAGGAGCGCATAGGTTTTGTATATGACGGCAATGTATTTTATGAAGGATTAAACTTAAAGGATATTAAGAGAATAGTAGGGCCGGCGTACAAACGATGGGACAATGAATTGTTTTACCGGTACACAGAGCAATTTCAGCTGCCTCTTAATAAAGCGATTAAGACCTTTTCAAAAGGGATGCAGATGAAGGCTTCATTGGCGATTGCCCTTTCGCATCATGCAGAATTGATCATAATGGATGAGCCAACAGCCGGATTGGACCCGATTTTCCGTCGCGAGCTGCTCGATCTTTTACAGGAGTTAATGATAGACAGCAGACGCACAATATTCTTTTCAACCCATATTACAACCGACTTGGATCGAATCGCTGATTACATAGCTTTGATGCAGAATGGAGAATTGGTATTTCATCATTCCGTTCACGAGATGGAAGACCATTATGCCCTTGTGAAAGGAGGTCTGGATCTTCTCGATCGAGACACAGAAAAAGCATTTCTTCATATCAAGCGGGCTTCAACGGGATTTGAAGCATTGACAGATGATTTAAATAGCATCAAGAAGATTTTTGGAGATTCAGTTGTCATAGAAAGGGCCTCGTTGGAAGAAATAATGTACTACTTGAAAGGGGAGAAGCAGCATGCTTAATTTAATCAGGCGGGATATCATCCTTCAAAAATGGCAGCTCCTATTCTTTATCCCCATTATTCTTTTCTTTATTTTGATGGGCTCACATCCCGTTATGACTTTTCTGGTGGCAAGTATTTTTATTCCTTTTAATGCCTATGCCTACGATGAAAAAGCAGAGACGAACATTTTATTAAATTCCCTGCCTTATACCCGGGCGGAAATTATTTCCTCGCGATACCTCGGGGCCATTGGTTATATGCTCGCTGCAGTAGGGGTGACCAGCCTGTCATTAGTCCTGTTCGATGTACCCTTTACAATAAAGGATATTGCCATCAGCAGCAGTTTGTTCCTATTATTTTCTTCTTTTACGTTTCCTTTATTTTATATTTTTAAGACAGGGCATATTTTTACAGTTATTCTTATCACCTTTCTTGCTCTAGCAGGTGTCGGGCCTAAAGCCGTCATCTATTTAGCTCAGCATTCAACTGCTTTTATCGACTTTATTGCAAGTCTGTCTATACCTGTCGTCTATACAGGAGCTGCTCTTATCGTGTTCAGTGTTTATGCGGGTTCTTGGGTATTCAGCCACTTTGTTTACCAGCGAAAGGCATTTTGATTTGTAACGTGGATATTCCATCCATGTGTCAACCCATATATATTATAATAAGAATGAATAAAAAACAGTTGGGGGATTAGAGATTTGGATACTTTATGGGGGTACATTCTGGTATTTTTATTAGCGGCAGCACCTTTTTTTGAGGCATATGGTGTCATTCCATTAGCGATCATCGCGGGATTAACACCGGTGCCTGTCATCATCTTAGGACTTTTAGGAAATATAGCAACAGTACTGTTGGTGATAGTCTTCATTAATAAAATTAAAGAGTGGCGGCAAAAGAAGAAGGAAGGAAAAGAAAAACAAGAAAGCAAAAGAGGACTGCGCGCTCAGAAGCTCTGGAAAAAATACGGTCTGCCGGGGTTGGCCATCATTGGCCCTCTGTTAGTTGGAAGTCATCTCACAGCTGTAATGTGCTTATCCTTTGGAGGATCAAAAAAGAATACGGCCTATTGGATGGTTGGCAGTATTGTGCTTTGGAGTGTGACATTTGCTACATTAGTGCATTTTGGAATTGATTTATTAGGACATGAAGAGCGAAATTACTTCGAGTAATAGGAAATGATCTGCTTTTCATAAGGGTGATAGAAAGAATAATTCAAGTTGATCAGTAACCACTCCTTGGATGAGTCTGGGAGTGGTTATCTATCAAAGTACCTCTTGGAGATCCTTATTAATCTCGCTGATCTCTCCAAAAGGCTTACTGCTCTGGCACTAGAAGAGTGAAGGCTTGGCTGCTTTTTGCTTTGCGCTCGATGTTTAATATCGCCCAGAAAGCACCGTAGGTCTCGTCGAATAACTCTCCGTTATGTCTTCCAGAATGAAACTTTTCACAAACGAAGATATTCCAGCTGCTGTCAAATTCTCCAGGTTCCCATCCGGATTTATGATTCTGCCATTTACCTCCTTCTAATCCCCAAGCATCTTTTCCATCAGGATGTCTTTGCGGAAGAAACCCGAGCGGTGTAAACAGAATGACCTGAACTCTCGCGACTCTTCTTGCATGCCCGATTAATTTTCTTCGATCCTCTTTCTCTAAATGCTCAATAACATCTGTAAAAATGATAGTATCTACTGAATTGGGGGGGAAGATTTTTAAAATGTCCCAAGCACTATTGATTAGAATATATATTCGATCACGATTTTGAATGTTTTTCTCCAGATGTTCAATATATTCAGCGTAAGGTTCAATGCACACATGAACCTGCGGCTTAATTATTTGCTGAGGTTTGATGCCGCACCCGATATCTATGACACTATCTGTCTGTTTAATATGCTTCAAGACTTCAGGCTGCAAGTTCTGCATTTTTTTGATCTTTATAACAGGCAAAGATTTCAACTCCTTTCCTGCTATGGTTTATTCGGGAGTTGTTCTTTTTGTTCTCTGGAAGGTCAACCTTTTTATGAGTTCTATGTAAATAGGCTTTCTTTCTTAGGGAATATCTTTTCGCTTTAATTTTACTGATTGCGATATAATTTGCAGCTCTATTAGTACTTTTCCCTTTACGTAATTGTCAGTTAATAAGAATTTTCAGCAGAAAGGCCAGGGGAGCTGAACCTAGTATTCCTACAGGAGTACATTTTCAAGTGGCATCATGAAGGGGAAGGCCGGTATTAAACTAAAATGGACAAGGACTCCACTCATCCTTGACCACTAGTTTCGAACCTTTTTATTTTGTTCACTAATAATCGGATAGCTGCTCCGATCAGAATGTAATAGCAGAAGGAATATATATAGTGCCAATTCACATAATGAACGAGGTTAAGCCATTCACAAAATGGCTCTCCAATAAATGCATAGGAGGCTGCCATAATGACAAGTGCGATAGCAAACGATCTTCCTGTTTGAAAGTATTGATACATAAGCATGTAAGGAATAGGTACCATGGACAAATCAAAAGGGAAGGCTCTTGGAATGACTGGAACAAATTCAATGGGATATTCCCAGAACCTGAACTGAAGACCGACTGTATCCAATATAATGGTTATCAGCATAACGATAACACCAAACAAGATAGATTCAGACAGCACCTTTCGTTTCTTTAAAAGTCCCCACAGAACCCAAGGTACAACAAAGAAGCCCAGCAATAGAAACCATTTGGGGGTTAAGAATTCATAGTGAAACCAGCCCTCAGCCTCTAAGGAAAATAAATGATCTTCTAATAGCCTGACTTCCTGGAGATGATTTCGTTCTACACTCATCTTACTCACCCTTTGAGAAGGAATAGTATTAATATGTCCGATGACAGTCGGTTTATCCATTTGGTTGTGTTATAGAGGTATATTCCGAACTATTTTCGAAATAGTAGCAAAGCCTTTTAAAAGAGGTCAGTTAAAAGAGCAGCAAAGCTTCACTTAAAGGAAGGTTGCTTTGCGATATCCCCGGATACTAAGGCTTTTCACTTTTATCTGCGATAGCAGCTCTGTCTTTTCATGTTAACTAGGTAACCCGGTGACTTTAGGTTGTTTTTTCTGGAATTAGTATCAAATAGAACAAAGTTTACGAAAAGAGCCTAAGGGAAAGAACCAACTTTGTCACATTGCGATGATTGAATCATATACATACAGTAACCATTCAAGGACTGGGGGAAAAATCATGCCTGTTTGTGTCGTCTTTAATCAAATCAATGTGCTGAGTATGTCCTCGAATTCGATCGTAGCCTCTGGCCAAAACAGCCAGCCCGATTGGAACGCACAAGGGAAAATGAATGCCGGTATTGGAAATTATGTGAATTCATTTGTATTTGGCTGCTCCAGCGTTATCAATGATCCGGATGTGGTGGATACACCAATTGCCCAGCCTGAGGCAGTCAATCTGCAGCCGACCTCTCAAATTTAAGAAAAGAAGTGTATTTATATGAATGCGATCAATATACAGTTTAGCAATATTACGATCTCTTCTGTTTCTTCTAATTCCGGTATTTTCACCGGGGAAAACACTCAGAGCAATTGGCAGGTCAACAGAAAGAACAATTTCGGGTTCGGCGAAATTGCCGGCTATCAGAATACGGTATCCAATATAGTAACGATCATACATGATAATGATATTGTGGACTCTGATTTTACTCAGTATCAGGAAGGAAACAATCAACCTGTTATTCAAAGCTGACAAGAGGCCGCTATAGCTGTCCTGCCCCATCATTATAAGGGGCGGGATTATTTTTGCAGACTCATTCTCTAGACAACTTGCTTTTTTTCATTGAGTGAAAAGGGCATACTTCTCTCAAAATGTAATATCTATAACATAAAGGGCAGAAGTATCGGAGGAATGCAGCTTGGCAAATATTCGTTTTAAGAGGCTGAAAATTGACAAAATCAAGAATGGATCGGGTCTCTTTTATGGAGAAAATATTCAATACAAATGGACTAAAAACACTGTAAAAGCCGATGGATTAGGGTATGTAAAAGGGAACGGCAACACACTGGCCCGCAATAGTACTTTAATATTCAAAGGTGAGAAGGACAGCGGCTAATCGACTTGCTGTCTAGTATTATCTTCTTTTAGGACAAGGTGTGCACTGTCCGAGTGATGTTGGTTATGTCCGGAGATGCCCCCGAAACCCGACCGGCTTCTTTCGGTTGACTGCCAGTACAACTGCCGATTCCTTCCGATAAAAACTCCTGAGTTGTTTTCTACTTCATGAACATCCAATGTGTCAAAGCAAACGGATGGACTGCTTAACGATATCATAATGGCTGCCTCCTTATAAAAACAATAATTATTGAATTACCCTTATGATATGCAGGATAGGGTGACGAGTGCAAATTCATTCAAAGGGTGAACTATATGACTTCAAAAGAGGATGCCATTCTATCTTCATTGCAAGAACTTCATAAGAGGCTGGACCGTCTCGAAAAAGCCATAGAGGGAAACAAGCATGGCAGCTTGGAAATCCACAATGTCGAAACCCTGAACTTGGAAAAGCTGATGTACCGGCTGGAAACTCTCGATATTAAAGAGCTGAGCGGCTCTTTGAACATAGGTAATACATTTGAGCAGAAACCGGAACCTGCGGGACTGACACGCAAGAAAATATCAAAGAATGTACCAAGTGGTCCATCTGAAGACAACATTGTCATCAAGATCAACAGCAAAGAGATTCCTTATGTTCTTGAAACAGAAAAGCCTATAGACAAGCCCGCAGACAAGCCAGCCAGTACTGTTCCTCCACCCTCAGATTTCTCAATAGGAGATATTCACATCGGTACCATTGAAGATGCCTCTGCAGTCAATTTCGGCAATAACTTTCCCACGAATTTCAGAAGCAATAAGAAACACAACCAAGGTCTTGGAAATATCATCGGAAACAACAATGATATCCATGATTTGAAATCGTTTATGAAAGAGAAAAATGCCAGGGAAGTCTACAATGAAAATCAAGACGACCAGCAGCCGGCATGGGTCGACGTTCTTGAGAAGAAGGCGGATGAGGATATTCCAGAATGATGAGGATTCATTTGTTCCTGGGAGCTGACCTTTCAAGGCACCCGCTACTTCAGGATTGAGAGGGATAGAGGGACGAAAAGAAATGCTCGAGTGGGATTATTGAAGAAATATTTAGGATAAACATAAAAAATGCCATTTAGCAGTCAGGCTTACCCTTTTTTTAGGGTAAGCCTATTAGTGTGGAGGAGTAGATAAGTTTTTTTGGTGTTAGATGGACAGCATAAAAGTGAGGACGATCTAAAGTAGATTGACAATTCTTTTTCTTGCTTAACAGGTTACTTCGATTAATTCTCAAGATTTAATCTAAGAATTCATGTGAAGAGCAACAAAGTTTAAAGAGACTAAAAGAAAGGAGAGATACCATGGAACTTAGTACATACAAACAATCCTGGTTCGGAAATATCAAGGGAGATATTTTATCAGGGCTGGTTGTGGCACTGGCTTTGATTCCAGAAGCTATAGCGTTTTCAATTATCGCTGGCGTTGACCCCATGGTGGGTTTATATGCTTCTTTTACTATAGCGGTCACTATCGCATTTGTAGGAGGAAGACCGGGAATGATTTCGGCTGCGACAGGAGCGATGGCGCTGCTGTTTATTGATCTAGTGGCAGATCATGGACTTCAGTATTTACTGGCTGCCACTATTTTAACAGGAGTTCTGCAAATTCTCTTTGGGGTATTCAAGTTAGCTCGATACATGAAGTTCATTCCACGCTCGGTCATGGTTGGTTTTGTCAATGCTTTGGCTATCTTGATTTTTACCTCTCAGTTACAGCATTTTGAAGGAGAACAACGAATCATCTACCTGCTTGTCGGATTGACGTTAGCGATTATTTATCTTTTCCCTTATGTAACCAGAACTGTTCCTTCTACTTTGGTGGCAATCGTGGCAATCACAGCTTTGGCCATCTTCCTGAATATCGGCGTACGGACGGTGGGGGACATGGGAACCATTACACAGTCGCTGCCGGAATTCTTTTTTCCTGACATCCCATTGAGTATTGAAACACTGATCATTATTTTTCCATATTCATTGGCACTTGCAGTCGTCGGCTTACTTGAGTCGTTACTGACCGCCACAATTGTAGATGATATGACAGGAACTGAAAGCGACAAGAATGTCGAGAGCAGAGGACAGGGAATCGCCAATATTATTACCGGATTTTTCGGCGGGATGGCAGGGTGTGCCATGATCGGGCAGTCAGTCATTAATGTGAAATCAGGAGGCAGGGGACGGCTGTCCGCTTTGGTAGCCGGTGTCTTTCTCATGTTCCTGATCGTCGTCATGGGTGACATTGTCGTGAGAATTCCAATGGCCGCACTGGCAGGTGTCATGATCATGGTTTCTATCAGTACGTTTGACTGGAATTCAATAAAAACACTGAACCTAGTTCCAAAAAGTGACGCAGCAGTGATGATTGTCACTGTGCTTACCGTCATTTTGACTCATAATTTAGCTATTGGTGTGTTTACCGGTATATTATTGAGTGCGGTATTCTTCGTTTCGAAAATCTCGCAAATTCGTGTGGAAAGCACTTTGGAAGGAAAGATAAGAACCTATAAAATCAATGGAGAACTCTTCTTCGCCTCTGTAACTGACCTGCTGAAGAAATTTGATTATGAGGAAAAGGTAGACAGTGTCGAACTGGATTTAAGCAGGTCGCACATATGGGATGATTCTGCTGTAGCGGCTATCGACAAAATTGTCTATAAATTTGAAAGCAGCAATATTTCTGTTCATGTCAAAGGATTAAACGAAGACAGTACAGAATTAGTAAATAAACTGGCAAACAAACTTGGATCACATTAAGGGGGAATGAGTGTGTACAAAAAAATCTTACTCGCATCGGATGGTTCCGAGCATTCAAAACGTGCAGCTGAGAACGCCATTCACATCGCCAAATGCAGTGAGGGGTCAACTGTTGAGGTAGTGTATGTCGTAGATCATGACCGGGCGAAATCTGACGTTCTTTCAAATTGGAACACCAGTGATATAGGAGATACCCGGATCGAGCGTATGAGAGGCGTGGAAAAGCTTGCAAAAGAAAGTGGAGTTTCCTATACACTAACGATTCTGCATGGTGAACCCGGTCCAGCGATTGTGGATCATATTAATAAAAATGGAATTGATATTGCCATTATCGGCAGCAGGGGCTTGAACGGCCTCCAGGAATTTGTGCTGGGAAGTGTCAGCCATAAGGTTGCCAAACGCGCTAATTGTCCGGTGTTGATTGTAAAATAAGGAGGGAGCTTACCTCACAAGTAAACCCGTTATATAGTCAAAGTGAAGGAGGTTAGATCACAGTCTCCTGCACACTGGGAATTACTATGTGTAATAAAAAAGAATAGTAAAAGATTCAAACCGCACTGTTATACGAAAATGGGTTCAATGCTGTTTTTGGCAAAAAAAAGCACCCTCCCAAAAAATAAAATAATTATTTTTTGAAAATCGTTAGTCCATGAAAATTTAAGCTGTTGATTTGTCTTCCTGAATATCTATCATAGCCCATATTCTTCAGTTTTTTTATAAAGTATTCTTTCTTCCTTTCCTTGGTCGGAAGATAATCCCATCCAAGTTCTTTATACGGGGTTCTTTCTTTCAGGACTTGGTAAATAATTCTCAGTAATAAGTGTGCCAGTGCCATGTTTGCCTTGTATGGGCCTCGTCGTTTTACTAAACGATAATAGAATGATGACAGCCTACTATCCTTTTTTTTCACCGCGGCCCAAGCCACTTGACACAATACAGTTTTAAGCCCTTTATTTCCTTTTGAGGAC
>NZ_VTEH01000022.1 GCF_008180615.1 Rossellomorea vietnamensis
AGGTAGATAGGTCTGAGGTGGAAGCGTGGCGACACGTGCAGCTGACAGATACTAATCGATCGAGGACTTAACCACGAATAACAGCGAAACTCGGAATGCTTTCTTCTTTCTTCTAATACTTTATCTAGTTTTGAGAGAACGATGTTCTTTCAATTGAATATGTCTGGTGACTAAGGCGAAGAGGTCACACCCGTTCCCATGCCGAACACGGAAGTTAAGCTCTTCAGCGCCGATGGTAGTTGGGGGATCTCCCCCTGTGAGAGTAGGACGTCGCCAGGCAACCTAAAAGAGTACCCAAGGGGTGCTCTTTTTTTGTATTCCAAAAAAAAAGGGGAGATCCCCTTTTCTCCGCAAATCCATAAGACGCAGGAGCAAGGATGGGGAGGAGCAAGAAGGTCGAGGACGAGAGGGAGAGAGCACCGCAGTGGGCAACCGCCCATGAGGATGCGAACGAGCGAAGCGGACGAAGAGATTCGCCGCTCATCGCCGTCCGAGCCTTCAGCGCCGATGGTAGTTGGGGCTCCCCCTGTGAGAGTAGGACGTCGCCAGGCATGACAAAGAGTACCCGAAGTGGTGCTCTTTTTTTGTGTTCAAATAATAGGGGGAGATCCCCAAAAATAGACTCTCTTATAACGCAGGAGCGAGGATGGGGAGGAGCAAGAAGGTCGAGGACGCGAGGGAGTGAACATCGCAGTGGGCAACCGCCCATGAGGATGTGAACGAGCGAAACGGACAAAGAGATTCGCCGCTCATCGCCGTCCGAGCCTTCAGCGCCGATGGCAGTTGGGGCTTCCCCTGTGAGAGTAGGGCGTCGCCAGGCGACCAAAAGAGTACCCGAAGAGGTGCTCTTTTTTGTGTTTAAAAAGGGGGAGATCCCCAAATAGATTCTCTCTGGGTACATGAGTGACTTGCTTTCGGAGTAGATATGTCCTCATGTCGAGGCTCTGGGTACATGAGTGACTCGTTTTTTGAGTAGATATGTCTTCGCATCGCCGTTCTGGATACATGAGTGACTTGTTATCGGCATAGATATGTCCTCACGTAGCGTCTCTGGGTACATGAGTGGCTTGCTTTAGGAGAGGATATGTCCTCACGCTGCGCCTCTGGGTACATGAGTGATCCCTTTTCTGCTTAGATGTGTCTTCACATTGTGGAATCTAATGCAGGAGCGAGGATGGGGAGGAGCAAGAAGGTCAAGGAGGTGAGAGAAAAAGAACCTGAGTGGACTCTGCCTAGTAATATTCTTAATTGAAAACAGGATTATGACTATGTAACCCTAATAGCCTCCAGTATATTATGCTGTTCGGTTATATTTTTGTATCTAGTAACCGGTGTGCTGCCTGCAGAGAGCTTCTTTAATTTTCAAGATTCGTCAGAGATGTTAATCTTTACAGGCGTATCTTCCATGGCACTTATATTGTACGGACTGCTCATGGCTTATTTACTGCCTGCACATTAATGGATGAAAGGAATCTATCCTTTGCTGATCATTGAAATGGATTGATTTTTTTCTTTATGTTGACGGTTGGCATATTCGAAGAACTACTTTTTAGAGGAATCATTCAGAATGCATTTTTTCTGATATTCAAGAACGAATAGGCTGCCGTTATCCTTGCGACTGGGGTATTTGTTATCATGCATACCCGTTATTTTAAATAACCGATGATGTTCCTTACTATCCTGCTGCCAGTTATTTTGCTTGGGTAGGTGTATTTTTCTGCCGATAACATATTGGTCCCAATCGCTGTTCCCGTTATTTTGAATGTGTCAATGACCCTGCTTTTTAAATATAATTTAATACGGCTCCTGATATGATGGTCTTCTTATAGAGTCCATTTTTGCATATTCGTCAATTCACAGGTTTAAGAAACCCCTAGACCTGGGAAAACTTTTAAGGCAGATTAATCGATTGCAATCATAAGTTGTTCTGTTGTATAATCTTAGTCAAATATAGTCAAAGTCAAAAGAGGAGGAGGCCTGATGAGGAATATTTCCGATATCATCGAAAACTACCTTAAGAAGGTTTTTGAATCAAGCGGCAATGAGATTGTCGAGATAAAGCGCAGCGAAATTGCTGACAAGTTTCAGTGTGTCCCCTCCCAAATCAATTATGTTATCAATACCAGGTTCACGATTGAACGAGGATACATGGTAGAGAGCAAGAGGGGCGGCGGGGGATATATCCGCATAATGAAGGTTCATTCCCATGATCATGCCCATCTGGTCGACCAGTTGATTTCCCTGGTTGACTCCAGGGTCGCCCAAAGTTCAGCGGAAGATCTGGTGTATCGTTTAGTGGAAGAAGAGGTTATTACATTAAGAGAAGCGAAAATAATGTTAAGTGTGATGGATCGCTCGGTAATTTATATAGAGTTGCCTGAGAGAGATGAGTTAAGGGCAAGAATGCTGAAGGCGATGCTGATTACATTGAAATATAAATAGGAGAGGTGAGTTGAATTGATTTGCCAGGAGTGTAATGAAAGACCTGCCACTCTCCATTTTACAAAGATAGTGAACGGGGAAAAGACAGAAGTCCATTTATGTGAGAGATGTGCCCAGGAAAAAGGGGAAATGTTCATGTTCGACGGCTCTCCTTCTTTTTCCGTAAACAGCCTTCTTTCCGGACTTTTAAACTTAAGTCCCGCTATGAAACAGCAGGAGAAGCAGATTTCTTCCGAGGAAGTGCTTCAATGTGAGAAGTGTAAACTGACTTTTCAACAGTTCATCCAGGTAGGGCGGTTTGGCTGTGCAAGCTGCTTTGAAACATTTAAAGATGAATTGACGCCGATTTTGAAGAGGGTACACAGCGGAAATGTGGAGCATCATGGCAAGGTGCCTTCACGAATGGGCGGTACGATTCATCTAAAGAAAAAGATTACTGGTTTAAAAGCCGAGCTTCAGCAGCTCATTCACGATGAAGAGTTTGAACAGGCAGCTGGAGTGAGGGATGAAATTCGTTCCCTTGAGAAGGAAATTCGCCAAGAGGGAGGCGGGAAGTAATGTCGTTAGAGAAGTTTTTGAGCCAAGCTTCAAGTTCATGGATGAGTGAAGAGGGGCCGAACTCGGATGTCGTATTGAGCACCCGAATCCGCCTTGCCCGTAATTTAAGCGATTACCTTTTTCCGACTCTTTTTTCTTCAGAGGAAGCAAACAGGATTCTTGGGAAAGTTCAGGAGAGTATCAGCGGTGAGTCAGGTGAACATGGAAACCTTGAATTATTGAAGATGTCTGAGATGCAGCCGCTCCAAAAGCGTGTATTGATGGAGAAGCATCTCGTCAGTCCTAATCTGGCCGATGATTCCAGCTATGGCGGGGTTGTTCTCTCTGAAAAGGAAGATATCAGCATCATGGTCAACGAAGAAGACCATATCCGTATACAGTGTTTGTATCCCGGCCTTCAATTGAAGGAAGCCCTGAAGAAGGCAGATGAGATAGATGACTGGCTGGAGAGCAAGCTGGACTTCGCTTTTCATGAAAAAAGCGGTTATCTGACTTCCTGTCCAACCAATGTGGGAACAGGTTTGAGAGCATCGGTGATGATGCATCTTCCGGCTTTGATCATCACTCAGCAAATGAACCGTATCATTCCAGCTATCAACCAGCTTGGATTAGTTGTTAGAGGAATTTACGGTGAAGGCAGCGAAGCTTTAGGTAATATATTTCAAATCTCCAATCAAATCACACTCGGAAAATCCGAGGAGGACATCGTGGATGATTTAACGGGTGTCGTCAAGCAGATTATCGCGCAAGAACAATCAGCGCGGGAAGCATTAGTGAAAACTTCAAACATACAATTAGAAGACAGAGTGTACCGCTCTCTGGGTGTATTGGAGAATTGCAGGATCATCGAATCAAAAGAAGCTGCTAAATGTTTGTCTGATGTGAGATTGGGGATTGATTTAGGGTATATACAAAATATATCCCGCAATATATTAAATGAATTAATGATACTGACCCAGCCAGGGTTTTTACAGCAATATTCAGGCGGACCGCTCCGCCCTGACGAGAGGGACATAAGAAGAGCGGCCTTTATTCGGGAACGAATTAAACTTGAGAATAGAAGCAGTTAGGAGGAGACGATTATGATGTTTGGCAGATTTACTGAAAGAGCCCAAAAGGTTTTGGCTTTAGCACAGGAAGAGGCTATCCGTTTGTCTCATAGCAACATCGGAACAGAACATATTCTTTTAGGATTAGTACGCGAGGGTGAAGGAATCGCAGCGAAAGGATTGACTGCCCTTGGGTTGAGCCCTGAAAAAATTCAGAAAGAAGTCGAGGGGCTGATCGGGAAAGGCAAGGAGAATTCCCAGACCATCCATTACACTCCGAGAGCGAAAAAAGTCATCGAACTGTCAATGGATGAAGCAAGAAAGCTTGGCCATTCTTATGTAGGTACTGAGCATATCCTCCTGGGATTGATCAGGGAAGGAGAAGGAGTGGCGGCACGTGTGCTGAACAATCTTGGTGTCAGCCTTAATAAAGCAAGGCAGCAGGTACTGCAGCTGCTTGGCAGCAACGAATCCAACGGCCATCAAAGCGGTACCAGCACTAATGCAAATACGCCTACTCTGGACAGTCTGGCAAGGGATCTTACCGTTATCGCAAGGGAAGACAGCCTTGATCCGGTCATCGGTAGGAGCAAAGAAATCCAGCGTGTAATTGAGGTGCTCAGCCGCAGAACGAAGAATAACCCGGTCTTGATCGGTGAACCCGGCGTTGGTAAAACAGCAATCGCTGAAGGACTTGCGCAGCAGATCGTCAATAACGAAGTACCAGAAATCCTTCGTGACAAACGGGTCATGACACTGGATATGGGTACAGTGGTTGCCGGGACTAAATACCGCGGTGAATTTGAAGACCGTCTTAAAAAGGTTATGGATGAAATCCGCCAGGCGGGGAACATCATCCTCTTTATTGATGAACTTCATACATTAATCGGAGCAGGCGGTGCGGAAGGTGCAATCGACGCTTCCAATATCCTTAAGCCGTCACTCGCCCGCGGTGAGCTGCAGTGTATTGGTGCGACGACGCTTGATGAGTACCGAAAGTACATTGAGAAGGATGCAGCGTTGGAAAGAAGATTCCAGCCGATCCAGGTTGATGAGCCGACACCGGATGAGTCCATTCAAATTTTAAAAGGCCTTCGTGACCGTTATGAGGCCCATCACCGTGTATCCATCACGGATGAAGCGATCGAAGCGGCTGTTAAACTCTCAGACCGTTACATTTCAGACCGATTCCTTCCGGATAAGGCAATCGACTTGATTGATGAATCCGGTTCTAAGGTAAGATTGCGCTCTTATACTACCCCTCCTAATCTTAAAGAACTTGAAGTGAAGCTTGAAGAGATTAGAAAGGAGAAAGATGCGGCAGTCCAAAGCCAGGAATTCGAAAAAGCTGCTTCCCTTAGAGACACAGAGCAGCGTTTAAGGGAAGAGCTTGAAGAAACGAAAAAAACCTGGAAAGAAAAGCAGGGGCAGGAGAATACCGAAGTCACAGTCGAAGATATCGCTAAAGTGGTATCAAGCTGGACCGGGATTCCAGTTTCAAAACTGGCTCAGACTGAAACGGATAAGCTCCTGAAACTTGAAGAAATTCTTCATTCTCGGGTAATCGGACAAGATGAAGCAGTTAAAGCCGTTTCCAAAGCTGTAAGAAGAGCAAGAGCCGGCTTGAAGGACCCTAAGAGACCAATTGGTTCATTTGTATTCCTTGGGCCGACGGGTGTCGGAAAGACAGAATTGGCCAGGGCGCTGGCAGAATCTATGTTCGGTGATGAGGAATCCATGATCCGGATCGATATGTCCGAGTATATGGAAAAACACTCGACATCCCGACTTGTGGGGTCCCCTCCAGGTTATGTTGGATATGAGGAAGGCGGGCAGCTGACTGAAAAGGTGCGCCGTAAACCATATTCTGTTGTCCTGCTGGATGAAATCGAGAAGGCACATCCGGATGTGTTCAATATCCTGCTTCAAGTGCTGGAAGATGGGCGTCTGACTGATAGTAAAGGCCGCACCGTCGATTTCAGGAACACGGTTCTGATTATGACTTCTAATGTTGGGGCAGAATCCCTGAAAAAGAATAAATACGTTGGTTTCAACATCCAGGATGGTGAGCAGGATTACAAAGATATGAAAGGAAAAGTGATGGAAGAGCTGAAAAGAGCCTTCCGCCCAGAATTCCTGAATCGTATCGATGAAATCATCGTCTTCCATTCGCTGGAAAAAGAACATTTAAAAGAAATTGTGACATTGATGTCCGATCAATTGACGAATCGATTGAAAGAGCAGGATATCAGCCTCGAGCTAACGGATGCTGCTAAAGAGAAAATCGCAGACGAAGGTTTCGATCCTGAATACGGAGCACGTCCATTGCGCCGTGCCATCCAGAAGCATATTGAGGACCGCCTTTCTGAAGAGCTTCTGAAAGGAACTGTGCTGACAGGGCAAAGTGTACTCATTGATGTGGAAGATAAAGAATTCACAGTCAAAATGAGGGAAACGACCAAGACGTCTTCATAAGAGATAGAGTAAGGCAAAGCAAAGCAAGAGCAGTCGAATGGTCTTCCAGGTGAGAGGGTCACTGTACAAGTGAATTCTCCCCGGGAAGAAGGCTGCTCTTGGCTTGCCTTTTCTTGTTTTTAGACAAGTAGAGATTGATTTCTGGATTATAGCCGATCCATCTACTGGCCCGTCTGCAAAGCTTACTGATAAAAAACGTAAAAAAGCGGCAGCGGCAGTTTGCCACATTCCCCAGTGAAAACAGAAAAAATACGGATGCTCTGAACTTTATCTTTTTGAGAGACCCCTCATATTTGTAACCTTCCCGTAAAAAAGCTACAATCATTCCCAATAGAAGTATTTCAATAAAATAATTCACATAGATATGAAGAGAGAGGTTATAGAGTTGGCTAAGAAAAAAACCAAATTCATGTGTCAGTCTTGCGGATACGAATCAGCGAAATGGATGGGACGATGTCCAGGATGTTCAGAATGGAATAAGATGGTCGAAGAAGTGGAGATCACCGGAAAACAGCCTCGAGGTGCTTTTAAGCATTCTGTTGACCAAGGCCCGTCAAAGGCTGAAAAACTGGTATCCATCCAATCAAAGCAGGAACCCAGGGTGGAAACGGACTCCAAGGAGTTAAACAGAGTGCTTGGAGGGGGCGTTGTTCCAGGCTCGCTGATCCTGATTGGCGGTGATCCTGGAATTGGGAAATCCACTTTGCTTTTACAGGTTTCATCTCAGCTGGCTGAGGGTAAACACAAAGTTCTATATATATCCGGCGAGGAATCAATCAAACAGACTAAGCTTAGAGCAGACCGCCTTGAAATAAAAGCGGATGACTTATATATTTATGCTGAAACAAATTTGGAAGCCATCCATGGCACCATCGAAGAGCTTTCTCCTGAGTTTGTGATTGTCGACTCTATTCAAACGATTTTCCATCCCGAGGTCACTTCGGCTCCCGGCAGTGTTTCGCAGGTCAGGGAGTGTACTGCAGAATTAATGAGAATTGCGAAAACAAAAGGAATCGCAATATTTATTGTCGGGCATGTTACAAAAGAGGGCTCTATAGCAGGTCCGAGACTGTTGGAACATATGGTGGATACTGTACTCTATTTTGAAGGCGAAAGGCATCATGCTTACCGGATTTTAAGAGCGGTCAAAAACCGGTTTGGTTCCACTAATGAAATGGGCATATTTGAAATGAAAGAACTCGGGCTGGAAGAAGTGGATAATCCGTCTGAAATCTTCCTTGAGGAGAGGTCGCAGGGCGCTGCCGGGTCGACAGTGGTTGCCTCCATGGAAGGAACCAGACCTGTCCTGGTTGAAATCCAGGCGCTTGTCACTCCAACAAGCTTTAACAATCCAAGAAGGATGGCGACAGGGATTGACCACAGCAGGGTTTCTTTGATTATGGCTGTCCTTGAGAAAAGAGCGGGTTTCTTGCTGCAGCATCAGGATGCTTACTTGAAGGTAGCTGGCGGAGTGAAGCTGGATGAGCCTGCAATTGACCTGGCTGTGGCTGCCTCCATCGCCTCAAGCTTCAGGGACCAGTCCTCGGATGCTTTTGACTGCATTATAGGCGAGGTGGGGCTGACAGGAGAGATCAGAAGGGTGTCCAGAATCGAACAGCGTGTTCAGGAAGCGGCAAAACTCGGTTTTAAGAGAGTGATCATCCCTGCTAATAATATCGGAGGATGGAAGGTTCCTTCAGGAATCGAAATCGTCGGTGTGAAAAATATCAATGAAGCATTGAAGCAAATTTTAGGAGGATAAATACATGAATGATAAGAAGGTACAGGATAAGTCCATGTCCGATATCCTGCAGTTTGTCGCTCCTGGGTCTCCCCTCCGTGAAGGAATCGACAACGTCCTTAGGGCGAATACCGGAGGACTTATCGTGATTGGTTTCAATGACAAAGTGAAATCATTGGTGGATGGGGGCTTCCATATAAACAGTGTGTTTTCGCCAAGCTATCTTTATGAACTGGCGAAGATGGATGGAGCCATCATCTTAAATGATTCAGGCACCAAAATCATCCTGGCCAATGCACAGCTCGCTCCGGATGCGACTGTACCTTCTTCCGAAACGGGTATGAGGCACAGGACTGCTGAACGTGTAGCCAAGCAGACCAAGTCCCTGGTGGTCGCTATTTCCCAAAGAAGAAATGTCATTACCCTGTATCAGGGAAATTTCAGATATGCGCTGAAAGATATTTCAAATATCCTGACGAAAGCAAACCAGGCCATTCAGACACTTGAGAAGTATAAGGTTGTGCTGGACCAGAGCATTTCAAACCTATCTGTCCTAGAATTTGAAGAGCTTGTCACATACAGCGATCTTCTGCAGGTCCTCCACCGCTTTGAAATGGTGCTTCGCATCAAGAATGAGCTTTTGACCTATTTGAGTGAGCTTGGAACGGAAGGCAGATTGATAAGGCTGCAGATGAATGAACTTCTTTCAGATATCGAAGAGGAAGCGATGCTGATCATAAGGGATTATTCCCACGTGCGTGATATCAAACCGTTTGATCTCCTTCATAAGTTTCAAGAACTGGTCCATTCCGAAGTGCTGGATGATACAGTACTCCTTAAACTGCTGGGCTATAACGGATATATTCACCTGGATGACGGTGTCTGCCCGAGAGGCTACAGAGTCTTGAACAAAATCCCGAGACTGCCGATTGTTATTATAGAGAATCTGGTGACGAGTTTTGAGATTCTGCCGAATATCCTGAAAGCGGATGTAGACGCACTGGATGAAGTGGAAGGCATTGGTGAGGTGAGGGCCCGGAAGATCAAGCAGGGATTAAAATTGATCAGGGAACAGACTTTCGCAGACAGGCAGCTGTAGGCTGTTGGTCCCGCTCGTTCTATTTGTGTTAAAATATTCCTTTTTTAAAATTGACACCCATCAGATTAAGTGTTAGCCTTTTTTCAAAGGAAGAGCGATAGGGGAATTATACTATAATAACAAACGTGTTTCATTTTAATGACATTCAAAAAATATTCCGTTTTTATACGTTTCAAAAAAAGGAAATTGTTTATAATGAGTAGGAGGAGGTGAGGGGATGTTAAAGAGAATCGTTCAAGCATGTTTCCTTATACTAGGAGGGACATTGGGGATTTTTCTTCTTCCCGATTTACTTAAATTAGTTAATTTGTCAGATGAACCTTTATTAAACAACCCTTATATAACTGCCATCTTAGGAGCTATTATTTTTTATATATTAACTTTCTGGGCAGTTAAGTACGTGGAGAATCTAGTGAAGTGGTTTGAAGATACACTCGTGAAAGCACCGGTTACGGATATCCTCTTTGGAAGCCTGGGATTAATTCTCGGATTGTTCGTTGCTTATCTCTTCGGTATTCCTTTTAACTCAATGGAGATCCCGATCGTCAACACCGTAGTGCCGATCCTGTTGACCCTTTTGCTTGGATATATCGGTTTCCAGGTAGGCTTTAAGAAAAGGGATGAATTGATCAATCTTTTTTCTATGGGCAACAAAACGAAGAAGAAAGGATCTGATGACGACATCGAGGTCCCTGAGAAGACACTGAAAATCCTTGATACTAGTGTGATCATTGATGGGCGTATCGCGGATATATGCCAAACCGGCTTCTTGGAAGGAATCGTTGTGATCCCTCAGTTCGTCCTGGAGGAGCTGCAGCATATTGCGGACTCTTCGGATGCCTTGAAGAGAAACCGCGGAAGGCGCGGCCTTGATATTTTGAACCGCATTCAAAAAGAACTGCCGATTGAAGTCCAGATCTATGAAGGTGACTTTGAAGAAATTCAGGAAGTGGACAGCAAGCTGGTGAAGCTTGCCAAAATCACGAACGGTATTGTTGTGACGAATGACTTCAACTTAAACAAGGTATGTGATCTGCAAAGCGTTCAGGTCTTGAATATCAACGATTTAGCCAATGCTGTAAAACCTGTCGTCCTGCCTGGGGAAGAACTGCGCGTCCAGGTCATCAAGGATGGAAAAGAACAGAAGCAGGGTATTGCCTACCTCGATGATGGAACCATGATAGTGGTTGAAGAAGGCCGGAATTATATCGGCAAGAGCATTGAAGTCCTGGTGACAAGTGTGCTCCAGACTTCTGCAGGAAGAATGATATTTGCCAAGCCGAAACAATTGGAAAAAGCATTATAAAGTAAAAAGATAATAACAGCATGATAAAAACCGGCGGTGGCAAATGTTCTCTGAAAAGAGTTCTGTCACCGCCTTTTTATCGGTTGATAGAGATAGGAGTTTACATATGAATTACCAAGTGATTATGCCGGCAGCAGGCCAGGGGAAGCGGATGAAAGCGGGCAGGAATAAATTGCTGCTGGAGCTGGAGGGGCGCCCCATCCTAATCCATACCTTGGAAGTGTTTGAAAGGCATGCAGATTGTGAAGAAATCATTTTGGCTGTCCATCCTGATGATAAGATCATCTTTGAAGAATTGACTGTGAATTATGGCATTACCAAGGCCCGAAAGATGGTTCTGGGCGGAAAGGAACGTCAGCATAGTGTCTACAATGCAATAAAGTCCGCAGAGAACAGTCATATGGTTCTCGTCCATGATGGAGCCCGACCATTCGTGACAGGTGAAGTCATAGAGGAGCTGGTGAAGAAGGCCGATAAAA
Source organism: Rossellomorea vietnamensis (assembly GCF_008180615.1). Classification (GTDB taxonomy): domain Bacteria; phylum Bacillota; class Bacilli; order Bacillales; family Bacillaceae_B; genus Rossellomorea; species Rossellomorea vietnamensis_D. Next base: position 11,150 of record NZ_VTEH01000022.1, read on the forward strand.
TGGGCGCTGCCATAGCGGCTGCACCTGTAAAAGATACAATCAAGAAGGCAGCGGATGGCATCGTCCAGGAAACCATTGAACGTTCGAGTTTGTGGCAAGTCCAGACACCCCAGGCTTTTAGCCATACTCTCTTAATGGAGGCCCATCAACGAGCTGAGGAAGAGGCGTTTACAGGAACAGATGATGCTTCGCTTGTAGAGAGGCTGGGCAGAAAAGTCGGAATTGTGGAAAGTGACTATGATAATATAAAGATAACAACGCCGGAAGATTTATATTTTGCAGAGGCGATCCTCGCAAAGAGAAGGCAAATATAGAACCGAAAGGAAGTTTCGTATGTTCAGAATCGGACAAGGATTCGATGTTCACCAACTGACAGAAGGGAGGCCGCTGATCATCGGAGGAATAACCATTCCCTATGAGAAAGGGCTCCTGGGCCACTCAGACGCGGACGTTCTCCTGCATACTGTAGCGGATGCATGCCTTGGAACCATAGCTGCGGGAGACATCGGGAAGCATTTCCCGGATACAGACCCAGATTTCAAAGATGCTGACTCAGGAAAATTGTTAAGCCATGTTTGGAACCTGGTAAAAGAGGAAGGCTATGAATTAGCGAATATCGATTGTACGATCATTGCCCAAATGCCAAAAATGGCTCCTTACATTGCCCAAATGCGAGAAAGAATTGCTGAGCTCCTGGAAGCAGATATTTCACAGGTGAATGTGAAAGCAACCACTTCTGAAAAGCTTGGGTTTACCGGCCGGGGAGAAGGAATTGCCTCGCAGGCAACAGTATTGGTTGTTAAATCAGCTGAATAATACCGCGAATGCGGTCCTGATTTGTAAGAATTAATAGCCTGCCCCGCGAAGTCGGGCACCTGCAGCAGAAATCACCGGAATCTAATAAGTTTAAAAACGATGCCTTTGGAAAAAAAGTTCATGGTCACTATTTTTATCAGCAATCACAATAAAGCTTTATTCATCTACCCAACGGTGATAAAATATTGCAGAGATACTGAGAATCGAGGAGGAAATACTCATGACAAACGAAATCAGAGTGCGTTATGCTCCGAGTCCAACCGGACATTTACATATCGGTAATGCCAGAACAGCTCTTTTTAACTATCTTTTTGCCCGCAATACTGGTGGAAAGTTCATTATCAGGGTTGAAGACACAGATGAAAAACGTAACATAGAAGGCGGCGAAGAAAGCCAGCTTAAATATTTAGAATGGCTTGGGATTGACTGGGATGAGAGTGTGGATAAAGGCGGAGAGTATGGTCCATACCGCCAGTCTGAAAGAAATCACATCTACAGCAAGTATTATCAAGAGCTTTTAGATAAAGGCCTTGCTTATAAATGTTATTGTACGGAAGAGGAATTGGAAGCAGAACGTGAAGCACAGCAGGCTAAAGGCGAAATGCCGAGATATTCAGGCAAGTGTGCCAACCTGTCTAAAGAGGAACAGGATAAGCTTGCTGCTGAAGGCCGCAAGCCGAGCATCCGCTTTAAAGTTCCAGCAGGAAAAGTATATAAATTTGATGATATCGTCAAAGATGATGTGTCGTTTGAATCAGATGGCATCGGCGATTTTGTCATTGTGAAAAAGAATGGCATTCCAACATACAACTTTGCGGTTGCCGTAGATGACTATCTAATGAAGATCAGTCATGTTCTTCGCGGTGATGACCATATCTCCAACACACCAAAGCAGCTGATGATTTTTGAAGCGTTAGGCTGGGAAGCGCCTGTATACGGCCATATGACTTTAATTGTGAATGAAAGCCGTAAAAAGCTGAGCAAGCGTGACGAAACCATCATCCAGTTTATCGAGCAGTACGAAGAACTAGGATATCTTCCGGAAGCGTTGTTCAACTTCATCGCCTTATTGGGATGGTCTCCAAAAGGAGAAGAAGAGCTGTTTAGCAAAGAGCAGTTCATCGAGATCTTTGACCCAGAGCGTTTATCAAAATCACCGGCTGTATTTGATAAACAGAAACTTCTCTGGGTGAATAACCAGTATATGAAGAATCTTAACCTTGATCAGGTATCTGCATTAGCAATGCCTCATTTAGTTAAGGCGGGAAGAGTAGGCGAAAATCCTGCTGAAGAAGAACGGGATTGGGCGCGCAAAGTAATTGCATTGTACCAGGAACAAATGAGTTATGGTGCTGAAATTGTCGAGCTCTCAGGCATGTTCTTCAAGAAGGATATCGATTATGATCAAGAGGCAAAAGCCGTCCTGGAAGAAGAGCAGGTGCCGGAAGTGCTAAAAGCGTTTGTTGAAGAAATTGATCAGCTGGAGAATTATGAAGCGGCTGAAATCAAGAAATCCATCAAAGCAGTCCAGAAGTCAACGGGACATAAAGGAAAAAAATTGTTCATGCCGATCCGTGTAGCAGTAACCGGCCAAACACACGGCCCTGAGCTTCCGAATGCAATTGAACTTTTAGGAAAAGATAAAGTAAAGCACCGAATTCAAAGTCTTTTGGGTTAACATTTCCGATCGTTTGTAATATATTAAGAGTATCACTAAGCGAATAAACCAAAGTGTTGATGAGGAGAAGTAAAAAAACGAAGCTTTTCAGAGAGAACCACCACCGGCTGAAAGTGGTTTAAGCCTCTCGTTTTTTGAAATGCACCTCTGAGTCCTTTATTGAAAATAGTATGTAAAGGCGGTTTCCTTCCGTTACAAGGGACTAAAGTTGGGGAGAAACAATTCGTTTTACCCAAACAGAGTGGAACCGCGCCGAAAGCGTCTCTGTCTATGGACAGAGGCGCTTTTTTTGTTTTTCTAAGGCTCTTTTCGTAAACTTTGCTGTTATTTGATACTGATTCCGATAAAGATCAATCTCAAGAAGGAAAAAATACGGTAATCTCGAAAAGAAAAGAGCTGCTTTTTCCCCATAAAAGATAAAACTCGTAGTACCCGGGGTTATCAGAAAATAACAATATATGCGAAAACAGCCTTTTTAAAAAACTAATTATGCCATTAATGCAGGTGTTCAGGTAAACAGCCGCAAGCAGCATTAAAGAAACTGCTTGAGTATATAAAGTCATTTCTGCAGAAAGGTTCACGAAAGGAGGGAGTTCAGTTGTTCAAACATCTTAGAGAAGATATTCAGACCGTCTTTGACCAGGACCCGGCAGCAAGAAATTCACTTGAGGTCATCTTAACGTATTCGGGACTGCACGCGATTTGGGCACACAGGCTTGCTCACGCTTTTTATAAACGCAAATTTTACTTCCTGGCAAGGGTGATATCTCAATTGAGCCGCTTTTTTACAGGGGTCGAAATCCATCCGGGAGCGGTGATCGGCAGACGTTTTTTCATTGACCATGGCATGGGGGTCGTCATAGGGGAAACGTGTGAAATCGGTGACAATGTGACGATCTTTCAGGGAGTGACCTTGGGTGGAACGGGAAAAGAGAAAGGGAAGCGACACCCGACAATCAGGGACAATGCATTAGTCGCAACAGGCGCAAAAGTATTAGGTTCCATCATTGTTGGGGAGAATTCTAAAATAGGAGCAGGCTCGGTTGTCCTGAAAGATGTGCCGGCTAATTCGACTGTGGTGGGCATCCCCGGCAAGGTCGTCATTAAAGATGGTGTGAAGGTGAAAGATTTTAACCATACTGATCTGCCGGACCCGGTGGCAGATCGATGTACCGATTTGGAAAATCAGATACTGGCACTGAAACAAAAGCTTGAAGAAGCAGAAAAGAAAGGGGAAATCCGGCAAGATGACCATTAAACTATTCAATACCCTCACAAGGCAGAAAGAAGAATTTAAACCGCTCGAAGAAGGCAAAGTAAAGATGTATGTCTGCGGACCGACTGTTTACAATTATATCCATATCGGGAATGCGCGCCCTGCTATAGTATTTGATACCGTACGCCGTTACTTTGAATATAGAGGGTACGATGTTAATTTCGTTTCAAATTTCACGGATGTCGATGATAAATTAATCAAGGCAGCGAATGAACTGGGAGAAGATGTCCCGGCCGTCGCAGAGCGCTTTATCGCAGCTTATCATGAAGACACGGAAGCCCTTGGCTGCAAAAGAGCGGATGTCCATCCGCGTGTGACAGAAAGTATGGATATCATCATTGAATTTATCCAGGCTTTGATTGAGAAAGGGTATGCCTATGAATCACAAGGAGATGTCTATTATCGAACAAGGAAGTTTGATGGCTATGGAAAGCTTTCTCATCAATCGATTGATGACTTGAAAGTGGGAGCCCGCATTGAAGCGGGAGACAAGAAGGAAGATCCCCTCGACTTTGTTCTATGGAAAGCTGCCAAAGAAGGGGAAATCTTCTGGGAAAGCCCTTGGGGACAAGGAAGGCCGGGCTGGCATATTGAATGCTCTGCAATGGCAAAGAAGTACTTGGGTGAAACCATCGATATCCATGCCGGCGGGCAGGATTTGGCATTCCCTCATCATGAAAATGAAATTGCCCAATCCGAGGCATTGAATAACCAGACTTTTGCACGTTATTGGATGCACAACGGATATATCAACATCGATAATGAAAAAATGTCCAAATCTCTTGGGAACTTTGTCCTTGTTCACGATATTATTAAAGAACAGGATCCTCAGGTGTTACGATTTTTCATGTTGTCTGTTCACTACCGCCACCCTATCAATTACAACTTGGAACTTTTGGAAAATGCAAAATCAGGTTTGGACCGTTTGAAGACATCCTATGAGAACCTGAAGCACCGGAAAGAGGTTTCTGCAGAGCTGACAGACAATAATGAAGAATGGCTGGAAAAACTCGTTTCACTCAAAAACCAGTTCATAGAAGAGATGGATGATGATTTTAATACAGCAAACGGCATTTCTGTCTTGTTCGAGCTTTCAAGGCAGGCAAATTATTACTTGATGGAAAAGAACACATCGACTACTGTCATTGATGCTTTCTCAAAGCACTTCCAGGAATTTTTCGAGGTTCTGGGACTGAAGCTTGAAGAAGCGGAACTGCTGGATGAAGAAATCGAAGAAATGATCAACCAGCGGATCCAGGCGCGTAAAGACCGTGACTTCCAGCTTGCCGACCAGCTGCGCGACAAGCTGAAAGCAATGAATATCATTCTGGAAGATACTGCCCAGGGCACACGCTGGAAAAGAGGGTAAACATGTTATATCAGCAAAATGAAAACATAGATGCCAAACAAATGAATGCCTTGGCACTGGCATATATGGGGGATGCCGTATATGAAACATATGTACGGCAGCACCTTCTTCAGTCGGGAAGGCTGAAGCCGAACCATCTACATCGTGCAGCGACAGGCTATGTATCAGCCAAAGCGCAGGCGGCAGCCCTTAAGAGGCTGTCTGATGAAGAGGTGCTTTCCGAAGAAGAGATGGCAATTGTCCGCAGGGGCCGAAATGCAAAGTCCGGGACGATACCCAAGAATACAGACGTGCAGACGTACCGTTACAGCACCGCTTTTGAAGCCTTGATCGGCTATTTATTTCTTCAAAACCGTAAAGACAGGCTGGAAGAACTAATTCGCACTGTTTTAATAGAAAATTCGACCGAAATTAAGAAAGGAGGATCAGCATGAGCAGTGAATTTATTGGAGGGAGAAATCCCGTTTTAGAAGCACTAAAGTCAGGCAGGGATATCAATAAGATCTGGGTTGCAGAAGGCTCTCAAAAAGGATCGATGGGACAGATTACTTCGCTTGCTAAGGAAAAGAAGGTTCTAGTCCAATTTGTACCAAAGCAAAAGATCGAGGGAATGGTCCGGGATAACCATCAGGGTGTGGTGGCACAGGTGGCAGCTTACCAGTACGCCGAAATGGACGAGCTGTATGCCAGGGCAGAACAAAAGGGGGAAATTCCTTTCTTCCTGATGCTGGATGAACTGGAGGATCCGCACAATCTGGGATCCATCATGAGAACGGCCGATGCTTCAGGTGTGCATGGAATCATCATTCCGAAGAGAAGGGCCGTTGGGCTTACAGCTACAGTGGCGAAGGCGTCGACAGGGGCGATTGAACATATTCCGGTAGCGCGGGTTACCAATCTTGCGCAGACCATTGACGAATTGAAGGAAAGAGGAGTCTGGGTAGCGGGAACGGATGCCAAGGGTGCGGACGATTACCGCAGGCTAGATGGAACTTTGCCGATATGCTTAGTCATCGGCAGTGAAGGGAAAGGAATCGGCCGTTTAATAAGAGAGAAATGCGATTTTCTTATTAAGATGCCTATGGTTGGACATGTGACATCGTTGAACGCTTCTGTCGCAGCCAGCATTTTGATGTATGAGGTCTACCGTAAACGCCATCCTTTAGGAGAGTAGGGGATCATGAACATCCTCCTTGTTGATGGCTACAACATTATCGGGGCCTGGCCGGAGCTCAGGGAACTTAAGAATAAGGACCTTGCTGCGGCCAGAGACCGCTTGGTGGAAAGCATGGCGGAATATCAAGGGTATACAGGTTACAGAGTAATCGTTGTATTTGATGCCCACTACGTTACTGGGATTGAAAGAAAATACAAGAATTATAAAGTTGATGTATTTTTTACCAGGGAAAATGAGACGGCTGATGAAAGAATTGAGAAGCTGGCGATCGAACTCAATAATATTAAAACACAGATCTACGTTGCTACCTCTGATTTCACTGAACAATGGGCCATATTCGGGCAGGGGGCATTGAGGAAATCCGCCCGTGAACTTTTTAATGAGATGCAGACCATCCAGAAAAAGATTGAAAGAAATGTAAGGAAATCCTCGGAGAAAAGGCCTTCCTCCAAGATCGCATTAACAGAAGAAGTGGCAGAAATTTTTGAAAAATGGCGCAGAGGGCAGCAATGACCTGTTGACGCTTTCAAAAAAAGTACTGTATAATATTTCTATCTATTGTTTCCGCGAGGGGGATATGTGTGGACATTCACAGCAGCACAGGAGAACTGAAAGCTCTACTAGAGACGATGGACGACGAAGCCGTGATTGAGATGGTTCACCAAGGGGAAAGTGAAGCGCTGGATTTTCTTATTAAAAAATATCGGAATTTTGTGAGAGCGAAAGCAAGGTCTTACTTTTTGATAGGCGCCGATAAAGAGGATATCATCCAGGAAGGCATGATAGGGTTATATAAAGCGATCCGCGATTACAAAGAGGACAAGCTGACTTCCTTTAAAGCATTTGCCGAGCTTTGCATTACACGGCAGATTATCACTGCCATCAAAACAGCGACACGCCAAAAGCATATTCCGTTAAATTCCTATGTGTCATTGGACAAGCCTATTTATGATGAAGAATCAGACAGGACCCTTCTGGATGTCATAACAGGCGCCAAAATTACTAATCCGGAAGAGTTGATTATCAACCGGGAAGAGTTTGACAGTATGGAAGACAAGATGGCTGAACTTTTAAGTGATCTGGAAAGAAAAGTACTGTCACTTTACCTTGACGGCCAATCCTATCAGGAAATCTCTGAGGAATTAAACCGTCATGTTAAATCGATAGATAATGCTTTGCAGAGGGTTAAACGGAAGCTTGAAAGATATTTGGAAGTAAGGGAAATCACACTGTAGTGTACGGAGGCCTTGTTGACACATTGTCACCTCCGTGTTATTTTTGATAAGATTAAATCAGTATAAAGCACAGCAGGTGAGATATATGAGCAACAAGCTTATTTTAGCTTGCAATGAATGTGGTTCCCGGAACTATACCGCTCCGAATAATAGAAGCGGCAAGCAGGATAGACTGGAATTAAAGAAGTTTTGCAGCACATGCAATGCACACACTGTCCATAGAGAAACAAAGTAAGATTTTACTATAAATGCCCGGTGATATATACAAGTTGGAGGTAACAACAGATGTTTAAATTCTTTAGCAATGTTTCATCAGAGATGAAAAAGGTAAGCTGGCCTAAACGCAAAGAACTTACCCGCTACACAATCACAGTCATTTCCACTGTTATTTTTGTTGCACTATTCTTCACAGTGATAGATTTAGGGATTTCTGAACTCATCCGTCTTATTCCCGGCAGATAAATCTTTAAGGCTTCAGACTGCCTGGAGCCGATGATGGAGAAATACAGAATGCATTGTATATAGATGCAGTATTCATGGTATAATGACATTTAATAGCGCAAAACTTCTAGGAACCCGTTAAAACCGGGTTTTTTCATTTGGGCGAAAATAATGATTATGTAATTTAGAGGAGGGACGGACTTTAAGTCCTAACAAATGGAGAAAAACTGGTATGTGGTCCATACTTACTCAGGATATGAAAACAAAGTAAAAGCTAATCTGGAAAAACGTGTTGAATCGATGGGGATGCAAGATAAAATCTTCCGCGTGGTTGTTCCGGAAGAAGAAGAAACAGAAATTAAGAACGGCAAGAAAAAAGTAGTTAAGAAGAAAGTGTTCCCGGGTTACGTCATCGTGGAAATCGTCATGACAGACGATTCTTGGTATGTAGTGCGGAATACGCCTGGTGTGACAGGATTCGTCGGATCGACCGGTTCAGGGTCAAAACCAACACCGCTTCTTCCTGAAGAAGTAAATTCACTCCTGAAACAGATGGGTATGGTAGAGAAAAGGATGGAAGTGAACTTCGAATTAGGAGAAACAGTAACTGTGACAGAGGGTCCTTTTGCCAACTTCACAGGTTCAATCGAAGAGATCGATGCTGCAAAAGGAAAAGTGAAAGTGCTCGTGAATATGTTCGGCCGTGAAACTCCGGTGGAGCTCGAATTTACACAAATTGATAAATTATAATTTAAAAGAACTTGAAATTAATTTGGATAAGTGATAATATTTCATAAGTCAGTCTGTCTCTGCGAGAGACTGCTGTACTACAAATCAAGTTCTTTATGTTGATAAAGACATTTATTAAATGAGTGGGAGGGCAATACTGGCCCTATTACCACATCACGGACTTTAAGGAGGTGTGTCTCGTGGCTAAAAAAGTAGTTAAAGTTGTAAAGTTGCAAATCCCTGCTGGTAAAGCAAATCCAGCGCCGCCGGTTGGTCCAGCACTTGGTCAAGCTGGTGTTAATATCATGGGATTCTGTAAGGAATTTAATGCTCGCACAGCTGATCAAGCTGGCTTGATTATCCCTGTTGAAATTTCGGTATTTGAAGACCGTTCATTTACATTCATCACTAAAACTCCGCCTGCTGCAGTTTTACTTAAGAAAGCAGCTGGCATCGAGTCTGGTTCTGGTGAACCAAACCGTAACAAAGTTGCAACGGTTAAGCGTGACAAAGTACGTGAAATCGCTGAAACAAAAATGCCTGACTTAAACGCAGCTAGTGTTGAAGCGGCTATGTTAATGGTTGAAGGTACTGCGCGCAGCATGGGTATTGTCATCGAAGACTAATACTCAAATTAGTTGAATGTGCATGTTGGACGAGGTTGCGATGATGAAATGGTTGTTTCACTCGCAACCTTTATTCGTGGGAGGTTATTCCGCTAAAACCACAATCTAGGAGGAAATTATAATGGCTAAAAAAGGTAAAAAATATCTTGAAGCTCAAAAGCTGGTTGACCGTTCTGTGAACTACGCTGCATCAGAAGCGGTTGAATTAGTGAAAAAGACAAACTTTGCTAAGTTTGACGCATCAGTAGAAGTGGCTTTCCGTCTTGGAGTAGACACTCGTAAAAACGACCAGCAAATCCGTGGAGCGGTTGTTCTTCCGCACGGAACTGGTAAAACTCAAAAAGTTCTTGTATTCGCTAAAGGCGAAAAAGCGAAAGAAGCAGAAGCTGCTGGCGCTGACTTCGTAGGCGATGCAGACCTTATCGCGAAAATCAACCAAGGCTGGTTCGATTTCGATGTAATCGTTGCGACACCTGACATGATGGGTGAAGTTGGTAAACTTGGCCGTGTGCTTGGACCAAAAGGTTTAATGCCAAACCCTAAAACAGGAACAGTAACTTTCGATGTTGAGAAAGCAGTTAACGAAATCAAAGCAGGTAAAGTAGAATACCGTGCTGATAAAGCTGGAAATGTACATGTGCCAATCGGCAAAGTATCATTTGACACTGACAAGCTTGTTGAAAACTTAACTACGATGTACGATACAATGCTTAAAGCTAAACCAGCTGCTGCTAAAGGAACTTACATGAAAAATGTAGCTGTCACTTCAACAATGGGTCCTGGAGTGAAAGTAGATCCTTCAACATTCGCAGTAAAATAATTTTAATTTGATATTGACTTAACGGATTGAGTGATATATAATTCATTCTGTTGTTAAAAAATAAATAACATTTGTACCGTAGACAGCAGGTGCTGCAAAGCTTAAATTCCTGCCGAGGTAATTGCGATATAACGATTCGGAAGATTCGTCTGCAATGCCTTCATGTCTATCTTGATATGAAGGCATTTTTATTGTGATAGGCCGGTATAAATGTTCATCAGAAATCTACAGGAGGTGTAATGATGAGCAGCATTCTTGATCAAAAGAAACAAATCGTTGATGAGATCTCGGATAAGATGAAAAACAGTGTATCTACTATCATTGTAGATTACCGTGGACTGAATGTATCTGAGGTTACTGAACTTCGTAAACAACTTCGTGAAGCTGGCATCGACTTCAAAGTATACAAAAATACAATGACGCGTCGTGCCGCTGAAGCAGCTGGTTTCGAAGGTTTGAATGAAGTATTGACTGGACCGAGCGCGATTGCGTTCAGTACAGAAGAGGTTGTGGCTCCAGCTAAGATAATCAACAACTTTGCTAAAGACCACGAAGCTCTTGAAATCAAAGCGGGTATTATCGAAGGCACGGTCACTTCTGTAGAAGAAGTTAAAGCGATCGCTGAACTTCCATCTCGCGAAGGTCTTCTTTCTATGCTTCTCAGCGTGCTTCAAGCTCCAATGCGCAACTTCGCGTTGGCTGCAAAAGCAGTTGCGGATCAAAAAGAAGAGCAAGGCGCTTAATCCTGCAAGTTAGCTTGCAAACCAAATTAAAAACAATCCATACAATATAGGAGGAAATATAAAATGAGTAAAGAGCAAATTATCGATGCGATTAAAGAAATGTCTGTTCTTGATTTAAACGATCTTGTAAAAGCTATTGAAGAAGAATTTGGTGTAACTGCTGCTGCTCCTGTAGCTGCTGCTGGTGGAGCTGGCGGAGACGCTGCTGCAGAGCAAACTGAATTCGACGTTGTTCTTGAGAGCGCTGGTTCTCAAAAAATTAAAGTTATCAAAGTTGTTCGCGAAATCACAGGCCTTGGTCTTAAAGAAGCGAAAGAACTTGTTGACAACACACCAAAAGCTCTTAAAGAAGGCATTTCTAAAGAGGAAGCTGAAGAACTTAAAGCTAAACTTGAAGAAGTTGGAGCTGGCGTAGAAGTTAAGTAATTCACGACAGATTTAAAAGCTCGCTTATATAGCGGGCTTTTTTGTTCTGTTAGTTGATAGAACCAGGCGGGTACATCCTTTGTGCAGATAATCGGGTGATCACCCCGGATGGGAGGCTTGTAATGACGAATCATTATTATTCCCGCACACCTGAGGTGAAAAGCGATCCTCAAATGATAGAGATAGTGTTGAGAGATTTTAAATTCCGCTTGAAAACGGATCAAGGTGTTTTTTCAAAGAAAGAAATCGATTTTGGTTCCCGTCTTCTAATTGACTCATTTGCCGAAAATGGACAGGACGGCCCCCTGCTGGATGTAGGGTGCGGATACGGACCAATCGGTCTTTCGATGGCGAAAAGTTTTCCCGGCCGCACGGTGCATATGGTTGATGTCAATGAACGCGCACTGGGACTTGCAAAAGAAAATGCTGAAAAAAACGGGATACACAATGTGTCTATTTATGAGAGCAGCTGCTTCGAGAAGGTTAACGAGAAGGAATTCTCAGCGATTCTTACCAATCCGCCAATCCGCGCGGGCAAATCAGTTGTTCACGAAATACTTGAAGACAGTTATAACCATTTGATTGAAGGCGGAGAGTTGTGGGTTGTTATACAAAAGAAACAAGGTGCAGCCTCAGCCGAAAAAAAGATGGAAGATATCTATGGAAATGTTGAAATAGCAGCCAAGAAAAAAGGCTATCAGATTTTAAAATCCGTAAAAGAAAATTAATTGACGTAACATAGGGGCTATGTTAGTATTATAAAATGCAAAAATATTATTTTCCGGTATTATGTCCATATGTATAAAGTTTGGATTATATGGAAAAGATTATAAAATAATAGCTCGTTATGTGGAAAATGAGGTTTTATGGAGTAAAACCCTTTTTCTTTTTGTCTTATAGTAGAGTGGTTGTACTACTTTAAGACATATAGAGGCAACCAAAACGTTTGATTTGAGGGGTGAATCAGTTGACAGGTCAACTAGTTCAGTATGGACGACACCGCCAACGCAGAAGTTTTGCGCGTATCAGTGAAGTATTAGATTTACCAAATTTAATCGAAATTCAAACATCCTCCTATCAATGGTTTCTTGATGAGGGATTAAGAGAGATGTTTCGCGACATTTCTCCGATTGAGGACTTCACTGGTAATCTTTCCTTGGAATTTATTGATTATAGCCTTGGGGAGCCAAAGTACTCGGTGGAAGAATCAAAAGAGCGAGATGTAACATATTCAGCGCCGTTAAGAGTCAAAGTCCGTTTGTTGAACAAGGAAACCGGCGAAGTTAAAGACCAGGATGTATTTATGGGCGATTTCCCGCTGATGACAGAAACGGGAACGTTCGTGATCAATGGTGCTGAACGCGTTATTGTATCACAGCTTGTTCGATCGCCTAGTGTTTACTTCAGCGGCAAAATGGACAAAAACGGCAAGAAAGGCTTCACTGCTACCGTTATTCCAAACCGCGGTGCGTGGCTGGAATATGAAACAGATGCGAAAGATGTAGTGCATGTGCGTATTGACCGCACACGTAAATTACCGGTAACGGTTCTAATGCGTGCACTTGGGTTTGGTTCTGATCAAGAAATCATCGATCTTATTGGTGATAATGAGTATATCCGCAATACTCTCGAAAAGGATAACACCGAGGGTATCGAGAAAGCGCTTTTGGAAATCTATGAGCGCCTTCGTCCGGGTGAGCCGCCTACAGTAGAAAATGCAAAGAGTCTCTTGGTTTCACGTTTCTTTGATCCTAAAAGATATGATCTTGCAAATGTAGGGCGCTACAAAATGAATAAAAAGCTGCATATCAAAAACCGTTTGTTCGGACAGACACTGGCTGAAACGCTTGCTGATCCGGAAACAGGGGAGATTGTGGCAGAGAAGGGCACAGTGCTTGACCGACGTGCTCTGGACAAAGTCATTCCGTACTTAGAAAACGGCATCGGCTTCAAAACCTATCAGCAGGCTGGCGGCGTTTTGGAAGATGATGTAGTTCTTCAGTCTATTAAAATCTATTCTCCTAATGAAGAGGGAGAAAAAGAGATCAATGTTATCAGTAACGCATTTGTAGAAGAAGAAATTAAGAATATCACACCTGCTGATATCATTTCTTCTATCAGTTACTTCTTTAACTTGCTGCACGGAGTCGGTGACACCGATGATATCGACCACCTGGGCAACAGACGCCTTCGTTCTGTTGGTGAATTGCTTCAAAACCAATTTAGGATCGGTCTTTCCCGTATGGAACGTGTTGTTCGCGAGAGAATGTCCATTCAGGATGCGAACACGATCACTCCTCAGCAATTGATCAATATTCGTCCTGTTATTGCATCTATTAAAGAGTTCTTTGGAAGTTCTCAGCTTTCTCAGTTCATGGATCAAACGAACCCGCTGGCTGAACTGACTCACAAGAGACGTCTTTCAGCATTAGGGCCAGGCGGTCTTACACGAGAACGCGCAGGCTTTGAAGTCCGTGACGTTCACTACTCCCACTACGGGCGTATGTGTCCGATCGAAACACCAGAGGGTCCGAACATTGGACTGATCAACTCTTTATCTTCATTTGCAAAAGTGAATCGTTTCGGTTTCATTGAAACTCCTTACCGCCGTGTCGATCCTGACACAGGGAAGGTAACGAACCGTATGGATTACTTGACTGCAGACGAAGAGGATAACTATGTTGTAGCACAGGCGAATGCACGCCTGAGTGACGACGGTTCTTTCCTTGACGATGAAGTCATCGCCCGTTTCCGCGGGGAGAATACAGTTGTTAAACGTGAGCGCATCGATTATATGGATGTATCACCTAAGCAGGTTGTATCTGCTGCAACAGCTTGTATTCCTTTCCTTGAGAACGATGACTCTAACCGTGCCCTTATGGGAGCGAACATGCAGCGACAAGCTGTGCCTCTGATGAATCCTGAATCCCCGATTGTCGGGACAGGGATGGAGCACGTTTCCGCTAAGGATTCCGGTGCTGCTGTCATCTGTAAGCATGAAGGCATCGTAGAGCGTGTAGAAGCGAAACAAGTTTGGGTGCGCCAGATTAAAGAAATTGATGGCCAGGAAGTTAAAGGCGATCTAGATAAATACAGAATGCAGAAATTCATCCGTTCCAACCAGGGAACATGTTACAACCAGCGCCCGATCGTAAGTGAAGGTGACAGGGTGACAAAAGGTGAAATTCTTGCAGACGGCCCTTCAATGGAAAAAGGTGAACTTGCTCTTGGGCGTAATGTAATGGTTGGTTTCATGACATGGGACGGTTACAACTATGAAGATGCCATCATCATGAGTGAACGCCTTGTGAAGGATGATGTTTATACATCCATCCACATTGAGGAATATGAATCAGAATCCAGGGATACAAAGCTTGGACCTGAAGAAATCACCCGTGATATCCCGAATGTCGGTGAAGATGCGCTTCGCAATCTTGATGAACGCGGAATTATCCGTGTCGGTGCAGAAGTGAAAGACGGAGACCTGCTTGTCGGTAAAGTGACGCCTAAAGGTGTAACTGAACTTACAGCTGAAGAAAGACTGCTTCATGCAATCTTCGGTGAAAAAGCACGTGAAGTCCGTGACACATCTCTTCGTGTACCTCACGGAGGCGGCGGTATCGTACTGGATGTTAAAGTCTTCAACCGTGAAGACGGAGACGAACTTCCTCCAGGTGTAAACCAGCTTGTCCGTGCTTATATCGTTCAGAAACGTAAGATCTCTGAGGGAGATAAAATGGCAGGGCGACATGGTAACAAAGGTGTTATCTCGCGTATCCTTCCTGAAGAAGATATGCCGTTCCTTCCAGATGGAACACCGATCGATATCATGTTGAATCCGCTTGGCGTTCCATCCCGTATGAATATCGGACAGGTGCTTGAGCTTCATCTTGGTATGGCAGCGAGATACCTGGGAATTCATGTAGCATCACCAGTATTTGATGGTGCGCGTGAGGAGGATGTCTGGTCCACTATCGAAGAGGCAGGCATGGCGAGAGATGCCAAGACTGTCCTTTACGACGGACGTACCGGAGAACCATTCGATAATCGTGTGTCGGTCGGTATCATGTATATGATCAAACTTGCTCACATGGTTGACGATAAGCTTCATGCCCGTTCAACTGGGCCGTACTCACTTGTTACACAGCAGCCGCTGGGCGGTAAAGCCCAATTCGGCGGACAGCGTTTCGGTGAGATGGAAGTATGGGCTCTTGAAGCATACGGAGCCGCTTATACACTGCAGGAAATTCTTACAGTCAAATCGGATGATGTTGTCGGTCGTGTGAAGACTTATGAAGCTATTGTCAAAGGTGAAAATGTACCTGAACCAGGTGTTCCGGAATCATTCAAAGTATTGATCAAAGAACTTCAAAGTTTAGGTATGGACGTTAAAATCCTTTCAAGCAATGACGAAGAAATCGAAATGCGTGACATGGAAGATGAAGATGAATCACAGCAGGCAGATACTTTAAATATCGCAGACAAGGATCAACAAGAATCCGAAACAGTTGGGTCGAAAGAATAGCCGGATTCGGAGCAATTAGGGTTAGAACCTGTAGATTAAAAGGGAGGTAGGCCCCTTGCTAGATGTTAATAACTTTGAATATATGAAAATCGGCCTTGCATCACCTGACAAGATTCGTTCTTGGTCATTTGGTGAAGTCAAGAAGCCGGAAACAATCAACTATCGTACGTTAAAACCTGAAAAGGACGGTTTGTTCTGCGAGCGTATTTTCGGACCAACGAAGGACTGGGAATGCCACTGCGGAAAATACAAGCGTGTCCGTTATAAAGGTGTAGTCTGTGACCGATGCGGAGTAGAGGTTACAAAAGCAAAAGTGCGCCGTGAAAGAATGGGGCACATCGAGCTTGCTGCACCTGTATCGCATATCTGGTACTTTAAAGGAATTCCAAGCCGTATGGGACTTGTCTTAGACATGTCCCCCCGTGCTTTGGAAGAAGTCATCTACTTCGCTTCCTATGTAGTAACAGAGCCGGGAGATACTGCTCTTGAGAAAAAGCAGCTTCTTTCTGAAAAAGAATATCGTGCATACCGTGAAAAATACGGTGTGAAGTTCCAGGCAGCTATGGGTGCCGAGGCAATCAAAAAAATCTTACAGGACATCGACCTCGATAAAGAAGCCGATTTTCTGAAAGAGGAATTGAAAACTGCTCAAGGCCAGCGCCGTACTCGTGCAATCAAAAGACTGGAAGTAGTCGAATCATTCAGGAACTCAGGAAATGATCCTGACTGGATGATCCTTGATGTTCTGCCAGTAATCCCTCCAGAGCTGCGCCCGATGGTACAGCTTGACGGTGGACGCTTTGCGACATCAGATCTTAATGATCTGTATCGCCGTGTAATCAACCGTAATAACCGCTTGAAGCGTTTATTGGATCTTGGCGCACCGAGCATCATTGTTCAAAATGAAAAGCGTATGCTTCAAGAAGCAGTAGATGCACTGATCGATAATGGACGTAGAGGCCGTCCTGTAACGGGTCCTGGTAACAGACCGTTAAAATCCCTTTCTCATATGCTTAAAGGGAAACAGGGACGTTTCCGTCAAAACCTTCTTGGAAAGCGTGTTGACTACTCAGGCCGTTCCGTAATAGTTGTTGGTCCTAACCTGAAGATGTATCAGTGCGGACTTCCTAAAGAAATGGCCCTTGAATTGTTCAAACCTTTCGTTATGAAGGAACTTGTCGAAAAAGGCATTGCGCACAACATTAAAAGTGCGAAACGCAAAATCGAAAGAATTCAGCCTGAAGTATGGGATGTCCTTGAAGAGGTAATCAAAGAGCACCCTGTTCTGCTTAACCGCGCCCCGACTCTTCACAGACTGGGAATCCAGGCGTTTGAACCGACATTGGTAGAAGGAAGGGCAATCCGCCTTCACCCGCTTGTGTGTACTGCTTATAACGCAGACTTTGACGGTGACCAAATGGCGGTCCATGTACCTTTATCAGCTGAAGCGCAGGCTGAAGCAAGAATGCTGATGCTCGCAGCTCAAAATATCCTTAACCCGAAAGACGGTAAACCGGTTGTAACTCCATCACAGGATATGGTTCTAGGTAACTACTACCTGACAATGGAACGCGAAGGTGCCAAAGGGGAAGGAACCACTTACAGCAATGCTAACGAAGCTCTGATTGCCTACCAGAACGGTTATGTGCACTTGCACTCCCGTATCGCAGTAGCAGCATCATCGCTTAACAATAAAACGTTCACTGAAGAACAAAATAAACAGCTTCTTTTGACTACTGTCGGAAAAATTGTCTTCAATGAAATTCTTCCTGACAGCTTCCCGTTTATCAATGAACCTACTCAGAGCAACCTGGAAACAGTAACTCCTGAGCAGTACTTCGTTGATCCAAATACGGACATCAAAGAAGAGTTTAAAAATAGAGAACTGATTAATCCATTCAAAAAAGGATTCCTTGGGAATGTTATCGCTGAAGTCTTCAAACGCTTTGCGATCACAGAAACATCCCGTATGCTTGACCGCATGAAGGACCTTGGATTCAGATACTCTACTAAAGCAGGTATCACTGTTGGTATCGCTGATATCGTCGTACTGGCCGAGAAAGAAGAGATTCTGACAGAAGCTCAATCCAAAGTGGACAACGTTCTGAAGCAGTTCAAGCGTGGTCTGATTACAGAAGATGAGCGCTATGACAGAGTAATCTCTATCTGGAGTGCTGCCAAGGATACAATCCAAGGCAAACTAATGGCTACACTAGACCGAAGCAACCCGATCTTCATGATGAGTGACTCAGGTGCCCGTGGTAATGCATCCAACTTCACTCAGCTTGCAGGTATGCGCGGACTCATGGCCAACCCGGCTGGACGTATTATCGAACTTCCAATCAAGTCAAGTTTCCGTGAAGGTCTGACAGTACTAGAGTACTTCATCTCCACTCACGGTGCCCGTAAAGGTCTTGCCGATACGGCGCTTAAAACAGCTGACTCTGGTTACCTTACACGCCGTCTTGTTGATGTTGCACAGGATGTCATCGTCCGTGAAGAAGATTGCGGAACGGACCGCGGCCTTCATGTTGCATCCATCAAAGATGGCACCGAAATCATCGAACCGCTTGAAGAGCGCCTGATCGGAAGATATTCCCGCAGAGCGATCAAGCATCCATCCTCGGATGAAGTGATGGTTGAGGAGAATCAACTTATTACTCAGGATCTTGCCAAGGCTATCATTGATGCCGGCATTGAAACCGTATATATCCGCTCCGCATTCACTTGTAATACGCGCCATGGCGTGTGTGAGAAGTGTTACGGCACCAACCTTGCTACCGGCCAAAAAGTCGAAGTCGGGGAAGCTGTCGGTATCATTGCAGCACAATCCATCGGTGAGCCGGGTACACAGCTTACGATGCGTACCTTCCATACAGGAGGGGTTGCAGGAGACGATATCACTCAGGGTCTTCCGCGTATCCAGGAGATCTTTGAGGCCCGCCATCCAAAAGGGCAGGCTGTCATCTCAGAAATTGAAGGTGTCATTACTTCCATTTCCGAAGGCAAGGACCGTCAATATGAAATCACAGTACAAGGCGAAGTGGAAACAAGGACTTATACTGCTCCGTATACGGCCCGCTTGAAATATGGTGTCAATGATCGAGTAATCAGAGGTGAGGGAATCACTGAAGGTTCCATTGATCCTAAAGAACTATTGAAAGTCAAGGACGTAAACGCAGTGCAGGAGTACCTGCTTCGTGAAGTACAAAAGGTTTACCGTATGCAGGGTGTTGAAATCGGCGATAAGCACGTAGAAGTTATGGTACGTCAAATGCTGAGAAAAGTCAGAGTAATCGATGCAGGTGAAACCGAAGTTCTGCCTGGTACATTGCTCGACATCCACCAGTTTACGGATGCCAACGAAAAAGCCATTCTTGATGGGGATATACCTGCAACCGGCCGTCCGGTACTGCTCGGTATTACAAAAGCCTCTCTTGAAACAGATTCATTCTTGTCTGCAGCATCCTTCCAGGAGACAACACGTGTCCTTACTGATGCGGCGATCAAAGGCAAGCGCGATGAATTGCTCGGCTTGAAAGAAAATGTCATCATTGGTAAACTTGTTCCGGCTGGAACAGGTATGCAGCGTTACCGCAGAGCAGAACCATTGATGGAACAAAAAGAAGAAACAGTAACAGTAGAATAATTTATAATGCGCAGCGTTAAAAAATATCTGCAGGAATTTTAATATGATTTGACCGCTTTTCTGCTTCACTCTTTGATTGGAGCGTAAGGTGTACGATCTCCTGCGGGAAAAGCTCGACAGGTGAGACCCCGGAGGCAAAGCTGAGGAGGCTCACCGCGAGCCCCGCGGAGTCGTACACCTGGAGCGGAAATCATGAAAATTAGTTTCTAGATGAACTATAACCGCCCGCACTTATAAAAATATTCATTTCTGTTGTTGACAATAGTTTTTTAAGATGATAATATATTCAAGGTTGCTCCTATACTGTAACCTGTTACTTTGGAGGATGAAATAATGTCTTATGAAAAAGTATCACAGGCTAGTGAAATCATTGTAGGAACAAAGCAGACAGTCAAAGCTCTTAAAAATGGACTTGTAACACAATTGGTCGTAGCTGATGATGCTGATCACAAAGTAACTTCCAAGGTAATACAAGCAGCCAATGAGATGGATGTTCCAGTGGCACGAGTTGATTCCATGCGAAAGCTGGGGAAGTCATGCGGAATTGAAGTTGGAGCGGCAGCTGTTGCTATTATTAAGTAAAATAGTTTTTGCAGTTAGAGATCTGCAAAGACTTTGTTTTTACACAAAAATGAACCACCTGGATGTGTGGGCTTATAAAATATAAGAAGGGAGGATATTTACATGCCTACTATTAATCAATTAGTGCGTAAACCACGCCAGTCTAAATCAACAAAGTCAACTTCACCAGCGTTGAATAAAGGTTACAACAGCTTCAAAAAAGTAAACACTAACCTTTCTTCTCCACAAAAGCGCGGTGTTTGTACTCGTGTTGGTACAATGACTCCAAAGAAACCAAACTCAGCGTTGCGTAAATACGCTCGTGTACGTTTAACTAACGGAATCGAGGTAACTGCATACATTCCTGGGATTGGCCATAATCTTCAAGAGCACAGTGTCGTGTTAATCCGCGGCGGACGTGTAAAGGATTTACCAGGGGTACGCTATCACATCGTTCGCGGTGCGTTGGATACAGCTGGTGTTGAAGGCCGTATGCAAGGCCGTTCTAAATACGGTACTAAGCGTCCTAAAGCAGCTAAAAAATAATAAAGAACTAATTTAACGAATAGATTATTTTCGTTGAAAGGAGGAAAACACATGCCACGTAAAGGTCCTGTAGCAAAAAGAGATGTACTTCCAGATCCAATGTACAATTCCAAATTAGTTTCTCGTCTAATCAACAAAATTATGATTGACGGTAAGAGAGGTAAAGCTCAAAAGAAACTATACGCTGCGTTTGATCTAATCAGCGAGCGTTCTGGCAAAGATGCTATGGAAGTATTCGACCAAGCTCTTAAAAATATCATGCCGGTATTGGAAGTAAGAGCACGTCGTGTTGGTGGTGCAAACTACCAAGTACCTGTAGAAGTTCGTCCAGAGCGTCGTACTACTTTAGGTCTTCGTTGGTTAGTAAACTACTCTCGTCTTCGCGGTGAAAAGACGATGGAAGAGCGTTTAGCTAATGAAATCCTTGATGCAGCAAACAACACAGGTGCTTCTGTTAAGAAGCGTGAAGATATGCACAAAATGGCGGAAGCAAACAAAGCGTTTGCTCACTACCGTTGGTAATCTTCTACTATATAAAATAATTTTCATTAATGGAAGGAGAAAGACGACATGCCTAGAGAGTTCTCCTTAGAAAAGACTCGTAATATCGGTATCATGGCTCACATCGATGCTGGTAAAACAACTGCAACAGAGCGTATCCTTTTCTATACTGGACGTATTCACAAAATCGGTGAAACTCACGAAGGTGCTTCTCAGATGGACTGGATGGAGCAGGAGCAGGAACGTGGAATCACGATCACATCTGCTGCGACAACAGCATCTTGGAAAGACCATCGTATCAACATCATTGATACACCAGGACACGTAGACTTCACTGTTGAGGTTGAGCGTTCCCTTCGTGTACTTGATGGTGCAGTAGCAGTTCTAGACGCTCAGTCTGGAGTTGAGCCTCAAACTGAAACAGTTTGGCGCCAGGCAACGACTTACGGCGTACCTCGTGTAGTATTCGTAAACAAGATGGATAAAATCGGTGCTGACTTCCTATACTCTGTAGGAACTATGCATGACCGTCTTCAAGCGAACGCACATCCTATTCAGCTTCCAATCGGTGCTGAAGACGATTTCGAAGGAATCATCGACCTTGTAGAAATGAAAGCTTACTTCTATGAAGATGATCTTGGTACACGTGCTGACGCTCGTGAAATTCCTGATGAGTATAAAGATCAAGCAGAAGAATACCGTGGTAAACTAATTGAAGCGGTTTCTGAACTTGACGAAGAATTAATGATGAAATATCTTGAAGGAGAAGAACTTACGAACGATGAATTGAAATCTGCTATCCGTAAAGCAACTAACACAGTAGAATTCTATCCAGTACTTTGTGGTTCTGCCTTCAAAAACAAGGGAGTTCAGCTGCTAATCGATGCTGTCATCGATTATCTTCCGGCTCCAACTGATGTTGCTGACATCAAGGGTATGCTTCCTGATACAGAAGAAGAGGTTACTCGTCCATCAACTGACGATGCTCCATTCTCTGCATTGGCATTTAAAGTAATGACAGACCCTTATGTTGGTAAGCTGACGTTCTTCCGCGTATATTCCGGAACACTTGATTCTGGTTCTTACGTACAAAACTCTACGAAAGGCAAGCGTGAGCGTGTAGGACGTATCCTGCAAATGCATGCTAACTCTCGTGAGGAAATCTCAACAGTATATGCTGGAGATATCGCAGCTGCTGTTGGATTGAAAGATACATCAACTGGTGATACTCTATGTGATGAAAAGAGCCTTGTAATCTTGGAATCCATGGAATTCCCAGAGCCTGTTATCTCTCTATCTGTTGAGCCTAAATCTAAAGCTGACCAAGATAAGATGACGACGGCACTTCAAAAACTTCAAGAAGAAGATCCTACATTCCGCGCGCATACTGACCAGGAAACTGGACAGGTTATCATTGCGGGTATGGGAGAACTTCACTTGGATATCATCGTGGATCGTATGAGACGCGAATTCAAAGTTGAAGCTAACGTAGGTGCTCCTCAAGTATCTTATCGTGAAACATTCCGCGGATCTGCTAAAGTTGAGGGTAAATTTGCCCGTCAATCAGGTGGTCGTGGACAATTCGGTCACGTTTGGATTGAATTCTCTCCAAATGAAGAAGGAAAAGGCTTCGAATTCGAAAATGGTATTGTTGGTGGGGTTGTTCCTCGTGAATACATCCCAGCAGTACAAGCTGGTCTAGCAGACTCTATGGAGAATGGCGTTATTGCCGGTTATCCATTGATCGATGTAAAAGCAAGACTAGTCGATGGTTCTTACCATGACGTCGATTCTTCTGAAATGGCTTTTAAAGTAGCTGCATCACTTGCACTTAAAAACGCAGTTTCTAAGTGTGATCCAGCAATCCTTGAGCCAATGATGAAAGTTGAAGTTGTTATCCCAGAAGAATACATGGGTGACATCATGGGTGATATCACATCCCGTCGCGGACGTGTAGAAGGTATGGAAGCTCGCGGTAACGCACAAGTAGTTAAATCCTTCGTCCCACTTTCTGAAATGTTTGGTTATGCAACTTCATTGCGTTCTAACACGCAAGGTCGCGGAACATACTCTATGCACTTCGACCATTATGAAGAAGTTCCAAAATCAATCGCTGAAGAAATCATCAAAAAAAATAAAGGTGAATAATTGATTTATTCGCTGTAATCAAGTATAAATACTAGTGTAAGCTATGGTGTCTAAGAAGGTGGTACCCCCGCCTTCTGGCAGCCATATAAAATATACTTAATTTTTTATAATTTAAAGGAGGATTTCCAAATGGGTAAGGAAAAATTCGATCGTTCCAAGGAACATGCTAATATCGGTACAATTGGTCACGTTGACCATGGTAAAACTACATTAACAGCTGCTATCACGACTACTTTGCATAAAAAGTACGGCCGTGGAACAGCTATGGCTTATGACCAAATTGATGGTGCTCCAGAAGAAAGAGAGCGTGGTATCACAATCTCTACTGCACACGTTGAGTACGAAACAGATACTCGCCACTATGCACACGTTGACTGCCCAGGACATGCTGACTACGTTAAAAACATGATCACTGGTGCTGCTCAAATGGACGGCGGAATCCTAGTTGTTTCTGCTGCTGATGGCCCAATGCCACAGACTCGTGAGCACATCCTTCTTTCTCGCCAAGTTGGTGTACCATACCTAGTAGTATTCATGAACAAATGTGATATGGTAGACGACGAAGAGTTGCTTGAACTTGTAGAAATGGAAGTTCGTGACCTTCTATCTGAATACGATTTCCCTGGTGATGATGTACCAGTAATCAAAGGTTCTGCTCTTAAAGCTCTTGAAGGAGAAGCTGAGTGGGAAGAGAAAATCTACGAACTAATGGAAGCTGTTGACAGCTACATCCCAACTCCGGAGCGTGACACTGAAAAGCCATTCATGATGCCTGTTGAGGATGTATTCTCAATCACTGGCCGTGGTACAGTTGCAACTGGACGTGTAGAGCGTGGACAAGTTAAAGTTGGAGACACTATCGATATCATCGGTCTTTCTGAGGAGCCAAAATCTACTACTGTAACTGGTGTAGAAATGTTCCGTAAGCTTCTTGACTATGCAGAAGCTGGAGACAACATCGGAGCTCTTCTTCGTGGTGTAGCTCGTGAAGACATCCAACGTGGTCAAGTACTTGCTAAGCCAGGTACAATCACTCCACACACAAAGTTCAAAGCTGAAGTTTATGTTCTTTCTAAAGAAGAGGGTGGACGTCACACTCCATTCTTCACTAACTACCGTCCTCAGTTCTACTTCCGTACAACTGATGTAACTGGTATCTGTAATCTTCCTGAAGGCGTAGAAATGGTTATGCCTGGAGATAACATTGAAATGACTGTTGAACTAATCTCTCCAATCGCTATCGAAGAAGGTACTAAATTCTCTATCCGTGAGGGTGGACGTACTGTAGGCGCTGGAGTAGTTGCTACTATCCAAGAGTAGTCTTTACTCTTAGATTAATACTAAAGCAGATGGGATCCGGAGCCCATCTGCTTTTTTATATGGTTTGATTATATATTTGTAGAAATCATTCAGGAGCTCAAATGAAAATCCACATTATTTTAGAGTTATTAAAACATAAACACCATGCTAAAAACTAAAATCCTCATTATAATAGGGTGTTTAGTCAGTAAACACCATACTAAAAAGGAAAATCCTCATTATAATAGGGTGATTAGCCAGAAAACACCATGCTAAAAACAAAAATCCTCATTATAATAGGGTGTTTAGTCAGTAAACACCATACTAAAAAGGAAAATCCTCATTATAATAGGGTGTTTAGCCAGTAAACACTATACTAAAAAGGAAAATCCTCATCATAATAGGGTGATTAGCCAGTAAACACTATGCTAAAAAGGAAAATCCTCATTATAATAGGGTGTTTAGCCAGAAAACACTATGCTAAAAAGGAAAATCTTCATTATAATAGGGTGATTAGCCAGTAAACACCATGCTAAAAGGGAAAATCCTCATTATAATAGGGTGATTAGCTTGTAAACACTATACTAAAAACGTAAAAGCAGCTTATAATAGGGTGAATAGCTTGCATCCTTTGTGACAGTAAAAATAGCCTTTCACCATTGAAAAGAAACCCCAGAACAAGAAAGCTACACAAAAAAGCCTATTCTTCCAATGAAACAAACTATACAAACCATTGGGTAACTGAAATAGTTTAGAATACTGGACAATGAACTTTGACACGTTAAGAGTCAGAAGAATAAAGATAAATAACTAATAAGACTAAGGTAAGATACTGCGATCCTTTCTTAAACAATGAAAATCCCATATGAGTAACCTATCTTAAAACCTTTCCCCCACCTAAACCCAAACTAAAAGACAAACTCCTTCTATTATAAGTAACAGGCATTGAACAGGTATCTCTCTAATTTACTCACTACACAAATGTTCTATAAAAGTCGCAGTTTTTATCCTTCTATAGATAAACAACTAAAAAACAAAGTACTATTATGGAAACTCGCCAACTGATGTCTGTCTATGTTAAGAAGATTGACTCGAAAACCTATTTCTATAGAAATATTTTGTAATCTCGTCTCCCCCTTGCAATCACCCATATAAATTTGTATAATTGTAAAAGTGCTCTAATCACAAAGATATTCAAGAAAATGTTGCATATCTCCCGTGAATTAGTTATAATAGACAATGTTGGTCTTTGACTGCGATGAAATGGAAGGTTGCTGACACACCCGGCCGCTTTGCCATGGCGAGTGTGTGGGAAATTTCCATGGAGAATGTCTATCTTAAAGTAGGCGATAAAGGAGGGAAAATAATGGCAAAACAAAAAATTCGTATCCGTTTAAAAGCGTATGATCACAGAATTCTGGATCAATCTGCAGAGAAAATTGTTGAAACAGCTAAGCGTTCTGGTGCGGCAGTGTCCGGCCCGATTCCGCTTCCGACTGAGAAGTCAATCTACACAATTCTTCGTGCGGTCCATAAGTACAAAGATTCTCGTGAGCAGTTCGAAATGCGTACGCATAAACGCTTAATCGATATTGTTAACCCAACACCACAAACGGTTGATGCGCTAATGCGTTTAGATCTGCCATCTGGTGTCGATATTGAAATCAAATTATAATTACTATACAAAAACAATTCAGGAGGTGTGACTTATGACCAAAGGAATCTTAGGCAGAAAGATCGGTATGACTCAAGTTTTTGCTGAAAACGGTGATCTTATCCCGGTAACAGTTATCGAAGCAGTTGGAAACGTTGTTCTTCAAAAGAAGACTTCAGAAGTTGATGGGTACGAAGCTATCCAAATCGGTTTTGAAGACAAACGCGAAAAGCTTTCTAACAAACCGGAAAAAGGACACGTTGCTAAAGCAGAAACTGCTCCTAAGCGCTTCATCCGTGAATTCCGCGGAGTAAACTCTTCAGATTATGAAGTAGGTCAAGAAGTCAAAGTAGAAATTTTCGCAGAAGGCGATATCGTGGATGTAACAGGAATTTCAAAGGGTAAAGGTTTCCAAGGTGCTATCAAGCGTCATAACCAATCCCGCGGACCTATGTCCCATGGTTCCCGCTACCATCGTCGTCCTGGTTCAATGGGACCTGTTGATCCAAACCGTGTATTCAAAGGTAAATTACTTCCTGGACGCATGGGTGGAGAGCAAATCACAATCCAAAACCTTGAAATCGTCAAAGTTGATGCTGAGCGCAACTTGCTTCTAGTTAAAGGGAATGTTCCTGGACCTAAAAAAGCAATGCTTAAAGTTAAAACTGGCGTAAAAACAAAATAATAAAACTTTTTTGGAAAGGAGGAAACACGAATGCCGAAAGTAGCATTATTTAACCAAAGCGGATCACAAGTTGGTGATGTAGAACTTAATGATTCAGTATTTGGTATCGAACCAAACCAAAACGTACTTTATGAAGCTGTTATCATGCAAAGAGCATCTCAGCGTCAAGGTACAAGCAAAGTTAAAGGCCGTTCTGAAGTAAGAGGCGGTGGACGTAAACCATGGCGTCAAAAAGGTACTGGACGTGCACGTCAGGGATCTATCAGATCTCCACAATGGCGCGGCGGTGGTACTGTATTTGGACCGGTTCCACGCAGCTACAGCTACAAGCTTCCTAAGAAGGTTCGTCGCTTAGCTATCAAATCTGCTCTATCTTCTAAGGTAGCAGAAGAAAACATCGTAGTATTAGAATCTCTTGTTTTTGATGCTCCAAAAACAAAAGAATTCGCTGGTGTTTTGAAAAACCTTTCTGTAAACTCTAAAACATTAGTAGTAACAGAAGGAAATGAAGATTATGTAGCACTATCAGCACGTAACATTCCTGGTGTAACAGTTGTTGCAGCTAACGGAATCAGCGTACTGGATGTTGTTGCTCATGATAAACTGATCATCACTAAAGCAGCAGTTGAAAAAGTAGAGGAGGTGCTTGCATAATGGATGCACGCGATATCATTAAGCGCCCCGTAATTACAGAACTTTCAACTGATCTAATGGCTGATAAAAAATACACTTTTGAAGTCGACACTAGAGCGAACAAAACTCAAGTGAAGGATGCAGTTGAAGTTATCTTCGGCGTTAAAGTTGCAAAAGTGAACGTTATGAATTACAAAGGCAAGTTCAAGCGTATGGGACGTCATTCCGGCTATACGAACAAACGTCGTAAAGCAATCGTGACTCTTACAGCTGAAAGCAAAGAAATCGAATTCTTTGAAGTTTAATCCAATAATTTAGAAGAGGAGGGAAAAACATGGCGATTAAAAAGTATAAACCAACCTCTAATGGTCGTCGCGGAATGACTACTTCTGATTTTGCAGAGATTACTACTGACAAACCAGAAAAGTCATTGCTAGCGCCTTTACACAGAAAAGGCGGCCGTAACAACCAAGGTAAGTTAACAGTTCGTCATCAAGGCGGCGGTCATAAGCGTCAATACCGTATCATCGATTTCAAACGTGATAAAGATGGTATACCAGGACGCGTTGCTACAATCGAATATGATCCTAACCGCTCAGCAAACATTGCATTAATCAACTATGTGGACGGAGAAAAGCGTTACATTCTTGCTCCTAAAACACTTCAAGTAGGTATGGAAGTAATGTCTGGCACTGAAGCAGATATTAAAGTAGGTAATGCATTACCACTTATCAACATCCCTGTAGGTACTGTAGTTCATAACATCGAACTTAAGCCAGGTAAAGGCGGACAATTGGTTCGTTCTGCTGGTACATCAGCTCAGGTTCTTGGTAAAGAAGGTAAATACGTACTTGTTCGTTTAAATTCAGGTGAGGTTCGCATGATCCTTTCATCTTGCCGCGCGACTGTAGGTCAAGTAGGTAACGAACAGCACGAACTAATCAACATCGGTAAAGCAGGTCGTTCTCGCTGGTTAGGCAAACGCCCAACTGTACGTGGATCTGTAATGAACCCTAACGACCATCCACACGGTGGTGGTGAAGGACGCGCTCCTATCGGACGTAAATCACCAATGTCTCCATGGGGTAAACCAACTCTTGGATTCAAGACTCGTAAGAAGAAGAGCAAATCTGACAAATTTATTGTGCGCCGTCGCAAAAAATAACGGGATTGAACTACGGTTCACCTATAGAGCCGTAGAGCAATCACGAAGGGAGGTTCAAACATGGGTCGTAGCTTAAAAAAGGGACCTTTTGTTGATGACCATTTGATGGTTAAAATCGAGAAATTGAACGAAGGCGAAAAGAAGCAAGTTGTTAAGACTTGGTCACGCCGTTCAACAATTTTCCCGAATTTCATCGGTCATACAATCGCAGTTTATGATGGTCGTAAACATGTACCGGTATATGTTACAGAAGATATGGTAGGACACAAGCTTGGTGAATTCGCACCATCTCGTTCTTACAAAGGTCATGGAAATGATGACAAGAAAACAAGACGCTAATTGAGAGGAGGGTATCCTAATGCAAGCTAAAGCTGTCGCTAAAACAGTTCGTATTGCTCCTCGTAAGGTACGTTTAGTGGTTGATCTAATCCGAGGTAAGCAAGTAGGCGAAGCTGTAGCGATTTTAAATCTTACTCCTAAAGCTGCTTCTCCAGTAGTTGAGAAAGTATTAAAATCTGCTATCGCTAACGCAGAACATAACTATGACATGGACGTGAACAACTTAGTCATCTCTGATGCCTTTGTTAACGAAGGTCCAACAATGAAACGCTTCCGCCCTCGTGCGATGGGACGTGCAAGCCAAATCAACAAACGCACAAGCCACATCACAATCGTGGTATCAGAAAAGAAGGAGGGATAATTCGTGGGTCAAAAAGTACATCCAGTCGGACTGCGTGTAGGAGTTATTCGTGATTGGGAATCAAAATGGTACGCTGATAAAGATTATGCCAATCTTCTGCACGAAGACCTTAAAGTACGTGAATATATTGCGAAACGTTTAGTTGACGCTTCTGTTTCTAAAGTAGAAATCGAACGTGCGGCAAACCGCATCAATATCACAATTCATACAGCAAAACCTGGTATGGTTATCGGTAAAGGTGGTACAGAGGTTGAAGCTTTACGTAAAGCTTTGAACGAGCTTACTTCTAAGCGTGTACACATCAATATCGTTGAAATCAAGAGAGCTGACCTAGATGCCAAGCTAGTTGCAGAGAATATCGCTCGTCAATTAGAAAACCGTGTATCTTTCCGTCGTGCTCAAAAACAAACTATCCAACGTGCAATGCGCGCAGGAGCTAAGGGTATCAAAACTCAAGTATCTGGTCGTCTTGGCGGTGCAGATATCGCTCGTGCTGAACATTACAGCGAAGGAACAGTTCCACTTCATACACTTCGCGCTGACATTGATTATGCTCATGCTGAAGCTGACACAACTTACGGTAAACTTGGTGTTAAAGTATGGATCTATCGTGGAGAGGTCCTTCCTGCTAAGAAGAAATCTGAGGAAGGAGGAAAATAATTATGTTATTACCTAAACGCGTTAAGTATCGTCGTGAACATCGTGGTAAAATGCGTGGACGCGCAAAAGGCGGCCAAGAGGTTGCATTCGGTGAATACGGTCTTCAAGCTGTAGAAGCTTCTTGGATCACTAACCGACAAATCGAAGCTGCACGTATTGCTATGACTCGTTACATGAAACGTGGCGGTAAAGTGTGGATTAAAATTTTCCCTCATAAGCCTTACACTGCGAAACCTCTAGAAGTCCGAATGGGTTCTGGTAAAGGTGCTCCGGAAGGCTGGGTAGCAGTAGTAAAGCCTGGCAAGATCATGTTTGAAATTGCAGGTGTATCTGAAGAGGTAGCTCGTGAGGCGCTTCGTCTTGCATCACACAAACTTCCTATTAAAACTAAGTTTGTGAAACGTGAAGAAATTGGTGGTGAATCAAATGAAAAGTAATGAAATTCGTGACCTAACCACTGCCGAAATTGACCAAAAAGTAAAATCTTTAAAAGAAGAACTATTCAACCTTCGCTTCCAGCTTGCGACAGGACAGCTTGAAAACACTGCCCGTATTCGTGAAGTACGTAAGGCGATCGCTCGTATGAAAACTGTTATCCATGAAAGAGAGATCGGGGTTAACAATCGATAAATTGAGAGGAGGTTTGCAGAATGAGTGAACGCAATCAGCGTAAGGTTTACACTGGACGTGTTGTTTCCGATAAAATGGATAAAACAGTTACAGTTCTAGTTGAAACTTACAAAAAACATTCATTGTACGGCAAACGCGTAAAGTACTCTAAAAAGTTCAAGGCTCATGATGAGCAGAACGAAGCTAAAACTGGTGATGTAGTTCGTATTATGGAAACTCGCCCGCTTTCAGCTACAAAACGTTTCCGCTTACTAGAAGTAGTAGAAAAAGCAGTAATTATTTAATAAAAGTTCGGATATTTATTTTCCGAAGGGAGGTTACCTAGATGATTCAACAAGAATCTCGTTTGAAAGTTGCCGACAACTCTGGTGCTCGTGAAGTTTTAACTATTAAAGTACTTGGCGGATCTGGCCGTAAAACAGCTAATATCGGTGATGTTATCGTATGTACAGTAAAACAAGCAACACCAGGTGGCGTTGTTAAAAAAGGCGACGTAGTAAGAGCTGTTGTTGTTCGTACGAAGAGCGGTGTCCGCCGTGCAGACGGAACTTACATCAAGTTTGATGAAAACGCATGTGTAATTATCCGTGATGATAAAGGACCGCGTGGTACTCGTATCTTCGGACCAGTAGCACGTGAATTACGCGAAAATAACTTTATGAAAATTGTATCTTTAGCTCCAGAAGTTCTTTAATAGAACCTATTGTGCGTTAAGAGGAGGTGCGACTAATGCATGTAAAAAAAGGCGATAAAGTAATGGTAATCACAGGTAAAGATAAAGGTAAGACTGGTGTTGTACTAACATCACTTCCTAAAAAAGACCGTGTGATCGTAGAAGGAATCAATGTTATCAAAAAACATTCAAAACCTTCTCAAGCGAATCCGCAAGGCGGAATCATCAGCCAAGAGGCACCTGTTCATGTATCGAATGTTATGCTGCTTGATCCTAAGACGAATGAACCAACTCGTATAGGATTCAAGAAGGTTGATGGTAAGAATGTACGTGTAGCAAAAAAATCTGGTGAAGTTCTAGATAAATAGTTTAAAGAAGAAGGGAGGTACTCAAATGAACCGCCTAAAAGCAAAATTTAATGACGAAATTACTCCAGCTCTAATGAGCAAATTTAGCTATAAATCAGTAATGCAGGTGCCTAAGATCGAAAAGATCGTTCTTAACATGGGTGTCGGCGATGCTGTTTCTAATGCAAAGTCAATGGACACTGCAGTTGAAGAATTAACATTAATCACTGGTCAAAAACCAGTCGTAACTAAAGCTAAAAAATCTATCGCAGGTTTCCGTCTTCGTGAAGGTATGCCTATCGGTGCGAAAGTAACCCTTCGCGGCGAACGCATGTATGAGTTCCTAGATAAGCTTATCTCTGTATCTCTACCTCGTGTACGTGACTTCCGCGGTATTTCTAAAAAAGCATTCGATGGTCGCGGTAACTACACTCTTGGTGTTAAAGAGCAGTTGATTTTCCCAGAGATCGATTATGATAAAGTTTCCAAAGTACGCGGAATGGATATCGTTATCGTTACTACAGCAAACTCTGATGAAGAATCACGTGAGTTATTGACACAATTCGGAATGCCATTTCAAAAGTAATCTCTAAATAAGGGAGGCGAAAATGTGGCTAAAAAATCAATGATCGCAAAACAAAAACGTGAACCTAAGCATCCTGTTCAAGGATACACTCGCTGTGAGCGCTGTGGCCGTCCACATTCAGTAATCCGCAAATTCAAACTTTGCCGTATCTGTTTCCGTGAACTTGCTTACAAGGGTCAAATTCCTGGCGTTAAAAAAGCTAGCTGGTAAAACCCTATTTTGGGAAGGAGGTAAATTAATATGACATTGACAGATCCAATTGCAGATATGCTTACTCGCATCCGTAATGCGAATATGGTACGTCACGAGAAGCTAGAAATACCTGCTTCTAACATCAAAAAAGAAATCGCAGAAATCCTTAAACGTGAAGGTTTCGTACGCGATGTGGAATTTGTTGAAGATAACAAGCAAGGTGTTATCCGCATCTTCTTAAAATACGGTTCTAACAACGAACGTGTTATCACTGGATTAAAGCGTATCTCTAAACCAGGTCTACGCGTTTATGCAAAAGCTGATGAAGTTCCTAGAGTACTTAACGGTTTGGGTGTAGCTCTTGTTTCAACTTCTCAAGGAGTTTTAACTGATAAAGAAGCTCGTGCTCAGCAAGTCGGTGGAGAAGTACTAGGATACGTTTGGTAATATTTTTGAAATGAATGGAGGTGCAACAGTATGTCACGTGTAGGTAAAAAACCTATCGAGGTGCCAGCAGGCGTTACAATTACTACTGATGCCAATAACGTAACTGTAAAAGGTCCTAAAGGTGAATTGTCTCGTACATTCAGCCCGGATATTAATATAGAAGTCCAAGAGAACGTAGTGAACATTTCTCGCCCATCTGAATCAAAAGAACATCGTTCATTACATGGAACGACTCGTGCTTTGATCGCTAATATGGTTGAAGGTGTTTCAAAAGGCTTCGAAAGAAACCTTGAACTTATCGGTGTGGGTTACCGTGCTCAAAAACAAGGAACTAAGCTTGTATTGAACGTAGGTTACTCTCATCCAGTTGAATTCGAACCTGAGAATGGTATCGAAATCGAAGTTCCTGCTAACACAAAGATTTCAATCAAAGGTATCGACAAGGAGCGTGTTGGTGCGATTGCTTCCAACATCCGCGCTGTCCGTCCTCCTGAGCCTTATAAAGGCAAAGGTATCCGTTATGAAGGCGAGTTCGTACGCCGTAAAGAAGGTAAAACAGGTAAATAATGCCGCTTAGGCAGTAGAAAGGAGTGACCTTAATGATCACTAAGCCATCTAAAAACAAAACGCGTAAGAAAAGACATGCTCGTGTACGTTCTAAAATCACTGGAACAGAACAACGTCCTCGTTTAAACGTATATCGTTCAAATAAAAACATCTACGCTCAATTGATCGATGATGTTAATGGTGTAACTTTGGCAAGTGCTTCTACTGTAGATAAAGAGATCAACCTTGACTCTACTGCAAACGTAGATGCAGCAGCTCAAGTCGGTGAACTAATTGCTAAACGTGCAACTGAAAAAGGTTTGAAATCAGTAGTATTTGACCGTGGAGGTTACCTATACCACGGCCGCGTAAAAGCATTAGCCGATGCAGCTCGTGAAAACGGCTTAGAATTTTAATAAAAAAGGAGGGACATATAGATGCGTCGAATTGATCCAAACAAACTAGAACTTGAAGAACGCGTAGTAACGATCAACCGTGTTGCGAAAGTAGTTAAAGGTGGACGTCGTTTCCGCTTCGCTGCTCTTGTAGTTGTCGGAGACAAAAACGGTAACGTAGGTTTCGGTACTGGTAAAGCTCAAGAGGTACCTGATGCTATCCGTAAAGCGATTGAAGATGCGAAGAAAAATCTTGTTGAAGTGCCTATGGTAGGTGGAACTACTCCTCACCAAGTAATCGGTCGTTTTGGTGCTGGACAAATCCTTATCAAACCTGCTTCTGCCGGTACAGGAATCATCGCTGGTGGTCCGGTTCGTGCGGTACTTGAACTTGCTGGTGTTCAGGATATCCTTTCTAAATCATTGGGATCCAACACTCCAATCAACATGATCCGTGCTACTATCGAAGGACTAAAACAATTAAAACGTGCTGAGGACGTAGCGAAATTACGTGGTAAATCAGTAGAAGAACTGTTAGGATAAGGAGGGATAACTATGGCAAACAAACTAGAAATTACCCTCACTCGCAGCGTGATTGGTCGTCCGAAAGATCAACGCGAAACAGTAAAGGCTCTGGGCTTACGTAAGCTTCATCAAACAGTTGAACAACAAGATAATGCTGCTATCCGCGGTATGGTCAATAAGGTTGCTCACTTAGTCACGGTTAAAGAAGCTTAATTAGATTCTTTGTAAATAAGGAGGTGCCGACATGAAATTACATGAATTAAAACCTGCTAAAGGTTCTCGCAAAGAACGCAATCGTGTAGGCCGTGGAACTGGTTCTGGAAATGGTAAGACTTCCGGAAAAGGCCACAAAGGTCAAAACGCTCGTTCTGGCGGCGGAACTCGTCCTGGTTTCGAAGGTGGTCAAACACCTTTATTCCAACGTCTTCCTAAGCGCGGTTTCACAAACATTAACCGTAAAGAATTTGCAATCGTTAACCTTGATGCATTAAATCGTTTTGAAGAAGGAACTGAAGTTACACCTGAACTTCTTATTGAAACTGGTGTAGTAAGCAGCGAAAAATCTGGAATCAAGATTCTTGGTAAAGGTAATATTGAGAAAAAGCTTACAGTAAAAGCAAACAAATTCTCATCCACTGCTAAAGAAGCAATTGAAGCTGCTGGTGGTAAAACCGAGGTGATTTAATGTTTCAGACAATCTCCAATTTTATGCGCGTGGGTGATATAAGAAACAAAATTATTTTCACCCTTCTTATGTTAGTTGTCTTTCGCTTAGGAACTTTTATACCAGTGCCAAGTGTTG
This sequence comes from Rossellomorea vietnamensis, assembly GCF_008180615.1. Taxonomy (GTDB): domain Bacteria; phylum Bacillota; class Bacilli; order Bacillales; family Bacillaceae_B; genus Rossellomorea; species Rossellomorea vietnamensis_D. The sequence continues at coordinate 46,355 of NZ_VTEH01000022.1, forward strand.
ACGCAGATGTGCTGAAAATGCAAGAACAAGCCGGCTTGATCGGCTTCCTGAATACATTCGGCGGAGGAGCTCTGCAAAACTTCTCGATCTTTGCTATGGGGATCATGCCGTACATCACAGCATCTATCATTGTGCAGCTATTGCAGATGGATGTTGTGCCTAAATTTACGGAATGGTCTAAACAGGGGGATGTTGGCCGCCGTAAGTTAGCTCAGTTTACCCGTTACTTCACTATCGTATTAGGTTTTATCCAGGCTTTGGGTATGTCTTATGGATTTAACCAATTGTACGGTGGATTTTTAATCCCGAACCCAAGTATTGCGACGTATCTGTTAATTGCACTCATTTTGACTGCTGGTACGGCGTTCCTGTTATGGCTCGGCGAACAAATCACTGCTAAAGGTGTTGGAAACGGTATTTCGATTTTGATTTTCGCAGGTATCGTTGCAGCTATCCCTAATGCAGTAAACCAATATTATGCATCTCAGTTAGAAGGCGCTGGTGAACAGCTGTTCCTTCGTATTGTTGTGACAATATTGATCCTATTGGCAATCGTGGCAATTACGGTGGGTGTTATCTTCATCCAGCAGGCTCTGAGAAAGATTCCTATTCAATACGCTAAGCGTTTAGTAGGCCGCAGTCCTGTCGGAGGTCAATCAACTCATTTGCCATTGAAAGTCAATGCAGCAGGTGTAATTCCGGTTATCTTCGCGATTTCCTTCATCATTACACCGCAAACCATCGCATCATTCTTTGGTACGAATGATGTAACAAGTACGATTCAGTATGTGTTTGATTATACGCAGCCGGTCGGAATGATCATCTATGTTGCGTTGATCGTCGCATTCACGTACTTTTATGCTTTCATTCAAGTCAACCCTGAGCAAATGTCAGAGAACTTGAAGAAGCAAGGTGGCTATATCCCTGGTATCCGTCCGGGTAAAACCACTCAAGAATACTTGACTAGGGTATTATATCGACTGACTTTTGTCGGAGCGATATTCTTAGCCGTCATTTCCATTCTTCCTGTTTTCTTCATTAAATTTGCAGGCCTGCCTCAGGCAGCTCAAATTGGAGGAACAAGCTTGCTTATCGTTGTGGGTGTCGCACTCGAAACGATGAAAGGGCTGGAAGCTCAGTTGGTGAAACGCCACTACAAAGGCTTCATTAAATAAAAAAAGGTTTTGGGGACATCGGTTCCCTGAAACCCTAATAGAGACTGAGGTGGAATTCAAGTGAATATAGTTTTAATGGGTCTGCCAGGTGCAGGAAAAGGTACTCAGGCTGAAAAGATCGTCGAGAAATATGGAATACCCCATATCTCAACCGGCGATATGTTCCGTGCCGCAATGAAAGAGGAAACGGAGCTGGGCTTGAAAGCTAAATCTTTTATGGATAAAGGTGAATTGGTTCCTGATGAAGTTACAATCGGAATTGTTCGTGAACGTCTCAGTAGAGAAGACTGCCATAAAGGTTTCCTTTTAGATGGTTTTCCAAGAACAGTTGCTCAGGCAGATGCTCTGGAAACAATCTTAACCGACCTGGACAAGAAAATTGATTATGTGATTAACATACAGGTAGATAAAGAAGTCTTGATGGAACGTCTGACAGGCCGTCGCATCTGCAAAAAGTGCGGCGCGACTTATCACCTAGTATTCAATCCACCAAGTGAAGAGGGCGTTTGTGACCGCTGCGGCGGTGACCTTTATCAGCGTGCAGATGATAATGAAGAAACTGTTCAGAACCGCTTGGATGTCAATATTAAACAAACTCAGCCTCTGCTTGATTTCTATCAAGATAAGGGCTACTTAGTTAACATCGACGGCCAGAGAGATATCAAAGAGGTCTTCTCTGATATTGATGAACTAATCGGGAGCTCTCGCTGATGATCATTTGTAAAACACCTCGTGAGTTAGACATCATGCGAGAAGCTGGCAGGATTGTCGCACTTGCTCACAAGGAATTGCAAAAGCATATTGCCCCGGGAATAACGACCGGTGAATTGGATGCAATCGCTGAAAAATTCATAAGTCAAAATGGTGCAATTCCTTCTTTTAAAGGTTATAATGGGTTTCGTGGCAGCATTTGTGCTTCCGTAAATGATGAATTGGTTCATGGAATACCGGGTGACCGCACGTTGAAAAACGGTGATATTATCAGCATCGACATCGGTGCTAAATATAATGGTTATCATGGAGATTCCGCATGGACTTATCCTGTTGGAACTATAGATGATGAAACTCAAAGACTGCTGGATGTAACTGAGGAATCATTATATCTAGGCTTAAAAGAAGCAAAACCAGGTGAACGCCTATCGAACATCTCTCATTCGATTCAGACCTATGTTGAAGCAGAAAGGTTTTCCATTGTTCGTGAGTATGTCGGGCACGGTGTTGGTCAAGACTTACATGAGGATCCTCAAATTCCTCATTATGGTCCGCCAAACAGAGGTCCGCGTCTAAAGCCTGGTATGGTACTTGCTATTGAACCTATGGTGAATGCAGGCAGTCGTTATGTAAGGACATTAGTTGATAACTGGACTGTTGTTACAGTTGATGGTAAAATGTGTGCGCACTTTGAACACACAATTGCTATTACAGAAGAAGGTTACGAGATTCTAACGAAAGCCTAAGTGAAGGTGATCTGATTGATCGAGTCCGATACGACTCCATGTATAGGGCAGATCGTTTCAACCAGAAAAGGAAGAGATGCCGGTCAGTACTCGGTAATCATTCAAAAATTGGATGAACGGTTTGTGTTAATTGCTGATGGAGATAAGCGAAAGTTTGATCGTCCTAAGAAGAAAAACATTCAACATCTCTATATTCACAATTATATCTCTCCAGAAGTTCAGAACAGTTTAACAGAAACTGGGCGGGTGACGAATGGAAAACTGCGTTACGCTCTAACAAAGTTTTTGAACGAAGTCTTAGAAGATGTTAAGAAGGGAGACGAATTCGATGGCGAAAGATGATGTAATCGAAGTGGAAGGCACAGTAGTAGAAACTTTGCCTAACGCTATGTTTAAGGTAGAATTAGAAAATGGTCATACGGTACTTGCTCACGTATCCGGTAAGATTCGTATGCATTTCATCCGAATCCTGCCAGGAGATAAAGTTACTGTTGAACTATCTCCATATGACCTGACTCGTGGAAGAGTCACTTATCGTTATAAATAATTCATTGCACTCCGTACTCTCAAGGAGGTTAGAATAAGATGAAAGTCAGACCATCCGTAAAGCCGATCTGCGAAAAATGTAAAGTTATTCGCCGTCGCGGTAAAGTCATGGTTATCTGTGAAAACCCTAAACACAAACAAAAACAAGGCTAATAAAGAAGGAGGTGCGCTTTTAATATGGCACGTATTGCTGGTGTTGATATCCCACGTGACAAACGTATTGTCATTTCATTAACATACATTTTCGGTATTGGTAAAAATACTGCGAAGAAAATTCTTGCTGAAGCAGGTGTATCTGAAGATACTCGCGTTCGCGACCTGACTGATGATGAACTAGGTAAAGTCCGTGATATCGTAGACAAATTGAAAGTTGAAGGAGATCTTCGTCGTGAAATCTCTCTTAACATCAAACGTCTAATGGAAATCGGTTCTTACCGTGGTCTTCGCCACCGCAGAGGTTTACCTGTTCGCGGTCAAAACACTAAAAACAACGCTCGTACTCGTAAAGGTCCTCGTAAGACTGTAGCGAACAAGAAAAAATAATAGGTAAAGGAGGTACATCTTAAAATGGCACGTAAAACTAACACTCGTAAGCGTCGTGTGAAAAAGAATATCGAATCTGGTATTGCACACATTCGTTCTACATTCAACAACACTATCGTAATGATCACTGACGTTCATGGTAATGCTGTAGCATGGTCAAGTGCAGGTTCTTTAGGGTTCAAAGGTTCTCGTAAATCTACTCCTTTTGCTGCCCAAATGGCTGCTGAAACTGCTGCAAAAGCATCCCAGGAACACGGATTAAAAACTCTTGAAGTAACAGTAAAAGGACCAGGTGCAGGCCGTGAAGCAGCAATCCGTGCTCTTCAAGCTGCAGGACTTGAAGTTACTGCAATCAGAGACGTTACTCCAGTTCCTCATAATGGATGTCGTCCGCCAAAACGTCGCCGCGTTTAATTTCTCTGTATAAATTTTGTATCCGTGTCAATAATGGATATGATAAAATGATACGTTCATAAAGAGAGGGTTAAACCAGTTGTTGGTACGCAATCGGGAACGTAAGCATGGGAAATTTCGGTGATAAACCTAAAACCGGGATTTTGACGTTTTGAAGGAGGGTAAATATTAATGATCGAAATTGAGAAACCAAAAATTGAAACGGTTGAGATCAGCGATGATGCCGCATTTGGTAAATTCGTCGTAGAACCACTCGAGCGTGGGTATGGTACAACTTTGGGTAACTCCTTACGTCGTATCCTATTGTCCTCACTCCCTGGTGCTGCTGTAACGTCCATCCAGATTGATGGAGTACTGCATGAATTTTCAACAATTGAAGGTGTCGTGGAAGACGTAACGACAATCATCATGAATATCAAAAAGCTTGCTCTGAAGATTTACTCTGATGAAGAGAAAACGCTTGAAATCGATGTACCAGGTGAAGGCGTAGTAACAGCTGCTGATATTACTCATGATAGTGATGTTGAAGTCCTTAATCCGGATCTGCACATTGCTACTTTGTCTACTAACAGCAACTTCCGTATGCGTCTGACTGCTCAACGAGGTCGAGGATATACACCTGCTGATCAAAACAAACGTGAGGACCTGCCAATCGGCGTGATCCCAATCGACTCTATTTACACTCCAGTTTCACGCGTTAACTATCAAGTAGAAAATACTCGTGTTGGTCAGTTGACTAACTTTGATAAACTTTCTCTTGATGTTTGGACTGACGGAAGCATTGGCCCTAAAGAAGCGATTTCTCTTGGCGCCAAGATTCTAAATGAGCATCTTAACATTTTTGTCGGTCTTACTGACGAAGCTCAGAATGCTGAAATTATGGTAGAAAAAGAAGAAGATCAAAAAGAGAAAGTTCTTGAAATGACTATAGAAGAACTAGATCTATCTGTTCGTTCATATAACTGCTTGAAGCGCGCTGGAATCAACACTGTTCAGGAACTTGCCAACAAGACTGAAGAAGATATGATGAAAGTCCGCAACTTAGGCCGTAAATCCTTGGAAGAAGTAAAAGTTAAGCTTGAAGACTTGGGCTTAGGTTTACGCAAGGACGACTGAGCCAGGCAAAACGTTATGTAACGATCTAACAAAGGAGGGAATCTTAAATGGCATACAGAAAGTTAGGACGTACTAGCGCTCAACGTAAAGCAATGCTTCGCGATTTGGCTACTGACCTAATCATCAACGAACGTATCGAAACAACAGAAGCTCGTGCAAAAGAACTTCGCTCAGTTGTTGAGAAAATGATCACATTAGGAAAACGTGGTGACTTGCATGCACGTCGTCAAGCGTCAAGCTTCATCCGTCATGAAGTAGCTAACGCTGAAGAGAACCAAGATGCAGTTCAAAAGTTGTTCGCTGACATCGCTGGCCGCTACACCGAGCGTCAAGGCGGATACACTCGTATCATGAAGCTTGGACCTCGTCGTGGTGACGGTGCTCCAATGGTTATCATTGAGCTAGTATAATTTCATCATACACAAACGAGGGCAGGACAGTTATTTTGTTAACTGCTTCTAGCCCTTTTTGTTTACACCCTGGTCAATACACAAAAAGCAGAGCGTTATGATGGGCATTCTCAGAAATGACCCGTCTAGCTCCATGCACCTCTTCCAGCTTCTACTTGATAGAAGTCCGTTCCTGCAGTGAACAAGACAGCCGAGGCTGTTTTTGGAACGAGGTGCAGGCTTTTTTTTGTATTGGGGACCTTTTTAGCATGGGCATCGCCATTAAAAGCAGTATCCCCATTTACGTTTACACCGAAATTAGAAGAGAATAGAATGAGCTTAGAAGAGATTAGAGGAGGGATCACTATGACAGAACGCATTTCAATAGAGAACGTGAGCTACCGTTATAATGATCAAGAAGGATATGCTTTAAAGGATATATCCTTAAAAGTATATGATTCAGAATGGCTGGCTATTGTCGGACATAATGGTTCCGGCAAATCGACATTGGCCAAGATGCTTAATGGATTGCTGTTTCCTGAAGAAGGGACCGTGATGATTGATGGCATCTCCTTGACTGAAGAAAGTGTCTGGGATATCAGAGCAAAGGTTGGAATGGTTTTTCAAAATCCCGATAACCAATTTGTCGGTACTACCGTTGAAGATGATGTGGCTTTTGGTTTAGAAAATCACGGAATCGCCCAGGATGTCATGGCAGATAGAGTCCTTGGTGCACTTAAGCTGGTCAATATGAGTGATTTTCTTAATCAAGAACCTCACCACCTTTCTGGAGGACAGAAACAGCGTGTGGCAATTGCCGGTGTTGTTGCCTTAAGACCTGACATCATTATACTGGATGAAGCCACCTCTATGCTGGATCCCCAGGGAAGGCAGGAAGTTCTTTCAACGATACGTGAGCTAAAAGAAAACAGCCGCCTTACTGTCATTTCGATTACCCATGACTTGGAGGAGGCAGCAAAGGCCGACAGGATGGTCGTATTGAATAAGGGAGAGGTTTTCAAAGAAGGAACTCCTTTGGAAATCTTCAAACTGGATGAAGAATTAACTGCTTTGGGGCTGGACATCCCCTTTCCCGGCAGGATAGCAAAAGCGTTGAGAAATAAGGGAATCTCCCTTGCAGATACTTATTTGACTCAAGAAGAATTGGTGAGGGATTTATGGACATATCACTCGAAAAAGTAGAATACCGTTATTCCGCAGGCACCCCTTTTGAGAAGCTGGCACTTAAGGACCTCAACCTCCTACTGCCTTCAAAGAAGTATACAGCGGTCATAGGGCATACCGGTTCGGGAAAATCAACTCTCCTACAGCACTTGAATGCTCTACTGAAACCGACAGCAGGAAAAGTAGTCATAGGAGAATATGAAATAACTCCAAAAAAGAAAAATAAACAATTAAAGCCAATCAGGAAACGCGTAGGTATCGTATTCCAATTTCCTGAGCATCAGCTGTTTGAAGAAACCGTATTAAAAGATATATGCTACGGCCCCCTTAACTTTGGTGTCTCACAGGAAGAGGCAGAAAGAAGAGCGAAGGAATTAATCCAGATTGTAGGCATGAATGAGGACGTACTAGAGCGCTCTCCTTTTGATCTTTCAGGAGGACAAAAAAGAAGAGTCGCCATCGCCGGCGTCCTGGCGATGGAGCCGGACGTACTGGTGCTTGATGAGCCGACAGCAGGCCTTGATCCAAGAGGGAGAACAGAGATCATGGATATGTTCCATAGGATCCATGAAGAAAAAGGGCTGACGACCGTACTCGTCACACACAGTATGGAGGACGCTGCTCAGTATGCGGATGAGATCGTCATTATGCAAAAAGGCAGGCTTGTGGGGAAAGGGTCGCCTCAAGATATTTTCTCCAAGCCGGAATGGTTGTTTTCACTTGGGCTGGATGTGCCGGAAGTGGTGAAATTCCAATATAGTATGGAGCAGAAGCTTGGAATGAAATTCAGTAAGACATGTCTGACCATCGAAGAACTGGCTGCCGAAATGGAAGCCATCTCAGAAAGCGGTGAACGGTCGTGATGGATAAAATGATATTTGGCCGTTATATACCGAGTGATTCATTTGTACACCGAATGGATCCCCGTTCTAAATTAATTTTTATTTTTGCATTTATATGTATAGTTTTTCTTGCGAATAATGCTGTCACCTATGCAGTGCTGGGAGCTTTCACGCTGAGTGCCATGCTCTCAGTAAAGGTCCCGCTGAAGTTTCTCCTTGGGGGACTGAAGCCGGTGATGTGGCTCGTGCTGTTTACTTTCCTTCTTCATATCTTTTTTACCCAAGAGGGTGAGGTCCTGGCAGACTTCGGCTTTATCAAAATTTATGAAGAGGGCCTCAGGCAGGCCATATTCATTTCTTTAAGGTTCACCTATTTAATCATTGTGACAACCCTATTAACGCTTACCACCTCGCCCATCTCCATTACGGACGGTCTCGAGACACTGCTAAACCCGTTGAAAAAGATCAGGTTCCCGGTGCATGAGATGGCCCTGATGATGAGTATATCCCTCCGCTTCATTCCTACCCTTATGGAAGAAACGGACAAGATCATCAAGGCTCAGACGGCCAGAGGAGCTGAACTGGCCACAGGACCGGTTAAAGAGAGGATCAAGTCCATAGTACCCCTGTTAATTCCGTTGTTCGTAGGTGCGTTCAAACGGGCAGAGGATCTGGCGACGGCCATGGAAGCCAGAGGATATAAGGGCGGCGAAGGCAGGACGAAATACCGGGTTTTGAAATGGACAGGAACCGACACGGCTGTCCTTGGGTCCCTCGTCGTACTGGCCGCTGTCCTGCTGGTATTACGAGGATAATGGGAGTGTTTCTATGCAGCGAATAAAATGTACAGTGGCCTATGACGGTTCCCCATTTGCAGGCTATCAAGTACAGCCGGGGAAACGTACGGTCCAGCTCGAAATTGAAAAGGCTTTGAGCAGCATCCATAAAGGGGAAGAGTTGAGAATTACGGCCTCTGGAAGAACAGATGCCGGAGTCCATGCTAAGGGGCAGGTTTTTCACTTTGATACAAAGCTCTCTATTCCCGAAGACAAGTGGCCTGCTGTGCTGAACAGCAAGCTGCCACCGGAAATCGTGGTCCGTTCAGCAGAAATGGTTCCGCAAGATTTTCATGCCCGTTTTTCGGCAGTGAAAAAAGAGTACCGGTATTCTGTTTACCGTACTAGAACAGCAGATCCTTTTAAAAGGAACTTCGCCTTGCACTACCCGTTCCACCTGAATTTAGAAGAAATGCAGAAGGCAGCGGAGCATTTAATAGGTGAACATGACTTTACCAGTTTCTGTTCTGCCAAGACGGATGTGGAAGATAAGGTCAGGACACTATACAAAATCGATATAAGCGAAAAGGAAGATGAACTAACTTTTGCGTATACCGGGAATGGCTTCCTCTACAATATGGTCCGGATCCTGTCCGGCACCTTGCTGGATGTGGGAAGGGGCAGGTACAGTGCGGAAGAGGCGGCCGCCATGCTTAAGGCAAGAGACCGCAGTGCAGCAGGGAAAACAGCTGCTCCTCAAGGGCTGTATTTGTGGAAGGTTTTTTACTGAGGGTCTTGTAAAATGGTTAGCTTCTCCTCTTTGCAAAGAAGGAAAACCGTATTCTCTGCACCTGAAAATTCTTGACTGAACAGAGGATTTAGAAAAGCTTTTATACTTTTTTTCTAAAACAACTAATCCAGGTGTAACATTCCCTTGACATCCCGGCGTGAACAAGATATTATAACATATGGTATGTTATTAACCCCACGATAAGCCCCGGAATCTTATTGTGATTAAAGATATATACTATCGGAACTTAAATGATTTATGAATGATAAATATTAGGAGGGTAACTCATGCGTACGACATATATGGCAAAAGCTAATGAAATCGAACGTAAGTGGTTCGTTGTTGACGCTGAAGGCAAGACTCTTGGTCGCCTTTCCAGCGAAGTAGCAGCAATCTTACGTGGTAAACACAAACCAACTTTCACACCACACGTTGACACTGGTGATCACGTGATCATCATTAATGCATCTAAAATCGAATTGACAGGTAAGAAACTTACCGACAAAATTTACTACCGTCACAGCCAGCACCCAGGCGGTTTGAAATCCCGTACAGCTCTTGAAATGCGTACAAACTACTCAGAAAAAATGCTTGAACTTGGAATTAAAGGTATGCTTCCAAAAGGATCTTTAGGCCGTCAAATGTTCAAGAAATTGCATGTTTTCGCAGGCGCTGAGCACACGCACCAAGCACAACAACCAGAAGTTTACGAACTTCGTGGATAATTAATAAGAGGAGGTTATTATCTTGGCACAAGTTCAATATTACGGAACTGGTCGTCGTAAGAGCTCAGTAGCTCGCGTACGTTTAGTACCAGGTAACGGAAAAATCGTTATTAATGATCGTGAAGTAGAAAACTACATCCCATTCGAAGCACTACGTGAGGTTATCAAACAACCTCTAGTTGCAACTGAAACTGTTGGCAACTACGATGTATTGGTAAACGTTAATGGTGGAGGATACACTGGCCAAGCTGGTGCAATCCGTCACGGTATCGCCCGTGCATTGCTTCAAGCTGATCCTGAATACCGCGGAACTCTTAAGCGTGCAGGATTACTGACTCGTGACGCTCGTATGAAAGAACGTAAAAAATACGGTCTTAAAGGCGCTCGTCGTGCACCTCAGTTCTCAAAACGTTAATATTTATTATCGTTCGATCCCAGCTGGTTTATCCAGCTGGGATTTTTTGTGTTCAGTTTGATGCTGCTATGGTTAAATAGGCCGTGAAATTGGTGAATAAGATATGAAGCTTGATGGCCCGCTGGTATTTATCTTCCAGTGGGCCTGTTAATGGAGCATAAGTTTGCTTCCGATTTCTTGAAAACCTTTAATGCCTCTGAAAATCAATAAAGCAGGATCACCAGCCAGAATTGGAAACCATTGCTCGAATGAAGTACACTTTTAAGCAAAAAATACGTTCAAAGGGAGGGAAGAGCTTTGAGCGTTATTACTTCATTCAATTCTAAGAGAAGAGAGAAGCAGGTACAGCATGAAAGAAAGCTGCTGCGGGAAATCTCGATAAAGATGCTTCAAGAAAGTGTCCGGAAGCATTTTGGACAGATGAAAGTACAGGGCGGGGTCTTGATGCAGCAGGGCTTTGATGAAGCCTGTTTCGATGTGGCGATAGAAGCCTACTTGCTTGGCGGGAAGTTAAGCAAGTTTGGATATGGCGGTGAGACTGAAGAAGATGTTCAGAATCGGTGCAAATCTGAGATGAAACATTATATTGATACTCTATATAACTTTTGGCTTTATTGGTCAGAGATTGGTGTTTCCAACGCAGTGGATGAATCCTTTTACTACAGTTGTGAGCACTTTGTTGAAACCTGGTGGAGTGAAGGATACAGAAATGGCATCAAGAGACATAAGATGAGAATGCATTAATTTTATTCCGGCAGTTCTAAAATCACCCCTTGTCCCATATTTTTTATAGAGATGGGGGAGGGGAATGGAATGAACAATAAGCTGAAGATGATAGGGTTTGCCGGAGTAGTCATCATCCTATTTTTTATATTTCAGTATAAACTGCTGGACACGAATACTTGGGAATCGTGGAACCTGCCTTTATCAGGAAAGATCATTTATCTGGACCCAGGGCACGGTGGAGCAGATGGGGGCGCGGACAGCGGAGAAGGAAACGCCAAAGTGTATGAAAAGGATATTGCTTTTAATGTAGCTGTGATGTTGCGGGATTACTTCCAAGAGCAAGGGGCACTTGTGATTTTGACGAGAGAGGAAGACCGCGATCTTGCTCCAGAAGGAATGAAAGGATATAGCCGCAGAAAAACGGAAGACCTCAAAAAACGGCTGGATCTCATCAATTCCTCTAATGCGGATCTTTATCTGAGCATACATTTGAACTCCATCCCTTCCGGCAGGTGGAGCGGGGCACAGACCTTTTATAATCCGAAGTTCAAGGAAAATAAAGAGGTGGCAACCTCCATACAGTCAGAGCTGATCAGGAACCTCGAAAATACGAAGAGAGAAGCAAAAGGAATCCAGAATGTGTATCTTGTTAAACACATCAACAAGCCAGGTGCACTGGTGGAGATCGGATTTCTTTCCAATCCAGGTGAAAAGGCTAATCTCATGACTGAAAAATACCAGCAAAAAGTGGCAGCCTCTATATATGAAGGAGTCCTAAAGTATTATGATGAGAAAACTGACGAGGAATAATCCTCTCAGTTTTTTTATTGGGCACCTAAGCATATCTGTTAATCGGTGTACCTTTTCTGCAGGCTGGTAGAGGAAGTGTTGGTTGGTACTGTCCCGTCGGTTGAGTGGATACATGACTGAGGGCGTTTTGTCTGAGATATGTCTTCAAGTGGTTTGAGTGGATACATGAGTGAGGAGTTTTAATCGGAGATATGTCATCAAGCGGTTCAAGTGGATACATGAGTGAGGGTGTTTTGTCTGAGATATGTCCTCAAGTGGTTTGAGTGGATACATGAGTGAGGAGTTTTAATCGGAGATATGTTCCCAAGAGGCTCGAGTGGATAAATGAGTGAGGGCGTTTTGTCTGAGATATGTCTTCAAGTGGTTTGAGTGAATACATGAGTGAGGAGTTTTAATCGGAGATATGTCCCCAAGAGGCTCGAGTGGATACATGAGTAAGGAGTTTTAGTCGGACTCAAGCGGTTCAGGTGGATACATGAGTGAGGGTGTTTTATTGGAGATATGTCCCCAAGAGGCTCGAGTGGATACATGAGTAAGGAGTTTTAGTCGGAAATATGTCATCAAGCGGTTCAAGTGGGTACATGAGTGAGTGTGTTTTGTCTGAGATATGTCTTCAAGTGGTTTGCGTGGATACATGAGTGAGGAGTTTTAATCGGAGATATGTCCCCAAGAGGCTCGAGTGGATACAGAGGAGTTTTAGTCGGAGATATGTCATCAAGCGGTTCAAGTGGGTACATGAGTGAGTGTGTTTTGTCTGAGATATGTCTTCAAGTGGTTTGCGTGGATACATGAGTGAGGGTGTTTTGTCTGAGATATGTCCTCAAGTGGTTTGCGTGGATACATGAGTGAGGGCGTTTTGTCTGAGATATGTCTTCAAGTGGTTTGCGTGGATACATGAGTGAGGGCGTTTTGTCTGAGATTCCACAAGGCTGCAATCGAAACATTAGTGAGCGGCTTAAATCTGAGAGGCGTACCCATACAGTTCAATAGGCTAAATGATGTGTGTATGTTTATCACCTCAGCTATGTCTCCGCCCTGTGGTGTGTATGCAAGGGTAAGTCTGTGTATTGCAAGTCAAGCTGTTTTTAAAAGAGTCAGGTTATTTCGATGATATTACTCCCGGTTAATGAACAGATGATAAATATCCAGAAATAAATGCTCATACTGACTGTCGTCATCACACGAATTTATGTAATTTTCTCCCTTCAAGCTGTTAGACAATTCAATAGAATTAGAATATGTTATACTGAAAAAGAATGTAAACGAATTCAGGATTAAAGGAAGGTGTAAAGAATGTTAACAGAACAACAAGTGAGAGATTTATTATATAAAATTAAAGATCCTTTCTTACATAAAACACTCGAGGAAACCAACGGTGTTGTTGAAGTTAGTGTAAAAGAAGAGAAAAGCCATGTCAGCGTGAAGGTAGCGATTGCGAAGACGGGGACTGCTGAACAGATGAAGATGCAGCAGGAAATCGTCAAGATACTAAAAGAAAATGGTGCTGAAACGGTTGGTATTCGTTTTGCTGACCTTTCGCCAGAAGAGCTTGAAAAACATAGAGGAGCACAACCTGAAGCTGGTGGGGAATCCGGCAGCCTGCTTTCACCTGGAAGCAAGACAACCTTTATCGCTATCGCGAGCGGAAAAGGCGGCGTTGGAAAATCAACTGTTGCCGTAAATCTTGCTGTTTCATTGGCCCGTGCAGGCAAAAAGGTGGGACTGGTTGATGCTGATATCTATGGATTCAGTGTTCCGGACATGATGGGGATTGTGAAGAGGCCTGTTGTCAGAGGTGAAAAAATCATTCCAGTTGAAAGATTCGGAGTGAAGGTAATATCCATGGGATTCTTTGTGGAAGACAACGCTCCAGTTATTTGGAGAGGACCGATGCTTGGCAAGATGCTCAATAACTTCTTTGGCGAAGTAGAGTGGGGAGAACTGGATTACCTGCTGCTGGATCTGCCGCCGGGAACAGGAGATGTAGCTCTTGATATTCATACGATGCTTCCGCAGTGTAAAGAAATCATTGTAACCACTCCTCACCCTACAGCGGCTTTCGTTGCTGCGCGTGCAGGGGCAATGGCCTTAAGCACTGATCATGAAATCCTGGGTGTTATTGAAAATATGTCTTACTTCGAGAGCAAAACGACCGGAGAGAGAGAATATGTCTTTGGAAGGGGAGGCGGCGAGAAGCTATCTGAAGAATTAAGAACAGAGCTTCTTGGGCAACTTCCTCTTCAACAGCCGGACTGGGATGAAGATGACTTTGCGCCATCTGTGTACGATGTGGACCACCGTATAGGTAAAGTCTATGGAGACATCGCCCACAAAGTGATTAACTTGCTTTCTTAGAGCAAAAAAAGAGCGGTGAACTTATATGGTTCACTGCTCTTTTTATATTGCGAAAAGGGTTTAAGCTCCGCCTTCACCGCCGGATTCTTCGGAACCTCCGCCGCCTCCGGATTCACCTCCGCCGCTTTCGCCCCCGCCTTCTTGACCCTGCTCTCCGCCCTGGCCTTTCATTTCCCCGGCTGCTTTAAGCAGGATATCTTGAATCTTGGCTTTGAATAATGGGCTTTCAAAAGTTTCGGTTACAACCTGCTGCAGGTGTTCTCTGTATTCCTTGCTCTTCAGTGTTTCCCCGATTTCCTTTTGAATTTCTGGATCCTTAAGAATATCCATGACCATTCCCTGGTACTCTGGATCTTTCATGAGATCTTTTAAAAGCTTTTCATTTTCAGTTTTCATGCTCTTAGCCATCTGTTCAGCAAATTTAGGATCTTCAAAGGACTTTTTCCAAAATTCGCTTCCTTTTTCTGAAGTAAGAGTCGTGACAATGGTCTCTTTTACGACACTTTCATCCATGATCAGCTGCTGTTTCACTTTTTCATCCGTCATGATTTCCTGAATCGCTTTCTTCCCATCATCTGTTTTTAGTATATCAACAACCATTTTCTTGGTCTCGTCGTAGTCAGGCTGGCTGGCGCTTGCTTGTCCGCCTCCGCCGCCGCATGCAGATAGTATGAGGAGCGGCAGCAGTACCAATAGTAAGGATAGTTTTTTCATTTTAAAGCCCCTTTCACTTCAAAATATCCCTACAATTAATATGAGTTAAACGAAAAAAAATATACCCTAAGGAAAAGTTGGTGTGGATTTTTCAAATGCTCGTTTGGTACAATCAAAGAAGTGCAAAAAATTGTAATGGAGGCATTTTCTAAGTGACTATCCGGAATTGGATTCGATTATTCTTCTCCACGCTTATGATAGGTGGACTTGTTACTGGTATTTCAGGATTAATTTTAAGATGGGACGAATTTGCTCCCTGGTTCAGCGACTTTGAATTAGGCAAAGTCATCTCTGTGTTTTTATGGCTGGTTGTGGTCGGCTTTACGTTTAGTGTCATCAGCCAAATGGGCTTTTTTGCATATTTGACGATTCATCAATTCGGAATGGGGATGTTCCGGTCTTTCTGGAAAACGGTCCAGATCGTGATCACCCTTTTTGTACTTTTTGATTTGATCTATTTCCGCTTCGATGGTTTTATGGTAAATGGCGAAATCAAGCCGTCTTATATCATCTTGTTTTCATTAATTCTTGTGACAGGGCTGGTTGTGGCTTATCTAAAGAACAAGCAGTCTGGGCAAAATACATTTGTTTCCGCGATTTTCTTCATGGTGGTAGTTACCGTGCTTGAATGGCTTCCGGTTCTGCAGGCAAAAGAAAGCAAATGGCTTTTTCTAATGCTGTTTGCTTTGCTGGCGTGTAATGCTTATCAGCTGCTGGCACTTCCGAAGTTCAATAGAAGGTCTGAAGAAGAGAGAAAAAGTAAAAAGTAAAAAGAGGACTGATCCGATTGCCGGGTCAGTCCCTCTTTTTTTAGGAAAGAAAGTTTAAACATGATGTATTAGGTAAAGACAGCGGCTCTTATCCAGACCGCTTGTTGCCCCTTGGAATATTTGCCTGTCGGAGCTGACCAAGGCGCTTACGCTTTTGTTCCGTCTAGCTGCAGCGCCAAGCCCCTCGGGGTCAAATAACCCAAAGAGAATAAAAGGAAAGAGCGCCTTTTTTTCTCTTTGGAACATTTGCCTGTCGGAGCTGACCAAGGCGCTTACGCTTTTGTTCTTATGGTATTAACGTTGTCTTTGTGTTCCCATTCGCGATCATTTCAGACACACTTATGAAATCACCTTTTGATTTGAGCGATTTAACAATTTCCGGCAGGGCCTTTTCCGTCTGTTTAGCAGAATCAGAAGCGTGAAGGAGGACGATGTCCCCTTTCTTAGCAGCAGAAACATTCTCTACAATTTGCTCAACTCCAGGATTTGTCCAGTCCTGGGAATTCACACTCCAGTGAACGACTGTATATCCCAGTTTATCTGCTATAGATATAACCCTTTTATCAAAATGGCCGGTCGGCATCCTGAGAAGCTTTACATCTTTAACATTAAGCTTCGTAAAGACCTCTTGTGCTTTCTGTAAATCCTGAACCACCTTTGCGTCTTCCATATCACTGTAATCTTTATAAGCATATCCCAGGCTGCCGATTTCATATCCCTGCTTGTTGATCTTCTCAACAATATCCGGGTGTCTTTCTGCCCAAGCACCTGATAAAAAGAAGGTAGCTGATTGAACTCCCTGTTTTTCAAGTTCATCAAGAATCGGCTCTGCTTTCTCATCGCCCCATCCTACATTGAATGTAAGCGAAACACCTTTATCCCCTTTATATATGGCCTTGGGTCCATCATCTGTCGAAAAGACAGGTAAAGCAGAAAGACTTCCTGTAAAAATAAATAGAGCGGTGAAGAATGATATAACCAGAATAAGAATGCCTTGTTTAACTTTTCGGCCATTTAATGTGTAAAAAACATTCATACTATCCCTCCAAGAGACGATTTCCTAATTTAACATATGCATGTCCGAAGAAAAAATATTACAGAAAAAGTGAAATGGTGATTATAAATTGGGCTCTTTTGGAAAAAACTACAAGTACAACATAGAAGGGGTGAATGTTTTGCTGGGCTTCCTTATAAATGAAAGAGAGAGACAGGAAATTGAATATTTGTTAAAGAGAGAAATGGATGAAATACTATTTGATTTAAAAGATTCCAGGATCGATCACATAGTAAAAAGAGCTATGGATGAGAGATATAAAATTTTATTCACTTTATTTAAAAGGGTTGCCTCGAAAAAAGAATGCCTTAAATACATGAAGACTACGAAAGTTCAGCAGGAAAGATAGAATAACGGGATTAGAACTGGACAAGCCTGGGTCAATAATTTTTTTGTGAAGAACCGTTGACTTTCAATCGGTATCCTGATATATTATTAAACGTCGCTGTTTTACGGCAGTGACTCACAAAAAACATCTTTAAAAACTTCAAAAAAGTTGTTGACTCAACTTGTTGAAAGTGGTAAGATAATTAAGTCGCCAAAAACGAGCGGCGCAGATTGAACCTTGAAAACTGAACAAAACAAACAAAACGTCAACGTAAATCTAGTAAGGACATGTTTCTTACAAAGTTGCTAATACTTTAAAAATAGCAAATGAGCAAGTCAAACTTCTTTCGGAGAGTTTGATCCTGGCTCAGGACGAACGCTGGCGGCGTGCCTAATACATGCAAGTCGAGCGGATTGACGGGAGCTTGCTCCCTGAAATCAGCGGCGGACGGGTGAGTAACACGTGGGTAACCTGCCTGTAAGACTGGGATAACTCCGGGAAACCGGGGCTAATACCGGATAGTTCTTTTCCTCGCATGAGGAAAAGTGGAAAGGCGGCTTCGGCTGCCACTTACAGATGGACCCGCGGCGCATTAGCTAGTTG
>NZ_VTEH01000023.1 GCF_008180615.1 Rossellomorea vietnamensis
GTTATCATCTAACTCTTTCGTTCTATTCACATGCATAGGGTTCACCATGACAAACTGAATGTGCTGGTCGACCAAATACGCAGCTAAGTTCATCCAGTAGTGTCCGGTGGGTTCAAAGCCCACTATAACCTTTGATTTTTCATGTAAAGCTTGTAGAGATTGAATTCTTTTGTCCAGCTGTTCAAATCCAGCTTGTGATTGAAAAAATGGAAAAGACTTTTGTAAAACACGACCACGATCATCCATCGCACATGCGAAGTGTTTCTTTTTGGCAATATCGATTCCAATGACCAGGGTGTCTTCAGAGACTTGATTAATTTTGTGATTCATATTACGATTCATTATGGTCCTCCTGTATGGTAGTGAGTTTCGATTTGGTCGTTGACACTCATGCATCATACAAGAGGACTTTTTCTTTTTCAAGACCTCTAAAAGTTTATAAACAGGAATGCTCCTCGGCTTCGCCTGTGGGGTCTCACCTGTCACGCTAGTCCCGCAGGAGGTCACGCACCTTCCGTTCCAATCAAATCATTGCTAGATTTTTTATAATGTACAACGCTCCTTAATGCTAATATTAGAATTGAAAGTGTATAGGAAATTGTGCCACAAATTTTGAACAACAAAAAGTTCCGTCATTTGCTATTTAGGATGCATCGTACCGCCAATTGAGCAGATTTACCTGCGAGAATACCGTTAAATCAACAAAGAAGGAGTCTCAAAATTAATGTAATTTGCTACTCCTTTGATTTAATCTATGATAAAAAGAGAGGCCCAGCCTGTTCAGCTTTCATGCTGAGCAGGCTGGGTCTCATACGTACCATTATCTTCGAGAAAGTGTAAGTTGATGGTACGATAAGCAAGGAAACGTACCATTAAGTGCGAGTGCAGTAAAGATAATGGCATGATTAGCAAGGAAACGTACCATTAAGTGCGAGTGCAGTAAAGATAATGGTACGATAAGCAAGGAAATGTACCATCAACGGCGAGTGCAGCAAAGATAAAGGCACGATTAGCAGTGAAACGTACCATCAACGGCGAGTGCAGCAAAGATAATGGCACGATAAGCAAGGAAACGTACCATTAACAGAGAGTGCAGTAAAGAAGATGGTACGATTACCCCCCAACCACACTAACTCCCCTAATATACTCGTGAAAGTTAAACACTCAAGAAAACCAGCTCACACAAAACTAAGTGAGAGTCTATAACCCCAGTGAAATATATTTTACTTCAAGATACTCTTCAATCCCATGGTGTCCGCCTTCGCGTCCAAGTCCGCTTTGCTTGAAACCTCCGAAAGGTGCTTGCGGAGTGGAAGGCATTCCGTCGTTCAAACCGACAATTCCGTATTCGAGGGCTTCGCAAACAGTAATGCCCTTTGTGATATTTTCAGTGAAAACATAAGCGGCCAAACCATAGATAGAATCATTTGCACGTTGGATGGCTTCCTCTATGGATGAAAAGGTTGTGATGGGAGCCAGTGGGCCGAATGTTTCCTCGGTCATGCAGAGCATATAATCTTTTACCTTGGAAATGATCGTCGGACCGAAGTACAATCCTTCCTCTTGGTTTCCGCCATACTCAAGGACTGCTCCTGCTTTAAGGGCATCTTCCAAGTGTTTCTTCACTTTTTCTACCGCGGCTGTATCAATAAGTGGGCCGATATCCACTCCTTCTTCCAATCCGTTTCCTACTTTTAACTGCTTTACTTTTTCGACCAGCTTTTTTGTGAAAGGTTCTTCTATGGATTCGTGTACGTAGATGCGGTTCGAGCAGACACACGTCTGGCCGGCATTTCTGAACTTGGCTGCAATAACGCCGTCCACCGCTTTGTCGATGTCACAGTCATCCAGGACGAGGACAGGTGCATGGCCGCCAAGCTCCAATGACACCTTTTTCACCGTTTCAGCCGAGCCTTTCATCAAGAGCTTGCCGACCTCAGTCGACCCAGTGAAGGTTAATTTACGTACCCGGGTGTCGGAAAGCCAGGCTTCACCGATCTCCTTGGCATCGCCGGTCACCACATTGAGTACTCCTTTTGGTATTCCTGCCTCTTCAGCAAGCTGAACCAGCTTCAGTGCAGTCAGCGGTGTTTGTTCTGCCGGTTTTATAACCGCTGTACATCCAGTGGCCAGGGCAGGGGCAACTTTCCTGGTAATCATGGCGGCAGGAAAATTCCATGGAGTAATTACGGCCACCACACCCACCGGCTGCTTTTGCACAAAAAGCCGCTTATTTCTTTGAGTAGCAGGGATGGTTTCTCCGTAAACCCGTTTACCTTCTTCTGCATACCAGGAGATGAACCCATTTGCATAACTAATTTCTCCGGCAGCTTCCTTAAGTGGTTTTCCCTGCTCCATGGTCATGGTCTTTGCCAAATAATCTTTGTTTTTTTCAATAAGTTCATGCCATTTAAATAGGAGCTGACTTCGTTCATAAGCAGAATAGCCGGACCACTCCTTGAAAGCCGAATGTGCTGCATCGACGGCCGCCTCCGCTTCATCTCTTCCTCCGTCTGGAACGGTTGCAATCACTTTTGAGTCAGCAGGATTCTGGACCTCGATTGCAGGGAGCCCTTGGCCCGCCTCCTCTCCATTAATTCTCATCATGTATTTCTCCATAACTAACGCCTCCTGAAATAAATTCATAATTCTTTCGCGGGCACGACTCGTGGATACTTCACTTCCATTATATCAATGTGGAAAAACGAGATGACAGGAATAAGTCCTGAGGCAGGTAGGTTTGAAACAGCCTAAATTTGGGGTAAAAGAATTTTAGTTTTTCGAAACGGGTAACGAGTTTGCTATATAAAATGCTGCCTGACATACGACCAAACACTGTCGTGTCGAGATTCAGCTGTTTTAATAGCGGAATCACCAAAATGAAAAAAAGAAATAATCACTGGAAAAATTGTTCATGCTAAAGAAGAAAATCAGCCGAAATCTCCGTAAAGGGGATTTATACTGGTCACGCGGCCTGTAATACCTATAATTCTTTTCGGTATCACCTGTATCTCTGTCATTATTACTTTCTTCTATTGAGAAAGAGATTAAATAAAAAGTGTGAAAGGAATAGAAACAATGACTAAACAAAAGACAAATTTATTGAGAAAACAAGTTTCACCATTTGAAGGTTCGGAGACTGCTAAAAGTGTCTTTCAGCTTGCAACAACTCTGGCCCTGTTCATTTCCGTTTGGATTCTAGCCTACATAAGTCTTTCTGTCTCCTACCTTCTAACACTGCTCATTGGGGTGGTCGGTGCTGGTTTGTTGACGCGTATCTTCATTATATTTCATGATTGCTGCCATTACTCTTTTTTCAAGAAAAGGAAGGCGAATCAGATTATTGGTACTATCACGGGGATTATTACTCTTTTCCCATTTTATCAATGGCAGCATGATCATGCTGTTCATCATGCGACGAGTTCGAATCTGGACAAACGCGGAACGGGTGACATCTGGATGATGACGGTAGATGAATATAAAAATGCATCCTTCTGGACGAAGGTCTCCTATCGTCTATACCGCAATCCTCTTGTGATGTTCGGGCTGGGACCGATTTATGTATTTCTGATTACCAACCGCTTTAATCGAAAAGGGGCAAGAAAGAAAGAGCGCATCAATACCTACATCACGAATGCAGCTATTGCCGCAATCGTAACAGTGCTTTGCTTGGCTGTCGGATGGCAGGCATTCCTGCTGGTACACGGAACGATCTTCTATATAGCTGGAATTATGGGAATCTGGTTATTCTATGTGCAGCATACCTTTGAGGATTCTTACTTTGAGGAAAATAAGGAGTGGGATTTTGTGCTGGCTGCTGTAGAGGGCAGTTCCTTTTACAAGCTTCCGAAAATCCTTCAATGGTTTACCGGCAATATTGGTTTTCACCATGTACACCATCTTGCACCGAGAGTCCCTAATTACAAACTTGAAGAGGCTCACCGGAGCAATGAATCCCTGCAGCACGTACCGACGATCACTCTTGGTACAAGCATAAGTTCATTGAAGTTCAAATTATGGGATGAAACTAACAAAAAGTTCGTCCGCTTTAAGGACCTCAAGGCTGCTTCAAAAGTAGAAAATATGACAGTGTCAGACTGAGTTATTCGTGCGATCCAGCTTAACCGCTGGATCGTATTTGTTTTGTAAGGCCCCCTTTCGTAAACTTTGTTTCTATTTGATACTAATTCCGAAGAAATATCACTCTCAAGAAGAAAAAAATACGGTGATAACGAAAAGAAAAGAGCAGCTCTTCCCCAGTAAGAGATAACTCTTAGTATCCTGGGATATCCGAAAGCAGCAATAGATGTGAAAACAGCCTTGGTAAAAAGAAATGTTTCGGAAGGGAAACGGGTTGTGTTTGTGACGTCCAACGTCCAGCCCCTTGGGGTCAAATAACCCCTGGAGAATAAAAGGAAAGACAGCCTTTTTTTCTTCAAAGAACATTTGCCTGTCTGGGCTGATCAAGGCGCTTCCGCTTTTTAGTTATGGAAATGTTATGGCAAAAAGGATAAGATGTAAGAAGAATAAAGATACGAAAAAATGAGGTTCTCTAATGTTTAAAAGGTATTTGGAGTTTCAGCGCAACAGCGGGGTTTCCCCGTATATATGGATTATATTGTATATCCTCCCGTTTTACTTTATATTTCAATCCTCCTCCATGATTGTCATTGTCAGCGGGATCATCTTGACTATTCTATTTTTTGTTTTTTATCAACTCGCTTTCTTTTCAAAAGGCTGGCTGGTCTATCTCTGGACCTTTATCTTAATTGCAATTTCCACTGCGTCCACATCACTGTTCAGTTATGTGTATTTTGCTTTTTTTCTGGCGCATTATATCGGGAACATCAGGGACCGTAAAACCTTTTTGATTTTGTACTTTGCCCATCTGCTCAGTACCACTGTTTCGATTAACATTACCATAATCCAGGATGAGGCTTTCTTCATAAAACAGTTTCCATTTGTCATCATTATTTGGATCAGCGTAATTCTTCTTCCGTTCAATATTCATAACCGGAAAGAGCGCGGGCAGCTGGAAGAAAAACTCGAGGATGCGAACAAAAGGATTTCCGAATTGGGCAAGCTTGAAGAGAGGCAGAGGATTGCCCGCGACCTTCATGATACGCTCGGCCAAAAATTATCTCTGATCGGATTGAAAAGTGACCTAGCCCGGAAGTTGATCAATAAAGATCCTGAAAGAGCAAAAGATGAATTAAAAGATGTGCAGCAGACTGCACGTACAGCTTTGAATGAGGTGCGGAAAATGGTCTCTTCCATGAGGGGAATCCGTCTGGAAGATGAGCTCATCACTGTGACGAAAATTTTGAAGACGGCCGAAATCGAATTTTCCGGCGTCAAGGAGCTCGACCTGAAAAACGTGTCCCTCCTGACAGAAAATATCCTGAGCATGTGCTTAAAGGAAGCTGTGACGAATATTGTTAAGCATAGCGGAGCAACGGCTTGTGAAATAAGGATCGATCAATCATGGGAAGAAATCGTCATGGTGATCAAAGATAATGGGAATTTCCGAAATCCAGGCCAGGAAGAAAGGAAGGGCCTTGGACTTGTAGGTATGAGGGAAAGGCTGCAATTTATAAATGGAGATATGGAGATACTTAAAGAAAAAGGAACAACGCTGGTCATCACCGTACCAAACGATGTCAAACAGGCCGAATAGGGGGAATTACAGTGATCAAAATCGTCATTGCTGAAGATCAGCAGATGCTGCTAGGGGCCTTTGGCTCTTTACTTGATTTGGAAGATGATATGGAAGTAGTCGGGAAGGCATCCAATGGTGAAGAAGCATTGAGCCTTGTTCAAAAATTCCAGCCTGACATCTGTATAATGGACATTGAAATGCCGGGAAAAACAGGCCTGGATGCAGCCGAAGAACTGAAGGGCAGCGGGTGCAAGATCATTATATTAACAACCTTTGCCCGGGCCGGTTATTTCCAACGTGCTTTAAAAGCCGGAGTGGATGGCTACCTTCTAAAAGACAGTCCGAGTGAAGACCTGGCCAATTCTATTCGGAGCGTGATGGCAGGAAAGCGTATGTATGCACCAGAGCTCATAGAGGATGCCTATGGGGAAGGAAATCCATTGACTGTCCGGGAGATAGAAGTGCTTGAATTGGTGGCCGATGGAAAGAACACTAAGGAAATTGCTGATGAGCTCAGCATCAAAACAGGTACTGTCCGGAATTATATCTCCACCATCCTTGATAAACTGCAGGTTAAAAACCGGATAGAGGCCATTACTCAATCGAAGGAGAAAGGCTGGTTCCGGTGACAGTCACTCCCCGGTATTTGTCATTATTTGTCGGATGATCAATTTTCAAATCTATGAAGATTGATGGCAGTAAATTGTCATAAATGACCTATACAGAAAAGCCCTTTCCGGTTTGGAAAGGGCATTTCTCATGTAAATCAGCTTACGGCTTCTGTTTCTTTCAATGCCGCAGCTTTGCGTTTTCTACGATTCTTTTTAAAACTGAAGCTGAAGCTCATCGTTGTAAACAAACGATAAACCGCCGGTATCAATAGCAGGGTGATGAATGTAGCGAACATCAGCCCGGAAATGATGACAGTAGCCATTGGTGCCTGATAGTTACCGGATGTGCCGGATGCAAGCGCAAGTGGAAGCATTCCGCCGGCGGTCGTCAATGTCGTCATGAAGATGGGGCGGATGCGGTTTTTTCCTGCTTCGATCAATGCTTCTTCAACTGAATATCCTTCATTTCGAAGCTGATTTGTTCTATCGATCAGGAGAATTGCGTTATTTAAGACAATGCCTATCAACATGACGATCCCCATTCCGGACATAACGCTTAATTCCCTTTGAGTGAGGAACAAGCCAAGGATCACGCCGGTAAACGTCATCGGTATGACGGACATTACAATGATCGGATGGGCCAGGTGATTGAACTGGACTGCCATGACAAGGTAAACAAGG
This sequence comes from Rossellomorea vietnamensis, assembly GCF_008180615.1. GTDB lineage: Bacteria > Bacillota > Bacilli > Bacillales > Bacillaceae_B > Rossellomorea > Rossellomorea vietnamensis_D. The sequence continues at coordinate 6,952 of NZ_VTEH01000023.1, forward strand.
AAGATGGAGATGCCCAGGATAAGCAGCATTTCCTTCATCAGTTCCTGCTGCTGTTCCAAATCGCCTGCAATGGACACGGAGTATCCTGCAGGGGAGTCGAAATCGCTGATCAGCTTCTGAACTTCACGATTCACCGCTCCCAGGTCTTTTCCTTCAATATCGGCAGAAACCGATAGGAATCTTTCCCCGTCTACATGGCTGATTTCATTTGGTGTGTTGATTCCCTTCAGTTCGATGAAGGAGGATAATTTTTTTCCGCCTTCTGGTGTTTGGATGGTCATATCCAAAAGGGCGTTTTCTGTATTGATTTTTTCATCCCATTGGGCTGCCAAGGGAATAATTTCTCCATCCAGGCTCATTTCGCCAATTGGCCTTTTAATGAAAGCCTGGCTGATGAACTGCTGGATCATAGAACTGTTCAAACCGGCTTTTTCTATTGCTTCTTCTTTTAAAATGATTTCCTGTTCAAGTGAAGTTCGTTCCATGGAATTTGTTACACCGACAATTCCATCGATTTTCTCAAGGTCTTTTACAAAGTCATCCGTAACGGATTTAAGCCCTTCAAAACTTTCTCCCTGTATGTTTACTTGGACAGGGTAGCCTCCGCCAGCCGACATGGCACTTTGAACGCTTTCGACGGGGTGGTTTTTTTCTAGGGCGCGAAGCTTCTTGAAAATCTCTTCGTTCACAACTTTCTGTTCTGCTGTGATGTCATCTTCTTTTGTCATGTTGATGACGGTATAAAGCATGCTTCCGTTATCCATGATGTAGCTGGATTCCACATCCTGAATGGAAGAAAGTTCTTCTGTCATGTCAGCGATGAGTTTCTCTTTGTCCTCCGGATCGATGCCTGTTTCCAAGTCAATCAGCAATTCTGCATAGCGGTTGAATACATCCGGCATGATGGTCATTGGGATTTTTGTCACGAGAAACATGGAGCTGATAAACACCAGGAAGAAGGCAGAGATGACAGCAAAACTATACCGTTTTTTCTTAACAATCCATGATACGGCCCCGCTGTATGAACGCATGAAACGACTTTCTTTTTTCTCACGCTTCTTCTTGCCGGCTTTCAAAAAGTTCTCTGAAAGAGCCGGTATCAAGGTGAAAGAGACCAAAACGGAGCTGATTAGAGTAAAGGCGACGACGGCAGACAGCATGATCATGAACTGTCCCATCTCACCGCCAAGAAGTCCGATTGGCAAAAATACAACAATCGTTGTCAGCATGGAGGCGATGACGGCTGAGGCAACCTCTTTTGTTCCTTGAATAACCGCGTCCAACCTTAGAAGTCCGCTTTCTTTTTTCTTATAAATTGATTCCAGTATAACGATTGAGGAGTCGACCATCATTCCGATGCCAAGCCCCAGGCCGATCAGCGTCAGCATGTTCAGGCTGTAGTCGAAGATCCACATTGCCGCAAAGGTCAGCAGCACAGAGGTAGGGATGGATATTCCGACGATGATGGTGGCTCTGATGTTGCGCAGGAAGATCAGCAGGATGGCAAAGGCAATGGCAGCTCCAATGAGAATATTGCTTGCCACACCATCGATGGAGTCTTGAACATAATCGGCTTGAGCCACCATTTCATTTAGTTCAAAACCAGTCACTAGTTTGTCTTTCCGGATGTCTTCTATTTCGGCCCTGACTGCGTCAGCCATCTCAATTTGCGAGACATCCGAAACTCTGCCGACTTGCACAAAGATAAGATCCTTGCTGCCATCTTTCCAAACCGGAGATGTATTCTGGGAAGGCTGTAATGTAATTTCGGCAATGTCCTTTAGAGCAATGAAGCCTGATGCTGCAGGAATTTGAATGTTTTCAATGTCCTCTACCTTTTCCAGTTTGGTATTCCAGCGGAGGGCAGGAGAATCGGTATCTGCACTGAGTTCCCCAAGAGTCGCTTCACTTCCGGCTTCACTGATAACACCAGCCACCTGGTTGATGTCCAAACCTCGTTTTGTCATTTCCCCGCGGTTAAACTCAATGGCTACTTCATTTTCAACGATGCCTGACAAATCAACATCCCTGACCTCTGGCAGCTCTTCCAATCGGGGTTCAAGAATGTCTTTAGCAAAAGCCGTCATCTGCTCCATATCGCCGCCGGATACGTCCATGAAGAATTCAAAGCTTTGGCTGGCTCCGTACTGTCCTGACACAATATCCTCGATTCCCGGCAGCTCGGATGCTGAGGCATTCACAATCGACTCTATTTCTTTATAAACTTCCTCGCCTTTTCCTCTTGAAAAGGTCAGCTGCAGGGAACTGCTCCCTATATTGGTTGTTGACTCAATTTTTTCAACACCTTCCACGCCTTGTATCTTTTGTTCTAAAGGGGTGGTGATGGTGCGTTCAATTTCTGCTGCAGACTTTTCTTCTGCATTCACCTCAATATACGCACCATCCATCTGCATTGGGGGCATCAGTTCTTTATCCAGGTCCAAGACCGCATAACTGCCGAACAGGACCACCAGCACAGATATCAATCCTACCAAAATCTTCTTCTTAACAATGAACTCCATCAGCTTCATACTACCTCTCCTTTTTCAACTGCTTCAACTGTAAAACCCTTGTTTACCTGCCTCCTTTGGAAAAAAATCTTCAACTGCCGATAGTAAAGATTCTCTAGAAAACAGGTAAATCCTTCCTGATTTATTGTAACTCATTCAATAAACTTACAAATCAAGCGCAAGACATAAAAAAACTAAGACCTCAGCCTTAGAATCACCAATAGGCAGGAGTGTGACAGGCTTGAAATAGGGTATTAAGAGAGAAAGCAATCAGATCTTTAAAAAGTCAGGGTGAAAACAAATGGATAGGGTTATGAGTCAATTATCAGAAATCAATTTGATATGGTTCCTTGCTTTTCTTGGGCTAATCATAATGGGGAATTTTATTCTCAAAAGGGCTGCTGATTACATAGAAAAACGAAATGCCGGAGTAAACGGAAAGACGGCAGCCACTGCCCGCTCGGTCGTAAATTGGCTGAGTTTTTACAGTGCGCTGCTCCTGTTCCTGCTGTACTTCTGGGGAGAAGAGTGGATGACCTACACGCTCTATTCCCAAGGAGGAGTGGATGTATCATTTTTCCTGATCCTTGTGGCGTTCATGATTGTGTCATTGGCCCACAGGCTGGTAAAAATATTCACCCTTTATGTATTAAAACCTGTGTATGAGTATTATGAAATCGAAACAGGTTTAGGTTATACCTTTAATAGAATCATTTATTATACGGTGATGATCCTTGCGGTGATCATCAGCTTGACAACTGTCGGATTGGATCTTACAGCCATCGCGGCAGTCCTTGGTGTGCTGGGAATCGGAATTGGGTTTGGAATGAGAAACATCGCCGGTAACTTTATATCAGGTGTGATCATTTTATTTGAGCGGCCGATTGAAGTAGGAGAAGTGATACAGGTTAATGGAAAAAATGGCAGGGTGGAAAAGATCCGCCTGCGTTCTACGATTATCAGGACAGCGAAGGAAGGAACATTGATTGTCCCAAATCAATATTTTATAGAGCAGATTGTGAGAAACCGCTCCAATGTCGCAATGAGTGCAGAGGTTAATGTCAGTGTTAGTTATAGAATGGATACCAAGAAAATCGAGGGACTTCTTGAGGAAGCAGTCCAAAAGGTAAGGGAGGATGCTGAGGGGATTCTGGACAGCCCCCCTCCTGATATTCGATTTGTCAATTTTAAAAACCAGGCCTTGGACTTTCTTGTGCTGATCCCGGTTACCAACTTTCAGATAAAAGAAAAAGTTGAAAGTGATCTTCGGCATGCCATCGCAAAGATATTCCAGGAGAATAAAATAGAACTCGCGCCGGCTGCGAATGCAGGATTTCAAGAGTGAGGGGTGACTGAGAAACAATCATGTGAAGATCTGGCACAAACTTGAAGACGTTCGACTATATCTCTCTCAATGCAGCTTCCATACTGTCAAATCCTGTTGTGTCAGCTGATTCGGGGTCATCAGATTCAATGGTCCATTGGTCCGATGCGGGTTCCAACCCTCCGTCATGATCTTTCTTATAAGGAAGATGGATCATATAGGCATTTCCATCTTTTTTCACTGTATATCCCAAATAATATTGATCCTTTTGGCCTTCTTCCTCGAATATGCCGATATTTTCCAAACCATACTCCTCTAATAGGGATGGGAAGGCTGTTTGAAGTTCATTGATTAACTGTTCCCTGGATATAAACGCCATACTATTACCTCCTTTCTTCCGGTGTGTGTTCTTAATATGGATGGATTCCATTTAAATAACCATATGCTTTGCTGGTAAGTCATGTTAACGTTGAAAACACAAAGCCAAAACAGGAATCTCCTTTCAATACCATCTGCAGGCAGCCTCTGATTCGTTAAGGGGAAAAGGGAAAGCCAAATAAGCAGAAGGTTAAGTCAGCTCGCACTCCCTTAACTGATTTCCTTTAATCTGAAGGAAATTGATCAGGATAACTAAAAAGAAATCTGCCCTTTGGCGATATGGAATGAAAAATTATGCATTATGCAAAGAATATTACATATAAGGTGAAAATTGTTGTAAAATTGCAATCTTTCCTAAGCGGAAGTTTGATAAAATAAAGTAACTGGAAAAGTATATACGAGAATATACTTAGCGGAGGATTGTCATGAAAACTGAGGAACAATACATACAAAAGACATTTTATGAAGAATTCATGAAAGAGAAAGAAGGAAAACACCCCATTGCCGTTCTGGGGGAAGCCCACCTTGAGGAACAGCAAAAGGAGATTGCTGATTTATCGTATATCCGCTTTGCTCAGGGTGAAGTGTATTTCCATCATAAAGATTATGAAGCGGCCATATTCAAATGGGAAAATATCCATAACGAACTGGCAGGATGGGCTCAAAAAAATACAGCAGATGCTTTCTTTGAATTGGGTCAGCTCTCCACAGCTGAAGGGGTCTACAAGTCTGTCCAGACAGAGTGCTCTTCGCTGAAAGCTGAGGTAGCCCTTCAATTGTTCTCGCTGTATATCAAGCAGGAAAATGTAGTCAATGCGGATGCCGTAATTAAAAACGCCGTCTCGATGAATCCGGATTATCCGGATGTAACGTTGATTGCTCAACGTTTTTTTGAAGAGAACGAAGATTGGCACAGCGCCACAGAGCTTGCTGTGAATGAAGCAATCAGGACAGAGGAGCTTCGCTGGTTCGAAATACTGAAAGGGTATGTCAATGCGGGTGTAACCCGGGATATCATGCCTGCCTATTTCATGGAAATGCTCTTCACCCTGTCAACAATTGATAAACAGTTGTTTGAACAGTCGATCACTTCTCTTTGGAAAAGCTACAGCGGAAGTGAAATGTTTGATGAATGGATTACGAAGGTGAACCTGCTCATCCTCGATATTGAGACGAAAAAGGAAGACCGATGGCATGAGCTTTCACCGCTTTATAAGGGAACCTTTGACACCCTGATGAACAGCGGCCGCTTTATAAAGTCCCTCAGCCCGGTTGTTCCCGGCCTTCTCATGGCCTGGGTGAAGATTACAGATACCCCCCATGCTGTCTATGCTGCATCTGCACTGCTTTCCTGGGAAGAGATGTTTCCTAAAAGCATTGAGGGCTGGGCAGTACGAAAAGCGAGAGAACTGATCAACAGTACTGATTCGAAAAAGGATGGATTTACAGCAGCAATGGCTCTGCTGGATGAAGTTGCACATTGGACAAACCAGCATGAAGTCAGCATTGATAAAAGGCACCAATGGATAATGACTGAACTGAAAAATACAGAGGTGCACCGGCTGCTGGTTACAGGTTCGTCAGAAGAGGAAATCTTCTCCCTGGTTCAGCGCATTACAGGAGAAAATATACTGACTGAGCTTCCGTCCACACCTGTTCTCCTGAAGAATAATAATAGAACAGAATTTAGAAGGATAGCAGAAAACGGAATCACAGCCCTCGGCAGCAAAGAAGAATTTCTCGAAGAATCGATGCTTCTCCGCCAGCCAGGATCCGTATGGCTTCAGTATGAACAGCCGGCAGCTTTCCTGCAGGAGAACAGCCTGGCTCTCATATTGGCTTCAAATGTGACCGGCGCCAGCGTGCTGAATATGTCTGACAGCATTTTATACGTCATTGATGGAGAGAAGCGGCTGACAGAATCTATCTTCCAGGGGCTGGTCAAGCTTAAAGAAAAAAAACCTGGCTTGAAAGTGAATGTCCTGCTGTCTGTTAAACATGGGATAGTACCGGACAAAACAATTTCTGAAACAAAGTCATTGCTCGGAAAATACTTCCCTGATGCACAAGTGTTTCAGGCTTCTTCATCTGAAGATTTGTCTGCTGTGGCCCGTTTCCATTTCACTGCTCCTTCCGAGGAGGAAAGAACAGAGAAGCTTTTATATTTTGTCAAAGATATTCTGAAGGATCTCTTAAGACAGAGAGTGGACAGGGAAAATAACCTTATAGACTCCATCCAATGGAATAAAGATATGGAAAAGAAACTGAATGGAGCCAGACTGCAGCTTCAAGACATCGAAGTTGAAAAGGCGGCCGCGATTAAGAACGCTTTTGTAGAAAAAACAAGCGAGGTTCAGGGTATAATCATGGAGGATCTTCCGAAGCTCCTTAAAAAATGCGGTGATTATGTCAACGAAGAAAGTGATTTCAGGACACTCCATCTGTCTCTTAATGAAGAGATGAATAAAAGAATTGAAGTGTATCTGAATGAAAAAGCTATGCCGAAGCTCCGGGAAAACCTGGATGAGTGGATTTCCTTCTCCAAAGAAGAGCTTGAAAACGGGCAGCTTCACCTTGAGGAAATGCGGGACAGTTTTAATGCGATGTACCGGGAAGAAAGGCTTGAGCTGCTTTGCGACTTTAAGGTACTGAATGACTGGAGGCGCGATGCTGACAGGATGACGAGCAAGGTCATGAAAGATAATGTCAATATCCTGCTCCGCCGCAACCCCTCTCAGGTGCTGTTAAAAAGTGTCGGGAAACTCTTCGGTTCCATTGGCCAGAACAAACAAATGCTTCATCAGCAATACACGAGGTTCATTGAGAACGAAAGCTATGAAGATACCGCACTGCGTGTAATGCAAAGGTTCATGGGACAATTTGAGCTGTTTCAGCAATCCATTGAAAGAGACGTATCCATCTTCTTCAGGGGACCGCTGGCAGAACTGCAGCAAACCTCAGAGGACACGAAGAATCTGATTGCTGACAATGAGTTTGAAGTGAGCACCCTCAAGGCTAACCCTGAAACTGTCAAGGATCCATTGACACTCTTCAACATCAGGCAGCGTCAATATGAGTTGATTTACACAACTAACAAACAGCCCTCCCTTGCAAATGTTTAAGTGACGACCCGGCTCATGACGAACGGCTATAGGTAAAAGGATGTCATTGATGGGCGGAATCTCTATGATTTCGTCCTTTTTTTTGTCTCTTAGAAATTTTAAAATTATTCTTTATGGATACTTTTTACAGTGTGATCCACCGCCAGCGCCTAGCCACTCGGGGTCAATTAACCCGGAGAGAAGGTCACGCTGCGCCGCATTCTTCTACTCCCGACCGAAGTAACCTCGGTTTCGGTTAAGTCAAGCCGTATTTCTTTAGCTCCCGACCGAAGTAACCTCGATATCGGTTAAGTTAAGCCTCATATCTTTAGCTCCAGACCGAAGTAACCTCGATATCGGTCAAGTCAAGCCTCATATCTTTAGCTCCCGACCGAAGTAACCCAAAATTCCAACACAAATCATTGTCTTTCCTACGGCCCTGAATATCCAGAAGAGGGAGTGTGGATACATGAGTGGTCTATCGTGAGTTGAGACATGTACCCAGAAGAAGGGTGTGGATACATGAGTGAGGGCTTTTGGTGAGAGATATGTATCCAGAAGAGAGTTGTGGATACATGAGTGGTCTCTCTTGAGAAGAGATATGTATCCAGAAGCAGGGTGTGGATACATGAGTGAGGGTTTTTGGTGAGAGATATGTACCCAGAGGAAGGATGTGGATACATGAGTGAGGGCTTTTGGTGAGAGATATGTATCCAGAAGAGGAGTGTGGATACATGAGTGAGGGCTTTTGGTGAGAGATATGTATCCAGAAGAGGAGTGTGGATACATGAGTGGTCTATCGTGAGTTGAGATATGTATCCAGAAGAGGAGTGTGGGTACATGAGAGGTGGCTTTTGAGTCGAGACATGTACCCAGAAGAAGGATGTGGATACATGAGTGAGGACTTTTGGTGAGAGATATGTATCCAGAAGAGGAGTGTGGGTACATGAGAGGTGGCTTTTGAGTGGAGATATGTATCCAGAAGAGAGGTGTGGATACATGAGAGGTGGTTTTTGGCGAGAGATATGTATCCAGAAGAGGAGTGTGGGTACATGAGTGGTTTCTTGTGTGATGAAACATGTACCCAGATCAATCAAATCGCCTATTTCGTATTTACCGCTGATCATTCCTTTTCTGTTTATCCTTTTCTTTCAGAGAATCTGTTTTCGGATTTGGGGACAAAGCTTTTTTGAAAGCAGTTGAGCCCAGGTTATTGTTGGGTGCTGCCTGCTCGTTCCAATCAGTCATGTAGTAGCACATCCTTTCATTGAGATGGCGAAGCTGACAATTCTAAATGAGTCTAAAGAAAATTCATTCACCATCCAGGTATTATTCACCTTTGATCAGGGAATCTAATTTTTTCATTTTCTTGTCCTCTTGAAGTTGGATAGGAAAAGGATTTTCTTGACGGGCGAAATCTTGTTTTGTATCGATGGTTACCCCCATTTGGGCACCCTTGTTGTCATTGACGACAGTTTCATTTAGACCGTCAAAGTGGGGAGTTGTTTGTGAATGCTGATTTTGATTTTCGTTTGGCATGATTTCATCTCCTTTTTTCTAGGATTCGAATATAGTTGGGCAGTTATTCTTGATCTTGATTTTTGTTATAATAATGTCACCTTTGTTTCAGGGAAGGTGTTCTGCTGGCATTGGGGAATTGCAGTAAACCATGCTGGTGTTTTTGCGGGCTTAATAGCGAAGGGCAGCAAAAATTTAGAAATTGGCCTTTTGTAAGAGGGAAAGAAAAAGGAATCGATGGCTTTATGCCGAATGAGTATAGTAAGCGCTTTCAAAAAAGGAGGAAGAACGATTTGGATTTTAAAAGTTATGAAGAGTTTTGGCCGTTTTACCTTTCACAGCACAGCAAATCTTCAACGCGGGCATGGCATTTTGTCGGAACGAGCTTTGTATTTGTCTTTATCCTTTTAACGGTTTTCACACTGAATTTCTGGCTGCTTTTGCTGGCTCCGGTTACTGCGTACGCCTTTGCATGGATCAGCCACTTTTTTATAGAAGGAAACAAGCCTGCTACATTCGGTCATCCGGTCTGGTCACTTAGAGCAGACTTTCGCATGTACCGTTTGATTTTATTTGGGCAGCTTCAAAAAGAGATGGATAAGAATCCGGAGCTGAGAACAAGTGCAAAGTAATTCGGTTGCGATCAAAGGCCACAGGGTAAAAGGGATTCAGGTTGATGGAGAAACAAGATGCAGGCACTATCATACACATAAAGACATCATTGCGATAAAATTTAAATGCTGCGGTATTTATTATCCGTGTCATTTATGCCACGAGGAAACAGCAGATCACCCTGTGGAAGTATGGGGAATGGAGCAGAGAGACGAAAAGGCGGTTCTTTGCGGATCATGCGGGCATGAGCTTACCATTGACGAGTATATGAATGGAGAGTCAAGCTGTCCGGAGTGCAGGGCTGTTTTTAATTCAGGCTGTGCTCTTCACTATCATTTATATTTTGAAGTTTAGGATTGAGGTCGGGAAAGCCGGTCTCAGTCTTTTTTTTTTGATGTATGAGATTATATATTCATTCGCGGCCAGCTTCAGCACACATCCTCAAAAGGCAATTATTTAGTTCATTGTCTTGTCAGTTTTTTATCCAATGGTTTGAAAGACTGTAAATGAGCAAGGCTTGTCTTTCCAGTATGTTAAAATTGAGAAATAGCAGTGCCGGAACTGCGATAAGATTCAGTGAATTTTAGACCATAGGGGTGAAAACCATGTATTTAACTGTAAAAGAAATAGCAGACTATCTGTCGCTTCCCGAAACATATATTGAAACGTTGATTAAACAGAAAAAAATCAAAGCCGTACATGATGGTGAGCAGTACCTTGTGAATAAAGAGAACTTTCAAAACTATCATGAGCAGCTGGAAATCTATAAAAAGCTATTTGATCAATGGCAGAATGAGCCGATCCCTGAAGACCCGGATATTAAGGATGAGGATTGAATTGCTTTAAGGACATGCCATCCCAAATATGATAAAATACTGTCGTATGTTATGATTTGATGGTGAATTTATTCGATCCCATAAACAAAGTTTAAAGGAGAGTCATAATGGAAAAAGTATTGATTTTTGGCCATAAGAACCCTGATACAGATACAATCTGTTCTGCCCTGGTGTACGCAGACTTGAAAACACAATTGGGTATGAATGCTGAACCGGTCCGCCTCGGTGAAATCAACGGAGAAACGCAATATGCTCTTGACCATTTCAAAGTCGAAGCTCCCCGTCTTGTTGAAAAAGTGGCAGCAGAAGCGAAGGAAGTCATCCTTGTTGACCATAATGAGCGCCAGCAAAGCGCTGATGATATTGATGAGGTAAGGGTCCTTGAAGTAATCGATCACCACAGAATCGCAAACTTTGAAACAAGCGATCCATTATACTACCGTGCTGAGCCAGTTGGCTGCACGGCGACGATTTTGAATAAAATTTATAAAGAAAAAGGCTTGAGCATCAGCAAGGAGATGGCAGGATTGATGCTGTCTGCGATCATTTCTGATTCCCTTCTGTTCAAATCTCCTACTTGTACAGAAGAAGATGTGGAAGCAGCACGCGAACTTGCTGAAATTGCCGGCGTCGATACTGATGAGTACGGACTTGAAATGCTTAAAGCGGGAGCGAGCTTAGGGGATAAGACGTCAGCAGACCTGATTTCCCTGGATGCCAAAGAGTTCCAGATGGGAAGCTATAAAGTAGAAGTGGCACAGGTAAACGCCGTGGACACGGATGAAGTCCTTCAGCGCCAAGGCGAGCTGGAAGAAGCCATCTCCAAGACGATTTCAGAAAAAGACTTGGATCTATTCCTGTTTGTGACTACTGATATCCTTAACAGCGATTCAGTTGCGCTTGCATTAGGCGAAAAAACTGAAGCTGTAGAAAAAGCTTATGATGTAAAGCTGAACAACAATACAGCTATACTGAAGGGCGTTGTTTCCCGTAAGAAACAAATCGTGCCTGTACTGACAGATACGCTGAAGAATATGTAATATAGAAAGAACCGGCTGCCTTTGGCTGCCGGTTTTTCTATAGGCTTTCAGCAAGTAATCAAGGTGCAGAGACGAGATCAATGAGCATGGTTGATGAGTGTTTTCAACACTCAATTAATTAATTAATTCTATTTTTATTAAGCCTTTTGAGTCAGTATTTTTTAATGCAAAAACTCAGCGGCATGAAAGAATTCAAAAAATGTCGTTTGCGCTGGGTTGGTGGAAAAACACTTGTCAGCGCAGATGATGAAAGCTGCTGTGAACTGCGTAAAAGAGTTGATTCGTTGATAGAATACTGATTTTCGTTGATAGATGTACACATATCGTTGATAGGAGAGCGAAACTCGTTGATAGAAGGTCAAGTTTCGTTGATAGAGCCTTTGATTTCGTTGATAGTGCACCGCGGGCTGTCCAAGGCATAGTAGTATTAGATTTCTTCAAGTTCCCGTCCAAATACGGGCAGTATTCTTATACCAAACGGGCTTAGGACTATGGAGGGAGGACGGGAGAAACTGAAAATCCGTTCTTTATAGAAGGCTCTTTTCGTAAACTTTGTTGCTATTTGGTATGAATTTCGTAAGGTGACGTCACATTCACTGGAACTACCCTGGTAAGCAAGTCAGAAAAGAGCTGCTTTCCCCATGTTAAAGAGAGAACCTTCGTATCCGGGGAAATCCCGTATCTTGGGGATTCTTCTAAAAGAAACAATATTTGAAGAAAACCTTTCTAAATGATTGTTGCTTTTAAATGCTAATTTATCCTACTCCCCTCTTACGTAGAAGGAGTGGAAATCCATTACTTTTAAAACAGCCACAATCTTTGCGGAAACAGCCTTATAGAAAAAAGCGAATTCACTAAGAATCCGCTTTTTCTCCATCCTCATGCAAAGGAAGAGTGATCCGTACGACTGTCCCTTTGTCCAGCTGGCTTTCGTATTCAATTTTTCCGTGCATTTCCCGGATGATTTTGTTCGTGACCATACTGCCGAGACCGGTTCCTTTGGTTTTCGTTGTGTAAAAAGGCAATCCGATTTTGCTTAGCTGTTCCGGCGTCATCCCGGTACCATCGTCTGAAATAAGGATTTCCAACATATCGGATGTGCTGCCGGATTGAATGTCAATTGTAACTGTACCGCGTTCGTTTTCAGTAGATTCAATCCCATTCTTAATGACATTCATGATTGCCTGTTTTAAATGGTGCTCATCGCCTTGGATGTGATAATCATTTTCTGCCTCGAATAGAATCGATGTATTTGAGTAGGCAGCAAAAGGCCTGAGAAGGTCAACACTCGACTGGATCACCCTTGAGAGATTTATGGATGACAGATGAAATTTCTCAGGCTTGGTGATGTTGAGATAGTCGGTGATGATTTTGTTTGTCCGATCCAATTCTTCAAGAATGAGCGGTGAAAACCTCTTGAATTCTTGATCCTTAGTCCCTTCGCTCAGATGCTGAATGAACCCTCTTACAGTTGAGAGCGGGTTTCTGATCTCATGTGCAATGGATGCAGCCATCTGCCCGACCATATTCAATTTATCAAGATAGACCATTTCTTCAATCTGAGCATTGGTTTTGATCAGCTTTTCAATAATCAATACCAAAGAAATGAAGGTTATATAGAAGGTGCTGAAGTAAATGATATAGAAAGAAAGATTCAGCATGGTGACTGTGAAAAAAATGATTGTGATATAAATAACCGAGTAAATTGTAAGTATCAAGACACTGACCAGTAATTTATACCGTGTCCTTAAGAGCACTCTGCGGAAAACTAGTGCTGTGGCGAAAGCTATAATGGAAACAGCAAGCCCAATAATGACATAAGGTCCACCGATAAGATACCGGGTTATGCATACAACCAGAAGGACCATGCTGCCTGAGATCACCCCTCCATAAATGGTTGTAATCATGATGGCAATCATCCGTAAGTCAAAATGTGTGGCCCCTAAGGTCTCGATTGGGTAAAACATACAAAACAATGCACCCAATGATCCGATGAAACCATATGAGATCTTCTGTTTCAGCTCCAGCTGCTGCTGGGGCTGAAAGGGAAAGAAAATATTTGCATTGAAGGTAAATGAAAACAGGATGGTTATATTGACCAATAAAGTCTTAATTAATATAATCAAGTACGATCCTCCAGCTATATGATCAGTTTGGATAGGTATAGTCGCTGCAGTAAGCGGTCTGCTTAAATCTATACTCATTTGTTTTTTAGCATACCAATCATTGGGGATTTGAACAATCATTTTGAAAGATTAATACCACCTTATAGAAATGAAAAACGCCCAAGCGTGTCAGGCCAGGGCGTTTTTTTAATATTATTTAAGGTTTTCAATATCATCCCGCACATGCGGCTTATGCTCGTCCAGTACTCCGATTTTTTCGATATGCCGTTTTGTCTCCGCGTCTCCCAATTTATAAATCTTGGAATATATTTTTTGCAGCGATCTGTCATAATTGGCATCCTGGGGGTCGTCATGATATTGCTTGAACGGGATATGGGAACGGAAAAAGGTAGAAACATCATCATCGTAGTTGTCGTTAAAAAATTTTTTCAATTCCGTTCTCTCTTCCGGAGTCGCTAAAATGTGCAGCCCCGAACTTTCTTCAAAGGAAGGCTCCTCCAAGATATCCCCGCTTGTCATATCCACATAGTACGATCGTTTCTCTTCCATTCTTTTGCCTCCTTGGATTTATATGTTCGTGCTTCATGTAAGCACTTATTACGAAATAATAGTCTTATTATGTATAGATACCTCTATTTTCTGATATCTAAACGAGGGAAGCGTATACTCAGGCTTTTATAATGAAAAAAAGAGGGCAGATTCATTTAAGAGAGTCCGCCCCTGGAAGGGATAAGATTTCAGAACTAAACCTGGTCAGTTCGTTGTTTACGAGTCTGTGAGGGCCGGCCAGCTGTCCGTTGGCGTCCAGTCCCCATAGTGAAATTAGGATACTGTCATCTGACGGCAAAAATCTGAATTCAAACTCATCAAAGTTGGCAAAGTACGTTCTGGAGACTTTAGATCCAGAAGAACTGTCAGGAGCCAGCTGAATCTGTCCTCCTTCACTATCATTGTATAAATATAAATGTCTATTTTCGCATATATTATTGTTTTCGGTTATCCCTGGATACCAAGAGTTTTACCTCTTATCGAGGAAGAGGAGTTTTTTTCTTTTCGATATTACCGTATTTTTCCTACTTGCTATTGATATCTCTTCGGAATTATATCAAATAGCAGCAAAGTTTACGAAAAGAGCAATATAAATAGAAAGAGCTTGGAGGTTTGTTAGATTTCGTTACCACAATTTTCTGAACCAGCCTCCAAATTACTGTAAACTGAAAGGGAAACAAAAGTTATTGCTCATACAGAGGTGGTTATCTAATGGGATACATAGAGGATATCAGGACACTTGTTGGAAAGAAGCCATTAATTTTAACTGGTGCAGTGGTAGTGATTTTAGATAAAGAAGGAAGGATATTGCTTCAACAGAGAAGACATCCGGAAGGAGCATGGGGGCTGCCTGGAGGGTTGATGGAGCTTGGTGAATCCACAGAAGACACCGCACGCCGCGAGGTTTTGGAAGAAACGGGTCTGAAAGTAGGGAAGCTGGACCTGATAAATGTGTACTCCGGAAAAAATTACTTTATCGTAGCAGCAAATGGTGATCAGTTCTATTCTGTAACAATTGCTTATAGTACTGCTGAAGTAAACGGAGTCCTTAAGGTGGACAAGGAAGAATCTATTCAATGTAACTATTTTTATAGAGAAGAGCTACCCGGTTATATCGTTAAGAGCCATCGTGAAGTACTCGATGAATTTCTGCAAAAAAGAGACTCTAAAATCAAACTGGAGAAGGATAAATGAAAATAGTGGCTGCTCCTGATTCATTCAAAGAAAGTATGACAGCAATGGAAGTCTGTAATTCTATTGAAAAGGGTTTCCGGAAAGTCTTTCCGCAAGCTTGTGTCCACAAAATCCCCATTGCGGATGGAGGGGAGGGGACCGTACATGCACTGGTCAGCGCCACAAATGGCATGCTAGTTGATATAGAGGTCACCGGTCCACATGGAAAACCGGTGAATGCGTATTATGGGGTTCTTGGAGATGGCAGGACGGCGGTTATTGAAATGGCAGCTGCTTCCGGTCTCCAGCATGTTCCTATAAAAAATAGAAACCCGCTTACGGCTACTTCTTTTGGTACAGGAGAATTAATAAAAGATGCCATTGCCAGAGGGATGGATAAGATTATTCTCGGATTGGGAGGGTCGGCTACCAATGATGGTGGAGCAGGAATGGCCGCTGCCTTGGGAGTGAAGTTTTTCAATGAGGATGGTGAGACATTCATTCCTGTCGGGGGGACACTTGATAGAATAGCTTCTCTATCCATGAATTCCTTCCAACCAAGGCTTAAAGGCATTGAGTTCACAGTGGCATGTGATGTGGATAATCCCCTGGCCGGTCCAGAAGGGGCATCCCATGTATATGGACCGCAAAAGGGTGCCACTTCAGAAATGGTTCGATTGCTTGATGCCAACTTGATTCATTTCGGTCAGAAGCTTAGTGAGGCGGCTGGAATAAATGTTCTCGATTTCCCGGGAGCAGGTGCGGCTGGAGGAATGGGAGCCGGGGCAAAAGGATTCCTTAAAGCTGAGTTCAGGCCAGGGGTTGAACTGGTTTTGGATATGGTTCAGTTTGAGGAAGCAGTCGCCGATGCAGACCTCATCATTACTGGTGAGGGCAGAATCGACGGGCAGAGCATCCATGGAAAAGCTCCCATCGGAGTTGCCCGCTATGCCAAAAAATATAATAAACCCGTCATTGCCATAGCCGGTGAACTGGGAAAAGATTTTGAAAAGATCTTTGATCATGGAATAAACAGTGCATTCTGTATTGTTAGCGGTGTGATGAGTTTGGAGGAGGCACTGAGAAGAGGACCTGAAAATGTTGAAAGAACGGCGGAAAATATTGCGAGGCTGCTATTCATACAGAGGTCGTGGTGAGACCCTTTCCTTGTAAGCAGTCTATTAAGAGAGCCTGAACGTTCAGGTTACCTTAAACCAAAAACGAGCAGGACTGTATATCACAGAACCTGCTCTTTCCTTTAGCTCTCATAAATTTTTAGATTCGCATAAATGACTTGCAGAGTCTGAGCAGGGATATCATACTTCGCCGCCTCTTTAAGCAGAAATCCGTATAAATGGTCCGCTTCGATGGGGAGTTTCTTTTCCATGTCTCTTTGAAGGGAAGATTTCATCTCAAATCCCATGCTGTTCAGTTTTTCCAATTGCTTAGCCTCAACATCATCCGCAATAGGAGCCCCAAGTTTTCTCATGATAGCCGAGGTTTCACTCAGAGTGTTTTTGATAGAAGACAAACCGATTTTGTTTTCTCTGATTGGACCAATTGGGGCCCGGAAGAGTGAAGTCACACCAGAAAGAGTCGTTATAAACAAATATTTATGCCACATGTCCTGAATGATTGTTTCAGAGAGAGTGAAGCTGGCTTTCGTGCCGCTTAAGGCATCTTGCAGCTTTAAAATCCGTGGAGTTTTCTCCCCTGTCCGCTCACCAAAAACCACATCATGGATTGGACTTGATTGAACGACACGCCCCTCCGAATCCAAAGTAGACTCTACAAAACAAAGTCCCCCAATGATATTATGCTCACCGAATCTGTCAACCAGCGTATCCACATGGTACATTCCGTTCAACAGAGGCAGAATCATTGTCTCCTTGCCGACGTAAGGTTCAATGCTGTCCATTGCACTTTCCAGTTGGTACGCTTTCACAGATAGTATAATAGCATCATAGGGTATGGGGTTATCACCAGATACAATAGTTTTCGGTTTCACATCAATATTTCCATGAACACTCTGAATAGAGAGCCCGGACTTTTCAAGCTGCTCCCTTCGCCGTTCACGTACAAGAAAAGTCACATCTTCTCCTTTTTCTGCAAGACGTCCGCCGAAATAACCGCCGACCGCGCCGGCTCCTACTACTAATATCTTCATGTTTTCATTCTCCTTTTTTATAGAATTTAGGGTGCGATCCCAAAGCAGGATTGCTGCCCTTTTTATAGAATAGATAATATATAAATATTGAGAGGATGATCCAATGCCCAGAAGAAAGAGAATATGGTTTCCAGGTGCAATGTACCATATAACTTCTCGCGGAAATCGAAAAGATACTATCTTTCATGAGAAAGATGACTACATTTATTATCTCCATCTGCTTGAAAAAGCTCAAAAATGTTTTCCCTTTAAACTCCACTCCTATTGCCTCATGCCTAACCATATCCACTTATTAATAGAAACAGAAGCACATTCACCCTCAGTAATCATCCATTATATCCACTCCCTTTATGCTAGATATTTCAATAACAAATATAGATATATTAGGCATCTGTTCCAAAACCGCTTTGATGATAAAATCATTAAAGATTGGAAACACAAGATGGATACAAGCAGGTATATTTACTTAAACCCAGTAAAAGCCGGAATGGTGAAAAATCCAGAAAAATACCCTTGGAGCAGTTATAAAATTTTCATAGCCAATTATGAAGAGCCAATAATAAACAGTAACAAAATCATTGAAAATCTTTGCGGTGGATCTAAAAAAACTTACAAAAGTTATGTGGAACTAAATTTAAGTAAAGGCAGTTTCTATAACAAGTTGTAATTGTGTTGAGCCTGGCTCAAAAGGGTAGATCTGAGCCAGGCTCAAAAGGGTGAATTTGAGCCAGGCTCAAAAGGGTGAATCTGAGCCAGGTTCAAAAGGATGAATCTGAGCCAGGCTCAAAAAGGGTGAATCTGAGCCAGGCTCAAAAAGGTGAATCTGAGCCAGGCTCAAAAAGGTGAATCTGAGCCAGGCTCAAAAAGGTGGATCTGAGCCAGGCTCAAAAAGGATGGATCTGAGCCAGGCTCAAAAAGGTGAATCTGAGCCAGGCTCAAAAAGGTGAATCTGAGCCAGGCTCAAAAGGATGAATCTGAGCCAGGCTCAAAAGGATGAATCTGAGCCAGGCTCAAAAGGATGAATCTGAGCCAGGCTCAAAAAGATGAATCTCAGCCAGGCTCAAAAGGGTGAATCTGAACCTGGCTCAAAAGGGTAGATTTGAGCCAGGCTCAAAAAGGTGGATCTGAGCCAGGCTCAAAAGGATGGATCTGAGCCAGGCTCAAAAACCAGACCTATCCCAACCCAAAAAATCAACCTCCAACAAGCCCAAAACCCCGGGAAAAACAGCTCCCGAGGTTTTGGTTAGTCAAATCAGTATAATAACAATCACGGAAGCTGCAGCAGCTGCTATCAAGATGATTTTCAATGAGAAAGGGAGCGTATCGCTCCCTTTCTCATTGATTCTTTCTTCTTCCTCGTTCACTGTTTTACGATAGCCCGGACTGCAGCAGCCCATCAGGCAGCCGGCTTCCAGTTGGAAACATCATCTTCAAGAGGGATATTGTTAGCCCTTGCCTTTTTGGCAGCCACGAAGAAGGTGACAGTTAAGATGACAGAGATGACCGCAGCTCCAATATAAGAAGTGCTGAGTGCCATACCGAATCCGATAGGCGCATTCAAGATATACGTTGTCGTAGCCATCAGCATGAAGATACCAGGAATCAGCGGAATCCAGAAGTTCTTTTTGGCCACATACAAGTACATTGCACCAACGAACAAGGCGATAACGGCCGTTGACTGGTTTGCCCAAGAGAAGTAACGCCATAGAAGCGTAAAGTCAATTCTCGTCAGAGCAAAGGAAATCGCGAATAATGGAAGAGCGATCCATAGACGGCTTGAGACTTTCTTTTGAGAAAAGTTGAAGTAGTCTGCGATAATCATACGCGCACTTCTGAATGCTGTATCACCTGAAGTGATTGGAAGAATGATGACACCCAGAACAGCGAGTGTTCCTCCGACAGCACCAAGCATAAGAGTGGAAGCTTCACTGACAACTCCGGCAGGTCCTCCATTTGCAAGCAAATCATTCAGGCCATTATAGCCGTCAAATAAACTCATTGCCGCAGCGGCCCAAATCATGGCAATGATCCCCTCGGCAATCATCATGCCGTAGAAAATCTTACGTCCATTCTTCTCGCTTTGAGTCGTACGGGAGATAATAGGTGTTTGTGTTGCATGAAATCCTGAAAGTGCACCGCAAGAGATAGTCAAGAATAGTAACGGGAAGATTGGTGCATTGTCAGGGTGAAAATTAGAAAGTGACAATTCAGGAATAGGTGCTCCTGTAAAGATAAGCATACCGCCGACTCCCAAAGCACTGATTAATAGAAGTGCCCCGAAGATTGGATAGAAGCGCCCAATGATTTTGTCTATTGGAAGAAGGGTAGCCAGGATGTAGTAAATGAAAATGGCACCAAGGATCAATCCGATTGCGGCCCAGCCGTCCATAAGGTTGAAAAGCAAATCAGCAGGTGCTGAAACGAAAACCGTACCGACCAATAATAAAAGTAAAACAGCAAATGCGTTCACAATGTGTTTCATGAACTTGCCCAGGAATTTACCCGCAAGCTCAGGAAGGTGAGCGCCCCTGTTCCGAATGGAAATCATTCCGGTAAGATAGTCATGGACAGCACCAGCGAAGATACATCCAATGACAATCCAGATAAATGCCACAGGTCCGTAAAGAGCCCCCATGATCGGCCCGAAAATTGGTCCGACACCAGCAATATTCAAGAGCTGGATCAATGAGTTTTTAGGTGTATTCATTGGCAGGTAGTCGACATCATCCTGATGAGTATAAGCAGGTGTCGTTCTTCCTTCGTTCACACCGAAAACTTTTTCGACGAACTTGCCGTACGTAAAATAACCAACAATCAATAATGCTATTCCGGCTAGAAATGTATACATGATAAATCCTCCTTAAGAGTTATATGAATGCGTTTACATAGATTATAAGATTGATTGTCGCAGAATAGTGTATTTTAAGAGCAAGATGCAAAAATGGAGGATTAAGATGCAGTCAGAAAGGATTAAGATGCAGAGGATTGAAAGCCTTTACACTAAAAAGCGGAAGCGACCAGTTCTGCCCCGACAGGCAAATGTTCCCCGGCGAAAAAAAGGCGGTCTTTCTTTTTATTCGCCGGGGGTTATTTGACCCCGGGAGGCAAAGTCCGTTCCGGTGGGTACGGACCCTCGGTCGCTGAAGCTGGATTGGATAAAAAGCGGAAGCGCCCCGCTCAAAGGGGTACAGATTGCAGGGCTATCGAGCTAGCCTGGGGTTTTGGAGCTGGATTCCGAAACGCTGCCTAACTTCTAAAAAAACGAGGCTGGGACATAAGTTGGGATAGTAGAAAAATAAAACCGCATGGGTTCAAGGTTTTATACTTGATTTCATGCGGTTCTTTCATTTTAATAGGCTCTATTTGAAAGATGTTGCTTTTAAGGTTATTTATCGATTTTTCCTGAACGTAGACGGAGCAGAATCCATTCTTTTTACTCAGCCACAATCTTTGCGAAGATAGCTTTTTATTAAGGTTTTGTCCCAGCCTCGTTAATGTTACAGTTCGAGCTTCTGGCGGAGTGCTTTCACATAATTTCTGCTGACGGAGAGTTTCTCTTTGAATCCTTGGATTTCAAGCTGATAGGCTCCGTTGAACCAGGGGGTTAACTTCGAGACGTAATCCAGATTGACGATATAACTTTTATGAATGCGGAAAAAGGAATAGGCGCCGAGGCGGCTTTCCAGATCCTTAAGAGGTGTTTTGACTTCATATCGGGCTGTCTTGGTTATGATTTGTGATACTTTTTCTTCCCTGCACATATACAGGATTTGAGCAGGATCTAGATACAGGATTTCGCCTTCGCCTTCGACTGCCAGCTTGCCTGGCTGTCTGGAAATTTCTGTGTCAGGAAGGGGGGAAGGAAGCAGCTGCTTTTCAATTCTTTTTACTGTTTGTTCTAATTGTTCTTCGTCATAAGGTTTTAACAAGTAGTCGACAGCCTCGTAACGGAATGCTTCTGCCGCAAATTGTGGATAAGCTGTGGCGAAAACAATCAGCGGCGGCTTCTTCAGTTCCAAAAGGGATTTGGCAGCTTCCATGCCATTCAACTTCGGCATTTCGACATCCAGGAATACGACGTCTGGACTGTGCTGGATGGACTGAAGGATGGCACTTTCCCCAGAGTCAGCTTCTCCGGCAATTTCAATGGAGGAATACTCGCTAAGCAGATGCTTGAGTTCATCCCGGCTGTACCGTTCATCATCAGCGACCAGTACCTTTATTGTTTTTTCCATTCCGATTCCTCCATTTCAGGGATGAAAAAGGAGACCTCTGTTCCTTTTCCGTAATCACTCAAGATGTTCAGGGCAGCTTTTTCACCAAACATCATTGTCAGCCTTCTGTTGATATTATATAAAGCGAATCCTGTACCGGTTTCGGATTCAAGGCTGTTCACTCCCAGGAGCTTTAAACGGTCGGGAGGAATTCCCTCTCCATTGTCATGTACCGAGATGGCTGATCCCTGAACCTTTTTAGTGATCGTAATTTTTACAAGACAGTCTTCCCGCTTATCTTTGATGCCGTGTTTGATGGCATTTTCCACTATGGGCTGGAGGGTAAGGGGAGGGATCATCTGGGATAACGATTTCTCATCAATATCATATTCCACTTTCAGCTTATCAACAAAACGAGCTTCCTCAATGGCGAGATAAGCCTTTACATGTTTTAGTTCCTGTTCCAAAGACGTGATTTCAGCAGTTGTGCCCGTCAGGTTCTGCCTTAAAAAATGCGAAAGGGAGATGAGGAGCTTTCGTGCCTGAGCAGGATCAATCCGGATCAAGGAGCCGATGACATTCATGGAATTGAACAAAAAGTGCGGGCTGATTTGCGCCTGAAGGGCTTTGATCTCGGCTTCTTTTGCATATTGAAGGGCTTTATCAGCTTCCGCAATTTCAAGCTGATTGCTGAGAAGGACGCTCAGGCCGGAAATCAATTCAAGAATGACATTGGAAATCTCTTTTTCAGATGAAAAATAAAATTTCAATGTGCCGATGGTTTCCCCGCGCTGCTTTAAAGGAGCGATCACCGCTGCACCAAGCGGGCAATCCTTCTTCACACAGTGGATGGTCTCATCATTTGCAACCACCAGTTTACCGTGCTTGATGACATCCTTGGTAATGTGGGTCTGGAGCGGACTGCCTGCCCGGTGATGGTCGTCTCCTTTTCCTGTATGAGCAAGGATGCTCGTCTTATTGGTCATGGCGACGGCAGATGGATTAATTTCTTTAAAAAGGATTTCGCAGACTGCTTTAGCAGAGTCTGTATTCATCCCTTTTCTCAGGTAAGCCAGTGTCTGGTCAGCGATTCTCAGTGTCTTTTGGGCCTGCAGTGCACCTGCTTTTTCTTCTTCATTCACGACATTTTTAATAATTAATAAAAACAGGGCGCAGCCGAGACCATTAGCAAGGATCATCGGGACGCCGATCATTTCGACGAGTGTCAAGGCTCTTTCAAACGGCTTTGCCACCAAAAGGATGATGATCATTTGGATTGTTTCGGCGAGTGCCCCTATGAGGAAAGCTGCCGGCAGTTTCACATGCTTATTCCGCTGATGAAATGTACCAGAAACGATCCCAGCGGCAATCGCGGCGATTCCGCAGGCAATGTCTGTGAATCCGCCCAGGGTGAAACGGTGAATTCCTGCAATGAGACCCGCTCCGAGTCCAACACGATAGCCTCCGAGAAGACCGGCAAGAACCACCCCGATTACCCGGGAATTGGCAATCGCCTCATCGGATCCAAGATTCATTGCCCACCGGTTGAAATCCATTGTTTCCGTACTGAAGGATAGGCCTGAATAGGTTCCGATGATACCGAAAAAACCAAAGAAAAGGATGGCAACAACTTGCTGCCTTCCGCGTAATTTATCTTGGTAGACCATGCTCTGGAAGAAGCGGAATCTCGTTAAGATAAAGGCAATCGTTACGATAATTCCGAGTCTTTCGAGCATGGTGAAAAGTAAGTCGAACATGGCGGAGACTCCTTTAAGAAAGTGTTCTTCTATTATATCAAAAGGGGAAAATGATTAGCAGGGGAGTTGTTTTAAAATCAGGGCTTTTCGGCAGCCGCAGTCTGTGCTTATGATCTGTGCAATGGGGCAGAGTTCTTTGAGGAACCCGGCAGCAGAGCTGATCGGGTTCCTTTACCTTGGGTAAAAGAGGGCTATCTTGAGACCTGTTTTTAATGATAAAGGTAAGGGATATTCCCTGGGTTTTCCTCTTTGAGGGAAATATGCAGCTCAAGATTTTTATTAATGGAAGCATAAAACACTTCATTGGTATCATGTATCCCCTTCGTCTGCAGCTGGTGATCCAGCCATTGGTCATTGAGATTGAATTGATGAAGGACATTCTGATAGATGGTTCCTTCCATAATAACGGGTACGGATATGCCGGGAGAAGAGTGGAGGATGCCAAGGTCTCCGGCTGTCGCCGTCTGCTTTTGTGCCCTTTTGTAGACGCTGAGAGATCCACTTGACTCAATGATGGCGGTTTCGATGTCGTCGATAGTAAATACATCTTTTTCTCTCAGCATTTGAAGCACATTGTCCACAGAGTAATTAATGCTCTTAATGTTTTTCCTCAAAAGTTTTCCATTTTGAATAACTATCGTCGGTTCAAAAGTTAAAAGTCTTCCAATGAATCGATTGGCAATCTTCAGCTTGGATACAACCTTTTGAAGAATTCCGATGGCGATTATAGCAATCCCCGTCTGAAGGTGCTGAACTTCCGGATCGGCGATATCTGCACCGACAACGGATCCCAGTGTCAATATGATCAGAAAATCAAAGATGGGCAGTTCGCCGATTGCCCGTTTTCCCATATAAATTGTAATGAATAAAAGCAGAGGAAGGATGGTGATGATCCTTCCAAGGACAAGCAATGTTTCTTTCAACGTTTCAATCATATTGATTCCTCCCGCACTATATCCAGATAGTGATAATCTTTCCAGCAGGAGGGGATTTATGCAGGGAGGGAGAATGGGCTCATTTTTTGACAGCTCGTCTGGTTTCCTCCATTATCTCTTCAAAGATTTCTCCAAAGGGCTTGCCATTCTGTTTTGCATTTTGAAGTGTTCCATTGTTGAACCATCGTTCTCCGAGTTCGACACCGGAGGGACAGTCCATTCTCCATGTGATGATCCTTTCAATATCATGTCCTCTTCGGAGAACAAAGTCGGTTTTTAGAACGAGTTGCACGATTTCCAGCTCTTTATGGGGACCATGGACTGAAATGGATTTCCCAGTGATATAATTATTCCCATTTACCAGGTTTGTGGCTCCAGCCAGGCCGTCGCCTGCTGCATAATGAATGGTTTTGATGCTTGACATGACGATGGCCCCGAAGCATAAGGCGCAGGGTTCCATCGTGGAAAAGATGCTGTACTTCTTCCTGTTTCTGTTGGTTTCCAGATTATCGATTTTCAAGATGGCATTGATTTCAGCATGTGCAATCTTGTTGCTGCAGATCTGGCCTGGTTCTTGTGACTTCTCATATACCTTATTCCTGCCGGCCGAGATCACCTTGCCGTTTTCATCCGTTATCACCGCACCGATAGGGAAAGAGCCGCTGCAATAAGAAAGCCACGCTTGCTCAAAACAGGTCTTCCATGCTTGAGATAAATTGTCCCACATAGGATTCACTCCTTTTTTATGGTTAAATATTCCTCTATTATACCCTCCTTAGTGACAGTCACGCCCCGGAATTTGTCGAATAATTCCTTTCTTTTTTAATTCATGGAGGTGCCGCATATTTCTGCCATTTCTACTCATCCTAATTCTATATACAGTGGTGCAAAGGAGGGTGGAAATGGATCAGAATTTAGCATACTTGCGGGAAGTGCTTTCCAACTATACTGAAGCCAATGATTTGATGAGGGAGATCAACCGCAAAATCGAGCAGGGGCATTACGCATCCGAGGGTGCCTTCGTCAGGGATCTCAATGAGGAAGAAATCCGTTCGCTTGAGAGTATTCTTGATAATGAAATCAATCATGCGAATGAAGCTGGTGACCTGGAGCGGGGATATCAGTTGAATGGAGTGTTTGAATTATTATATTGATGTTTTTTAGCATGTTCATGAGATTCTCGCTTAAAGAGTAGAACAAGGCGAATTAATAATAATATGGATGGATGGCGACCTTGAAGAAATTGTTCGAGCCTCGACCATCCTTTTTTGATTGAATCCATTATTAAAGGGAAGAGGAACCGGCTGTGGAAGCAAGATGGCTTTGTATTCGACAAATTCCGGGTTGTGACTGTCACCAATAGGAACATTTTCCCTGCCCAATATGTTACAATTAACCCAAAAAAGGGGTGACGTAATGGGAGTTCAGGGAGAGACGGTTCTGTCGATAAGAGAACTTCAGAAGAGTTTTGGTTCGAAGCATGTCCTGAAAGGGATCGATTTAGAGGTTCAAAAGGGGCAGATCATTGGATATATTGGTCCGAATGGTGCAGGAAAAAGTACAACAGTCAAAATCCTGCTCGGCCTTGAAACGGCAGATCGGGGCGAGATAGAGGTTTTTGGTGAAAAGATTTCTGATAGTAACATAGATTATAAGAGGAAAATTGGCTATGTCCCGGAGATTGCGGAGATTTATGATAATTTGACAGCGAATGAATATATGACATTTATCGGGGAGCTTTATGGAATGACCGCAGAGGAAGCGGGAGATAAAGCATTCAAGTTGATGAATATATTCGGTCTGGAGGGTGTGTTTCATTCAAAAATAGCCTCTTACTCAAAAGGGATGAAACAAAAAGTACTCATCATTTCAAGCCTTCTTCATGATCCCGAGCTCTTGTTCTTTGATGAGCCGATCAACGGACTGGATGCGAATAGTGTGATGGTGTTCAAAGAAATTTTAGCGAAGCTGGCAGAAGAAGGGAAGACCATCTTTTATTCTTCTCACATCATGGATGTTGTGGAAAAGATCAGCAGCCGGATCATCCTCCTTCATGATGGCCGCATTGTCGCGGATGGTACATTTGCAGAATTAAAGGGGCAGAATATGGATGGCACCCTGGAACAAATTTTCAATGAACTTACAGGCTTTAATGAACATGGCCAGATTGCCGAGCGGTTTGTCGAAATTGTCAGAGGCGGGGTGTAAGGATGAAAGACTTTCCTACACTTCGGTTTCTGGATTTTTTTCGCTGGATGTTCACAAAGCAGGGCATTGACTACAAGCTGCTGAGAAAAATCCTGCAAGTCAAACTGACCATGGATGGCAGAAGGGTGCCGACGGTATTTAACCAGTCCAATAAGAAACAAAAAGATGATAACAACCGCTTCATCAAGTCATTATGGATATATGCTTTATACGGATTATTTCTTGTGCCATTCATGCTTATGGGGGACAGTTATCTATTTCAAATGAGCATTACATTCGGAGTACTGATGTTTATTATTATGACCTCCATGATTTCAGATTTTTCCTCAGTCCTGCTTGATGTCCGGGATCGGAATATATTGCATACGAAGCCTGTAGATAAGAGGACCATTAGTCTGGCGAAAACCCTGCATGTCTGTATCTATTTGTTTTTCCTGACCGCAGCCATTGCGGCGATTCCTCTTGTGGTCAGCCTGTTTGCTCATGGGCCATTATTCTTTTTGCTGTTTTTAGTGGAAATTATCTTGATGGATTTCCTGATAGTGGTGATAACAGCAATATTGTATTTCACGATTTTACGCTTTTTTGATGGAGAAAAACTGAAGGATATCATCAACTATGTCCAGATCGGTCTTTCCATCGGCTTGGCAGTCGGGTATCAGTTTGTCGCCAGGTCTTTTGAATTGGTTGAGTTCGGAGTGGAATTCTCTCCGGCTTGGTGGCAGTTCCTGATCCCACCTGTCTGGTTTGGGGGGCCTTTTCAGTTATTTTTACAAGGAGAAGGCGGCCCCTATATCATTGCTTTTACCGTATTGACTTTTGTTATTCCAATTATAGCACTGTTCATCTATGCTAAAATGATGCCTTCCTTCGAGAGGAATTTGCAGAAGTTGTCCAGCCATAGCGGAAAGGAAAAGAAGACGGCGCAGAGGTACTTGAACTGGGAAGCTGCCTTCTTTTGCCGTAATGGAGAGGAGAGGGCATTTTACCGTTTTGCCAGATCGATGATTAAAACGGAACGTGATTTCAAGCTGAAGGTTTATCCTTCACTTGGCTTTTCTCTGATATTTCCTTTCATTTTCATTTTCAATCAGCTCCAGGTGGATTCCTTTGACAGTATCAGGGAGAGTAAGTGGTTTCTGTCCTTGTATTTCACCATGCTGATGATTCCGAATGTGCTGATGATGGTAAAGTATTCAGGAAAACATAAAGCGTCCTGGATTTATAGGACTGCCCCTGTAGGACAGTTGAGAAGCATTTATACTGGAACCATCAAAGCTGTCATGGTAAGGCTTTTCCTTCCGGTATATGTGGTTATCAGCCTCATCTTTATCTTCCTCTTTGGAATCAGGATTCTTGAGGATGTTGTCATCATCTTCTTAAGCAGCATTGTCTATATCACTATCGGATTCAGCATGATTAAAGGGACATTGCCCTTTTCAAGGTCCTTCGAAGCAGCTCAGGACAGTGAAGGATGGAAACTTGTTCCTTACTTTTTGTTAAACGGAGTCTTTGTAGGGATTCATTTCCTGGCCCTTCTGATTAATTACGGAAGCTTTATTTATTTGGCTATCCTGCTTATTATGGCTCCTGTTTTATGGAGATTTTCTTTCAAAACAGATTGGGAAGATTTAAGGTAAAGAGAAGAAGGCCTCTTGCTGCTTTTTACAGCGGGAGGCTTCTTTTTTAAGGCTCTTTTTATGAAATCTGTTGCAATTCGATACTAAATCCGAGAAAAATAACCAGAAATTCAGCGGAATAACTGGTGATCATGAAAAGAGCGACTCCCTAACGATCGACAGCCTTAAGATTATACATATCTCATCGGCATGTTACCTCTCCCGACCGAAAAAGTCCCATTATCATACATATCTCGACGGGAATAGGTCACTGCCGGCCGTAGCAGCTCCATCATCATACATATCTCGACGGAAATAGGTCACTCCTGACCGAAGCAGTCCCAACATCATACATATCTCGACGGAAATAGGTCACTCCTGACCGAAGCAGTCCAAACATCATACATATCTCGACGGAAATTATRYCTCTCCCGACCGAAGMAGTCCCAYCATCATACATATCTCGACGGAAATTATGCCTCTYCCGACCGAAGCAGTCCCACCATCATACATATCTCGACGGAAATTATGTCTCTCCCGACCGAAGGAGTCCCACCATCATACATATCTCGCCAGAAATTGTGTCTCTCCCGACCGAAGCAGCTCCATCATCATACATATCTCGACGGAAATTATGCCTCTCCCGACCGAAGAAGTCCCAACATCATACATATCTCGATGAAAATTATGTCTCTCCCGACCGAAGCAGTCCCACCATCATACATATCTCGACGGAAATTATGTCTCTCCCGACCGAAGCAGTCCCAACATCATACATATCTCGACGGAAATTATGTCTCTCCCRACCGAAGAAGTCCCAACATCA
Organism: Rossellomorea vietnamensis; assembly: GCF_008180615.1. Classification (GTDB taxonomy): domain Bacteria; phylum Bacillota; class Bacilli; order Bacillales; family Bacillaceae_B; genus Rossellomorea; species Rossellomorea vietnamensis_D. Next base: position 35,845 of record NZ_VTEH01000023.1, read on the forward strand.
TACATATCTCGACGAAAATTATGTCTCTCCCGACCGAAGCAGCCCTATAACCAAAAATGCCCCTCTCCTACCTGGGAACATTTTCCTGTCGAAGTTGACCAAGGCGCTTACGCTTTTGATCCGTCCAGCTGCAGCACCTAGCCCCTCGGGGTCAAATAACCCTCAGAGAATAAAAGGAAAGAGCGCCTTTTTTTCTCTGAGGAACATTTGCCTGTCGGGGCTGACCAAGGCGCTTGCGCTTTTGATTTTATTGTTCCATTTTCAATGAACCTGTGCTATTATTTAGTAATCCGAAATATTATTTAAATGAATTAATAATCTTCCGCTGAGGAGATTGTTTTTTATTTTGGCTGTTTTTGAAAGCTTTGTTGTGCAGTGGTATTCTATGTCCCTCTTACAACAAACGCTTTTTGGAAAACTGCCTTTATTTTTGTGAAAAAAGCCTGAAACTAAAGGCTGATACAGGAGGTACTTCACGTGAAAGAAACACTCTGGACCAAATCATTCATCATGCTGATGGTGGGGAATTTGTTTGTTTTCATGTCCTTTCAAATGCTGATTCCAACTTTGCCTCCCTATATTAAATCTCTTGGGGCATCGGGATTGGAGATCGGACTTGTCACAACCTTATTTTCCGTAGGTGCTGTATTGAGCAGGCCTTTTATCGGCTATATGCTGGAATATAAAACGAGGAAGCCGCTGGTGCTGATCGGAGCGCTTTCGCTACTTTTGATCACGGTCATCTATCCGCTCTCGCAAATCGTCGTGATTTTCCTGTTGTTCCGTTTTGTGCATGGGCTTGCATGGGGCTGGTCCACAACTGTGAATGGAACCGCAGCGGTGGATGTAGTTCCGAACTCCAGGCTGGGTGAAGGAATGGGATACTATGGTTTATCAATTACCATTGGGATGATCGTCGCACCAAGCTTAGGTATTTACTTGTTTCAAGTGACATCGTTCAGCAATCTTATTTATATTTCAACTGCCTTGGGAATTATCGCGCTCATCCTGCTTTCGACAGTGCATTACTACACTCCGCCGGCTGTAAAAGAGGCGAAGAAAGAGGACTTAAAGTTTTCTTATATTGGTTCTCTCATTGAAAAGTCAAGTATTTATCCAGCGATCATCACAATGATTGCCACATTCGGTTATGGCTCGATCGTGACCTTTATCGTCATCTTCGGAGAGGAGCGGGGGATTGACCAGATTTTCCTTTTCTATCTTTTCAATGCTATCATGGCTTCTCTTTCACGTCCTATTGCAGGAAAGTGGTTTGACGAAAAAGGGCCGATTGGATTGATATTATTCTGTACAGGAGTGACCTTTATCGGTATGTGGGTGTTGTCTTTCGCTCATTCAAACCTGCCGATCATCATTGCCGGTGTCCTGTTCGGGGTAGGTTTCGGTTCTTTGATTCCAACCCTGCAATCATGGGTGCTTTCCAAGACACCTGCCAAGAGAAGAGGGGTTGCCAACGGAATGTTCTTCTCGTCAATTGACCTCGGAATCGGCTTGAGTGGGCTGGTCTTTGGTATTCTTGCTCAATTCGTGGGCACAGGAACACTCTTCCAGATCTCCAGCGCATTCTTATTGATCGCTATGGTCTTGACTATCAAAGAAGCTAGAGGGAAAAAACTGCAGCAGCAAACGCAGGTATCACCTTCAGCTTGATAAAGATATATGGGGACGGTTTTTCACCGCTTTGTGCGAGGTGAGGGACTGTCCCTTTTTTGCTTTAGAGGGCTAATCAAATGCCTTTAGCTTGATGTTTTCTGGTGATTAGGAGTAAGGTTTGGATAAGTCCTGTTGTGATGATTGATCACATATAGTATAGAAGTTAAATAATGAATTGGAGGAATTGAAATGGACTTTGAACGAAATTTAGATAAATATGCTGAGCTTGCTGTGAAAGCCGGCGTCAATATACAAAAAGGCCAATACTTGTGGATTTCTGCACCTATGGGGACTGAGCGCCTTGTGAGGAAAATCGTGAAGCAGGCCTACCTGGCTGAAGCTGGGGAAGTACATGTACAATGGTACGACGAAGAGATAAAAAGAACTCATTATGAACATGCTCCTGATAGTGCCTTTGAACAATTTCCGGAGTGGATGGCATCCGCTTTCGATGCTGTTGCTGATAGAGGCGGTGCATTCTTACAGGTCGAAGCAGATGATCCTGATTTATTGAAAGGTATTCCTCCCGAAAGGTTGTTAACCTTTGAAAAGGCGAGAGGCAATGCCCTTGAGAGCTTTTATGAAGCCATAGAGACAGACCGGATCAGCTGGTCCATCATTGCGATGCCTTCACAAAAATGGGCAGATAAAGTCTTTCCTGAACTTCCAGAAGAGGAAAGGGTGTCTGCTCTATGGGATAAAATTTTTGAGGCTGTCAGGATCAATAAGGACGATCCTGTCGATGAATGGCGCAAACATATTGAGACGCTGCAAGCCAAAGCTTTTCAATTAAACGAGAAACATTTTTGGAAGCTTCATTATACTGCCCCTGGAACAGACTTGACGATTGAACTTCCGGAAAAGCATTTGTGGCTGACAGGGAGTTCAACGAATAAAGAAGGGACCACCTTCATTGCAAATATGCCAACCGAAGAAGTGTATACTGTACCGCTTAAAAATGGGGTAAACGGCTATGTTACCAGCACCAAGCCGCTGGCGTATCAAGGGAACATAATTGAAGACTTTAAGCTGACCTTCGAGGATGGAAAAATCATCAAGGCGGAAGCAGAGACTGGTCAGGAACTGCTTGAAAAAATGATGGAAACAGATGAAGGAGCAAAATATTTGGGAGAAGTGGCACTGGTTCCGCACAAATCCCCCATTTCCGAAACAGGAATCCTGTTTTTCAATACGTTGTTTGATGAAAATGCTTCTAACCATCTGGCCATTGGTTCTTCCTATCCAACTTGCTATGAGGGAGGACAAACATTAAACGAAGATGAGAGAAAAGCCGTTGGGCTTAATGACAGCATTGTGCACGAAGACTTTATGATCGGTTCTGAAAACATGGATATTGACGGGCTTTTTAAAGACGGCTCAAAGGAAGTTGTCTTTAGAAAAGGAAACTGGGCGTTTTAAACTGCTTACACAAAAAGGCAAAGGGTCTTCTCCTTTTACCGTGTTCTGTTTTGAAGTACAATTTTTGAATTAGTCAGAGAAATGGTTGAGTAATTCACAACCAAAACTATGTCTACTGATTTCCACTCCAAGTGCTGAAACTAGACGTCACGCTAGTCCCGCAGGAGGTCACTCACCTTCCGTTCAAATCAATTCATTGCTGGGTTTTTAAGGATTAACAACTCTCCTTATTAATATGGGATTGCAAGTGTCTAGGAAATTGTGGACAAATTTTGAAGAACAAAAAGGTCTGTCATTTGCTATTTAGGGTGCATTTTGTTTAACCAATTGAACAGATTTAGCAGTAAGGATACCGCTAAATCAACCAAAAAGGAGTGTCAAAACCAATACGATTTGACACTCCTTTTTTTAGTTTTGTACTCGAAAACAAAATCCGTTATTCTCCTATGCCTTTTTTATATAAATTGATTGGCCATTAGGAGCAGGAAGAAATGCAGCTCTGCAATTATTAGAGTGACAGCGTGTGGAAACTCCGTTAACAACAAGTCCAAGTTCTTTGTGACAAAATCGACACATCCTCCGCGAGAAAGCCGCAAATATGTGAATAGGAAGTTATATGGGTCTGGAAAAATTTTAGAGCCTGCAAAGCAGGTTCAACAGGAATTTTTTAAAAAAATCTAAAATTCATATTTGAATAATAGCTTTCTAAATAATTGCACGTTTAGCTGCTGGCTATAAGGGAATTACACTTTATGTAGAAATCTTTTGAGGAGGTATATCAAATGAAAAAGTCTATAATCGGTGGAGTATTCAGAAACAGAGATGAAGCGGTGCGGGCAATTGAAGCACTTCATGACATGGGCTATACGAAAGAAGATATCTCAATTTTTGCAAAAGATAATGACGATGTTAAAGGAATTCAGCAGGAAACAGAAACAGAAGTAACTGAAAAAGACAGCGGACGCGGCAAGAACGCTGGTAAAGGATTCGGTATTGGTGCAGGAACGGGCGGTGTGCTCGGCGGTATCGCTGGTATCATTGCCGAGGTCGGATTGCTGACCATCCCTGGTATTGGTGTGCTGGCTGCAGCAGGACCGTTAGCAACAGCGTTGAGCGGTGCTGCAATCGGTGCCGGCGGAGGAGGACTTGTTGGTGCTCTGACGGGAGCTGGTATTCCTGAAGAACATGCGAAGGAATATGAGAATTATTTAAATAAGGGAAATATTGTAGTCCTTGTTGAAGCGGATGAAAACCGTGAAGATAAAGTCTATGGCCATTTCTCAAACAACAATGCAGTCAATACTCACACTTATCCTGAAAATGTAAGAGTCAACAATGGTACGAACACCAACCTGTAATAACAGTGAAATAATCCCGGCGGAGTTTCTCGCCGGGATTTTTTGTGTGATCTGCTTTCATTCATCTGAATTTCCTTAGGGAGATTGAAAGGTCTGGACTGCTTATTTAATGAACATCTGTGTCCAATAAATTCCCATTCCACCGTCTTCCGCGTAGCCGACTCCAATATGGGTCACTTGATTGTTCATGATGTTTTTACGGTGTCCCGGGCTGTCCATCCATGCTTGAACAACTTCTTTAGGGGAGTTCTGGCCGGCAGCAATATTTTCAGCTGCCGTGCTGTACTCGATCCCGAAGTTCTCCATCATTTCAAATGGAGATCCATATGTTGGAGACGTGTGAGAGAAGTAATTTTTATTCACCATGTCCTCAGATTTAATGCGGGCCACATTGGATAATTCAGCATGAGGTTTCAAGGCCGGCAGCCCATTCTTTTTGCGTTCACCGTTTGTTAAATCAATGACCTGCTGAACATATTCATCCATGTTCCCGTTTTTTGCTTCAGCATTCTGTTCATTATCTTCTGCAGGCTGCTGAGGTGTTTCAGGTTCCTGAGCGGCTTGTTGACCATTCCCCTGGTTACCTTGATTACTCTGTTCATTTCTCTGGGTATAACGCTGTCCGCCATTACGGGGGTCCATTGGAATCAGGTAACGCTGTGTAAATAGGTTGCGTCCCTGACGCTGAACAGCAGGGTCATCAGGATCACGATTTGTACGTGCATTTCCATTGCCGTTTTCGTTCATGTTTGGATTTTCACCATTGAAGCTTACAGGATCGTAGTTTACATCCTGTGGATCCGCAAGTTCATTATTTCCATTGCCATTACAAGCTGTCAGTATCATCAAGGGTGCGATGGCGCATATAAGAAAAGATTTAAGCTTTGTCTTCATTGTTATTACCTCCTTTTTTAGGTCCATTGACCATTATTTAATATGTGCAATGGAACTGTTTTTAAAAGAGGTAAAAACTGCATCTAGAAATAAAGGGAGGATGTTAAGCGCCAGTCATGCAATTATAAAACCCAGGAACTAAAACTGGATTACCAGGTTAGCTTATCGCTTCCCGAAACTAAGAGCCATACGACGGCTGCCTCATGGCTCTTTGCAAGGTTATTTAGAAAGGAGTGTGGTTTCGATGATTTCCGGCCTGTTAAAAAGCCGTTGGGGAATAATACTGTTGCCGAGTCCACGGTTCACAATCATGACTGAGTCTCCAGATTGGTATCTCCCGCCATCATACTCCGGCAGGAATCCTTGGTCAGGAGCAATAATCCCTCCGAGAAAAGGAAGCCTGAATTGGCCGCCGTGGGCGTGGCCGGAGAAAATCAAGTCGAACTGGTGCTCTTGATAAAGTTGGAAATGCTGAGGTCTGTGAGCAAGAAGGATGCGGAATTCTTCCGCAGTCCCAGGTGCTGAAAGATCCATGGTTTCTTCAACAGAAAGTCGACCATCGGGATCATCAATTCCTTGTATCGTAATTTTGCTGTTATCCTTTTCAATTTCAACATGATCATTTCTCAGAACTGTTACTCCCAAGTTCAGAAGTTTCTTTTCCAGCTCTTGAAAGTTCCCGGACCACCATTCATGGTTGCCTGTTACAAAATACACCGGGCTTATTTGCAGCAGTCCCTTCATTAACAAGAGACTGGGTTCCTCATCGTAATTCTTTCCGTCGACTAAATCTCCTGTGAAAACAATTAAGTCAGGCTGGGAGCTTCGGACTTTTTCAATTATGTTCTTTTGATTTTTCCCAAAAGACTTACTGTGGAGGTCGGAAAGCTGAATAATTTTATAGCCATTGAATGCAGCCGGGAGATCACCAGAGGCAATGTCTATTCCCGTCTTTACTATAGAATTGTTCTGCCAGTATAAAAAAATGGCCAATAAAATAATTCCAGCTGCGGCTAAAAACCATTTTCGCAATGGTTCTTCCCCCTTTATTTTTATTGCTTTTTTCGTATATACCTCGTTTGTCAGCAGTTCCTTTTTTCCTGGTCGTTATCTTTCGAAAAAGGGATCTCAATGGCCGGCAAATCCGTTTTCCGGGCCGTTATCTTTCTAAAAGGCAGTCTCATTGGGCCGCAAATCTCTATTTCACGAAGAGCTTATCCTTGCCGCGTCGCCCCTTGTCTAGGGAAGAAACACTAAACAGGGGTGCGATCCTGATGAACGCACCCCAAAACAAACCTTAAAGATTTTTCTCCAATTTCCTGGCTAAAGTCAGTATGACTCTTTCCAAAGAACTTTCTGTCTTGATTTCAGAAAAATCGATACCTAATTGAACAGCTGTCATGGCCACTTCCGGACGAATGCCGGTCAGAGCGGTCTCCACCCCGATCAACTTAAGGGATTCTATGAGCTGAAAGATTTGGTGTGCGACCATCGTATCGACCATGACCACACCGGATAAATCAATGATAAGGTACGAAATTCCGGAATCAGCCGCCTGCTGCAAAGTCGTTTCCAAAATACTCTTGGCTCTCGATGTATCGATATCTCCGATGATAGGAAGAAGCCCCACATCCTCGGTAAGTGTAATGACAGGGGCGCTTAATTCGTTGATGAGCATGGATTGAGAGGAAAGTCTGCTTAACAGGATTTTCAGGAAATTATCTGTGAATGTTTCCATGACATAGTCAAAAGTGGTGTTAATTTTTTTCACCCAGTGAAACAAATCTCCTATGCTTACGTCAAGTTCAGTCTGAGTGGCAAATCTCTCGATGTAATCAATGAGAATTGTACGGAAATAGCCTCCGTTTCTAGTCACTTCCGTTAACGAGGTATCAGAGTTCGCTCTGTCAGAAGCTGTTTGGGAGGTCCAGTCTGCGATGCTTTTTTTCATTTCCTCTTCATTCTGAAGCAGCGACTCGGCAACAAGTCTAACATACTTTCCGTTTTGTTCCTTGATTTTTCCTAATACTTCAGGAGGTGCATCCAATGAGTAATGTGAGCCGGTCTTTATTTCCTGAAATTGAAGCCAATCTTCGGTAAATGAAGGGATATTATCAATTAGAAAATGATACAGTTCCTCGGTTTTTGTTTTCATGTGAACTCCTTATATAAATAGGTATATAATCATTTTCAAGAAAAGAGGATCCAAAGTCAATAAATTCATTCCAAAAAAAGTTGCGGTAATTTGTGTGAGAAATTCCAAGGTGATTGTTAAATTCTCTGGTTTACAAATGTGCCTGTAAAAACTGCTATCAAGTCCTTCTCCCTTAGTGGACAGTCAGGCATACTATAGACATAAAATGACAATGTCAGAATTTTTTTTAGTTTTTTTTGTAGATAAATGTTTAAGGAGAAGAAGAAGCGGGGTAGAAGAAGAAGCAGAAGTAATTTGTAAGTTTATTGTAATATTTATCAAGTTTAGGGGGAGTAACAAATGAAGAAAAGAAGTTTAGCTATGCTTCTTTCTCTTGTTCTGCTGATGTCAGGCTTTTTAGCCGGCTGCGGTAACGATGAGGGAGCAAGTGCAAATGTCACGGAAGACGGTAAAAAGGTTGTAGATTTCTGGACGTTTTGGGGTTCTGAAACCAGAAAGCCTATGATAGAGAAAATTATTAAGGACTTTAACGAATCTCAAGACGAGATTGTTGTTAAACATACATATCTGCCTTGGGGCGATATTTGGACAAAAAACCTTGCTTCCATTGCAGCGGGAGATCCAGCTGATGTCATTATCAATGATATCAACTCGGTTGCACAGCGGGCAGAAAATGAGCAGGTTGAAGACTTAAGCGAATATTTTGGGGAAGATTTTAAGGAACAATATTATCCACATCTATGGGATACGGTTGAATATGAAGGAAAGCCGTATGCAGTGCCTTTCAATACAGATACCCGCATGCTTTTCTACAATAAAGAAGCGTTCAAGGATGCTGGATTGGATCCTGAACAGCCGCCGAAAACCTGGAAAGAGCTTGAAGAATATGCACAAAAGCTGGATGTTAAAGACGGTGACCGCTACGAGCGCGTGGGCTTTTACCCGCTGTGGGGAAGCATCGGAGCAAATTCCTGGATGGTCAACGCCGATGAAGGCCAAAAGTTAGTTGAAGACGGAGAAGTATTTATCAACACGCCAAGAAAAGTAGAGGCGGTTGAATGGATCAAGAGCTGGAAAGACAGAATCGGAGATAAAACCGTTCAAAGCTTCCAGGCTGAATTTGGAAGCGAGCAGTCCAATCCTTTCATCAGCGGCAAAGTAGCTATGTGGGTCAATGTTGGTAACTTCTATACGCAGATTAAAGAATTCGGACAGGATATGGACTTTGGTGTAGCACCTGTTCCGGCTTTTGACGAAGACAGCAAGCCATGGAGTGATGGAGGCGGGTTTGTTGCCGAAATTCCTAAAGGTGCTGACAATCCTGAAGCAGCAGCTGAGTTCATTAAATATTTAACAGGGGAAGAAGCCCAAAAGTATTGGGCAAAGCAGAACTTTGATAATGTAGCAAATATTGCTGCAGCGGAACAAGCAGCCGAAGAGTTAGAAGGAAAAGATAAAGAAATTTATCAGGCGACTATTGATAATCTTGAATTCACTCAACTTCATCCAATGCCGGTTGAATACCCTGATTATCAGAATCTCCTGAATCCAAAGGTCGATGAGTTCATGATGGGCTCGCTTGAAGCAGAAGAAGCACTAAAATCTGCTCAGGAATCAGTAGAGAAAGTGAAGAGGTAAATGCCATCCAGAGAGAAGGGTTTCCTTCTCTCTTTTGGTCAATAAAAAACTTTTTCATTTTTGTCATGCTCCAGCACTCGGGTTAATAAAAAGGGGGGTATTCCTATGAAGGGGTCCAACGCAGAAGTAATTTCAGACACTACTGAATCCGGCAGGTCAACCGGCCTTCACTCTGGAAATGTCAAGTTAAAAAGAAAAAACGAAGCAGCCGGAATCAGAGCAGTTGATAAGCCTGTGAAGAAGAAAAAAATTATTAACAAAAAAACAAAGGATAACCTATTTGGTTATTTGTTCATCAGTCCATGGCTGCTGGGATTCTTTGGGTTGACACTGGGACCGATGATATTTTCATTGGCAGCAAGTTTTACGGACTATAATATCACTTCCAAAATGAATTTTATTGGTTTGGATAACTATAAAAAGATGTTCACAATCGATGAGATGTTTATGACATCTCTTTGGAACACACTTTATTTTGTTCTTTTTTCAGTTCCGGCAACAACCGCAGGAGCCATTCTCCTGGCGGCCCTGTTGAATCAGAAAGTCAGAGGGATGAAATTTTTCAGGACGATCTTTTATCTGCCATCCATTCTTTCCGGAGTAGCTGTCTACTTCCTCTGGATGCAGCTTCTGAGTCCAAGCACAGGAATGATCAATACATTCCTTGCCTGGTTTGGTGTAGACGGACCGGCATGGCTGTTTGATCCAGAATGGACCAAGCCTTCCCTTATTATTATGAAGCTCTGGAGCGTTGGGGGAGGAATGCTTCTTTATCTGGCAGTGCTTCAAGGGGTATCTAAAGAAATGTATGAAGCGGCAGAACTAGATGGTGCTAATATTTTTCATAAGTTTTTCTATATTACTCTGCCGATGATAACGCCAATCATTTTCTTTGATATTGTTACAAGTACGATTGGTTCGTTCCAAATATTCCAGGAAGCTTATGTCATGACGGATAATGGCAGCGGAGGCCCTGCGAATTCATTGTTATTCTACAACCTGCATATGTGGAATAATGCATTTGAAATTTTCGATATGGGTTATGCAACGGCCATGGCCTGGTTCTTATTCGTTATCGTCCTTTTCTTAACCTTCATCAACCTGAAGCTTGGGAAGAAATGGGTTTATTATGAAGGAGGGGACAAAAAGTAATGGAAAATACAGAAAAACTTAAATTTCATCAATCCAAAAAATTCAGGGAAAAAGCGCATAAATGGTTCATTCTCTTTATTTTAATAGCGGGGAGCGTTGTCATTCTTTCTCCGCTGTGGTGGATGATTTCAACGTCACTGAAAACACCTCAGGAAATTGCTCAGTATCCGCCGACATTCATTCCGGAGACGTTTCAGTTTTCAAACTATGTAAAAGCATGGCAGACTGCACCTTTTACGAGATGGACGCTTAATACATTGATGGTTGCTACAATAGGTACAATTGGAAGTGTATTTATTAACTCACTGGTCGCTTACGCATTTGCCAAAATTCCTTTTAAAGGCAGGAACGTATTATTCGTACTGGTTTTATCTACTATGCTTATTCCAGGATTTGTAACGATGGTGCCGCAGTATATTCTGTTTTCAAAGCTTGGCTGGATTAATTCCTATCTTCCTTTGATTGTTCCCTCTTTCCTGGGAAGTGCTTTTTTTATCTTCCTGCTTAGACAGTTTTCACTTACCATTCCCAATGAGCTGCTTGATGCGGCTGTATTGGATGGAGCGAATCATATTCAAATTTGGTGGCATATCATGGTGCCGCTGACAAAGCCGGCATTGATAACCGTTGCGATCTTCTCCTTTAATGGAGCATGGAATGACCTGCTCGGACCGCTTCTATATCTTAATGATGAAAGCATGTACACCCTCCAGATAGGGCTGCAGACCTTCAAAGGACAGATGCAGACGCAGTGGCACTATCTGATGTCCATGTCCGTCATGGTGCTGGCACCGGTGGTATTGTTATTCTTCTTTTTCCAAAAGCACTTTATCGAAGGATCCAATATTTCGGGCGGAATTAAATAATAATAGAGCGAAAAGAAGAAGCTGTCCGCAGCTTCTTCTTTTTGTTTGATGACTTTACTGCTTTAAAGCGTGAAGAGGGACAGTCCCTCTTCACGCTTTAAAGCAGTAAAGTGTTGCTTATACAATCCTGTTTCCTATAGAATTGTAGCTACATAACCTTAAGGTGTTTATTGGAGAGAGTGAATGCATGGAAAAACAAATGGAGATTAAATATGACATCATGGAGGTTTGCCTTCTTGCCGGGAAAATTATGCTGCAGAGCGGGGCGGAAACCTACAGGGTGGAAGATACAATGATGAGGATCGCCGCCTCTTTCGGAATAAAAGAGTCCCACAGCTACGTTACGCCAACGGGAATCATTTTTTCGATTGAAACTTCAGAACCGACGAAAACAAAGCTGATCCGGATTTCAGAGAGAACGACAGACTTAAAGAAGGTAACTGTAGTAAATAGCATTTCCAGAAGAATCAGCAGCGGGGAACTTTCGATAGACAGGGCCTATGAGCTATTGGAAGAGGCCGATGCTGCTACGATGCCGTTTCCTTTTTATATTCAGATTCTGGCGGCTGCCATTGCCAGCGGTTGCTTTCTGATTATGTTCCAAGGAAGCTGGCATGATTTCCTTCCGGCAGTAGTAACAGGTGGGATAGGGTTTTTGAGTCTGATTTACTTTCACAAAGTAGTACCGATTAAATTTTTTGCCGAGTTTCTCGCTTCTTTTACAATTGGGATGCTTTCGTTCGGATTCATTTGGAGCGGAGTCGGTTTTGAGCTCGACAAAATCATTATTGGTTCGGTCATGCCTCTTGTCCCAGGGCTTCTCATTACTAATGCAGTAAGAGATTTGATGGCGGGGCATCTGGTTTCCGGATTGTCAAAAGGTGCTGAGGCATTTCTGACGGCTTTTGCCATAGGTTCTGGAATTGCGATAGTTTTTACGTTCGTGTAAACAGTGTTTTATGACGGGCAGGAGTAATATTATCAGTCGATACCCCTTCAGAATCACGGTCCGTGGTTCATGACAGGACTCTGACCCTTCGAGAGGTATTAAGTAATAGGAGATGATCGGCAAAGTGTATATAATAGAACAAATTATCACAAGCTTCATTGCTTCAGCGGCTTTTGGCATTATTTTTAATGCGCCGAGGGAGTCTTTGATTAAGTGCGGAAGTGTGGGGATGTTCGGCTGGATCGTTTATATCGTGATGACAATGAACGAGGTCGATATTGTCCTTGCTACTGTAACCGCGTCATTTCTGGTCGCTGTTCTAAGCCAAATTTATTCTAAAATTTATCGAACACCCATCATTATATTCAGTGTGGCTGGAATCATCCCATTGGTTCCGGGCGGGATGGCTTATGATGCGATGAGGAATTTTGTGCAGAATGATTATAACTCGGCAATAAATTTAGCTGCAAAAGCTTTTATGATCTCGGGTTCGATTGCTATTGGTCTTGTCTTTTCAGAAGTGATCAACCAGGTTATTAGAAAACGGAAATTAAGCACGTTAAAGAGCTGAGGCTTAGGAGTGAAGGATTTGGAAAAGGAAACTCTTACAATTTTTAATAATGAAGGAATAGCAATTGGAACGGCTCCGCGTCATGAGGTTCACCAAAAGGGGTACTGGCACGAAACGTTTCATTGCTGGTTTATTGAAAGAAAAGAAGGCATCTGTTATCTCTATTTTCAACTGCGCAGCCCCCAAAAGAAAGATTACCCCAATCTGCTTGATATCACCGCAGCGGGCCATATCTTATCTCATGAAACATTTGAGGAAGGAATCAGGGAAGTAAGGGAAGAGACAGGGATAGAGGTATCTTTTGCAAATTTGGTTCCCGTGGGGATCATTCCGTATGAGGTTACTACAGAGAACTTTATTGATAGAGAAAGAGCCCGCCTTTTCTTATATGAGTTTACAGGATCGATGGAGGACTTCTCTGTAGAGGAAGAGGAGGTATCCGGTATTTTCCGGGCAGAGTTTGCCCAATTTGAAAAGTTGATAGATGGCGGGATAGAGTACATCCATTTAGAAGGGTTCCAGATTACCTTAGATGGAAAGAAAGAAAAGAAAGAGTTAATTGCTCAAAAGAAAGACTTTGTGCCCCATGAAAACTCCTATTACCAGGCAGTGCTCGAGAACATCCGCAATTATATAGAAAGATAGAAATATGTTTAAGACCGTCCATCACTTGGCGGTCTTTCTTACGATTAGAAAAGTATCAAATTATAGATTTGAAAATATGGCAGGGTTCCTTAAGCCGCCTGCAGCGCCAAAGGATTTGTATCCACTTGGCTAAATTTAGCCCTTCGTATCACCATATAAATCTGGAAGGGAAACGCGGCTACCGCAATCGAAGCAGCCTCCTCATCATACATATCTCCAAGAATATCCGCCCCTCCAGACCGAAACGGCCTCCTCATCATACATATCTCCAAGAAAATCCGCCCCTCCCGACCGAAGCAGCCTCAACATCATACATATCTCAACGAAAATCCGCCCCTCCTGACCGAAGCGGCCTCAGCATCATACATATCTCCAAGAAAATCGGCCTCTCCCGACCGAAGCAGCCTCCTCATCATACATATCTTCAAGAAAATTTGCCCCTCCTGACCGAAGCGGCCTCAGCATCATACATATCTCCACAAGAATCGGCCCCTCCCGACCGAAGCAGTCTCCTCATCATACATATCTCCAAGAAAATCCGCCCCTTCTCCTTCCTGGAAAACATTTACCTGCCGGGGCTAAAAGAGTCGCTTGCGCTTTTTCATGCTGCACTATAAAACTGGCTGACAAAGTACAGGCTATCAACGCTGCTGTTCTAAAATAGGGAGCTTAAGGGTTTATTAATCAAACGTTTGTTTAATACCCATTCATGAAAACTTCCCAACCTGTACATAGATTGTTAATAATTTCGTAATATTTTCCCTTTAAGATGAAATCAAGCACCAAGAGAAAGCGATACAACAACGTAAAACTTTTAATGAATCAGCTGATAAATAGCTTTTACCTATAGAGGAGGAAATAGAATGTTTGAACAAAACAATCAAAATAATAATGAAGAAGTTCAGCATACAGTTTCACCACAGCCCGAAGCAGAGCAGCCTGTAACAGAAGAAAGATATAGATATGAAAAACAGAATCGAAAATCAAAAGGAAGAGGATTTCTTTCTACTGTGGGTGCAGGTGTCATCGGTTCTGTCCTTACACTGAGTGTCCTGCCGCAAACAGATTATTATCAAAATCTTGCTCAGGACAGCATTCAGAATGCAGCAGGAATCTCGCAGCAGGCGGAAACCTCCCAAACAGCAGGTATCAATGCTGTTAATGTCTCAACCGGAGGGGATATCGCTAACATTGTAGAAGACGCATCAAAGGCGATCGTAGGCATTGTTAACTATCAGGAGCAAAGCAACCGATATACTGGAGTCTCTCAGGAAGCCAAGGCTGGGACCGGGTCAGGAGTCCTCTTCAAAAAAGAAGGTGATTTTGCTTATATCATCACAAATAATCATGTCATTGAAGATGCCTCAAACATAGAAGTGTCTCTGCATGATGGCGAAAAGACAAAAGCAGAGCTGATCGGCGCGGATCCGTTGACAGATCTAGCTGTCTTGAAAGTTGATGGCAAGTATGCAGATAACCTGCTTGAAGTCGGAGATACCAGTGAACTTCGTGCCGGTGAACAAGTTATCGCAATAGGAAATCCATTAGGTCTTGATTTATCGAGAACCGTAACACAAGGAATCATCAGTGCGGTGGACCGTACGATAGCAGTACCAACCTCTGCCGGTGAGTCCGAATTAAATGTCATTCAGACAGATGCAGCTATCAATCCTGGCAATAGCGGCGGTGCTTTAATCAACAGCAAGGGTGAATTGGTCGGAATTAACAGCTTGAAGATCTCAACTTCAGGAGTAGAAGGTCTCGGGTTCGCCATCCCAAGTAAAGAGTTCATGCCTATTGTCAACGAAATCATTAAAACAGGTAAAGTGGAGCGCCCTTATATCGGGATTGGAATGACGAGTCTGTCGGATGTTCCAAGGAACTACTTGGAGGAGCTTCCGGATGCAGTAAGTGCCGGGGTGATTGTGGCAAATATCGACGATACGTCAGCGGCAGCAAAAGCCGGAATTCAAGCTGGAGATGTCATTACTGAATTAAATGGACAACCAGTTGAAAC
Source organism: Rossellomorea vietnamensis (assembly GCF_008180615.1). Taxonomy (GTDB): domain Bacteria; phylum Bacillota; class Bacilli; order Bacillales; family Bacillaceae_B; genus Rossellomorea; species Rossellomorea vietnamensis_D. The sequence goes on from NZ_VTEH01000023.1 coordinate 51,183, forward strand.
ACCAGCAGATTTAAGAAGGCAGTTGTATTCTGATCTTAAAGTAGGCGATAGGGCAGATATGACAATCTACCGCGGTGCAGAAAAGATGTCCATCAGTTTGACTCTTACAAGCAATAGCATGATGATTAACTAATCTAACATAAACTTCTTGGTGCTTGGGATAATACCTGCCAGGCCCCTCTTATAAAAAGGCTCTTTTCGTAAATTTTGCTGCTATTTAATAAAGAAAGAAAAGAGCTAGCCCCTCTGATTAGAGATGTTTCTGAAAGCAAAAATTCATACGAAAACAGCCTATAAAAAAGGAGAGCGGTATCGTGGATAAAAAGAACAATCATAGTAAATTACTAGGTTTAATAGGCAGTGTGGTCGTCGTCAGTCTAATTATAACCGGGTTTATTTTTTCAAAAGGGGAAGTAGTAGCAAAAGTGGGGAACAATTCTATAAGCAAAGATGACTTGTACACGATGATGGTGGATCAATACGGCGAAGCTGCATTAGACACACTAATTGCCAATAAAATCGTTGAATTAGAAAGCGATGAAAAAGATATAAAAGTGAAAGATAGTGAAATAGAAGCTGAATTAGAGACGCTCAAAAGCTCATATGAAAACGATGAAGCGTTCAACGAGGCTTTAACCTCCAGCGGTGCAAGTATGGAGAGTGTGAAAGAAAACATCCGATCTTATTTATTAACTGAAAAGTTGCTGAATGACAGAGTGACTATTACGGATGACCAAATCAAAGAATACTTTGAAGCCAACAAGGAAACTTTTGCGCAGCAGGAGCAAGTCCAGGCAAGCCACATCCTGGTGGAAGATGAAGCTGCAGCAAAAGAGGTAAAGAAAAAGCTGGACGATGGAGGAGATTTTGCCCAATTGGCCAAAGAATACTCTACGGATAGTTCCAATGCTGAATCAGGAGGAGAACTTGGTTTCTTTAGCAAAGGAGACATGGTTGCCGAATTCGAAGAGAAGGCTTTTTCAATGAAGACAGATGAAATAAGTGATCCCGTCAAAACGGAGTTCGGTTACCATATCATTAAAATAACGGACAAGAAAGACGCGAAGGAAGCGGTACTTGAAGACCATCAAGAAGAAGTCAAAAATATTCTCTTTGACCAGGCACTTCAAACAGAATATCCAGCTTGGCTGCAGGAACAAAAGGAAGAATATAAAATAGAAAACCTCCTTAAAAGTTAAGAAACCGGCAGCGGATTGTTCATAATTTAGCAATAACTTTTGGAAATACTAACACTGCAGAGCACTATATCCCTTTCTGCGGTGTTTTTACATATCAGGATTAGAGCTTCTAGCAAAAATATAAGGAGGAAAAAAATGAACAAGAAAAAAACACTCATGTATGTAATGGCAGGTGCATTAACCATAGGTATCCTTGGGGGGATTCCTGTTTTCGCAGCTGAAGAGGGCAACGCTCAATTAAACAAGGAAGTGTCAGCGGATGAACCGGTATTTGGCGGCCATGGGAAATTTCACTACAGGGAAGAACAGTTAAAAGAGAAAGCGAAAGAACTTGGCATCGACCCAGAGGCTAAAGATACAAGGGAACTAGCGAAAGAAATCATGGAAGCAGAATTGAAGAAAAAAGCAGACGAATTAGGAATTGATACTGATGGCAAGGATTCCCGTGCACTCATGGAAGAATTTCATAGAGTCCAACTTGAAGCAAAAGCAAAGGAACTTGGAATATCACCGGAAGGAAAAGAGCAGGAGGAACTGGCACAAGAAGTCAGGGAAACGCTAGTAAAGCAAAAGGCGAAAGAGTTAGGCATCGAAACTGACGGCAAGGATCTTGAAAAGCTTGCCCAAGAGGTCAGAGAAGCCGCTCTGGTCAAAGCAGCGAAAGAGCTGGGGATCGAAACCGAGGGTAAAGACCACAAAGAGCTTAAACATGAAGTGATGGATGCTTCAATCATGAAAGCAGCAAAAGAATTGGGCATCAGTACTGAGGGGAAATCACTAAAAGAGATCATGAAAGAAATCATGACTGATCATAGAGAAGAAGCAAAGAAATTGGATATTTTCCCGTTCAATAAGGAGGAAGGCTTCTTATTCCATGCAGGTAAAAGAGGCCATCATGGACATGGCCATGGAAAAGGCCATCACGAAAAAGGTATTGAACAACACTGAGGAATCAGATTAATTGTAGGTGATATATTGTAAGGCTGTAATGAAACAGGAAATCCCCGCATCTCTGCGGGGTTTTTCCCTTTGTTAAAGGGGAAATCAATAGAAGAAGAGGTAGAAAAGGGCTATAATTTAAATACTAGAGCTTGTAGAGGAAAGGGACGATAGGGATGGACGTTCTGGTAGTAGAAGACAATGAAAGTGTCACCTCGATGCTGGAAATGTTTTTTATAAAAGAAGGCATTCAAGGGGAATTTGTTCATGACGGAGTACAAGGTTACCAACGGTACACGGAAGGCAGATGGGACCTCGTGATATTGGACTGGATGCTTCCGGGCATGGACGGTGTGGCCATTTGCCGGAAAATCAGGGAAGGCGGCGGAAAAGTTCCGATCATCATGCTGACGGCGAAGGACAGTGAATCAGATCAAGTTCTGGGACTGGAACTTGGGGCGGACGATTATGTCACAAAACCATTTTCGCCGCTTGCACTGATGGCAAGGATCAGGGCAGTGACAAGGCGTTATGAAACTGACCAGAATTCCTCTCCAGGCAAAAAGGATATATCAACAGCGGACTTTCAAATCAGCAAAGAAACCCGTGAAGTTCTTCTGAAAGGAGTTCCACTTACAAACCTGACTCCAAAAGAGTTTGATCTGCTCTATTATCTTTCGCAGCATCCCCGGCAGGTGTTTTCCAGAGAACAGCTGCTCGAGCGGGTGTGGGGCTATGATTTCTATGGAGATGAAAGGACAGTGGATGTCCATATCAAGCGGCTTCGCAATAAGGTAGGCAGCAAGGAACAGCCCTATCTCCATACGGTATGGGGAGTAGGCTACAAATTTGATGAAACAGCGGTTTCTGATGAAAATTAGATATCTTTATCAGCTTCTGCTCAGCCATACGAGTGTTCTGATCATTGCCTTGTTAATTTTGGGGACCCTATTTTCACATTATGTTGAAGACTTAGTCTACCAAAATAAGGTGGAGGAACTGAGCTCCTATGGGGAAAAGATTTTGTCAGATCTGGAAAGGCCAAGCCCGCGAAGGCCGCAATACCTTGAGGAATACAGCAACTTGCTTCAAGCCAGGGATATAGACTTGATTACCTTCAATCAGGAAGGAGTAGTATCCTTTTCGCGGGGAAACATCTATCCTCGTATTGAGTTAAGCGAGGAAGAGTGGCAGATGATTGAACACGGCGAGGCCGTTCCCCTGAAAAAGGATTTTGGCCGATTTAATCAAGCAGTATCGCTGGTCATAATGCCACGGATTATCAATGAAACACTGACCGGCGGCTTGATCCTCATATCGCCAATCAGTGGAACAAGGGAAATGCTGAGTGAAATCAATGAATATATGCTATATATCGTTCTCATCTCTCTAGCCATTACATTTTTGCTGAGTTTATTCTTATCGAAGCTGCATGTAAAAAGGATACAGCGGATACGGGAAGCGACTTCCCTTGTTTCCGCGGGAAATTATAATGTTCACGTTCCAAGTTCGAACTTCGATGAAATCGGTGACCTCGCAGATGACTTCAACAATATGGTCATGAAGTTGAAGGTATCTAAAGAAGAAATAGACAGCCTCGAAAACCGCAGAAGGCAGTTCATGGCGGATGTCTCACACGAACTGAGAACTCCGCTGACGACCATCCGCGGAGTCATGGAGGGCATCCGGAACGACATGATTCCCGAAGAGCAAAAAGAGAAAAGCTTCGGGCTTGTCAGCCAGGAAACACGCAGACTGATCAGACTTGTTAATGAAAACCTGGATTACGAAAAAATCCGCTCCAACCAAATCAGCATCAATAAAGTAAGTCTTCCACTGCTGGATGTGTTTGAAGTTATTAAGGAACAGCTGGATTTACAGGCAGAAGAAAAACAAAATGAAATTCATATCGAAGCGGATGCAGATGTTAAAGTGCAGGCAGACTATGACCGCTTCATTCAAATCCTGATCAACATCACGAAAAACAGTATTCAATTTACCAATGGAGGGTCCATATGGCTCAGAGGACGTTCATCCTCAGGGGAAACAATCATTGAGATTGAAGATACAGGGATGGGTATGGATCCCGAAGAAATACAGTCCATTTGGCGGAGATTCTATAAAGCAGATTTATCGCGAACCAATAATCCGTACGGTGAATTCGGTCTCGGCCTTTCGATTGTAGAGCAGCTGGTGCTCATGCACAAAGGTACTATTGATGTATTCAGTGAAAAAGGAAAGGGTACTAAGTTTGTCATTAGAATGCCGGTGGAAACAGAAGAAGGCTGATCAGTGTAACGGGTTCAATTTTGAAGTACAAACTTCAAATTAGCCAAAGAAAGGGTAGATGGTAGAGTGATTTCCACTTCAGATGCGTGACTCCGCGGGGCGTGCGGTGAAGCAAAAGCGGAAGAGGCCGTTCAGCGACGTACAGATTTTAGGGCTCTCGCATGAGATAAAGGAATCACGAAGAGCGAAGCGATTCGATGATGACTTATCGCAAGGAGAGAGACCGAAATCTGCTAGTCGCTGGCCGCTGGAGCTGGATGAGCCTCCTCGGCTTCGCCTGTGGGGTCTCACCTGTCACGCTAGTCCCGCAGGAGGTCACGCACCTTCCGTTCCAATCGAATCATTGCTGGAGTTTTTATAATTAACAACTCTCCTTCCTATTAATAGTAGGATTGTAAGTGTATAGGAAATTGAGTCAAAAATTTTGAAGAACAAAAAGTTCTGTCATTTGCTATTTAGGGTAGGGTGCATTTTGTTTAACCAATTGAACAGATCTACCAGTAAGAATACTACTAAATCAAATCAAAGGAGTGTCAAAATCAACGCGATTTGACACTCCTTTTGATGTGTAATAGTTAATTTTGTACTCGAAAACAGAACCCGTTGTGATCAGCCTTCTTTTTCGTTTAAGGGTGTATTTTTCACAGCAAAGACTTTGGTTTTATAATCTTACATCGCTGAGTTCCAGCGGCTCAAGTGCGTTGGTTTCGTCTATATAGATGAACGCGTCGTATCTCTCAGACATGATCGACGGTACATAGTTGCCGTACTGCTCATATTGAGGGCGGTATACAACCCCGATCGCTCTGTGGCCTAGCGGCGAGTGGAACAGCTTTCTATTGTCATCATTGAAAAACAATAGTTGATTGTAATTGCCAGCTTGGTGCATTGCGTCCTCCCAGCTTCCCCTTCGAGCGGGTGGAACTTCCATCTTCTCAAAATTCACTCCCCATTCTTCTGAGGCGATGACGGTACCGCGATGCGTGCCAAACCCGACAATATATACATCTTCCTTAGGATTCTGTTCGCGGACGATCTGTCCGACATTGGTCATTCCGGCCTCCATCATATCGGTTGCCCGAGCATCCCCAACATGTGTGTTATGTTCCCAAACAATCACTTTGGCCTCTTCACCGTAGAATTTCATAACGGCGTTCAAAGCTTCTACCATATGTTCATCCCTGATATTCCAAGATTGCTCATCATTTGTCACCATTGCCCTGTAATAATGTTCGGCATTTGCTGCCACCATTGCATTTACTTCCAGGTTCAGCTCCTGCTCGTGACTTCCTGCGAAGTCCTTTTTGTTTGCCCTGATTGTGGAGAGCAGCCCGACAATTTCCTCAGTACAATCCTCACCAAGATAGCCGGCGGAAACCGCATACTCCTGTGGTTCTTTATTAAAAGGTTCGAAACAGGAGAACGCTTTCTTTGCTTTTTCCAGATCGGGTGAATTTGTTTTCTCTAGGTAGCGGATGACTTCCTCCATTGACTCCCAAAGGCTGTAAACATCTATTCCGTAAAAACCGGCTTTCTGTTTAGAAGCTGTCTTGGCATTATGCTCTTTCAGCCAGGAAATCAATTCGACTACCTCTTCATTGGCCCACATCCATGTCGGCCAGCGTTTGAAGGACTGGAGGACATCCCGGGGATTGGCTGTTTTGTCATTTCCTTTAATATACTTGTTTACGTTTTGTGAGGCAGGCCAATCTCCTTCCACTGCAATAATATTGAATCCTTTTTCCTCGATCAGCCGTTTAGAGAGCTCTGTTCTGATTTTATAATATTCCGATGTCCCATGAGAGGCTTCCCCCAGAAGGACGATCCGTGAATCCCCAATCTCTTGGATAACCTTGTCGAGATCCTGTTCGGACTTATAAGCCTTTGAATGTTCCCGTATTGATTGAATAACAGTTTCATTCATTTTAAAACCTCCATAACTTAATTGTATTTTGCGTCATAGCTGTTTTCCCCTGCATGCATCGAAAACAGTGTTGCTGCGTAACCGACCAGCCTGTTCACCAGTTCATCGCCAACCGCATAGACAAGATGGTGCCTCTCCTGTCTGTGCAATTGGGGATCATCCAGGATAACGGTGGTATTCACAAAAACCTCCTTGTTCCCAAGAAGATCATAGTGGATGATCACTTTCCCGGCAGCTCCGCCTGTTCTGGGATCTTGAAAGTCTGCGAGAAACACAAACCATTCTTCCGCGCTGGGGGAGCGGAAGTTTTTGGTGAAGGTCATTCTGCTGATCTGTCTGTCAATCTCTGAACGTTCGTTTTCATCGAGTAAATCATATTGAGGATTTTCCATATTTCCTAACCGCCCTCTTTGAATATTGATACCTCTATAGTGCCCAAACAAAAGAAGTCTATAGTATGTAATGTAATTAGGCTAAAGTCAGGAGCAGTAAACGGAATATGTGGAAATGATATCTTTGTAGATGTTTCAAGGTCTTGTTCATCACCATTTTATCTTAGGATTATCAGTCTGAAAGAAGGGAAAACACAGCTTAAAAGGAGGTCTTTCTATGGATTGGACGTCATTGGGTTTGGCTGTCTTCCTTGCACTGGTCCACTTGTCTGCAAGGAGGATGGCGTTTTTGGAATCGATTCCGAGGAGCAAATTTCTTTCCATTGCCGGAGGGGTTTCCGTTGCTTATGTTTTTATTCATATACTTCCTGAATTAAAGGAACACCAGGAATCAATTGCGGAATCGGCTGCTCTGATTTCATATCTCGAGCACCATGCCTATTTAATTGCGATGCTGGGACTGGTCGTTTTTTATGGACTGGAAAAGGCAGTCCAGGATTCAAAAAAGCTGAATACTGAACAGGAAGATAAGCCTGCACGTTCAGCATTTTGGGTTCATATCAGCTCTTTTTTTATTTACAACGGCTTAATAGGATATCTTCTTGTACACAGGGAGGATGAAGGACTGGTCAACTTGTTTTTATACGGCGCTGCAATGGCTCTTCACTTTGTCGTGGTCGATTTTGGTCTGCGTGAGCACCATAAGGACCGGTATGATCGAGAGGGGCGCTGGGTCCTTGCTGCAGCAATCGTGATTGGCTGGGCAGTCGGTATTTTAACAGAAATTCCTGAAGCGCTGCTGGCACTGTTGTTCGCGTTCCTATCCGGAAGTATCATTCTAAACGTATTAAAAGAAGAGATTCCAGAAGAACGCAAAAGCAGTTTTTGGGCATTTACTGCCGGCGGGATTGCCTATGTCATTTTGCTGTTGGGGGTTGGATAAGAAAAGATGTTCCAAAATGGTTATATTTCCACGTGTAAAAGTTTAAATGATGAGTGCCGATTCGCGTAGAGCAGGCACTCATTTTTTTAGTATCAGGGTTTTAAAGAAGAACGGTCTTTTGACTTTATGATGAAATAATCATTCTTCGCTTCAGCGCTTTAACGCACAAAGAGGGACTGTCCCTTTTCGTGCGTTAAAGGACTAAATAAAATTCAAACTATTTTTAAAAATAGAGAAAAGCCTTTATAATAAATAGGATAAAATACGGATTCCGAAATAATAGAGTGCATCCAGGATTATGGGGGAACACAGATGAAGAAAATGTTTTCTTTTTTGAAGAATTACCGCCTGGCAATGGGAATTGCCTGGGCATTGATGCTGATTGAATTGTCGGTAGAGCTGATGCTCCCATTGTTTATGGCGAAGATCATCGATGAAGGTATCCTGCCAAAGGACATGGGGGCTGTCTGGTATTGGGGCGGCATTATGTCTGCTTTGGCACTGACGGCTTTTGCCGCAGGGGTGACGAATTCCTTTTTTGCTTCCCATGTGAGCCAGGGGGCCGGCTATGATATCAGGAAAAGTGTGTATGAGAAGATCCAGAACTTCTCCTTCGCAAACTTCAGCAAGTTTCCGTCTTCATCATTGATCACCAGGTTGACTAATGATGTTACGCAGCTGCAAAATTCTATTTTTACTGCCCTAAGGATCATGATGAGGGCACCGCTTCTCGTCATTGGGGGAACCATCATGGCGCTGGTTGTCGATGTGAAGCTGGGGCTCATCCTGCTGCTTGTCATACCGTTTATTCTGGTCTTCCTCCTGTGGGTACTTAACAGCGGGTGGACGATGTTCAGGTTTGTACAGCAGAAGCTTGACTCCGTAAACGATGTTATCCAGGAAAATCTAAGAGGCATGAGGATCATCAAGGCCCTTCTTAGGGGAAATCATGAAAACAACCGATTCATCCAGGCAAATAAGACGCTGATGAAAAAAACTGTGAGCGCCTTGAGACTTATGGAAACGATTATGCCTGTGCTGTTCATCGTTATGAATGGGAGCATCCTTTTCATTCTCTGGATGGGAAATATAGAAGTGGCAAACGGCGATGCCGCAGTCGGTGACGTCGTGGCGATTGTCAACTATGCTACAAGAATCACAGGAGCTTTTTCTGTCTTTGCCTTCATTATCATGAGCTTCTCAAGAGCAAGGGCTTCTGCGGGCAGGATTGAGGAAGTGCTCGACACTGACATAGATCTGGTTGATTCGGAAGACAGTGATCCCAAGCTCGCTGTTCAAAAAGGGAAAATTGAGTTTAAAGGAGTATCCTTCCATTACCCGGGCACGAAGACCGATGTACTTGATGAAATCAATCTGAAGGTGGAACAGGGAGAAATCATTTCAATTCTTGGTGCGACTGGATCGGGAAAAACTTCCCTGTTTCAGCTGATTCCCAGGCTGTATGAAGCCACAGGAGGAGAAATTTTGATTGATAATGTGCCGGTAGAAAAATACAAGCTGGAGAACCTGAGGAAGAGTATCGGATTTGTTCCACAGGAAGCACTTCTGTTTTCAGGAAGCATAAAAGAAAATATAGCATGGGGCAAGGCAGATGCGTCCATGGAGGAAATCGTGGAAGCGGCCAGGTCAGCGCAAATCCATGATTTAATCGAAGGGCTTCCCGGCGGATATGATACTGTCCTCGGGCAAAAAGGAGTCAACCTTTCAGGAGGGCAGAAGCAGCGGCTTTCGATAGCCCGGGCACTGGTGAGGAAACCGAAGATCCTGATTCTCGACGATAGTACGAGTGCGCTGGACTTAAAGACAGAGTCCAAGCTGATCCAGGCAATCGGCGGTTATTCCTGCACCATTCTAATTGTGACCCAGAAGATTAGTACGGCTATCCAGTCGGATAAAATTTTTCTGATTGAAGAAGGAAAGGTCATTGCCGAAGGAAGTCATGAAAAATTACTAAATGAGTCCCAGCTTTACGGCAAAATTTTTCAATCTCAATTTGGAGAGGAGAACCTCGAGCATGCCAAGGCACTACAGTAAGGAACCGAAAAACAAACCAAAAATTAAAAACTGGAAAAGTACAGTTGGACGGATTTGGCGTTATCTCTCCAAAGAAAAAGGGTTATTGGGCCTTGTCATCCTGATGGTCGTGATTAGTTCCGCTTTGGGGCTGCTCGGACCATTCCTGGTTGGTATGGCAATTGATGATTTTATCGTTACGCGTGATGCAAGCGGGCTGATGCAGCTCATCCTTGGCTTGATCGTCGTCTATATCGTCTATTCTACTGCGATGTGGCTGCAGGCCTATTGGATGATCGGGATTGCCCAAAACACAGTGTTTCGAATGAGAACGGAGCTTTTTGAACAATTGCACAAGCTGCCGATCCCATTCTTTGACCGCAGGCAGCATGGAGAGCTGATGAGCAGAGTCACAAATGACATGGAAAATGTGAGCTCGACACTCAACAGCTCAGTGATCCAGATTTTTTCCAGTATCCTTACGCTGGTTGGTACTGTCGGGGTCATGCTTTGGCTGAGCCCGCTTCTGACCCTTATCACCATGCTCATCATCCCGGCCATGTTCCTCGGACTTAAATGGATTACGAACAGAACCGGAAAGCTCTTCAAAGAGACGCAGAAAAATCTTGGAGATCTCAATGGCTACATAGAGGAAACGGTTTCCGGGCAGCGGATCATCAAGACGTTTTCTCAAGAAGAAAAGGTCATGGATGATTTTCTTGTGAAAAGTGACAGGTTAAAAACTTCTGCATACTGGGCGTCAACCTATTCAGGCTTCATTCCTAAATTGATGAATATGCTGAATAACCTCAGCTTTGCCGTCATTGCGGGAGTGGGGGGCATCCTTGCTGTCCAAGGTGTCATCACTATCGGGGTCATTGTCATCTTTACAGAATATGCCCGCCAGTTCACAAGGCCATTGAACGACTTGGCAAACCAGTTCAACACCCTGTTATCAGCCGTCGCTGGTGCAGAGAGAGTTTTTGAGATTCTTGATGAGGAAAAAGAAGAGAAGGATGAAGGCGCCGCAGTTTCTGTTGAGGAAATCTCTGGTGAAATCGAGTTTTCCCATGTCACCTTCTCCTATGATAAAAAAACAAAGACAGTCGAGGATATCTCCTTTAAAGCCGATCCTGGCCAGACCATTGCACTCGTAGGGCCGACCGGGGCTGGAAAAACGACCATCACCAACATTCTTTCCAGGTTCTATGATCATGACGAAGGCACCATCACCATAGACGGAAAGAATCTTCTTGATATCAAAAGGGAGAGCCTCCGGAAAAATATGGGGTTTGTGCTGCAGGATTCCTTTCTTTTCCAGGGAACCATCAGGGAGAATATCCGCTACGGAAGATTGGATGCCAGTGACTCTGAAGTGGAAAGAGCAGCACGGGAAGCGAATGCCCATTCATTTATCATGAAACTGCCTGACCAGTACGATACCATCCTCTCCCATGATGGAGGCGGGATAAGCCAGGGGCAGAAACAGCTGCTTTCAATTGCAAGGGCGATTCTATCAGACCCGTCTCTGCTGATTCTCGACGAAGCGACGAGCAGTATCGATACCGTCACTGAGGTGAAAATCCAAGAGGCGCTTCAGCGGTTGATGGAAGGCAGAACAAGCATCGTGATTGCCCACCGTCTTAACACCATTCAATCGGCCGATCAGATACTTGTGCTGCAAAGCGGAAGAATCACAGAAAGAGGTTCACATGAAGAACTGCTGCAGCAAAAAGGCTTCTATTATGAACTGTATAACAGCCAGCTGAGGGAAATCAGCTGAAAAAGAAAACAGGATGTTCAGCGTTTTAGCTGGGTATCCTGTTTTTTTGTGGGGTGGATGGAACTTGATATGTGTGTGGGGATTTGGGAGGTTTGTTATGGTGAGATTCATAAAGATTTCGTGTAGAGACCAGTTGGGAGAGAAACAGAGTATGAAGTGGTCTCAAGAATGCATGTAGAGACCAGTTGGAGAAGAACCCGAGTATGAAGTGGTCTCAAGAGAGCATGTAGAGACCAGTTGGGAGAGAACCCGAGTATGAAGTGTTCTCAAGAATGGATGTAGAGACCAGTTTGGAGAGAACCCGAGTATGAAGTGGTCTCAAGAATGCATATAGAGACCAGTTGGGAGAGAACCCGAGTATGAAGTGTTCTCAAGAAAGGATGTAGAGACCAGTTTGGAGAGAACCTGAGTATGAAGTGGTCTCAAGAATGCGTGTAGAGACCAGTTGGGAGAGAACCCGAGTATGAAGTGGTCGTAAGAATGCGTGTAAAGACCACTTGAAGAAGAAACCGAGTGTTAAGTGGTCTTAAGATCCCGCTTCAAAACCACTTCATCCGGAAAACAACCCCAGCGGTCTTACCCGCAGCGCCTTTAGAAAACTCTTCACCCTCAATTGACGACTTTTGTTTTCGAGTACAAAATTAACAATTACACATCAAAAGGACGGTCAAATTGCATTGATTTTGACACTCCTTTTTTCTTGATTTAACGTGGCTCTTGCTGGGAAATCTGTTCAATTGGTAATACAAAATGAATCCTAAATAGCAAATGACAGAACTTTTTGTTCTTAAAAATTTGTGGTGCAATTTCCTATACACTTTCAATCCCAATATTAACGTAAAGGAGAGTATTAACATAAAAAAGCTAGTAATGATTTGATTGGAACGGAAGGTGCGTGACCTCCTGCGGGACTAGCGTGACAGGTGAGACCCACTGGCTTTGCGTAGGTTCCAAAATAAGTAAATAGAGCGGGAGAAGTTATAGACAAACACAAAAAAAGCTCCTATTGTAGATGTATTGACTGTTTGTTCCCAAAAACAAACTATCTACAAAAGGAGCACAAAACCTCTATTATGTTAGCTCAAAAAACAGTCATTAGTCAATGTTTATCTTTATTACCAACAAAGCATTTAGCTTGTCCTCTTATGAACTACGATATGAAAAAGCTTACTAACGAACAATTGGTCAAGCTTTTCA
>NZ_VTEH01000024.1 GCF_008180615.1 Rossellomorea vietnamensis
CGCCGCGGCGTTGCTCCGTCAGACTTTCGTCCATTGCGGAAGATTCCCTACTGCTGCCTCCCGTAGGAGTCTGGGCCGTGTCTCAGTCCCAGTGTGGCCGATCACCCTCTCAGGTCGGCTACGCATCGTTGCCTTGGTGAGCCGTTACCTCACCAACTAGCTAATGCGCCGCGGGTCCATCTGTAAGTGGCAGCCGAAGCCGCCTTTCCACTTTTCCTCATGCGAGGAAAAGAACTATCCGGTATTAGCCCCGGTTTCCCGGAGTTATCCCAGTCTTACAGGCAGGTTACCCACGTGTTACTCACCCGTCCGCCGCTGATTTCAGGGAGCAAGCTCCCATCAATCCGCTCGACTTGCATGTATTAGGCACGCCGCCAGCGTTCGTCCTGAGCCAGGATCAAACTCTCCGAAAGAAGTTTGACTTGCTCATTTGCTAATTAAAGTGTTAGCAACTTTGTAAGAACAGTGTTCTTACTAGATTAACGTTGACGTTTTGTTTGTTAATGTTTTGTTCAGTTTTCAAGGTTCAATCTGCGTCGCTCGATTTTGGCGACTTGATTATCTTATCATTTCTCTGAAGCTGAGTCAACAACTTTTTTGAAAAAGTTTTCTGTGTCGGCTGCCGTGTTTCGCGGCAACAGATAATAATATACCACCATTCAGAGGCCCACGCAATACTTTTTTAAAAATAAAATAAAAAAGCTCCGGCCGATGACAGCCAGAGCTTATATATATTAGTCTTTATGACGCATTAACGGGAATAACAGTACGTCACGAATGGAAGGTGAGTTTGTCAGCAGCATTACCAGACGGTCGATACCGATGCCCAGCCCGCCTGTTGGCGGCATACCATACTCAAGCGCTTCGATGAAATCATCATCCATCATATGCGCTTCATCGTTGCCTTCTTCTCTTTCTTTCAATTGAGCTTCAAATCTTTCTCTCTGATCGATAGGATCATTCAGCTCCGTAAATGCATTTGCATGTTCACGGCCGACGATGAACAGTTCGAAACGGTCGGTGAATCGCCCGTCTTCATCATTCTTCTTGGCAAGAGGGGAGATTTCAACTGGATGGCCGTAGATGAATGTCGGCTGGATCAGTTTGTCCTCTACTCTTTGCTCGAAGAATTCGTTAAGGATATGGCCGTATTGCATAGTAGGTTTCACTTCAATACCGTGTTCTTTTGCAAGAGCATGCGCCTCTTCATCGCTCATTTCCTTCCAGAAGTCTGCTCCTGTGTGCTCTTTTACGGCGTCTGCCATGTGAAGACGTGTCCACTGAGGCTCAAGATTCACTTCGTACTCCCCGTATTGGACGGAAGTAGAGCCGAAGACCTCTTTAGCAATATGAGCAACCAGGTTTTCCGTAAGAGCCATAATATCGCGGTAGTCAGCGTATGCTTCATACAGCTCAATCATGGTGAATTCCGGATTGTGGCGGGTGGAAACACCCTCATTACGGAATACGCGCCCGATCTCATATACTTTTTCCATTCCACCGACAATCAGCCTTTTCAAGTGAAGCTCAATGGCAATACGCATATAAAGCTGCATATCAAGGGCATTATGGTGAGTAATGAATGGGCGTGCTGATGCTCCGCCCGCAATTCCATGCATCATTGGTGTTTCAACTTCCAGGTATCCGTTGTTGTCCAGGTACCTTCTCATGGATTGGATGATCTTGCTTCGCGCTATGAAAGTCTGCTTGCTTTCCTGGCTTGTGATCAAATCAAGATATCTTTGGCGGTAACGCTGTTCAACGTCTTTCAAACCGTGGAATTTTTCAGGAAGGGGTCTCAGCGCCTTGGTAAGAAGGATGAACTGTTTCGCTTTAATGGAAAGTTCCCCTACTTTTGTTTTGAATACCGTTCCTGTAATTCCAACAAGATCACCAAGGTCGGCTGTGTTGAAGATTTCGTATTCTTCATCGCCGACTGCATCTTTACGGACGTAAATTTGGACTTGACCGGCAAGGTCCTGAATGTGGGCAAAGCCCGCTTTTCCTTTTCCTCTCTTGGTCATGATTCTTCCTGCGATGGTAACAGAAACTTCTTTCTCTTCAAGTTCCTCTTTAGTGAAGGAATCAAACTGCTCTTTGATTTCTTGAGAATTATGTGAACGATCGAAACGTTTACCAAATGGGTCCATTCCTTTTTGACGAAGGTTGTCCATCTTTTCACGTCTCACCCGCAGCTGGTCATTAATTTCTTCGTGACTCATTTTCTTCACTCCTGTTCTATCTGCTAGTTTTAAATAAAGCTGAACGCCATGATTGCAAGCCCTTATTTCTAAATTGAAAGCTTATCCTTGCGGGGAAAGCTGTTCAAAGTCATAACTATTGTCAATTTTCACGAGAAGAGCCTTATTAAATTAGCCTATATGATTTTATACCATACTATTTTACACAATATATGTAATTCGAACACCCCTAAAGGCCTCTTTAATTGAAAAAGGTTGGTTTTTGTTGAGAAATCCACCTCGCCTGTAGGAAATTCCACTAACCAAAAAGGGACTGTTGCTCTGCAGCACTTCAGTCCCCCGGTGAATAACCTCATTTTCTATCTCTGCTCTGACCATTATGATTTCGTTCCATACTTTTGCATTACTAGTTGTACGCAGTGCGCTTCCGTCTATGTTTCCTTTACTGCGTTCTTCTATATAAGTTCCCCTTTTAGTAATACACATTGCAAACTTGCTATTTGCTACGAATCAATAGGGCTACTTATCCTCAGAAGGTTCGAGGTCCTCGCGCTGAATCCCCAGAAGTTCCGCCACATTTTCAAGAAATTCCTCTGTGGGCAGACGGCTGCCTCTTTCGATCTCTCCAAGGACAGAAACGGAGATGCCCAGCTTCTTGGCCAGACCTTCCTGCGTTAAGCCTTTCAGCTTTCTGAATGCACGTATACGTCTTCCCCACTTATCTGTTTCCATAATCGAACTCCTTCTTTATCAGGTATTTCGTCTAAAAGAGCCATCATAGAGGTATTAAACTTAGGATGTTTGATTGTTTGGGACAGTTCCGTCAGAGGCACGAGCACAAAGGCTCTTTCATGCATCCGCGGATGAGGAACAATAAGTTCTTCTGTTTCAATATTTTCTTGATTATAAAGCAAAATGTCAAGGTCTATAATTCTTGGTCCCCAGCGGAATTCACGTTCCCTTCCAAGATCTTTTTCTATCTGAAGACATTGGTGCAGAAGGTTTTGAGGCGTTAATGAGGTCCGGATTTCCACCGCCAGATTCAAGAAGCTTCCTTGATCTGTATATCCAACAGGATCGGTTTCGTATATGGAGGAGACCCTCTCCAGCTCAATTTCAGGGTGCCCGCTCAACTGTTTGATGGCTTTTTTGAGGTATCGTTCCCTGTGACCTACATTGGATCCAAGTGATAGATAGACCGTCTTTTTCATATCAGCGCCCCCTGGTAATTTCGACCGATACAGAGCGGTAATGGCCAGGAATCGGCGGATCTGGTTTGATGACTTCTATTGTGCAGTTCTCTACCTTGGGAAAATCACCGAGAATCCGGTCAGCGAGCGTTTCTGCGAGAGCTTCAAGCAACTTATACGGTTTTCCTTCGACAACTTCTTTGCACAAGGAGTATACTTCACCATAATTGACAGAGTCATCGATGTCATCACTTCTTCCCGCTTTAGAAAGATCCATCTCCAAGGACAGGCTTACCCTGAATCTTTGTCCAAGCTTTGTTTCTTCAGGGAAGACACCATGATAGCCGTAGAATTCCATGTCTTTCACGTTGATTTTATCCATCATACTCACCCTTCCCAAGCATGGCATCCATCATGACCGCCATCCTCTTGATTTCTTTCACATCGTGGACGCGGACAATTTGGCAGCCCTTCTGAATACCAAAACATACAGTGGCGCCGGTCCCTTCCATTCTTTCATCGACAGGCAGATCCAAGATGGTTCCAATCATCCGTTTTCTAGAAGTGCCTAGAAGCACTGGATATCCCATGGCTGCAAGCTGATCGAGATTTCTCATCATTTCAAGGTTGAGCTTTAGGTCTTTGGCAAACCCGATGCCCGGATCGAGGATGATACTTTCTCGAGAGACCCCCGCTTCCAATGCAATATCCACACTTTCCTGAACATCCTGCAGAGCATCTTTTATGAAGTCCTGATATTCCATGTTTTCCCGATTGTGCATCAGGATGATCGGAGCATTGAATTGGGCTGCCACCCCGGCAATTTCCCTATCCTTCTTCGCACCCCATACATCATTAATGATATGAGCACCAGCTTCAAGGGCTTTTCTAGCCGTTCCAGATTTGTATGTGTCAATTGATATCGGCACATCTACTTCTTTTGAAACAGCTTCTATAATCGGGCATACCCTCTCAATTTCTTCTTCTTCCGGTACTGGTTCATGTCCGGGCCTGGTCGATTCTCCGCCTATATCAATTATATCGGCGCCCTGGTGGACCATTTCCTTCGCACGGAGAACCGCTTCTTCTGACACATTAAACCTTCCGCCATCGGAAAAGGAGTCAGGCGTGACATTCAGGATCCCCATGATAAGTGTCCTTTTTTGGTAATCCAGCTGATAAGGCCCTGCTTTTATAATTGAAGAACTCATATACATCAGCCCCCATGAAGTTCATTTTTAGAAAAAAGCACTTGTGTATCGCGCTCGTAATGCGAATAGAGTTGTTGAGTGATTCTCCCTCTTTTACCCGGGAATGTGCGTCCCTCAAAAGTATGGATCGGGATGATTTCCTGGACAGAGTTCGTGAAAAAAGCTTCATCGGACTCTATCAAACTTTCCGGCTTATACAATCCAATCTCACTAGGAATGCCTAATGTACCTGCCAGCTTCAAGATATACTCCCTGGTGATCCCATTCAAGACTCCTGTCTCCAAGGCTGGGGTATAAAGCTTTCCAGCTGAAACCCAGAAAATATTTGAAGTTACACCTTCAGCAAGATGACCTTCCTTTGTCAGGAACAGACCTTCTTGTCCCGGGTCATCGCCAACCTCTCTTTTAGCCGCGATATTATTGAAATAATGGTGCGATTTCAGCCTTACCGGTGTCTCCGGAGTATTTCTTCTTAGTTCCAGTAAAACCGCTTCTTTTTCCTTAAGCGGTATAAGAGGCGGAAGTTCCTTCTGCAAAAGCAGAGTGTTCGGCTGATTATAAGGGGTTGTCCTCAGTCCTATTTCTCCTTCTCCTGCCGATATGTTCAGGCGGATATACGAGTCTTGCAAACCATTCTTCTCAGAAAGTGAGGCAATCATTCCGGAAATATCGAGTTTCTGTAAATCCAGATCTATATTGAATGTATTCAGCCCCATCTGCAGCCGGTCTAAATGATCATTCAGCAAGAAGGGATGACCGCTATAGGTCCTCATCGTTTCAAAAAGGCCCATCCCGTATAGAAAGCCATGGTCAAATGGAGAGATTTTGGCCTCATCCTTATGCAATATTTCACCATTTAAAAATAAGTACACTTCCGTTCCCCCTAAACAGTTACCGGTGCTTTCTTATAGGTGTTGAGGAAATTGGCGAGAAGCTGTTTTCCTTCTTCCGTGATGATGGATTCAGGATGAAACTGGACGCCTTCAATAGGAAGATATTTATGGCGGATGGCCATAATTTCTTCATCTTTTGTCTCAGCTGCAATTTCCAGACAATCCGGCAGCGTTTCTTTCCGCACTATAAGAGAATGATAGCGTCCAGCTTGAAATGGGTTTGAAATCCCTTCAAAGAGTGTTCTGCCATCATGTTTCACAGCTGAAGTCTTTCCATGCATCAGCTTGTCCGCTTTCACTACTTCCCCGCCAAAAACCTGAGCAATCGCCTGGTGTCCAAGGCAGACGCCAAAAATCGGGATACTTCCAGCAAAATAGCTGATCGCCTCAAGACTTATGCCCGCTTCATTAGGTGTACAGGGGCCAGGTGATATCATGAGATAATCCGGTGCCAGCAGCTCAATTTCAGCAATATTAATTTCATTGTTTCTTTTGACGACGATCTCTTCGCCCAGCTCTCCTAAATATTGAACAATGTTATATGTGAAAGAATCAAAGTTATCTATCATTAAAATCATGTGTCTGCACCCTCTGCCAATTCTTTTGCTTTCCAAACCGCTTTTGCTTTTTTCAGTGACTCCTTATATTCGTGGTTCGGATTAGAATCTATCACCACTCCTGCTCCGGCCTGTATATGAGCTTGTCCATCTTTAGCAAAGAGTGTCCTGATGACGATGTTCAGTTCCATGTCTCCATTAAAGCCGATCCAGCCGATTGAACCTGTATAAATCCCTCTTCTTACCGGTTCAAGTTCTTCAATAATTTCCATGGTCCGCACTTTGGGCGCTCCCGTTATCGTTCCGCCCGGGAATACAGATCTGATCAGATCCTTGCCGTTTTTATTATTGGCCAATGTCCCTCTCACATTGGAAACAATGTGCATGACATGTGAATATTTTTCTATGACCATGAATTCGTTGACTTCAACAGTTCCGTACTGGCAGACTCTGCCCAAGTCATTTCTTTCAAGATCAACCAGCATGACATGTTCTGCCCGTTCTTTTTCATTATGGATCAATTCATCTGCCAGCATCTGGTCTTCCTTTTCATTGTGACCGCGGGATCTTGTGCCGGCAATCGGCCTCGTACTGACTTCTGCTCCTTTCTTTTTCACAAGAAGTTCAGGAGACCCCGATGCGATTTGAAAATGGGGGGTATGGACATAGCTCATGTAAGGAGAAGGGTTCAGTTCCCTCATTCGTTTGTATATAGCATATGGCGAAGCGGCCAAATCCTGCGACTGCCTCACAGACAGGTTGACTTGGAACACATCGCCTTCCTTGATATAGGCCTGAATCTTCTCGACAGCTGAAATGAACTGCTCTTCATTCATAGAAACGGAGCGGTCAGCCGATACGGGGCCAAGGGTTTCATTCTTTTCAGGTATAGATCGATCCAATGCGGTTTTCCACTCACCCACATAAGAATCAAAGGTATGTGCTCCCTCTTCATCTGCCATCAGCCAAATCTGTTCGGAGTCGTGGTCATAGACAGCCCATTGGGAAAATATCATGTAGTAAAGATCCGGGACTTCGAGGTCATCATGGGCTCTGTTCCCAAGTCTCTCTATCTGGCGGGCATAGTCGTAACTGATGAATCCCATCGCTCCTCCCTGAAAGTCAGGAAGCTCCGGGTCTCTTTCCATATGCCGTTTTTGAAGACGGCTGTACAACACATCCAATGGATCTCCATTCACGATCTCTGTGCTGCCATTTTCGCAGATTTCCACCCTATTATCCTTTGCATTTAGTATGGATACCGGGTTGAATCCGCCAATGCTGTATTTCCCGCCCCGTCCGCTTTCAAGAAGGATATGGTGATCGATTTCAGCCGTCAGTAATTCATAGGCACGAAAGAAATCTGCTTTCGAGGATCGTATTTTTTCAAAATGAAGTTGTGTAGTATCCACGGATGGTTCACTCTCCTAGTTTTTCTCTTTCTCCATCATACATGAATTTCAGTAATGTTTCATAGTCAAAATGCACGCTTTAAACTGCCAGTTTGCAAAATCCCAGGGGAACAAATCGCTATTACCCTTCTTATAAACGCTCTATTCGATTATCGCAATTTATGAAGTGATTGAATTTCTAACACTCAGGTAATTTGTAAATATATGTTAAAATAGAAAGAGAGATAAATTTATTAATTTATTTTGAGTTCCCTTAAAAAAGAAAGGAGTAAAAAATGCCATTTCTTATAGGATACGGAGTAGCTATAATAGGTGCTCTTCTAGCTGATAATGCAAGTAAAGGAAAGTCTAAGAAAAGAAAATACATTGTGTGGGGTATTGCCCTTATGACAGCCATATCTCCGTTCTTATCCTTCGCAATTGGTTTAACCTATGGGAGCATCGTGCAGAACGGCTGGGCAATACCTGCAGTCATTCTCATTTTGTTTCCGATAGGTTTCATTACTGGGCTAATCATGCTGGTGAGGGGAATATTCATGAAGCAAGAAACTGATCATGCGATATAATTCTCCATCAAACACTTTTCACCCTCTTACCTGTACGTTTTTTCGCTTTGCTTTTAAGACGTATCGCTTTTTCATTTCTCTCATAAAAGCGGTAATGTCCGCCCCACTCCCTTAGTACGCCAATTCAAAATCAGTGGTTATTCAATACAGCCATAAAAAAAGATCAGGAAAGTTGCTTCCTGATCTTTAAAAAATTAATCTTCAAATTGATATAGCGGTGTGCTTAGATATCTTTCACCGTTACTAGGGATTACTGCCAGCACTTTCTTACCTTTGCCAAGCTGCTTTGCAACTTTCAATGCTGCACTGATGGCAGCACCAGAAGAAATCCCTCCAAGGATCCCTTCCTCTTTAGCCGCACGGCGGGCAAAATCAAAGGCTTCCTCATTTTGCACGGTGATGACTTCATCATAAACATCTGTGTTCAAAATATCCGGTACAAAGCCAGCGCCGATTCCTTGGATTTTATGAGGGCCAGGGCTGCCTCCGGACAGAACCGGTGAATCAGAAGGTTCAACAGCGTAAATTTTAACATTAGGGAAGTTTTCCTTCAGCACCTGTCCTGCGCCTGTAATGGTACCCCCTGTGCCGATTCCTGATATGAAGGCATCCAAACTGTCCATCTGCTCGACAATTTCCTTTCCTGTTGTTCTTCGGTGAACCTCAGGGTTTGCTTCATTTTTAAATTGCTGCGGCATGAAGAAGCCCTTTTGATCAGCGAGCTCTCCTGCCTTGCGAATCGCACCGCCCATGCCTTCAGAACCAGGTGTCAGGACCAATTCGGCACCATAAGCCCTGAGAAGGTTTCTTCTTTCCATACTCATTGTATCCGGCATAACCAGCACGGCTTTATATCCTTTAGCAGCCGCAATCATCGCAAGACCGATACCAGTGTTCCCGCTTGTCGGCTCTACAATTGTGTCCCCGAACTTTAAGTTCCCGGATTCTTCTGCAGCTTCGATCATAGCCAGGGCGATTCTATCTTTTACACTGCTGCCCGGGTTCATATATTCTAATTTCAAATAAACCTCAGCACTATCTTCTTCCACGAGACGATTAAGTTTTACAATCGGTGTCTGTCCCACTAAGTCGGTGATCGAGTTTGCTATTCTTGCCATACTATCACTCCTAATCCCAAGTAGTTTGATGGGTTTTCATTAAAATTATCAATTTTCTGTAAATATGTCAAACAAATGGATTCTGCTTTTTATAAGGGCTGTTTGCAAAAAAGAAGCACGGCGACTACCGGACTTCTTTCATTAGACTGCCTTTTAAAACAGCAGCTCTATAAAAGACATATGATCATCCGTTCTTTAAAGGCTTCCTTCATAAAACCACTCGACATCAAGTTCTTTCCAGAAATCCTCTGGCTTCATCGACTTTTCCACTTGTTCCATAGCGAGCCGCCTGTGGATTTGACCTTTTACATCCTCCAGAGAATACTGCTCGGCTTCCAGCTTATCATGGAGAAGGAAGATATAGAATTTCCCATCCATCTCAATGACCTTAGAGATGCTGCCCGGATCTAATGATTCAATTTCTTTGGCTGAATCCCCTGCTAATATATGCGAGCCCGCAGGAATATATCCAATATTTCCTCCTTGAACTGCAGACGGAGCATCCTCGGACAACTCCATTGCCATAGCTTGAAAGCTGGATCCGTCTTTGACCTCATCAGCAATCTGTTCTGCTTCTTTATGTGAGGCTGAGACGATTTGCGAAAGATTGAACATTTCCGGTATGGAGTATTGCTCCTGGTTCTCTTCATAATACCTTTCAATCTCTTCTAAAGGAATGACAACATCTTTGGTGACCACCTTTTCCAAAAGAAGCTCCATCCTTACTCTCTCCCTTAGAATCTCATCATCAACCGCCAAGTCTCTATCATAAGTATTATAAACACTTTTAATCAGCGTGATTTCTTTGTCTAGTTCCTCATCAGTCACCTTAATATCATACTTCGCAGCAAGCTGATCCATGACCTTTTGATTAATCAGCTCCCTAAGGACCTCTTTTCCATAACGCTGTTCCATTTCGTACATCCAAGACTCACGGCTGATCGACTCACCGTCTATTGATGCTGCGGTTTCAGTTCCAGCTAGCTTAGCGAACCCGGAGGCATCTTCGGATTTTGTAAAATAAAGCAGCAGCGTCAATAAGTTTGCTGCTGCCAAAATAAAGATCAACCCTATTAAAACCGACCTTTTTAATCTCACCTTTGCATCCATCCCCTTAGATGTTATTGCAGATTTTCTCCTTCATCCTTCAACGCTTTCAGCTCTTCCACTGTATAGTGATACGTTTCGTTGCAGAAATGACATTGAGTTTCAGCACTGCCGTCTTCATCGATCATTTCCTGGATTTCATTTGATCCCAAACTGGCAATCGCATCCCCGAAGCGTTCTTTGGAGCACCTGCACTCAAATTGGACAGGCATCTTCTCAAGGATTTTAACATTTTCTTCACCCAGCAGCTCATGTAGAAGCTCCTCCGGTGTGAGACCTTTTTCAATCAATTTGGATACAGGCGGAATAGTCTTTAGCCTGTTCTCGATTTCAGTGATGGTTTCATCAGCAGTCCCTGGCATTAATTGAATAATAAAGCCGCCGGCTGCGAGGATAGAGTTATCTGGATTTACCAGTACCCCTACTCCGACAGAAGATGGAACCTGTTCTGATGTTACAAAGTAATACGTGAAATCTTCCCCAAGTTCACCAGATACAATCGGCACTTGGCCGGTAAAATGGTCACGCATGCCGATGTCTTTAACAACAGACAACGTGCCGGAAGAACCCACTGCTCTTCTTACATCCAGCTTTCCTTGCTCATTCAAATCAAAGTGAACTTGAGGATTGGTCACATAGCCCCTCACACTGCCTTTCGCATCACTGTCCACGATGATAGCACCTAAAGGCCCGTCCCCTTCAACTTTGATGGTCAGTTTCTCCTCACCCTTCAACATTGCACCCATTATGACACCCGCACTCATCGACCTTCCGATAGCGGCTGAAGCCGTCGGCCATGTACCGTGCCTTCTTTGTGCCTCATTCACTGTATCTGTACTTCTGACAGCATATGCTCTGACTTGTCCATCAAACGCCAATGCCTTTACTAAATAATCGCTCATATTATTTCCTCCTATACTGTGCTGTTTCTTTCATAAATGAGCTTAAGCCCTTTTAATGTTAAATATGGATCAACAACGTCAATGACATCTGATTCTTTTGATATTAATTGTGCAAGTCCACCAGTCGCAATGACCAGCGGGTTAGTCGAACCTGTAGCTTTCATCCTTTTCACAATGCCTTCCACCTGACCTACGTATCCGTAAAGAATCCCGGATTGCATCGCAGACACCGTATTCTTGCCAATGATGTGATCAGGCCTCCCAATTTCTATTCTAGGCAGTTTTGCTGCTTTAGAATAAAGGGCTTCGGTTGAAATCCCAATTCCAGGGGCAATTGCTCCGCCCATATATTGTTTATCTTCATTGATATAACAGTAGGTTGTTGCCGTACCAAAGTCGACGATGATCAATGGCCCGCCGTATTCTTTAATTCCTGCTACCGCGTTGACAATGCGGTCAGCACCCACTTCACGGGGATTTTCATATTTAATGTTCAAACCCGTTTTAATCCCGGGTCCGACAACCAATGGTGTGATGTTAAAATATTTCTCACACATTCTTTCCAAAGAAAACATAATGGGAGGGACAACAGATGAGATGATGATTCCCTCAATGGAGTCCAGCGATAATTTCACATGCTGGAATAGATTCTTTACGATCATGCCATATTCATCTTCTGTCTTATGGCGGTTCGTCTCCATTCTCCAGTGATACTTTAACTCTTCGCCTTCATATACTCCAAGTACTATATTGGTATTCCCTACATCCAAGACAAAAATCACTTTTTTCACCCACTAAACATTGATTTCATTCTGCCAACATCATACCACAATTGAATCCGTTTGGTGAAAGCTGTTGTCTTACTCGTAAGCTGTTTTTAAACAAGTCTGTTTTCCCAAAGATTGTGGTTGATAAAATCGTAATGGATTTCCGCTCCAGGCGTGCGACTCCGCGGGGCGGGCGCCCGGCCTCCTCGGCTTCTCCTGTATAAAAAGTGGAAGCACCTTGGTCAGATCCGACAGGCAGATGTTCTCAAGAGAGGAAAAGGCGGGCTTTCCTTTTATTCTCTTGGGGTTAATTGATCCCGAGGGGCTGGGCGCTGGATCTAGACGCATCAAAAGTGGAAGCGCCCTGGTCAGCCCCGACAGGCAAATGTTCCGCATCGAAAAAAAGGGGGGCTTTCCTTTTATTCGATGCGGGTTATTTGATCCCGAGGGGCTGGGCGCTGAAACTAGACGCCCGCTATTCCCACAGGAGATCGCACGCCTGCAGCGAAGATCCCTCTATGTAAAAAAGTAAGGGGGGAGAACAATATAGACATCAAAAGCAACAATCTTTTAGAAAAGAACCTTAAACACACAGTAGTTTCTTTCCGCTATATATGCACCCCTCTGCGGGAAGTGTACCTTCCACAGCCATCAACTATGTCTTAAAAATACAAAAGACACCAGCATGGATGCTGGTGCCTTTGTATTAGTTAATCTTCTTTTTTATCCTCTGCAGCTGACTCATCTGATGTCTTTGGAGTATCATCCTTCTTTTGGATGTTCACTTTGACATCATCTTTGCCAGGTGCTTCGTCATCTCCATAACCGCGGTCCGGAAGTTTGCCGTGATCCATTAGATGCTTGATTTGTCCGGCATCCAATGTTTCTACATCCAACAATGTGTTTGCGACAAGTTCCAGTTTATCACGATGCTCTGTAAGAATTGTTTTAGCTCTTTCATAACAACTCTTAATCAAGCTTTGCATTTCCTGATCAATTTCATAGGCAATTGCATCAGAGTAGTTTTGTTCATTGTTAATATCCCTGCCAAGGAATACCTGCCCCTGTGAAGTAGAACCGAATTGCATTGGTCCAAGCTTATCACTCATCCCAAATTCAGTAACCATTCTGCGGGCAATGCCTGTGGCACGCTGGAAGTCATTGTGAGCACCAGTTGATACTTCACCAAAGATAACTTCTTCTGCTACACGGCCGCCAAGCAATCCGGTAATCTTATCCAAGAGCTCAGGCTTTGTCATGAAGTAACGATCTTCTTTAGGAAGCATTACAGCATAACCGCCAGCCTGGCCGCGTGGTACGATGGTAACTTTGTGGACCATTTCGGCTTCATCAAGCACAAGACCGATAACGGTATGCCCAGCTTCGTGGAATGCCACAATCTTGCGTTCTTTTTGAGAAACGACCTTGCTCTTTTTGGCAGGACCTGCAATGACACGGTCAGTCGCTTCATCGATGTCACGCATATCGATTTTCTTTTTGTTTTCACGGGCAGCTACAAGCGCCGCTTCATTTAACAGGTTCTCTAAGTCTGCACCAGAGAAACCTGGTGTTCTCATTGCGATTGCTTTTAAATCTACTGAATCATCAAGCGGCTTGTTTCTGGCATGTACATTAAGCACCGCTTCACGGCCCTTGACATCTGGTCTGTCCACTGTGATCTGACGGTCGAAACGTCCAGGACGCAGTAAGGCAGGGTCCAGAATGTCAGGACGGTTTGTCGCTGCGACGATGATGATTCCTTCGTTCGCTCCGAATCCATCCATTTCAACAAGCAATTGGTTCAATGTCTGCTCACGTTCATCATGGCCGCCGCCTAAGCCTGCGCCACGCTGGCGTCCCACTGCATCAATCTCATCAATGAAGATGATACACGGAGCATTTTTCTTCGCATTTTCGAATAGGTCACGCACACGTGATGCACCGACACCGACGAACATTTCGACGAAATCAGAACCACTTATAGAGAAGAATGGAACTCCCGCTTCTCCAGCAACAGCACGGGCAAGCAATGTTTTACCAGTACCCGGCGGTCCGACAAGAAGGACCCCTTTAGGAATCCGCGCGCCGACCTCAGAGAATTTTCTCGGGTCTTTAAGGAATTCCACGACTTCGACAAGTTCATTTTTCTCTTCATCCGCTCCCGCAACATCTTTGAATCGCACTTTCTTCTTCTCTTCGCTGTAAAGCTTGGCTTTGCTCTTGCCGAAGTTCATAACCCGGCTGCCGCCGCCCTGCGCCTGGTTCAGCAGGAAGAAGAACAGGATAAAGATGATCACGAACGGGATGATCGTTGTAAAGAAAGATACCCAGCCGCTTGTTTCTTTTGCCATAAGGACATCGACTTCAATGCCGCTTTCATCAGCTGCTGTATTGATCCGTTCCAATATCTCGGAGTCATTCCCCAGTACATTGGTAAGGAAATATTGCTCCTCTTCATATCCAGTCAGTTGTCCCCTAACCTGATAAACGCCTCTTTCAGGCTGGATGGAAAACGACTCTACCTCACCATCTTCCAAGTGAGTGATGAATTCGTTATATTTAATGTTTTCTGTTGGCTCGTTGCTGTTATTAAAGTAACTCACCACACCTATTATGACGAGAAATACTAGTAAGTAGAATATGGTGTTTCGAAAGATCCGGTTCATCCCTTACCTCCTCCCACGGTAAAAAAGCTATATAAAATAGTATCATAGAAAATCATGGTATGACAACAATTAGCTTCCTTTATTGATAGTTCCTGACAAATCTGCGTTCTCATTAGATTATTCTTATTCCTTGCCGCTATACACTTCAGGTTTCAGCACACCGATATACGGCAGGTTGCGGTACTTTTCTGCGTAATCGAGTCCGTATCCAACAACAAACTCATCAGGTACAATAAACCCAACGTAGTCAGCCTTAATGTCTGCTTTTCTTCCGGATGGCTTATCCAAAAGCGTTACAATCTTGATTGACTTTGCTTTACGGTAACGGAACAGTTCCACAAGGTAACTCAGAGTCAATCCGCTGTCAATGATATCCTCGATGATCAGGATATCCCTGCCCTCGACTTTTGTGTCAAGGTCTTTGACAATTTTCACTTCTCCAGAAGAAACGGTAGAGTTTCCATAGCTGGAAACATCCATGAAGTCCATTTCCAAATATGTATCCATACGCTTAAGCAGATCACCCATAAAAGGCATAGCACCTTTCAGTACTCCTATAGCCAGAGGAAAGCCATCCTTGTATTCCTCTGTAAGCTCAGCGCCCAGTTTCTTGATTTTCTCTTGAAGCTCTTCTTCAGTAATAAGCACTTTCTCGATATCTTTGTTTAACACTTGGTCTGCCTCCTAGGAAGATGTTTGCTGTGAATAGATTAACCTTACATGTTCACCCGGATCACCTGATTCATAACAGACAAAGACTGATTTCTTCAGGTTCGGGACCCAGAGTATCTCACCGTGATCGTCCGTGACGAGCGGCCAATTGTCTCTGAGGATGACTGGTATCTTTTCATCGATAAATATATCTTTTACCTTTTTGGTACCATTCAATCCTTTAACTTTCATGCGGTCCCCCGGTTTCCTTGTCCGAATCCTCAGCGGTAAGGCAATACTGCCTTTCTGGAAAATGACGGAATCAGCCTGGATGCCCGGTTCTTCAGCCTCTTGAAGTATAAATGTTCGATGATCAGGCAGTTCAACACTTTCACCTATGTTCAATGTATAACAAAAATCGCCGCTGTCCTCTGCTCTGCCTCCAAATGTAAATATACATTGATTATAGGAACGGATTGCTTTGAGGTTTCCTGGAAGGTCGAGACTCAGTGAGGGGCTGTCTTTCATTATTATTGCTAAGACATCTTGAATATGTATAGATGATAAGGATGAAGGCCTATCTTTGTAAAGATAATTTAATATTAGATGAATCACTCTTCTTTGTAAAGGCAGAGGCATCAGCCGGAAACCTTTAATATCAACAATGGCTTCATCCTTGCCTTTTGTAAGGATACTTTTCATTTTTTCTTGTGCCAGAGTCTGTAAAAGCGCTTCATCTTCAGCTGCTTCTTCACTGAATTGTTGAAATTTAAGATGAACAAGCGGATTTTCACCTTTAAGGAAAGGCAGAACCTCATGCCGGAACCTGTTCCTGGTATAGTCCCTTTTTTTATTGCTTGGGTCATGTTTCGGCTCCAGTCCGCTCTCAGAACAGTAAGCCAGGATTTCCGGCTTATCCAGGCAAAGAAGGGGGCGGATAATCTGTGCTCCATGAAAGTCCCTTATGACGGGTATCCCGCTGCGAGCCATGCTGCTTCCTCTCGTCATCCTCATCAGAATGGTCTCCACCTGGTCATCCCCATGATGCCCGAAAGCCAGCTTTGTGAATCCCTCTTCAATAACAAGCTTGGCAAACAGGCTGTACCTGATATTACGGGCACCTTCCTGCAGACCTTCCTTGCGTTCTTTCATGATTTCCTGCACATTCACTCTTTCACCATAAAAAGGGATGCCCATCTTCCCGCATGTGCCCTGCACAAAAAGGAACTCTTCGTGAGACTCTTCTCCTCTGAACATATGATCCACACACACGGCTGCCACCTTAGCATTCCAGAGCCTTTTGTATTTATCCAAGAAGTAAAGGAGTGAAAGCGAATCAGGCCCTCCGGACACGGCAGCCAGTATCGAGTCCCCCTCTTGAATCAGGTTGTGTTTCCTTATAAAGTCTAAGACTTTTCTTTCATATATGAACATACTTCCTCTTCCTGATCTATGTTTTCTTCCATCTTAACAATTTACGGTTCCGATTACACTTCAAGCGGCTCTGCTTCAGTAAGATAAAATTATAAAAGTTCACCATAGATGTATAAAAAGTATAGAAGAGATACGATCATGACAACCAGTACGGTCTCGAGGAAACCTCCCCCTGTTTTCTGCGACCTGAGCTGAGTACGGCTGGCTGCGGCCGGCTTCCTCTGAGGATTAGCTGCTGAGGCTTTATTATTGCCCGGTTTGCTTTTTACGGAGAACGTATCCAGCAATGCCTGGCGCATTTCCTGAGCTGTCCTGTATCTGCCCTCAATGGCACCCAGGATGGGCACTTTCATTTTCGCAAGCTCCGGCTTTGCCATTACAGCATTCCTTAATTGCTCTATTCCCTCACTCCCGCTTTTATTAAACCTTTTCGGATAGGAGAGGTTAATAAGAATCATTGCAGCTGAAAACAGGTCGTAGGATGGTTCTGCTTTCCTCGAATGCCCAAGCCAGTATCCTCTATCGAAGAACTCTGTGAACTCTTTAATTGCCCGGCCCTGTATTGTCGTTCCTCCAACATCAATACAGCGGAGTTTATAAGGCGGACCTGTTACAATCAGATTATCCGGTTTTAAATCTCCAAAGACCCAGCCTTCCTGGTGGATACGATGAAGGTCATTCAACAGCTGTACAACAAGGACACCTGTCCATGAGAAGCCTTTCTTTTGAACAAACTCCAGCAGGTCCGGTCCTTGAATATATTCCATGACATAGAAAGGGATTCTCCTGCCCCCCGCCTCCCAGTCATCCACATCAAGCAAAGAAGGTCCAAGAGGCGCTCCTTGGACCTTGGCAAAAGCCTTTAACACATTTACTTCCGAGGTGATGGACATCGAGCTGTCACTCATTTTAAGTGCTGCATAATCCGCACCCGCCTGAGCCAGGTAGACGATTCCGTTTGCCCCGTATCCAAGTTCTTTCACGATCGTATAATGTTGTTTGTGCCACTTGCCGGTAATTCTTGTTCCTGAAGAAAAATTATATTGTTTCTTCCAAGTATTGTTCATCATCACGTGAGAGCAAACCCCTTAATGAACGTTTTTTCTTGAATGAAGAAATCGCTTCACTAATTGCCGGCCCCGTTGGCGTTATTCCTCCTGATGACAGCTTTGAAAAGACGCTCGTCAGCGATTCAAGCTTTGGAGTCCAATCCAGCAATTTTTCGACATCTTTTCTTTTCCCGGGAAATACGAAAACCGAAAACATGTTATCTCCCATTCTTGCATTCATGCTGAGAGACAGGTCCAGCAAGGCTTCTTTAACCGTTGGCAGTTTATGCTTCATGCTCGCTGAAGTGTCGACAAGAATCAACACTTCAAGGTCTGCGGACTCGCCTAATTCATCTACCACTTCCATCACTTCGCCCCGCTGTTCCGGAGGAAGTTCTTCCATTGAGGTGTTTTTCCCCAAGATCTGCTTCAATTCCTTATTGACGACCCCCTGCAGGGTTTGGGTCATTGCTTTTCTTGTAACCATCTGGACTGTCTGTGACAGCTGCTGGGCATAAACGATCTGGCTTACACCGCCGCCCGACATGGCAATGCCTTCTATTTCCTCCATGCCTCTTTCATCAATAGAATCATTTTCCATCACACCTATTACATTCACGGTAATTCCTTGTTCCTTTGCCAGTGCAGCCATCGCTACCGGATCTTCGCCTTGATTGGAGCAGCCATCAGTGATTAATAGAACTTGTCGAAGTGTACCTGTCTTCAACAGTTTCCCCTCCTCTAACTTTGTTTGTTACCATCATCGCCAGTTTAGGAGGGAAATATACTTGGGATTGCTGATAGAATCTGCATATCATGCTGTTTTCAAAGTACCTGACACTGTCTCAAAGACCTTCCTTTCAT
The DNA here is from genome assembly GCF_008180615.1 of Rossellomorea vietnamensis. Classification (GTDB taxonomy): domain Bacteria; phylum Bacillota; class Bacilli; order Bacillales; family Bacillaceae_B; genus Rossellomorea; species Rossellomorea vietnamensis_D. The sequence continues at coordinate 18,589 of NZ_VTEH01000024.1, forward strand.
TCTTTCTTCTGCTGTATACACGTTAGTAGACTTTCCCGGATCAGCCGATCAATCCAATTCCTTTTATGTTAAAAAGCTCTTTCGTACACTTTGCTGCTATTCCATATAAATTCAGAAAACAATTCGCCATAATTGAGCAGAAATAACCTGTTCAGATAAAAGTTCTGATTTCATCAGGAAATTCCGACACCAGGGATTTTTCTGAAATCAGCAATTTACGAGAAAACCCCTTGCTTTAGAATGCGATTCTACCTTAATCCCCTTTAGGCAGGAGGATTGGAGCAGAACCGGTGAGACCCCGCAATCTAGTTCCAGCGCCTAGTCCCTCGGTGTCGTGCGCCTGGAGCGGGAGTCCATTACTTTAAACATCCACAACACTTTGTGAAAACTCCTTTCGTAAACTTTGAAAAATACCGCTATCAATCACCGTAAATATTATGAGAAGTAAGAAAGAAAAGAGCTATCTCCTCCTTTAGAGAAAAACCTTGTACTCATGGGATACCCGAAAGCAGCAACCAATGCGAATGCAGCCTTTAACTAACTAAATAGAAATCACTTAGTGGCCACTTGGCAATGACAGAGATTCTAGCAAACTGCTTAAATATTTATTGAAAAGAGATACCTCTCATTACGAGATTTTTTCCTTTCTTTTGTATTTTTGCACTGGGATCGAACTCCATTTCGGGATATTGTGCTTTATTTTCGAAACCACGATGGTCATATCGTCTTCTATCTCTCCTGATCTTGTTCTTATCACTTCCTCCATGATAATATCAGCCATGGTCTGAGGATCGTCTGAATCCACTTCTTTAATCTTCCGTTTCATCCACACATCATAATTCTCCACATGCTTCGGCCCTTCAAATACTCCATCACTCATCATGACAAGCAGGTCTCCCGCCTTCAATTGTTCGCTCACCACATCGACATCGAACTCGTAGAAAATCCCCATTGGAAGATTGCCTGCTTCCACCTTCACTACCTTATCCCCTCTTTTTATAAAGCTTGGTGTGGAACCGATCTTCAAAAATTTGGAGGACGCATCCTGCAAATCAATCATCGCCAAATCAAGAGTCGAAAATATTTCATCATTCGTTCGTAAAGAGAGAATCGAATTGACCGCCTTTATCGCCACCTTTTCTTCTATACCGGACTGTAAGATCTTCTGAAGGAGACTCAATGTTTCATTACTTTCATAATGTGCCCTTTCCCCATTTCCCATTCCGTCACTTATCGCTACAGCGTACTTACTTGCACTCAATTCGATCATCGAATAGCTGTCTCCTGAAATAAGCCCTCCCCCTTTAGCCGCATGGGCTACACCAGTATCCACCATATAGGCCTTTGCAGAGCCGAAGGTTAATTGACAGTGACCACTTGGGAAAGCAGCAGGCTCCTCACGCAGGACAATGATGTTTTCTCCCAAAATATCCGAAAGCATTGGCGCAATCAGTTTTTCTCCTTCTCCGTGTCCATTCCCATTTGGCAGGGCCATCTCTATGTCAACACTTCCTTTATCCAGTGAATAGATTTCTACATTCTCTATTTCCATACCGAATTCTTGTAATGATTCGAGAATCTGTTCCTCCTGCTGTTGGTGGTTTTCTCTTTCTCTCTGAATCTCTCGGGCAAAATCGCCCATCACTTCGGACACACCTAACAATTGGTCTGCCACAAGTTTTCGGCTTTCTTGTACTTGTTTTTTTAATTTGAGGTTTGCTTGATAATAAGTCAGCTCCTGGGAAATGACATCTTGGACTTTTTTGGAACGAACGCAGTGTTTTTCAAGCTCCCTTCCTGTTTTTCCGCTAAGCGGGACTTGTCCCTGATCTATTTCATACATAACATCTTTCATAAGATCGTATGTTTGATTGAAGTTTCTGGCCCAGCATTGATCCTTTTTAAAGCAGGTCTGGCAGGTCTTTTCAGTCACATTGCTCAAAAATTGATCAAACTCTCTCTCCTCCTCCTCCTCATTGTTCATCTTATCCTCCAAGCCTGAGAAACTATTTGAAAGTGCCTGAAATACGGAAGAAAACTGTTCAACCCTGCTTGCTGTCACATCACGGACTTTCCTGATATACTGCTGCTGTTCCTGGTTGTATTCAGTTGTTCCCGGTATGTGTTTTGCCAGTTTTCCAGTGAGGGCAGGCGGGGTCAGAAACAATAGAAAGATGGCTGCACCCGACTCATACAGGGTTTTGGCCAGTGATGTATCACCATCCCCGTACATGCCGACAAGCAGCGTCGCGATAAGCAGACCAATGGCTGCTCCTGCTTTCTTCCCTTCTTTTAACAAACCTCCAAGAAGACCCGAGAATGCCAGGAGGCTCATCTGATAAAAGCTGGCCACATTCGCAAGGCTGAAAATCAAGCCGGTCACCACTCCGACGGTGGAGCCAACAGTAGCTCCCGCAACAAAGGAAAACAGCAAAACAAGATATCGCGATAGAATATGTTCTATAGAAAGATCATATACAGACCAACCGATGGTCCCGGTCATGACAGAAGCCAGGAGTATGATCAGACTTACCACTTCTTCTGTTTTGAGGGACTTCTTACGTTTGCTGATTGAGAACAGCGGGACACTTTGGATGAAAATCAGAGTTAAAATAAAGGAAAGTGTCGCTTCCACCCCCGCCATCGCACCGTCATAAATGGTAACGGCCCCCCTATTGACTATATAATCAAAGGCCAGGCTGGCTGTAATGGTCGTGAAGAACACAAAATACGGTATCGCCTTCAGCTCACTCTTTTGAAATTTCCTCGTTATCCTGAAAAGAATCAGGAATAATAGTGAACTGGCAAACGTATACGTAATATTAGATATGGATAATGTCATCGACCCGGCCAGCAGGCCCATCAGCGCGACAGGAGCACGGTCTCTTCGCACCATATAAACGGCCGCGAAAAAAGGCATGGCAAAAGGTGTCAAATGTGAGAGTATCAGGGCCCGTCCCAAAAGAAATCCCAAACCGAAGAGAACAAAACCTTTTTGAATGAAGAACCACTCCACCTTCTGCAAAAAGACTTTCATCCCCATCGCGAACTCCGATCTAGTTTGCTGGATGTCCACATTCCTCACCGGCTCCATGACACTATGCTCAGCTTTCTCCATACATATCCTCTCCCCTGGTCTTATTCATTGTAGTTAGTATATAGCGGACAAGCTTAGAAGTTTGTCAAAATGAGGACTTTAAATTCAAGAAACGTTCGACTTCTTTCTGCGAAAGGTCAGAAGATGGAAAGATACATGATTCTCAGGCTTTCCTGAAGCATCAAGGAGTGTATCCTATAATACAAGATTTATAAACTGACATTTTTCTCGAAAAATCTGTTGACAATATTTTTAGTTCTATGTATTATATTACTTGTGTCTCAAAACATTTTATTAATATGGCGGTGTAGCTCAGCTGGCTAGAGCGTACGGTTCATACCCGTGAGGTCGGGGGTTCGATCCCCTCCGCCGCTACCATATTATACCGGCCCATTGGTCAAGCGGTTAAGACACCGCCCTTTCACGGCGGTAACACGGGTTCGAATCCCGTATGGGTCATAGTGAAAAACACGACAGAATTCTGTCGTGTTTTTTTGTTTGTCCGCTGCTCAAACTGACTGCACTGATTCAGTTTCTGCCAAATCGATGCTGCCCGTAAATTCCCCAAGTCACACTGCAATCTAATCAAACAAAAAAACAACCGACCGCTTTCCAGGGATGAAAGGCAGTCAGTTGTTTTTTAATGGCTCTTTTCGTAAATTTGCTGCTATATGATACTAATTTCCGAAAAAACCTAGTCTACATGAAAAGAAAAGAGCTGCTATTTCCAAATAGAAAGAGAATCCTAGGTATCCGGGGAAAAATCCGGCTCATGGGATTCTTCCGAAAGCAACAATGCATGCGAAAACAGCCTTCTTACTAGTGGTTCTCACTCAGAACCCTCTATAAACCTGCTATATATAAATAGACAGCAAGTTATCCTCTTTTTGCTCCTCTGCCGCCGCGTTTTGATTCTGTATGGCGCTTTAATGAAGTTAAACGATCTTCGCTATCCTTTAAGAAGCGCGCCATCTTCTGCTCGAAATTTTCTTTCGGGCGAATGTCATTCGGTTTGTTGCTGCGTGGACGCTGAGGACGCTGCGGGCGCTGGGGGCGTTCCGGCTGGTCTTTTGCCTTCCGGATGGATAAACCGATCTTACCGTCTTTTTCAACATTCATGACTTTCACTGTCACTTCTTCACCGACTTTAAGATGCTCATTAATATCCTTTACATAATTGTCGGCAACTTCGCTGATGTGGACAAGACCTGTTGCACCTTCCGGCAATTCTACAAACGCTCCGAAATTTGTAATCCCTGTTACCTTACCCTGAACCTTGCTGCCTACTTCAATTGACATAAAAAGAATGCTCCTCCTTAGAATAATTAAAAAATAAAGCTTACTATATATTATAGCCAATTAAAAAAAAGAGTGTCAATGCGACGACTCTTCTTCTTCTTTTTTCGCTTCCGGCTCCGGAATATTAAAAATAATTTCGCCTTCGTCTGAGAGAAAGTAATCTCTTCTGGCCAATTTGGCAATGTACTCGTCATCGTTCAGCTTGATGATTTCTTCTTCGAGGATTGCCTGCTGCCTTTCAAGCTTTTCCAGCCTGGCTTCCAGCTGTGCCTTTTGTGTTTCCTTCTCTTCTAGGACGGAAGCGCGTGAGATGAGGGTCGAAACGAGAAAACCGCTTATCGTCAGGGCGAGGATAAATAACAGGGCCAAGCGGCGAAAAAGCCTCTTTTTTCTATGGTGACTGACTTTCTTTTTATGTTCCTGCTGTCGTACATAAGCATTTTCCATTGAACGGATATTTCGTTCCCGGCTCATCTCTTGCACCTCCTTTATCTCTTAAGCCATTTTTTCAGCTTTGTACTTATAACTTTACCAAATGGAAATAAATATCCTGCTAATTTATTATATAACTTCTCGACTAATTTTTTAATATTTTTCGGGAAAAGGCTTGAAATAATTTTTACCACCCAGAGGAGAGGAGCAAACACAATTTTCAAGATGGAAATAATTGCTTTGCTCAAGAAACCGAATACAGCCCATGTCCCCTTGGCAATCCCTAAGATGATTGAAAATAACAGGACCACCAGCCACTTGACAGGCGAGTAAACCAGATTCGTTACCATTTTCACTATGAATCTATAAAGAGAAATAAAGGCTTGGATGATCCTTTCCAGCATGGTCTTGTACATGGTCTTCAGAAGAGCCTGATAGCCAGCAAATCCACATAGCAGCGCAATGAATATATAAAATCTCACTTCGCCAAAATTCACTGAAAACAGGATGTAGAAAATAAAAAGGGCCTGCACAATCCAAAACAATACATCGTTCAGGAAAACAAGCCAGCGTTTTCTTTCGTTTCTGTTTAAAAAACGATTATACGTATCAAGGGCAGCTCCGAAAATACTACCCATGCCGACCATGGCCAGCATGGTGTAGAATTGTACTGAGAGTGTCATCGGAACAGCTTGCTAAAGAGCCCTTTAGCTTTTTCTCCGCTTTGTTCGTCTAAATAAACGATATCAAACACCTTGCCTTTGATTGATACAATCCCTTTATCGACATCCAGATTCTTCATTTGCAGATTCTGTCCCCTGATCGAGAGAAATCCCATAACCGTCTCAAGCAGAAATTCCTCATTATCGAAGCTTTCCACCTGCTTGACTCCTGTGATGTCCAAAAGGCGTCTGCCTCTCATCATGACATCATGCTCCTGCATCGTTCCTTTGTTATTCCCGCTTTCCTGATACTGATTCATTTTCATCCCCCACATTCACAAAGTACAGGCTTTGTAACTATATGTATGCGGGTGGGAGGAAAATAGAACAAGCTGTCAACTTACTCTTCGGGTCCTTCAGATAATCGTTCTTCGCTGATAATAGTATACATCGTGCCCGCGTCTTCTTTGCGGGTCGACTCTTGCAGGCGGTCCACTGTAGCTGTAACTACTTTCTGACCGAAGCGGACTTTCAACTCATCCCCTACTTTGACATTGGAACTTGCTTTCGCTTGCAGTCCGTTTATGGTGATCCTGCCTTTGTCCGCCACTTCCTTAGCTAATGTTCTTCTTTTGATTAAACGGGATACTTTTAAATACTTATCTAAACGCATTGTTACCATCTATTATCTCTCCTTTAATTTGTCTTGCTGGCTTAATATTTTCTCCGCTAAAGCCAACTCTTAATGAAGAGCTGCAGCCACTATAAAATGAGCTTTTTGCTCTTCAGAACATCTGCCAGTCGGAGTTTCCAGGGCGATTCCACAAATGATAATAATTATTTAACTGATTCCTCTCTCTTTCGCTTCATTCCAGAACCCATCGAGTTCGTCCAATGAAAAATCAGCGAAGCCCTTCCCGCTTTCCTTCACCTTCTGTTCTACATAGGCAAAACGGTTGAAAAATTTCATATTGGCTTTAGCCAGAGCCTCTTCGGGATGAATTTTATAGAAGCGGGCTATATTGATAAGCGAAAACAAAAGGTCGCCGAATTCGCTGATTTGGGCGTGTTTATCTCCTTTCGCTGCCTCGTCACGGAATTCCTCTATTTCTTCATAGACTTTCTCCCATGCCCCGTCCGATAGTTCCCAATCAAAGCCGGCTTTGGCTGCTTTTTTCTGGTACTCATAGGCTTTCATCAAAGATGGATAACCTTTGGCAATATCACTTAAAAGTGGTTTTTCCGTCTCCGTCCCGCCTTTTTCAGCTTTTTTGATGGTCTCCCAATTGGCTTTTACATCATCTGTATTCTCCACTGATATATCACCAAATACATGAGGATGGCGGCGGACCATTTTTTCCGAGACTGTTCCGATTACCTCATTAATGGTAAACATCCCTTCATCTTCACCGATTTGGGCATGAAGCATGATCTGAAGAAGAACATCTCCCAGCTCTTCAACCATGTGATCGATATCTTCTTCCTCTATTGCCTCCAGCAGTTCATACGTTTCTTCTATTAAATATTTCTTCAGCGAGTGGTGGGTCTGTTCAATATCCCAAGGACAACCCCCTGGTCCGCGCAATCTCGCAATAATCTGCCTGAACGTTGAAAACTGCTTATATCTTGTATCCATTTCCGCTGCAGGCGGCACGTATAAACTCGTCAAGTTGTTCAATTGCACTTCACGATCCAGTTCCACAAGAGGGATTGTTTTCACAAGCTCTCCTTTCGTTCCTGCCGCTGTCACGATGGTCACACTGTAATCATAAGGATATAACTCCATTAAGGTCAGTTTTACATCAGAAGCTGTGAAGGCATCATAAACCTGTCCAATAATTAAATGCTGATCCATCTTGATATCCTCAAGATGTAAATCGGTTCCATCCAGGAGCTGAAATCCTTCTATCGGATCTGCTTTTACAGCTGCAAACAAGGGATCAAGGAAGCTTTGTCCGCCGATGATTTCAAGTTCAAATCCTTCCCGTTCCGACGCTTCGATCAGCAGCTGGACAGTCTTTTCTGCCACCAGGGGGTGCCCGGGCACTCCATATAGAATCTCGCCTTTTTGCGCTTCTGCTTTCAGCACATCGACTATTTCAATATAAACCTTTTCAAAGCTGTCATGCTTTTCATATATGTAATCAAAGGATTGATAAACAAAACCTTCTTCTTTCAGCTCGGATACCACCGGGTGATGTTCCGTGCGGAGAAAAGTTGTCCGTTCCCCTTTGAGCTGCTTGTAAACACCAAGGGGCAGCTGATCGAGTTCCCCTGCTCCCAGGCCGGCTACCATAATTTTATTCATGCTGTACCTCCTATTATTTTATTTATTTTTTTAGATTGAAACCGCAATAAGAATAATAGACTTTCACACCAGATCTACTGAAGCGCAATCGCCGCCTGTGTTACTGCCCTAAACTGCATGCCTATTTAAAACGTTCAGAGATGGAGCTTAATTTATCTCCTCCGGGCAGCTGCCCGAGTTCTTCCGGAGAAAAGATGCTTCCTTTTAAAATTATCAGGATAAATACGGCAGCGCCAATGGCCGCACTGGAAAGGGATTCTGCCGCAGCCATTATACGGGATGGATTCTCTATGAGTGCCGAATATAGATATGAATATACTTGCAGCACCACGGTCATAACCATTCCTGCGAAACCTGTCACAAAATAAAAGTGCGGTTTCAAGAACGATGCGTGGAATTGTTTTTTTAAACGAAAAATTAAAATCGCGGTTATCATCCCTAAAGCGATGACTGTCGAGATCGAGGACCCCATTGTACCGTACTGAGTGACAAGCAAAATATTTAAAAAGTATTTAATCACTAATCCGCCCAGAATGGTGATGGCAGGAAAATAAATCAGTTCGAGCCCCTGCAGAATGCCTGAAATCGTTAAGATAATGGAACTGAAAAGAATTGACAAGCAAAAGACCGCAATCACATCTGAACCAAGGCTGTTTTGAAACAGCATAGTATTGGTGGGTTCGATAATATTGATTAAACCAAGAGAAGCAGCAAAACCTGCAAGGCTGCCTATTTTTAAGGCCAGCCTGATTTTGTTATTCATTTCGGCACTCTCCCCTTTACGGAACGCCGATGTGATGAGAGGAACCAGTGTTAAAGAAAGGGAGGTACTGACGACCGTGCCCAGCTGGATGAAGGGCTGTCCTCTGTCATAAATTCCTTTCAACTGTTTAGACTCTTCCTGAGATATACCTGATTGTACTAAAAGAGAGTATACATTCAAGGCATCTATCAACTGAAGCAGGACAAGCAGCATACCGCTGATACATATTGCAGTCCCATGCTTTAAAAGCCTGGTCCAAATCTCTTTGTGATTGATTCCCCGCAAGCTGACGAAAGAGAGGGGAAGATGGCTTCGGTCCCTCCAGACAAATGTAATCAGGATGAAGATGCAGACCAACCCTCCCGTTATGGAACCAAACAGCGCCCCGGCACCGGCCATATACAGGGAATAACCGTTCGCGACCAGGACAGCTGAGAACACAAGGATCGTGGCAACCCTGATGAACTGTTCTCCCACCTGGGAATAGGCAGTGGGAATCATATCGCCTTTACCCTGGTAAAAGCCCCTGAGGCCGGATATGAACGGAAGAAGCAAAAAGGTGACACTGATTAATTGAATTAGCTCCTTCAGCTGAGGATCACCCATCAGGGATGCAATGGATCCTGCGCCGAAGTAAATCAGCAGAAACCAGATCATACCGGTCACAGCCAAAAAAAGAAAGGAAGAACGCAGAACAGCCTGAACCTCTTGTTCGTTCTGTTCTTCCTGCCGCTCCGCAATCATTTTTGATATGATAACCGGAAATCCATATGTAGATAGAGCAAGGGCAATCCCATAAAAAGGATAGACCTGCTGATAAATATAAAAACCAATGTCGCCGACGATATTCTGGAATGGAACCCGGTAGACGGCGCTGAGAATTTTCGTAATCAATGCTGCCGCCGTCAGGACAAGGGTTCCCTTCATCAATTTTGCAGATGTATTTTTATAAGGCAACAGCTGTTTCCTGCCTTCCTAATTGCGAATTATTGTACTGTATTATAACACAAAACACCCTTTATCTTTCATTGCGGGCACTCTCAAAAGCGGAAGCGCCTCGATCAGCCCCGACAGGCAAATGTTCCTCAGAGAATAAAAGGCGCTCTTCCCTTTTATTCTCTGAGGGTTATTTGACCCCGAGGGGCTAGGCGCTGAAGCTGGACGTAGATTTCATAGCTAAAGTTATGTATAAAGATGAATTTTATACTCTTCTAAACAAAAAAAAGAAGCGGTATTCACCGCTCCTGATACTATGATTCCATTTGTCTTGCTAAAAAGCCAGCTGCCGTTTCTACTGCCTTTTGCTCAACTTCACCAATTGTTTTATCCTTCGAGAAGATCGTCACTGAACCGATCGGATCACCGTTAGCGATGATGGGTGCGATTGTGTAAGAAGAAACTTCCTCCTCAACACCTTCCACAAACTCGATTTTCCCTTGTTGGGTGTGAAGTAACGAATTGCGTTCTCCCATTTGTTTTTCAAGAAGATCGCTGATATTTTTATTTAAATACTCTTTTTTAGAGCCGCCTGCGATGGTAATCACCGCGTCCCTGTCCGAGATAAGGACGGAACTGCCAAGGCTGTCATACAATGCTTCCGCATATTCTTTTGCAAAATCACTTAACTCACTGATTGGTGAGTATTTCTTCAAGATGACCTCGCCGTCTCTATCAACGAAAATTTCCAAGGGATCACCTTCGCGAATTCTTAGAGTCCTGCGGATTTCCTTTGGAATAACGACACGACCTAAATCATCAATACGACGAACAATACCAGTTGCTTTCATCTATAGTTGCCTCACTTTCCATCAGATGATTTTTTTCGGTAATTACTGTTGGATATTCATTACCAAAGTTGACTTTAGTATCCTTCAAGAGGAAACTTCTATACACTAACCACTATTTTTTCTGTAATTACGTTTTTGTTCTAGTTAAGGTTTATTTTACCAAAACGGCAGCTGCATTAAATTAAATACCCTGACAATCCTAAATTAAACAAGAATAGCTTATTACATTTAAGTTACAGTTCATGCAAAGCCCTTTAAATCTCTTGCTTCTTCTCTTTAAGTTTCATTCCTTCACCTAACTTTTAATTATTCTTCAATAGTTATCCGGCGCCCCGCGCGTAGAGGTACAGTCCCTTTTTTAAAAGTACAAAAGCCCGCCAATCGAATGAGTGGGCACTGAAAAAGTCCAATAAAAATCTAAAAGGCAGAATCGTTCATTTCTAAGAATAATTCTGCCTTTTTCTCGTAGGTATTATTGGTTTCCGTTTAGGATGAGCGGCTCCACTGGGCTGGCGCACGGTGGAGTGGGCTTTATAGCAAAAGCGGCTTCTCATTTTCTTAATTAAGTATTCAGCGGTAAAAATAAGGGGAGTTTTTCCCGTTAATTGCAATTTCTAAGCTCATATTGGAGTAAATAGAGGGAATTTTTCCCCTTATTCGAAGAAATTGCACCTATTTTCTAGTGTTTGATGTCAAATAAGGGGAATTCCTCCCGTTATTTAAGCTCTTTTTATATGCTTTTTAGTAAATAAGGGGAATTTTTCCCTCTATATTACTAGCCAAAGTGCTGAAATTGGCTGGTCATTACCGCTGGTCACTATTCCAGATCCTTGAATCGGTATCTATCCAGGCCCGGCTGGCGAATGTTCCCAAAAACATTAAAAGACCTAAAGCTAATGGGGTAAAAAGAGCAACCTATCCAATGGATTCAAAGAAAAAAGTCAACCTTCTTCCGATTTAAGGAAGTATAGTTGACTCTTTCTTTGCTAAAGAAAATTTGATATTAGTTTCGGTATATTTTCAGTGCTCTCATCGAATGACGGGCGGGCTTTTTGCTTATGAAGAATGAACTTCTGCATCCTTCCTTGCCAGGTGTATGTTTTTGACGATATCGTATGCAATATTGAACCATTGTGACGTTTTCATTCTATTTGTATTGATGGTGATTTTTAGTTTTTGCTCTTCCATTCCAAGTCCGACGGCGCGGCCATGTTTGTTGCAGATATCAAAGACCTTGCTGCCATCAATTTCCTGTGTCCCTTCAGGAGACATATAAATGGATACTTCTTTTTTGTTCTGTTTGATGCTCTCCAGCTTTGCCTGGCGTGCATAGACCTTCATTTCAGCTATTTGGAACAGATACGCTGTTTCTTCGGGATACTCTCCAAAGCGGTCAAGCATTTCATCCTGCAGTTCAGCTGTTTCTTTTAGGGTTGAAACAGAACGGAAGCGTTTATACATTTCGATCTTCTGATGTCCATCCTGGATATAAGTATCCGGAATATAGGCATCCACTTCTATGTCCACCTCGAAAGAATATACCTTTTCTTTCGGAAGATCTTCCTTTCTTTCTTCAATGGCCTCTTTCAGCATTTGTGAATAGAGATCAAAACCGACAGAATCAATGAACCCGTGCTGCTGGGCACCTAAAATATTGCCTGCTCCCCGGATAGTCAAGTCGCGCATTGCAATTTTGAAACCGGAGCCAAGCTCAGTGAATTCTTTGATGGACTGAAGTCTTTTCTCCGCAACCTCTGTCAGTACTTTATCTTTTCGGTAAGTGAAGTAAGAATAGGCGACCCTGTTCGAACGGCCTACCCTTCCTCTTAATTGATACAATTGGGAGAGTCCCATTCGGTCTGCATCATACACAATAAGTGTATTAACATTCGGGATATCTACGCCCGTTTCAATGATGGTAGTGGTTACGAGAACATCATACTCTCCATCAAGAAAGCTGAGGATGATCGATTCCAGTTCATTTTCGTTCATTTTTCCATGAGCGAAAGCGACTCTTGCATCGGGCACAAGCATGGAAATCTCTTCGGCCTTCCGTTCAATATCTTCTACGCGGTTATAAAGGAAATAGACCTGTCCATCCCTCGCAAGTTCCCTTTCGATTGCTTCTTTGATCAGGGCCCCGTTATATTCCATCACATAGGTCTGTACCGGGAACCGGTTTTCCGGCGGGGTTTCAATGACAGATAAATCCCTGACACCAAGCATCGACATATGAAGGGTTCTAGGTATAGGTGTCGCTGTTAAAGTAAGAACATCGACATTGGTTTTCAACTGCTTGATCTTTTCCTTATGAGTGACGCCAAACCTTTGTTCTTCATCAATGATCAGCAGGCCAAGGTCACGATATTCAATATCCTTTGAAAGGATTCTGTGCGTCCCTATTACCACGTCAACTGTTCCCGCTTTGATTCCTTTAATTGTTTCCGTTTGCTGCTTCTTCGTGCGGAAGCGGCTCAACAGACCGACTTCGAGTCCGAAATCCTGAAACCTTTCTTTCATTGTTTCGAAATGCTGCTGTGCCAGGATGGTTGTCGGCACTAACAATGCGACTTGCTTTCCATCCACCACCGCTTTAAATGCTGCCCTGATGGCCACTTCAGTTTTACCGTAACCCACATCTCCGCAAAGCAGGCGGTCCATCGGCCTTTCTCTTTCCATATCCTTCTTGATTTCTTGAATTGAACGAATCTGATCCTCTGTCTCCTGATAAGGGAAGGAAGTTTCAAATTCCCTTTGCATATCTCCATCAGGAGAGAAAGCATACCCTTTGGAAGCTTCTCTTTCTGCATAAAGCTTAATGAGATCATCGGCGATATCCTGTACAGAAGATTGAACCTTATTCTTGACCTTCTTCCATTCAGAACCGCCAAGTTTATATAGCTTTGGCTCCTTGCTTTCAGAAGCCACATATTTTTGAACTAGATCGAACTGTTCTACCGGTACGTACAGCTTGTCAGTACCCTGGTACTTAATATGCAGATAATCTTTATGAACTCCATTGATTTCCAGAGTTTCTATACCGAGGTATTTACCGATCCCGTGATTAACATGGACAACATGGTCGCCGATTTTTAATTCGGAATAGCTCTTGATTCTCTCCGCATTGGAGAGCTTTTGTTTCCGGGGAGCTTTTTTTGTCTTCTTGTTAAAAAGCTCTTCTTCAGTTAGAACGGCTATTTTCATCATCGGAAGTTCGAAGCCGTTTGTAAGATGTCCGCTCATGATTTGAGCCTGCCCGATCAAAAGCTTCTCATTATCCGCTGTCACCGCTACTTCAATATCATAGTCATTCAATACCCTTTGAAGCTTCTTCTTCCGATCTTCATCAGGTCCTAATAGGATGATAGTGAAATTCCCCTTCTTCCATCGATCCAATTCCGCTTTTAAAACATTCATCTGGCCATGAAAACTCTGCATCGGCTTGCTTGAAAGATTAAATATGTTCTGCGGACTGGTATTGGGAACATGCCTCAGGAACAATGAGAAATAGACCTTCGGCAAACTGGTTTGGACCAGCAGCTTTGAAAGGTTATGAGAGACAGGGACATCATGGACAATTTCCCCATTTTGTAAAAGAGATGTATACCAGTCTGCTTCTTCTTTTTCCAATGATTCTCCCATTTCCTGCACTCTTCCCAATTCATCCAGGAAGAACATCGCGCCTTCAGGAAGGTAATCTAGCAAGCTAGCAGCTTCATCATAGGCATATGATAGATATTTATAAATCGCTTGAGGTTTTTGGCCGTTTCTCAGCTGTTCCAATTCATATCCGGTATTTTGGGTGAGCCGTTCTTTCACCTGGTCAGTTTTGATCTTTTTCAAGCTCTTGGATAGTCCTGTTTCCAGGCGCCCGATAATATTCTCCAGATGTTCACTCTTCATAATCGTTTCTGAAGCAGGGCCAATATGAACTTCCTTCAGCTTTTCAATGGATCTTTGATCTTCCAATGAGAAAGACCGAATGGAATCAATTTCTGTATCGAACAATTCGATCCGTACAGGTGTCTCCAATGTGTGAGGAAAAATATCAAGAATCCCTCCGCGCAAACTGAATTCCCCCGGTGTACCCACCATTTCATTCCGCTGGTAACCCATTAATAATAGTTGATCCAAAAGATTGTCCAGATCGATGTCTTCTCCGAGCGTAAAGGACAGCTGCAAGGATTTCCATAATGATTTGGGCGGCAGGATTTTCCTTAAACCTGCTGCCGGTACCACAAATACTCCGCTTTTTCCCAGCGCCAGCTTATTCAGAACTTCTATTCTCTGTGACTTCAGTTCAGGACTGGCTACACTGAGTTCGGCCGCAATCAGCTCATTCGCCGGATATAGAAACACTTCTTCATCAGGAAGGAATTGAAGAAGATCGTCATATATTTTTTGTGCCTGCAGAAGATTGTGGGTAAGAACAATCGCAGGCTTCCCTGTCTTACGAAACATCGATGCCATGAACACGCTTCTTGAGGAACCTGATAATCCCGCAACAAGCTGCTCCTCCAGCCCCTCTTCCACACCGGCAGCAAGAGCCTGCAATTCTTCATTTTGTCCAATGAAGTGTAAGATATTTTTCAAGGGAGTAGTCCTCCTCTCTATTTTCTTTTCTATTTATGAACAGAAGCGTAAGCGCCTTGGTCAGCTCCGACAGGCAAATGTTCTCTAGAGAAAAAAAGGCGGTTTTTCCTTTTATTCTCTAGAGGTTATTTGACCCCGAGGAGCTAGGCGCTGCAGCTAGACGGAACAAAAGCGCAAGCGCCTTGGTTAGCTCCGACAGGCAAATGTTCTCTAGAGAAAAAAAGGCGGTTTTTCCTTTTATTCTCTAGAGGTTATTTGACCCCGAGGGGCTAGGCGCTGCAGCTTGACGGAACAAAAGCGCAAGCGCCTTGATCAGCCCCGACAGGCAAATGTTCCAAAGAGAAAAAAAGGCGGTTTTTCCTTTTATTCTCTTTGGATTATTTGACCCCGAGGGGCTAGACGCGGCTAACATACCTATAAGTTATCAACTGAAGTTGATGTGATTTCCTAAGAATCAAGATAATCCCGCTTCATCGCAGGGATTTTGTGAAAATTAATCTGTTTCAGCTGATAGTCTATCAAAAAACGATCAACCTATAAAAGAAACGACGGAAACCGCCCCTTTTGGTTATAAACCTGTCCATCGCAACAGAAAAATGCTTTGGTCAAGACCAAAGCCCCTTAATGGATCAGATAATCTGATTGATGGTACTCCGGATTGCGGTTAAGTGATTCCTGGCAGTCCTCGCAAATCGTCTTGATATGGATATCCCCATTTTGTTCATATGATACCATATCCAAGCGGTCCTCATCAGAAAGTTTATGCAGGCCGACCTGCTCTGAGTGCACGGAAACCTGATTCAAGCTCCCCACTTTGTACCCGCAATGACGGCAGTGGTAATGAATCGCCATATCCTTCCTCCTTCAATAACACTATTATCCTTATTATGAACGTGTTAGGCAGGAGTTATACAGAAGCCGGTTCAGTTAAACTTATTCATGACTTCAAGGAAAGGCTTTTCGAGCCACTCTTCACAAGCAGCCGTGCTGGAAGCAATGACATCCTGCATGGTTTCCCACTCTTCAGGCGAGAATTTCCCTAAAACATAATCAGGAACTTTCATGCCGCTCGGAGGACGATCAATGCCCACTCTTATCCGGTTAAATTGCTGGGTTCCCAAATGACCGATGATGGATTTCATTCCATTATGGCCCCCGGGACTTCCTTTTTGGCGAAGCCTGATTTTTCCTACGGGCAAATCGAGATCATCATAGATCACCAGCAGGTCCTCTTCTTCAATATCGAAGTAATCCATCAAAGGAACAACGCTTTCTCCTGATAAGTTCATATATGTAAGAGGTTTAAGTAATATGACCTTTTCCCCTTTATGATGGACACTAGTATAGACCCCTTTGAATTTCGATTGATTCAAGGGGCTGCCGAATTTCTTTGCCAGTTCATCTATAATTTCAAACCCTATATTATGCCTGGTCCGGTCATATTGCGATCCCGGATTTCCAAGTCCAACAATCAATTTCATAGTTCCACCTCATTTTCCTGCACTATCAATACCATAATTATAAACGATAAAAGACGCAACCCGCAAAAGGCTGCGCCTGAAAAATTATTCTATTCTTCTTTACTTTCACTCTCGCCGCTTGCTTCTGTCTCACGGCCTTCCTCATTATCAGGAGTGCCTGGTTCCTGTTCTTCACCAGAACTGATTTCCTCCTCCTGGCGAGGCGCAAGGACAGAGGCAATCGTCATATCATCTTCCGTATTGATTGTGAAAGAAAAGTTCCCTTTGATATCTCCCACTGTTATGGTGTCTCCGACTTGAAGCTCAGAAATATCAACCTGAACGCTGTCAGGGATATCTGATGGCTTTGCTGTTACGGAAACATCATGAAGCGGCTGCTGCAGGACTCCGCCGTCCTTAACGCCTGCTGACTCGCCAACAAGCTCTACACGCACGTCCGCATC
Organism: Rossellomorea vietnamensis; assembly: GCF_008180615.1. Classification (GTDB taxonomy): domain Bacteria; phylum Bacillota; class Bacilli; order Bacillales; family Bacillaceae_B; genus Rossellomorea; species Rossellomorea vietnamensis_D. The sequence continues at coordinate 35,454 of NZ_VTEH01000024.1, forward strand.
CATTTCAGTGGACATGTTGACTGCAAGGAAATCTGCATGAATGACAGCATCCTTAATATGGTCCTGCTGATAGTCACTCAGGACAACATTTTGTTTCTTTCCATCAATATCCAGAGAGATGATTCCGTTTCGGCCAGCCTCTCTCATTGTTTTAATAAATGCAATGGAATCGATGGAAATTGGTGTATTGTCTACTTTATATCCGTACACTACTGCAGGAATACTCCCTTGATGTCGAAGTTTGGTTAGATCAGATCTTTTGTCGCCTGTGCGGCCACTAGCTTTCAATTGTACAGCCATGAATAAAACCCCTTCCTCAGTTTTCTATAATAGTCTCTCTATAGAAAATACCCTAAAGCAGGGAATATTAAACAGGTTCTTCTTAAATTACCTTTATTTCTTGGGCTTTTGCTCCCTACGGTAAAAGAATTTCAGAAGTGATGAAGTGCGATTGTTACACAGGCAGCTGATGGTATTTACTAGCCGAGGTGGATCTGTTAAAGCGGGCTGCCGGGGTCACTCGGACTCTTTTTGAAGGATACCTAACCCTGAAAATTGGGCTGCTGGGGTCACTCGGACTCTTTCTGAAGGACACCTAACCCTGAAAAATAGGCACTTGGGGTAAGTGGGCACTGAAAAAGTCCAATAAAAATCTAAAAGGCAGAATCATTCATTTCTAAGAACGATTCTGCCTTTTTCTCGCGGATATTGGTGGTTTCCGTTTAAGATGAACGGCTCCACTGGGCTGGCGCACGGCGGAGCGGGCTTTATAGCGAAAGCGGCTTCTCATTTTCTTAATTTAGTATTCAGCGGTAAAAATAAGGGGAGTTTTTCCCGTTAATTGCAATTTCTAAGCTCATAATGGAGTAAATAGAGGGAGTTTTTCCCTTTATTTGAGGAAATTGCACTATTTTCAAGTGTTTGAAGTCAAATAAGGGGAATTTCTCCCGCTATTTCAGCTTTTTTTGCATGTTTTTTAGTAAATAAGGGGAATTTTTCCCACTATATTACTAGCCAGCCAAAGTGCTGAAACTGGCTGGTCAGTACCGCTGGGCACTATTCCAGATCCTTGAATCGGTATCTATCCAGGCCCGGCTGGCGAATGTTCCAAAAATCACTAAAAGATTCTAAAGCTAATGGGAGAAAAAGAGCAACCCATTTAACGGGTCCAATCGATTCAAATAAAAAGGTCAACCTTCTTCCGATTTAGGAAGGATAGTTTACTCTTTCTTCTAAAGAGAATTTGATATTAAATTCGGTATATTTTCAGTGCCCTGTGGGGTAACTCGGGCTCTTTCTAAAGGACACCCCGCCCTGGAAAACCACCCCCCTGGTGTTTCTCAAGAAAGCTCTCAGAATCACAGAGCAAAAGAAAAAGCAGTGCGGACTAGTAGTAAATATCCACACTGCTTCTTAATTCTATTCTATTTGATATGGACATTTACCATATCTATTTTGCCGGGTATTGATCAATCAAACAAAGTACTCACTGATTGCTGCTCATAAACACGGATGATGGCTTCACCGATTAGAGGAGCAACAGAAAGCTGTTTGATTTTGCCTATCATTTTTTCTTCAGCTAAGTCAATGGAGTTCGTTACAATTAATTCTTTGATTTTTGAGTTTTGAATCCTTTCGATGGCAGGGCCTGAAAGAACAGGGTGTGTACAGCATGCGTACACTTCTTTTGCTCCGTTCTCAACAAGGGCATTTGCTCCTAGCGTAATGGTACCAGCCGTATCGATGATATCATCGATCAGAATCGCAATTTTGCCGTCTATGTTACCGACGATGTTCATTACCTCTGAAACATTCGGTTTCGGGCGGCGCTTATCGATGATGGCGATTGGTGCTTTTAACCTTTCAGCAAGCTTCCGGGCTCTCGTCACCCCGCCATGGTCTGGTGACACAATGACAATATCCTCTGATTTGAAGCCTTTTTCCAGGAAGTAATCGCCCAGGATCGGCACACCCATAAGATGGTCGATCAGGATATCGAAGAAACCTTGAATCTGCGGCGCATGAAGATCTAGAGTGATGACACGCGTAGCACCAGCTGTTTCTAAAAGGTTTGCAACAAGCTTTGCGGTGATTGGCTCACGTGCACGCGCTTTTCGGTCCTGTCTTGCGTACCCATAGTAAGGCATGACGATGTTGATTGTTTTGGCAGAGGCTCTCTTAAGGGCATCTACCATGATGAGCAGTTCCATCAGGTTTTCGTTAACAGGGGCGCTGGTCGACTGGATGACGAAAACATCACAGCCGCGGATACTTTCTTCGATGTTGATTTGGATTTCTCCGTCACTGAATTGTTTTACTGTACATTGACCAAGCGGAATCCCCACTTCTTTCGCGATTTCCTCAGCAAGCGCAGGATTTGAATTCAAAGAAAAGATCTTCAATTTAGAATTAGAGTAACTGTTAGGCATGGCAACCTCCAAATTAGTTGTTGTTAAGATTTAATTTATTGACGTAGTTCTCTTTATTCACTTGACGGGCTCTGGCAATTGAAAGAGATTCTCCCGGCACATCTTGTGTAATCGTAGAGCCGGCTGCGACGTAGGCGCCCTTTCCGATATTTACAGGAGCAACGAGGTTTGAGTTGCATCCGACAAAAACGCCGTCTTCAATCTTTGTCAGATGTTTATTCTTTCCATCGTAGTTGACCGTGATGGATCCACAGCCGATATTGACGTCCTCTCCCACTTCAGCATCACCTATATAGCTCAGATGGGAAGCTTTACTGCCTTTTCCGAAGGTCACTTTTTTCAATTCGACAAAGTTACCGATTTTCACTTCATCCATTACTTGTGACTGCGGGCGGATATGAGCGTATGGTCCGATATTCACATGAGATCCAATTTCGCTGTCATGTGCTACAGATTGCTTAATGACTGTATTGTTTCCAATTGTGCAGTCTTTAATTTCCGTATGAGGCCCAATGACATTATCTTCACCAATCACTGTGCTGCCTTTGATGACTGTGCCCGGCTGAAGGACTGTATCGCGGCCGATTTGAACGTCCGCACCAATATATGTCGTGTTTGTATCAACGAAAGTGACACCGTTCCGCATATGCTTTTCGTTGATGCGTTTCTTCATGATTTGCTCTGCCTGAGATAGAGCTACACGATCATTGACACCAAGTGTCTCTTCAAAGTCATCAGTTTGATACGCACTCACGACTTCACCTTCCGCTTTCAGGATTTCAATGACGTCCGGCAGGTAGTATTCACCCTGGCTGTTGTCATTAGAAACCTTTTTCAATGCCTCAAAGAGAGCTTTGTTATCGAAGCAGTAAGTTCCTGTGTTGATTTCCTTCACAAGGCGTTCTTCTTCTGAAGCGTCCTTATGTTCCACAATCTTTTCCACAAGGCCTTCCTCATTGCGGATGATCCTTCCATAGCCTGTGGCATCTGCAGGTTTCCCTGTCAGAATGGTGGCTTTAGCCTGCAATTCGCTGTGATGCTTTAAAAGCGCTTCCATAGTTTCACCTTTAATAAGCGGTGTGTCTCCGCAAACTACCAGGGTAGTACCCTCAAGACCGCTCAGTACCTCTTCCGCCTGCATGACAGCGTGGGCAGTTCCGAGCTGTTCTTCCTGCAATGCGAATTCACTTTTTCCTTCAAGGTGAGTCTGGACAAGTTCAGCTCCGTGGCCGACGATTGTAACAGTCTTATTTATATCAAGTGTCGTGATTTGATCAACGACATGTTCTACCATCGGCTTATCACAAACCGGATGCAATACTTTATATAGCTTGGATTTCATTCTGGTTCCCTGTCCTGCTGCTAGAATCACTGCATATCTATTAGTCATATATATAGGGCCCTCCATTATCCTTTTTTCCATTACGAATATATCCTAAAAACCTATATAATTCAAGGAATCTCTTTAAAATACACATATTTGACAACGAAAGGAGGTGTGGACGATGAGGAATTATTCCAAAATGGAACATGGATGCCATCTTTATCGGGGAAAGGAGTATAAAGAGAGAAAAAAAAGAGCCTTACTATTGAAGTAGGCTCCTGCTGTAATATTCTATTAAGAAGCACTTCCTGCTTCTTCCAGTTCCACTTCTTCCAATTCACCTAAACGATGATATTCGGTAAGAACGGCTTCCTGTATCTTTCCGCGGGTACCTGAATTGATAGGATGAGCGATATCACGGAATTCTCCATCCGGAGTCCTTTTGCTCGGCATTGCAACAAACAATCCATTATTACCGTCGATCACACGAATATCGTGTACGACAAACTCATTGTCCAGTGTTATGGAAGCAATGGCTCTCATTCGACCATCGGTATTCACACGGCGCAATCTCACATCTGTTACTTCCACTGTGTTCACCACCTTTTTCCCTAGATGAAATCTACTTAAAATATTCAACGAAATTTTCTCAATTCCTTCTTAATTTGTAAAATTTTTTGAAAAATTTCCGTTTTTTTAGAATTTTTCATTAAAAAGTTGTTTCAACCCTTGATATACAGGGAATATTACCTGAATTAAAAATTTGACTTTTTTAAAGAAAATATAAAAAAACAGACAATGCCATTACGCATCACCTGCTTTTTAGGAAGAATTGATTTATTTAACAAGAGCAATTACTTCAATTTCAACCAGAGCATCTTTCGGAAGGCGTGCTACTTCCACACAGGACCTTGCCGGTTTATGGGTATCGAAATACTGTCCGTATACTTCATTGACCGCCCCGAAGTCATTCATGTCTTTTATAAATACAGTCGCCTTCACTACAGTATCAAAAGAGGCTCCTGCCTCTTCCAATACAGCTGTCAGGTTTTTAAAAACTTGATGAGTCTGGTCCTCTACAGAACCTTCAATCATTGAACCTTCAGCTGTCAAAGGGATCTGCCCTGAACTGTAGAACAAGTTATTGACAATGATTCCTTGAGAATAAGGTCCTATTGCAGCAGGGGCCTTTGAAGTGGAGATGCTTCTCATATTAGTTTCCTCCCATTTCAAGAAATGAAATATTTGAGTTAAAGTAATTTCCTTCAAAAACATTGATCTGCTTTTCTTTAACATCCACGTCAGACAATTTCACTAGTGAAATATACTCATCTACTAGACGCTCGTCCGCATTTTCTGCTTCTACCAAAACAGCGATGCCGGATAATTCAGCAGAAAATTCTTCTAGGAGATTTTTCATGCCGTTCACTGTGCCTCCAGCCTTCATAAAGTCATCCACAATCAGGACCTTCGAGCCTTCCTTCAAGCTTCTTTTAGAAAGGACCATTGTCTGGATTCTCTTGTTGGACCCTGAGACATAGTTAATGCTTACTGTCGAGCCTTCTGTCACTTTGCTGTCTCTTCTTACAATTACGACAGGGACATTCATATGGCTGGCTATCGCATGGGCAATCGGTATGCCTTTTGTAGCTACGGTCATAATGACATCAATATCACTGCCGCTAAATGCAGAAGCAAAGAGTTTTCCGACTTTGTCCATCGCCCGGGGGTTTCCCAGCAGGTCAGTCATATATAAATAACCGCCCGGCAGAAGCCGCTCGGGATTAGCTAAGTGTTCACACAATTCACCGATTACTTGTTTAGCATCAGGCGAACTTACTTTTGGTATATACTTTACGCCGCCTGCAGCACCGGGAACAGTCTGGACCTTACCGATCCCCCGTGTCTCGAATGTTTCCTTGATGATTCCGAGATCTTCACTGATGGATGATTTGGCAGAACTGTAACGCTCAGAGAAAAACGTGAGCGGCACTAATTGATGCGGGCGTTCAAGCATATAGTGCGTCATGTCAATTAACCGTTCACTTCTTTTAAATTTCAACGCAACATCAACCTCCTTTAAACCCGAATATTATAGACTAAATATATCATTAATATACGGATTTAAGCAAGAGGGTTTCGGTCACCTTGCATCCTGATGGCAAATACCTGGTCACAGAAGCCGCGAAGCCCGTTATATATTCTAGGCAGCTTTGATTCGTATTGGACAAGTCCGAATACGGTGGGTCCGCTTCCGCTCATCAAGACTGCATCCGCTCCGAACCTTTCCATTTGTTCTTTGATCTGCTGGACTTCAGGGTGCATTTTCAAAGTCACTGATTCCAGTACATTCCCTAAGTTTTTACACATGGAATCATAGTCTCCACCCTCAAGGGCCGACAACATGGCCTTAGTATCAGGGTGACGGATTCCTCCCAGGTTAAGATTTTTATATACATCACCTGTGGAGACACCTATTGAAGGCTTCGCTAAAATCACCCAGCAGTTCGGCGGTGCTTTTATATGCTGGATCCGTTCTCCTCTTCCTTTTGCCAGCGCTGTTCCGCCATATACGCAAAAAGAAACATCTGAACCGATTTCCGAGCCAAGCTCAGCAAGTTCATCCAATGTCAGCCCAAGCTTCCAGAGTTCATTCAATCCCCTCAGGGTAGCCGCTGCATCACTGCTCCCGCCTGCAAGCCCCGCAGCTACAGGAATCACTTTATCAATGGAGATGGAAACCCCTTTTTTAATTCCCAGTCTTTTCTTTAATAAATGAGCGGCTTGATAAGCCAGGTTTCGCTGGTCATCGGGTACAAACCTGTTATGGGACAAAATACTGATTCTGTCATCCATTAATTCATTCAATTCGATTCGGTCTGCCAAATCAATCGTGGTCATGACCATCTCGACTTCATGGAAGCCATCCGGACGTTTATGCAGGACATCCAGAGTAAGGTTGATCTTGGCCGGGGCCTTTACTAACGTTCTCAAAAAATTCACCTACTTTTATACAAACCAATTCAATGAACATTCACTTTCATTGTTAAATTCTATGAGAATGTTCGATTCGTTCGTTCATTTTTATGCTTTCTATGGAAATATCTATGGAAACTATTTTAGCATATTCCTTCTTTGGCATGCTGCAAAACCCCTACTTTTTTGTATAGTTACTTTCATGCTAGCCTTTTATAGGAAAGAAAATTCAATTAGATTGATTATTTTTCAGCAAAAACCAGAGGTTATGTAAGGATTTTACGCAAAAAAAGGATCGGCCAGAAGACTTCCCTTCTGTTTGAACCGATCCTTCTCAATGCAGCAAGTCAGCAGGGGGTCTCTCTGGAATCAAGAATTCTTATTGATCATCCCTCTTTGGGCAATTTCGATTGCTCTTTTCACCATATTGCCGGCATCTTTCGATTTAATGCCTCCCCAACCTTCCTGCTGGACGGTATCATAAAAGCCCAGTTCCTTTGCAATCTCTTCCTTCAATTGTTCGGACATCATGCCTCGTCTTCTGCTCATTTATGATTCCTCCTTATTTAAGGACCGTATCTTTAGCATGAACAGAAAGCTTGGAAATGTTACAAGGAGACTAAACCCTGTTATTCCAATAAAAGCAGAATGGCTTAAGTATCCCCATTTATTAGGATTAACCGATTTAAAAACTTTGTGAAAAACATCTTTTGAAAGTGAGTTTTTCCGGGGAAAACGGGAGCCTTTTTCCACCTTATATTGTTTTGCAGCAGCGAAAAGAGCCGGGACACTTTTCCTTTTGTTTTTAACACAAATAAAAAAGCAGCAAACAAAGTGTTTACTGCTCGAGGATCATTGCTCCTGCTGCTTCATCATAGAAAGTTAACTCAACTGTATCTGTGAGTACATCTGCATAGCTGTAAGAAACTCTTTCAAACGCATTTTCATCTTGATCTAATTGAACGACGAAGACTGAAGGGTAAGTTTCCGCTAGGACTCCTGACCGTTCGATTGTTTTACGACGTCCGCCATTGGCTTTAAGCATCAAGCGTTTTCCTAAATTAGAATCAAGGGATTTTTTTATGTCGGCTAATGTTTTTGGCATTACGCTTCCACCTCACTATAATTAGTGTAACACTTTATGTAGCGAAAGTCAAATAAATTTATTATTTTATCAATAACTTTTAATCCCTGTCAATGCTTTTCAATCAACAAAATGCAATTTTTTTCAACAAGTTTAGCATTCCCTGGAATATTTCATAATATGTAAGGGATTTTCCAGCACCCTTTTCTCCTGGATACCAAAAGATCTTGTCGAAAAGTTTTTAAAGGCTTTTTTGGAGCACCGCTATACCTTTTGCAATTCACATAGCTGTTTACCCTATTTTCAGTGATTCTACACATGAAGACCTGCCCGCATAGTAAGACTGTTAGTAGTTCCTGGCGATCGGATTTTCCCTTCCAGCAACTTGCTTACAAGGAGGGCAGGAATGATGCTGCAGCCGTGCGACCTCCCGCGGGACCAGCGGTCGTCTAGTTCCTGTGCCTAGCCCCTCGGGGTCAAATAACCTCAAGTGAATAAAAGGAAAGACCGCCTTTTTTTCTCTTGAGAACATTTGCCTGTCGGGGATGACCAAGGCGCTTCCGCTTTTGAATAGGAAGAAGCCGTAAAAGAATATTCTTCATACGGCTTTCTCTTTACTCATCATCCACTGGCTTATAGGGCATTCCTGTTCTCAGCACGCCCCTTGTTTCTATTCCGCCAAGCCCCTTATCACCTGTAAGGGTATTTCTTAAAATGTCCCACACATTGACGGGTTCTGTAAAAGCAGTAAAACTGATTTTGGCCACTATATACACCGGATCTAAGGCATGTATATTGACTCGCAGCGGAGAGCTCGCAAAGTTGGCTCCCGCATGGATCAAAGACTCAAAGTGGGACTGGCAGGCACCTGCGAAAATGACCAGCTGATCAAGATGCGGTACCCGTCTCCTTGCTTCCTTCACTGTATCAACGAAGTAACGGGAGTGGCGGTAAGCGTTTATATCCGACTTTTTCCCCTTGGCTTTCGTATAGGCGTCATGACCGGTGATTACTAGGATGTCCGGCCGGTATCGATCAATAAGAGCCCCGATTCTATCAGGCATTTCCTTTTCATTACAATGGACGCCTGTGACGGGAACACCTATTTTTTCATAAAGATCCAGGCACTTTTGGAGATAAGATTGATCTCCATCAAGGTGCAGCACTCTTCCGGGAATTTGGAAGTAATTGTACTCTTCACGGTAAGCATTCGTCGAAAAGTACTCCTGCTTCTGTTGCTGCAGGTCGATATCCTGCTGGAACAACTCCAGCGATTGTTCTTCCATTGATCGAAACTCCATGGTCCTCCGCTTATATTCGCGGGGATCGATAAGTTCCAGGTCTTCAAGCGGCGCATCTGCAACGAGTCTGTAATCTTCCCCATATAACATCGCCGTTTTACGGCCGCCTGACTCCATGATGTCAATGATGCGAAATAGTATATCGCATTGATGAGACTTCCGGCCGACGATGGCATTGACCTCTAATTTCACTGGCGTCAACTCCATTGGATAGTACATCCTTAAATAAATCTTCCTTTAGTAACCTATGCACCTGCCCGGAAATCGGTGTCTTTGAAAAAACGTTGAGACAGCGGAAGGAAATTTGCCTGCTTCATCGAATTTTTTAAATATTACCTAATAAGGGGGCATTAAGATGTCTGGATTTATTTCACATATAGCCACACTCGAAATTCCTGTGAGCAGCCTTGAAACGGCCATTCCATTCTATGTAGAGGTTGCAGGGGCAGAAGTTGAATTCAAAGGCGAAAGAAACGCGATGCTGACGTTCGGCAAAAAAGGGGTGCCAACCATATTTCTGGTTGAAACCGAGCAGACGAACCGTTTGTTTTTCAGGAACTCCCATAACGAGATAGAACACAGTATCATTGATTTCTATACTGCTGACTTAAAAGGATTTCACAATTGGCTGAAGAGTAAGGACATTGAAACAGGTCCATTGAATATCAATCCAGAGCATGGGTATGGAGGTTTTGGATTTAAAGATCCTGATGGAAATCACTTGAGTGCTACCAACGTATTGCATAAGGGGCAGTAAAAAAGTGTAATGAGAATAAAGGCGGCCTCTCCTTTATGCAAAGATTGCGGCTATGGATTTCCGATTTCCACTCCAGCCGCACGACTCCGCGGGGCGGGTCGGAGTCCAATAACCCTCAGAGAAAAACTCTAAGAATAAATGAATGAACTGCTGAGCAGCGGAATTTTATAAACGCTCTCTTACACAACGTATTCATAAGTTGGTAATAAAAGAACAAAGGACCGGCAGATAACCGGTCCTTTGCTTTTTTATTGAAAATGAGGAAGAAGCTCATTACTAAGATGTGCAAACTCTTGGATGCTGAGGGTCTCTCCCCTTCTCCCCGGGTCTATCCCCGCTCTCTCCAGGCTTGCAGTGATCTCATCCTTTTTCTGTTTTCCATCCGGAAGCTGGCTGGTAAGATTATTGAGAATCGTCTTGCGCCTTTGGGCAAAAGAAGATCTCGTCACTTTGAAGAAAAACTCTTCGTCATCCACTTGGGCGGCAGGCTCGTCCCTTTTGGTCAGCCTGATCACAGCAGAGTCCACATTAGGCTGCGGCATGAATACGGTTTTAGGAACGATCATGACCGTCTCTGCTTGCGTATAGTACTGTATTGCGATGGACAGCGAGCCATACTCCTTCGTCCCTGGTTTCGCCGCTATCCTGTCTCCCACTTCCTTCTGAAGCATGACACAGATTCCCTTGATTGGCAGACCTTCTGTCAAAAGCTTTAAAATGATCGGGGTCGTCACATAATATGGCAGGTTGGCAACGACCATGATCTCTTCATAGCCGCCCAGTTCCTTCTCAATCATAGACTGTACATCCGCTTTTAAAACATCTTCGTTCACGATGGTCACATTGTCATACGGAGACAATGTATCGGCCAGGATCGGCAGAAGCCTTTGATCAATTTCAAACGCCAGTACTTTTCCAGACGTTCTTGCCAGGTGCTCCGTCAGCGCCCCAATCCCAGGTCCAATTTCAATCACAGCCGTTTTTTTTGTAAGGCCGGCATAATCAGTAATATTTCTTAATATATTGGGGTCAATCAAGAAGTTCTGACCGAGGCTCTTTTTAAAAGAGAATCCGTACTTTTTCATGATCTCCTTTGTTCTTATTGGGGTAGCAATATCTTTATGCATGTGTTTCCTCCTGTAATATGGTTTGAATCGCTTCTGCAAATTCCTCTTGCTTTATCTGGAACATTTTCAATCTTTTATGAAGCTGTTTACCATTCGTGTATCCAATCCGCAGCAATTCCCCAAGCCGCTCTCTTCTGTCTTTGGACCTGCTTCCGCCTATCAGGCCGGCATCAATCAGATCATCTACACTGATTTCTTCTTCAATTGATTCATTCATTAAGTGAGCTTCTTTGAGAGCCTCTTGAATAACTTCAGGTGAGGCATGCTCCACTCCTATGCCTCTGCCTCTTTTCGGCAGCGCATCACTCTTGGTAATGAAAGCATGTTTGCAGCCCGGTACATGGTCATTCACTATTTTCCTTATACGTTCACCAGGATAATCAGGATCAGTAAAAATAATGACTCCTCTCTTTTCCTGTGCATGTTTGATTTTTAATAGGGTTTCCTCCGAAACAGCAGAGCCATTCGTTTCAATAGTGTCCGCCATGACAGCACGGCGTATGGCAGTGGTATCGTCCCTGCCTTCCACCACAATTATTTCTTTTATTTTCATATTTCCTCCAAAATAATTGAAACATTTTTGTAATCTTATTCGTCTAATTAGTAACAACATCTTTCATGTAATGTTTATTATATCGTTTTCGGGCTGAAAGAGAAAAGAATGTTGGTGTTTTTGCTTTATGTCGGTGAGCTCATAATTAAAATTATCCACAAAGGTTAAGATTATAGGTTTCTAAAAAACAAAAAAAGCAGGAGAAATCCCCTGCCTAGAAAAAATAATATTAGTTCAAGATCTTGATTTTTACTTGTTTTCTTCCCCAGCGGTAAGCCTCGGATTTGGAAGGAAAGAACACATCAATCTTGTTTCCTTTAATTGCTCCGCCAGTATCAGCAGCTACTGCATATCCATAGCCGTCAACATACACTTTTGTTCCCAACGGAATGATTGAAGGGTCGACTGCAATAACTTTCACTCCGGGATTTGCTCTTAGATTAATTCCCGTCGCAGTAATACCCGAACACCCGTTACAGCTGCCTGTGTAGGCTGTGGAGCTCACATAGAACTCTTTGCCTCCGCTGCTAGGGGCTGAGGCTGAAGTTGTCTGAGCACTGGAAGAAGAACTGCCGCGGGAGACTTGGGCAACCAATACCTTAGTTCCGACGCTGACAATTTTATCCTGGCTTTCCTTGACAGTCTTTTCACTGACAAGCTTACGGGATACCTCTTTGCCATTTTCTTTCACAACTTCATACTTCTTTTCAATTAAACCCTGCTGTCCCGCTTGAACAACTTCTTCTTTGCCTTTTGTAAGGTCAGAATCCTGACGGGTAACTACAGCAAAATCTTTTGGTTCTTCCACTACATCGGTGACTTTTTCAACTCGAACGACATTTATGACATCATTTGCTTTAACAGCGGTGTCTAAATTGGGTTCCACCCGGTCTTCATCCGTTAGTGTGATTCCTTGTTGCTTTAAAAAGTCAGCGACCGTAGTCGAAGTTGACCATGCAGCCTTTTCACTTCCCCCATCTACAAGCTTTACGGGGAATGCAGGTGCAATCTCAACTTTTGTTTCTTCTGTTACCTCTTCATCAAGGCCTACATTGATCTTATCATGTTCGCCAATCTCAATCTTCTCATCAGACAACAGTTCCTTGATCGTTCCCGCTGTCGTCCAGACCTTCTTGGTTTCACTTCCAACCTTGATTTCTACCTGTTTCGCCGGTTCCCAAACCACTTTCATGTTATTCGTAACCTCGGTTGCTTCCGTTGGATACAAATAGTCTTCTGATTGCAAAGGAATCTTTAAATCTTGCAAAATATCTTGTATAGTATTTGCGTGTGTCCTGACTTCTTGTTCTTTGCCATTCAAAGTCAGTGCGACTGACTTCTTTGTCCCCTCGAACAAAAGGTAACCGAATACTGCCGTAAAGGCTATTATACTCACGGTTAGAATGGCCCATTTCCTTTTTTTCATCGACTTGGAAAACAGGTTTTTCATGTTTTCATCACTCATGAAAAACGCCTCCTTTTCTCGGAGTGATTATATTAGACTAGCAGCACACTTGTCAAGCCTAACCCCCTTAGTTTATGAGTCTAGCAATTTTGGGAACGTATCGCCATTATGCTGAAACTTATAGAAAAAAGGAAGGATAACTTCTCGACACGGTTATCCTATGAGAGAGATGAGAAATGTAGAACTTTAGTTTTTTCATGGTAAGCAGGACAAGCTTTCCTAAACCTCGACAAAATCAGTTATCAATTTATGCCGAATAGTTTTTTTGCATTTCGGGTCGTAGTTTCGGCAACTTCTTCAAAAGAGACACCTTTAAGTTCAGCAATCTGCTCGGCAACCAGTTTAACATAAGAGGGTTCATTCCGTTTGCCCCTGTATGGATGGGGAGCAAGATACGGGCAGTCCGTCTCAATCAGCAGCTTTTCAAGTGGAACCTCTTCCGCTACTTCCTTTGGCTTCTTTGCATTTTTGAATGTCACAGGACCGCCAAGGGAAATTAGAAAATTCATCTCGAGGCATTCATGAGCCGTTTCAGAGCTTCCGCTGAAGCAATGCATGATGCCGCCAACCTCTTTAGCTTCTTCTTCTTTCAATATGTCCACAATATCCTGGGTGGCTTCTCGATTATGTATGACGATCGGCAGCTTTACTTTCTTGGCAAGCCTGATCTGTTTGCGGAATACTTCCTGCTGTATTTCTTTTGGCGACTTATCCCAATGATAATCCAGCCCTGTTTCACCAATCGCCACCACTTTCTGATGCGTTGACAATTCTTCAATCCACTGCAAATCTTCATCGGTCATATCAATGGCATCAACTGGGTGCCATCCTATGGCGGCGTAAAGAAAGTCATAGTGTTCAACAAGCTCCATCGCCTTATTGATCGTCGGCCTGTCAAATCCGACAACCACCATAGTTTCTACTCCCTCATTTTGAGCCCTCTCAATGACTTGCTCTAAATCTTCGCTGAATTGATCAGCATTCAAATGGACATGGGTATCAAACAACATATTAAGACTCCTTTTAATAGTATTATTTTATAATATTCTTCTGTGACAAGCTTCTCACTTATGTAACTTTTTATTAACAATTGAAATACTCTCCAATATTTCCAGATAAAAATAGGTAAATATTCACACAAATTTATTGTTACCCTCTCCACTCGACATTAAACATTTTTTGGAAGGGTTGTCTTCTTGCGGTTTAAAACACAGATTTCCTTCTTGCAGCAGGAGATTAGTTACCTGCAATTATAAAATCTTTTTGTTGTTTATGAATAATAAAGAGAGTGTTCCACGTGAAACACTCTCTTTTAATAGGTTACTTCACTTTAGCTCCATTTGCCAAAGATTGATCTACATTTGCTAAGGCAAGCACACCGTCTTTTTCCCCTGCGAGGATCATTCCTTGTGATAATTCACCACGCAGCTTGACTGGCTTGAGATTAGTCACACAAATGACTTTCTTTCCGACCAGCTCTTCCGGCGAATAGAACTTGGCAATCCCTGAAACTACCTGGCGTTTTTCATAACCGAGATCCAATTGAATCTTCAAGAGTTTATCGGCTTTCTTCACCGGCTCAGCATGTGTTACGGTTGCTACCCTTAAGTCAACTTTCATGAAATCATCAATCGTGATTTCTTCTGATTCCGGAACCTCTTCTTCTTTTGCTTTTTCTTCTTCTTGGGGCTGAGGAGCTGTGCCTCTCATTTTTTCTTGAATATATTCAACCTCTTCAGCAATATCCAGACGCGGGAAGATTGGCTCTCCCTTCTTCACTACGCTGGTGCCGGCAGGAATCATACCGAACTCTTCAAGGCTTTCCCATGTTGTCAGCTCTTCTTGCACTGTGTTCAATTGTTCAAAGATTTTCTTAGGAGTTCTTGTCAGGAACGGCTGCAGCATAACTGCTGCGCGGCGAAGAGTTTCTGCCAGGTGAACCATTACGTTGCCTAGATCTTCTTTCTTCTCTTCTTCCTTTGCAAGTACCCAAGGCTGAGTTTCATCAATATACTTATTCGTACGGCTGATCAGCTGCCAGAGGCTTGATAAGGCTACAGAGAATTCCATATTTTCCATTGCTTCTTCGTACTGCCTCACCGTCTCGTTATTCACTTCAAGCAGCTCTTTATCGAATGGTCCTTGAGATCCTTTGTATTCCGGGATTTCTCCATCGAAATACTTGTTGATCATAGCTACTGTACGATTCAACAGGTTTCCAAGATCATTCGCCAAGTCGAAGTTAATTCTTTCGACAAATCCCTCAGGTGTAAAGACGCCGTCAGAACCAAATGGAACTTCTCGCAGCAGGTAATAACGCAGGGAATCCAATCCGTAACGGTCAATCAGTGTGACAGGATCTACGACATTGCCCTTCGATTTCGACATTTTGCCGTCTTTCATCAACAGCCAGCCGTGAGCGAAGACTTTTTTAGGAAGCGGAAGGTCCAAAGCCATCAGCATGATCGGCCAGTAAATAGTATGAAAGCGGACGATTTCCTTTCCGACTAAATGCACATCTGCCGGCCAGTATTTAAGATACTTTGTATCTTCTTCCGTTCCATATCCCAGAGCGGTAATATAGTTGGAAAGCGCATCGATCCATACATAAATGACGTGCTTGGGATCTCCAGGGACCTTGACTCCCCAATCAAAAGTCGTTCTTGAAACTGCCAGATCTTCTAATCCGGGCTTAATGAAGTTATTGATCATTTCATTCTTACGAGATTCAGGCTGGATAAACTCAGGATTTTCATTGTAGTACTGGATAAGCCGGTCAGCATATTTACTCATCTTGAAGAAATAGGATTCTTCTTTTACTTTTTCGACAGGACGGCCGCAGTCAGGACAATTTCCATTTTCCAGCTGGCGTTCGGTAAAGAAAGACTCGCAAGGTGTACAATACCATCCTTCATATTGATCAAGGTATATATCACCCTGTTCAAGCAGCCGGCTGAAAATCTTTTCGACAATGTCTTTATGGCGCTTTTCAGTCGTGCGGATAAAATCATCATAAGATATATCCAGCTTACTCCATAGGTCTTGGATTCCGGAAACGATACCGTCCACATATTGCTGAGGTGTAATGCCATTTTCTTCTGCTTTTCTTTGTATCTTTTGGCCATGTTCATCTGTTCCCGTCAGATACATGACGTCAAAACCGCGCATTCTTTTATAACGGGCCATAGCATCCCCTGCTACAGTTGTATAGGCATGTCCGATATGTAAGTTCCCGCTGGGATAATAAATTGGCGTCGTCAGATAGAAGGTTTTAAGCTTTTCCTTCATATAATATTCCTCCCCTATATCTATCATTTTCATTTGTATTTAATTTAAGTTATAGCCTTATTTAAGCCGTATAAAAAAACCTGTTAATAATACTGCTGTAATAACTACATCATAACCTCTTGCATCCTCAAAATATACCTAAAATAACCCGATTCTGCAACTAACTGAAGGCAGAGCAGCATCTAGTTCGACATGAAATTAACCTTATTGTCGAAAATTGTCGATTTACACCTATGTGTTAACCGATAATTCGACATCAGTTTACATAAGTTAGTTTTCTGATAATAATAATAAATTGGAAATTCTTTTTCCGCCAATGCTTTTCAAACCTTATTGCACCAACATTAGTTCGAAAAGTGAAATATAAAAATTTACATTTTTTATTATTGACGGATTTTGGAATCGCTGTTATTATAGATTCATAATCAAAAATATGTCGAAAAATGACGAATTCAAATAGACCATATTTTCGAGAGGGGATAATAATAATGAAATCAACTGGTATAGTACGTAAAGTCGATGAACTGGGACGTGTGGTAATTCCGATTGAATTACGCCGTACCTTGGGTATTGCTGAAAAGGACTCTTTAGAAATATACGTGGATGATGAGAGAATCATCTTAAAGAAATATAAACCAAGCATGACTTGTCATGTAACAGGTGAAGTATCTGATGATAACATCAAACTGGCAGATGGAAAATTGATCCTGAGCCGCGAAGGTGCAGAAAAAATCATTAAAGAAATCCAAAGCTCTTTCCAGCTTGAAGAGAAATAAATCAATAAAAAAGTACCCTGCAGAATGGCTTCTCATTAGAGAGGCCTTCTCAGGGTATTTTCTTATTTTCAGTTCTTATTACAGAAATGATTAAATCTCTGGCACTATCAAGGCCGATAGGTTCAACACACAGAGAGTCTGCTTGCCCATTTGCCCTTTAAACTCTTTGAACACTGCCTTTTCACCTTCAGTATTGTTCTAATGAAAATATGACTGGCTAGTTGAGCCCTGTCTTTTGCAAAGCCTGCTTTAAAGTATTAAATGTATTGATTTGCTTAAAATTAATGCCAAGCTGGACGGAAGTCATGGCTACTTCCGGCCTTATGCCCGAAAGAGATGTCTTAATGCCCAGCAGGGAGAGAGCCTGAATGATGGAGTAAATCTGCTGAGCCACCATGGTATCCACAATAGGGACGCCGGATAAGTCGATGCATAGCTGATCCACTCGCTTTTCCATACATTTCATTGGAACAATCTCCATGATTCTTCTTGCTCTTTCGGTATCAATATCACCGATTAAAGGAAGGACCGCTATCGTATCTCCAACAGGTATGATCGGGGCGCCAAGTTCTGCAATTAAGTCATGCTGAGCTTTCATTCTCTCTCTTGTAAGATTGTAGTACATTTCTGAGAATTCCTGGATCAGCTGGTCAAATGCAGAGTGAATGGAATGATTCCACTTCATTATCTCTTCCTTCGTAATGAAATCCCCTTTTTCCATTACATAAGCATTCAAGAAATTCATAATAATACTCCGGAATCCATGGACAGCTTCCAGCACTTCATAAATCGGGGTTCCAAGGTCGGCCCGGCTCTTAGCCACCATAATTGCCCACTGTTCAAGGTTTTGTTGATATTCTTCTTTATCATCTAATAACGAACTCGCAATGGTCTTGGTCGTTAGAACGTTCTGCTCCCTGAGCAGCTTTTCATACTTTTCATCTGCATCTGCAGAATAGATGGAATCAGATTTCTTCGTTCTCAATTTTAGCCACTGATCAGCCAAGGTCTTCTGGTTTTCGATTATTGCTCTATACAGTTCTTCCGTAACATGTTGTGTCATGCGGTAACTCCCTTTTGGAAAATCATTTCCACTAAGTTTAACAAACTGGTTCACAATTGAACTCTGAAGGCCGCCTATCAAGAGATCATTTTATAGCTTAAATAGAAATCACTCTACATGAAATGCCTGGTAGACATCACGTTTAGGAACCTCCCTGTCCTTTGAAACCATTTTAATCGCCTCTTTTGACGAGACTTCTTTTTCTTCTATATAATGCTGCACATGCTCTGATAACGTAAGGCTGCTCCACCACTTTCCTTCCTCAATAGGTTCATGAGTGTCGGTACTGCCTTCAACAACAAGGCAGAATTCCCCGCGGACCTCTCCTTCACTGCTCCATTCCAGCACTTCCTCTAGAGAACCGCGTATGAATTCTTCAAATTTCTTCGTCAGCTCCCTTGATATAACGATTTGACGGTTACCAAGGATTTCTTTCATTTCCTTGAGAGTTTCTTTCAACCTATGAGGGGATTCATAAAAAATCAATGTGCTGTTCTGCCTTGAAAGGATTTCAAGTTCCTTTCGCTTCTCTTTCTTGCCTCGTGATAAAAAGCCATAAAAATAAAATGGCTGAGGGTCAATTCCAGACGCGATTAAGGCGGTTAAAGCAGCATTTGCTCCCGGCAGGGGTATGACAGCGATACCTCTATCGACCGCTTCCCTGACGATTTCATAACCCGGATCAGATATGCAGGGCATCCCCGCATCACTGACGAGAGCTACCGTTTCACCTCTCTCAATTCTTTCGAGGAGTTTTTCCCCGCTGCTCTCTTTATTATGCTCGTGGTAGCTGACAACAAAGGTATCTATTTCAAAGTAATTACATAATTTCTTCGTATTCCTTGTATCCTCTGCAGCAATAACATCACTTTCCTTTAGTATCCTGACGGCTCTGAAAGACATATCTTCAAGATTGCCAATCGGAGTCGGTACAAGGTAGAGGCTGCCTGTCTCTGTTTCCTGAAAGCTCTTCTGTGTCTTCACTCTCTTCACCTGCTCTTCTTTTTGTGAAACTAACCGGTTAACTGTCTTGTCCATACAGCATTCGATGGACTTCACTTCCATAACTGCCGTCTTCATTATAAACCACCAGTGGCTGCAGCACCCGCAAATCAGGGCTGCCATCCTTAATTCCTTCAACCAAAACTGTGTTTGCTTCTTTCTCTTTATTCGGATAAACAAACCGTACCCGTTTTGGCTCAATACGATACTTTCTCATCAGTGTGAGAAGATCCACCCCTCTGCCTGGGCGATGGACAAATGAAGCCTTTCCTCCCTGTTTAAGAAGTGTGCTGACTGACTTCACCACATCCTCCAGTGTGCAGAGCAATTCATGCCGGGCAATCGCATAGTGTTCATTGCTGTTGATTTTCACCTTTTCACCTTCTGAGAAATAAGGCGGATTACAAGTCACGGCATCAAATTTATCGTTCCCAAAATGGGCTGGTATTTCCTTGATATCACCATGTATCATAGAAATTTGATCTTCTAATTGGTTATATTCGATGCTGCGTACAGCCATATTAACTAATCTTTCCTGGATTTCCACCCCGGTGATCGGCACACTTGTCCTGTTGCTGAGCATCAGGGGGATCACTCCATTCCCTGAGCAAAGGTCGATGATTTTCCCTTTTCGTTTGGGAACATAAGCAAAGTTGGCGAGCAGGACTGCATCCAGCGAAAAAGAAAATACCGACGGACTTTGAATAATCCTTAAATTTTCTGCCAGTAAATAATCCAGTCTTTCATCTTCTTTCAATTCAACCATTTCTACTCCTCCGTCAGATTCTCTGTAAACTGTTAGTTCTATTGTTGGGAAAATTGTTTTTTTTACTCCTGCCAGTCCTGCTGGAGGGTCGTACATTTTCCGCTTCAATCTTACTTAATAATAGGAAGCAGGGTAAAATAGTAAGAAAGTCAATATTTCTTAAAACTATATGAAGACTGTTTTTATGCTGAAACGTCTAACCTAAAGGTTATAAAACTTGCTGCTGGCTGTTGATTATGGAAGCAGAGAGACAACGAATCCTCTACTCTTGTACAGAAATAATCATTGAACAAGCCATATTAAAAGAACAAGTTTTTACACCCAGTATTATCATTGACAAGCTTAGAAGAACAGCACATTTCTATGTAAAAACGAAGCCTTCCTGATGTCAGGAAGGCTTATATTGATGCTATTTTTTATTTAGGAAAGATAAACAGAACAAACAGTCTTCATCTTTACGGGGACTGCCAAAGTGGATATTGCAGATATGAAAGCCTTCTTGATAAAGCCGAGCAAGGTTATCATATCCTTCACCAACATCCAGTGACTTATCTTCAGCATGAGACTGTCTGGCCCCTTTCTTCCCTTTACGTGCAGCGCCTTTTGATGAGTTCCCTGTTTGCTCCAGTCTTCTGCGCAAATGTTCATTTTCCAGCTGCAGGGAATTATTCTCTTCTAAAATTTCCGCTAAGACCTGTTTCAATTCACCCAGCTGCTGGTAAAGCTGTCCTATTTGTTGCTCCATATTACTGACTGAATCAAAGAACTCCTTTTTATCCACTAACTCCACCCCGTTACTCTGTGGCTTGAATTGAGACGGCACTTTCGTTTGAGATTTCATCTAAAGTAAATTCAAGAACACGTTCGACTTCTTTGATATCCACCTTGATGACACGTTCCAAAATATTAAGACCGACCACTTTACCTTCACCATGCGGCGTACTGATTCTTTCTCCTACATCCGGAAGCTCTTCCTTGGCCGCTTCATACTCATCATTTTCGTATTTCAGGCAGCACATGAGCCGGCCGCACAATCCGGAAATCTTCGTTGGATTAAGAGAAAGGTTTTGATCTTTCGCCATTTTGATTGATACTGGTTCGAAATCTCCCAGATAAGTTGAACAGCAAAGCATCCTGCCGCAAGGGCCGATCCCGCCGAGCATCTTCGCTTCGTCCCTTACACCGATCTGGCGAAGCTCGATACGCGTCCTGAAGATGGATGCCAAATCTTTAACTAATTCACGGAAGTCCACTCTGCCGTCAGCCGTGAAGTAAAAGATTACTTTATTTCTATCAAATGTATATTCCACATCAACCAGCTTCATATCCAGCTGATGTTCTGTTATCTTGCTGCAGCAGACATTATATGCTTCTTCTGCGGCATCTTTATTTTCCTGCACGGCCATTTGATCCTTTGGATCGGCCAATCTAATCACTTTCTTCAAAGGAAGGACCACATCGTTTTCGCCAACCTGCTTTCGGTCCACTACTACTTTTCCGTATTCCACTCCTCTGACTGTTTCTACGATTACATAGTCGTTTTTCTCGATTCCGAGTTCACCCGGGTCGAAATAATATATTTTTCCCGCTTTTTTAAAGCGTACTCCTACAACATCGTACAAAGGAAATCACCCCTGTAATTTTAGCACAAGCTGCTCCAATAACAGCTGAGTATTCATATTTGCGTTCAGTTTTCGTTTGGCTTCAAGCACGGCCGTCATCTTGTCTGACAGACTGTTAGTGGAAACCTGAAGCGCATCTGACTCCCATTCCTGTTTCTTATCCGGGTACACCAGTTTATCTGCTTGATCTATCTGTATATACAGCAGATCTTTATATATAAGAAGTAAAAGATCCAACGCTCGATCTATTTGAGACTTCTCTTTGAAATGCTCGTTAAAATCCTCCTGCAAACTGATCATTGCCTGAAATGGACTTTTGCGAAGGACTTCATACAATTTTAACACTATTATTCTCGCTTGTGCAAACCACTCTTCGCTGCTTAATTCAAAAGCTTCTTGGTAATTATTAGTTAAACTTGCTGTCAGTGCAGCCATATTGACGTTTACACCTTCAGATATCAGCCTTTCCTTTATCATTTCCGTGGGAAGCGGCTGAAAGGATACCACTTGGCAGCGTGAAATGATGGTTGGAAGGATACGGTGCACCTGCTCAGTGATCAGAATAGCCGTTGTTTCTGAAGATGGTTCTTCAAGAAATTTCAGCAGGCTGTTTGCGGCATTTGGTGTCATCTTATCAGCGTGGGAGATAATGTAGATCTTCTTGCTGGACTCAACTCCCGTTTTACTAAACTCACTCTGAAGGGTTCTGATTTGTTCTTTTTTGATAGAGAGTCCATCCGGTTCAACCGCATGGACATCTGGATGGTTATGATGATTGATTCTTTTACAGTTATTGCAGTGGTCACAGGCTATACCATCCACTGGTTGTTCACATAACAGCGATTTGGCAAAGAGGACCGCTATTTCCTGCTTTCTTGTTCCTCTTTCTCCCTCAAAGAGATATGCATGCGCCACTCTCTCTCTCTTGATGCTGTTGGCCAGCATCTGCAGGACAACAGGCTGTATTTCATTGAGTTCTTCCCAGCTCATGGACAACACGATCACTCACTTACGTATATAAATTAATTAACAGGCCTCTAATTTCTCCGATTTTGCCTAAAATATCAATCGATTGTTTTTCCTCATCCAATATATCTTCAGTCAGCTCCATTAACCTCTGGTCCACACTTTCCACGATGTTCAGCTTTCTGCCTTCTCCATGCTGATTCCATGTATGGGACTGTTTAAGATTCATGCCATAATCGACAGCTTCTTGTACAAACTTTTTCACCAGAGATTTATATTTCGCGAGATCTTTAAAGGTCCTTGAACGGGACAGCCTCTCTCCTGCACTGGAGATGTCGCTCATCAGCTTCCCCAGCTGTTCCATTTGCAGCTTCTGGTCCTGCTTGCTGACCAGTGCTCCGAATTTAACAGAGCCTCCATTGTTCGGCTTCTGATCGGTACGAACCTTATCGACACCGACACGGAGGTCTTGGTTGATTTTCATTTTATTCCCTCGCTTCTAGAAATGGTGAAACTGTTCCACCGGCAGAACGAATACAGTTGCACCGCCAACTTCCACTTCCACTGGATAAGGTACATACGAATCGGCATTGCCTCCCATCGGTGAAACAGGGGCAACCATTTGATCTCTCGACTTGCAGCTGTCCCTGATTACCTGCAGGGCCTTTTCCACTCTGATGTCCTCCACCCCGATTAAGAAAGTGGTATTGCCGGATCGAAGAAAACCGCCTGTACTGGCAAGCTTGGTCGACCTGAAGTTATGGTCCATCAGTGCATTGGAAAGACGGTTACTGTCTTGATCCTGTACTACCGCCATTATCATTTTCATCTCTTCCACTTCCTCCCATAAAAACTCTTCCGCAAATCTGTATATATACCATTATAGCAAGAATATGCTCTTCATAATATCTGTTCCTGTTCAAACTTTTCAAATAAATTTTGGAAATTACTGCAAACAGTCGTTTTGAATCTGTTTTAAGCAAAAAGGATTTACCTAAAAGTGCCCTGAGGTATTATTAGTGTTCAGAAAGCACCAGGCTTTCAGAAAAGAATTCTATAAAGAATTATAAAAGAAAACCAGTCTGCTATTTGACTGGCCTGTGTTCGCTTATATATAGCTCAACAACATTCAAAGCTTGTTCATATACTTCATCAAATGTCATACCGGCATCAATTTTCTTAATCCGCTCTGGAAACTTCTCGAGCAGCATCAGATACCCTTCTCTTACCCTTTCATGAAAGCCGATTGCTTCCAAATCCAGGCGGTTCACTTCTCTGCCTTTATTTTTCTCGATCCGTTCCAGACCGATTTGAGGTTCCACATCGAAATAAAGAGTAATATCAGGCATCGTATCTCCTATCGCAAACTTATTGATGCTGTACACTTCCTCCATTCCAATGCCTCTTGCATGGCCCTGATAAGCAAGAGAACTATCCAGGAAACGGTCACATAGAACAATGCTGCCATTTTCTAGAGAGGGAATGACTTTCTCCGCTAAATGCTGCCTCCTTGCTGCTGCATATAACAAAGCTTCCGTTCTTTCATCCATTGCTGTATTCTCAGGATCGAGAATGACCCGGCGAATCTCCTCCGCAATCGTAATCCCGCCTGGCTCTCTGGTCAGCACTACACTCAGGCCCTTTCCTTCAAGCTCATCGGCCATCTTTTTAATGATTGTTGATTTTCCGGCTCCCTCAGGACCTTCAACTGATATAAATAATCCCTGTCTCATCATTTAACCTCCAAAAGCTGCTTGTTACATTATAACTTATATCAGAGCCAATTGCAGATTTAGACAAGGCTCTTTTTGTACCCTTTCAAAACAGAAGTACAACTAGTGAATTCAACGGATAACCCTGGAAGAAAGGAACTCTTCTCCCCGTTCAAATAGAAAGTCTTGGGATTTTACGAAACACCCACATAAGTAAACAACCTAGACGAAAATGCTTATTTTCCCTTCTTCCAGCTTTTTTCCACCTTGAAATTTTGCTCCGAGCTTCATAAGCCTCTTCAACTCTGAAATACTTTCTTCCAAGATCTCCTCGCCAGGGTAAAATAACGGTATACCTGGCGGATAAGGAACCAACACTTCTGCTGCAGTCCTTCCAACTACTTCATCAACAGAGGCCCACCCTTTTTCCTTCTTTTCCATTTCCTTAAATGAATGGCGGAGAGCTGTAATTTTCTGCTGCTTCTCTAAAAGGATGAGTTCCGTGTTGCCCTCTGAAGGTTCGATCGCTTTCATACTCAGCAGTGCCTTTTCATATGGAAATGTCATTCCCTTTTTAATCAAAGGTAATATGAAAAGGACTTGATATGGATCGGCAAGCTCAGAAAACACACTTCTATTCTTCAATTCCTCCTGAAGCTCGTAACCTGAATATCCCCGTAGCCTCACCATCAGCTTTAAAGGGTCGGCACTTTCAATAATTTCATATCCTGCTCCTCGAAGCCCCTTTAAAAAATGTTTTCTCTTATCTTTAAAGAATTCAATGTCCTCTGCAGAATAGGAAGCAATATAGTGCCGTGCATAATCCAGTGAACCCATGATCGGATACGAAGGACTGCTCGACTGCAGCATCCCCAGGTAGTGTTCAATTCTATCTTGGTCTATCCTCTCAGTTCCTATATGTAAAAAAGATCCCATTGTCATGGCAGGGAGTGTTTTATGAGCTGATTGAACAACCACATCAGCTCCCCATCCCAACGAAGACGAAGGAAATGGAGTGCCGCAAGAGAAATGGGCCCCATGTGCCTCATCCACCAGCACGTTTACCCCATGTTCGTGAGAAAGTTCTATCAAACTCTTTATATCGTACACAGTCCCATAATAGGTAGGATATGTTAAAATTAAAGCCTTCGCATTAGGATATAGCCTTAGGGCCTGTATGAGTGTTGCCTGGGAAATACCTGATGCAGCAGCTGCCTGCTCATCAAGTTCCGGGTGAAGAAACACCGGCTTTACATTCGCAAGCTGAAGCCCATTCAGAATCGACTTGTGGCAATTCCTTTGAACAAATACAACATCACCTTCATTACATACACCCAGAATCATTGCTAAATTCCCGACCGTGCTTCCATTGACAAGAAAATAACTCTTCTCAGATTTGTAATGATCCGTCAGCAGCTCCTGTGCTTCCCTGATGGCACCCTCAGGGGCATGCAAATCATCCAGACCAGCCAGCTCCGTGACATCATACTCCAAAGCTTTTCTGACCTGCCCTTCCACCAATGCCCCATTCTTGTGCCCTGGCACATGAAAAGACACCGAATCTTTATCTATATGACTTTGCAGGGCCTCAACCAAAGGCATCCTGTTTTGATCTCTCATAAAAAGCAATCCTTCCTGCGGTTATTCTCTATATTTTATCATAGAGCTGCTCTTTGCCTGTATTTTTGAATTTTGTTAGACAAGCGAACCTCTGGGGAATTGCAGAATGCTGCTTCTTTAAAGTCGATATTAATAAGAAGAACAAAAGCGCAAGCACCTTGGTCAGCCACGAGAGGCTAAGTATTCCAGTCGGTACGGCCCTCAGGCGCTGTAGCTGAACAATAAAAAAACCGGGGATTTTATCCCGGCTTCGTCTATGAATATATTTGCGGTGTATTGACTTTCTTCAATTGTTCCACAAAATACTTGTACTGAGGATGGTTCGTTTCCGTTCCAATCATATCTTTCTCGCATTCTATGCAGATAAAAGATGTATACAGATGTATCCCTGTTCTCTTTTCCTGACTGCAGACAATACACGTTTCCCCTGCTCTTTTCTCTGTATTCAGCACCAGTCTCTCCACCTCCATACACCTATTCTGCCCCGAAGCCGTTCAAATATACGCATTTTCACAAAATTTAAATAGAGTGAATTATCTCATGTTGCTATACTATGTAAGCGAATTCCTGTCTGTGTATGTCTAATGGGAAATTGTTTAAAAAGGAACAGGCGCTGTGGGGGAAAATATTAGTTTTAAATTTTAGGATACTCCCATCTTCGGTGCGATTCGCTGCTCATCACCTTCCGCTCAACGTAAGGACATATCTTTGCTGAAAACAATTCACTCATGTATCCAGAGGCGCAGACTGAGGACATATCTTTGCCGAATACATGTCACTCTTGTACCCAGAGACTCTGCGTGAAGACATATCCTTGCTGAAAACAAGTCACTCATGTATCCAGAACCTCTGCGTGAGGACATATCTTTGCCGAAAAAAACTCACTCATGTATGCAGAATCTCTGGGTGAAGACATATCTTTGCTGAGAACAAGTCACTCTTGTATCCAGAACCTCTGCGTGAGGACATATCTTTGCCGAAAACTAGGCACTCTTGTATGCAGAATCTCTGGGTGAAGACATATCTTTGCTGAAAACAAGTCACTCTTGTATCCAGAATCTCTGGGTGAAGACACATCTATCCCGAAAAGGGGAGACTCATGTATCCAGAACCTCTGCTTGAAGACACATCTTTGCCGAAAAGGGGACACTTATGTATCCAGAGCCTCTGCTTGAAGACATATCTTTGCCGAAAAGGGGACACTCATTATCCAGAACCTCAATATTTGGAAGATCTCTTTCCTCATGGGCAGAGCCCACTCCGGTGCTCTCGTCCTCGACCTTCTTGCTCCTCCCCATCCTCGCTCCTGCGGGGAATGAGAATCTTTTTTGGGGGATCTCCCCCTTTTTTAAACACAAAAAAGAGCACCTTTTCGGGTACTCTTTGGATCGCCTGGCGACGTCCTACTCTCACAGGGGGAGATCCCCCAACTACCATCGGCGCTGAAGAGCTTAACTTCCGTGTTCGGCATGGGAACGGGTGTGACCTCTTCGCCTTAGTCACCAGACATATTTTGTTGAAAGAACATCGTTCTCTCAAAACTAGATAAAGTATTAGAAGAAAGAAGAAAGTATTCCGAGTTTCGCTGCATTTTGCAATCCAGCTCCGGCGGCTAGAGGCTCGGGGTCATATGTCATCAATCAGCTGTCATCAATCAGCCGAGGGCAAATACCGCCCTCATCTGCTTGCTGTCATATGCCTGTCGCCTCTGTTCAAGCCGCCTGCGCTTTTTACTGTGGTTAAGTCCTCGATCGATTAGTATCTGTCAGCTGCACGTGTCACCACGCTTCCACCTCAGACCTATCTACCTGATCATCTTTCAGGGATCTTACTCACATAAAGTGATGGGAAATCTCATCTCGAGGGGGGCTTCATGCTTAGATGCTTTCAGCACTTATCCCTTCCGCACATAGCTACCCAGCGATGCCTTTGGCAAGACAACTGGTACACCAGCGGTGCGTCCATCCCGGTCCTCTCGTACTAAGGACAGCTCCTCTCAAATTTCCTGCGCCCACGACGGATAGGGACCGAACTGTCTCACGACGTTCTGAACCCAG
>NZ_VTEH01000025.1 GCF_008180615.1 Rossellomorea vietnamensis
GGTTAAGTTAGAAGGTTAAGTTAGAAAGGGCGCACGGTGGATGCCTTGGCACTAGGAGCCGATGAAGGACGGGACTAACACCGATATGCTTCGGGGAGCTGTAAGTAAGCTTTGATCCGGAGATTTCCGAATGGGGRAACCCGCTGCACGTAATGGTGCAGTATCCATACTTGAATACATAGAGTATGGAAGGCAGACCCGGGGAACTGAAACATCTAAGTACCCGGAGGAAGAGAAAGCAAACGCGATTCCCTGAGTAGCGGCGAGCGAAACGGGATTAGCCCAAACCAAGAGGCTTGCCTCTTGGGGTTGTAGGACACTCTATACGGAGTTACAAAGGAACGAAGTAGACGAAGAAGCTTGGAAAGGCTCGTCACAGAAGGTAATAACCCTGTAGTCGAAACTTCGTTCCCTCTTGAGTGGATCCTGAGTACGGCGGGACACGAGAAATCCCGTCGGAAGCTGGGAGGACCATCTCCCAAGGCTAAATACTCCCTAGTGACCGATAGTGAACCAGTACCGTGAGGGAAAGGTGAAAAGCACCCCGGAAGGGGAGTGAAATAGAACCTGAAACCGTGTGCCTACAAGTAGTCAGAGCCCGTTAACGGGTGATGGCGTGCCTTTTGTAGAATGAACCGGCGAGTTACGATCCCATGCAAGGTTAAGTCGGAAAGACGGAGCCGCAGCGAAAGCGAGTCTGAATAGGGCGAATGAGTATGTGGTCGTAGACCCGAAACCAGGTGATCTACCCATGTCCAGGGTGAAGTTCAGGTAACACTGAATGGAGGCCCGAACCCACGCACGTTGAAAAGTGCGGGGATGAGGTGTGGGTAGCGGAGAAATTCCAATCGAACCTGGAGATAGCTGGTTCTCTCCGAAATAGCTTTAGGGCTAGCCTCATGTAGTAAGAGTCTTGGAGGTAGAGCACTGTTTGGACTAGGGGCCCTCATCGGGTTACCGAATTCAGACAAACTCCGAATGCCAAAGACTTATCCATGGGAGTCAGACTGCGAGTGATAAGATCCGTAGTCGAAAGGGAAACAGCCCAGACCACCAGCTAAGGTCCCAAAGTATACGTTAAGTGGAAAAGGATGTGGAGTTGCTTAGACAACCAGGATGTTGGCTTAGAAGCAGCCACCATTTAAAGAGTGCGTAATAGCTCACTGGTCGAGTGACTCTGCGCCGAAAATGTACCGGGGCTAAACGTATCACCGAAGCTGTGGATTGACACCRWTWGGTGTCAGTGGTAGGAGAGCGTTCTAAGGGCTGAGAAGCTGGACCGTAAGGACTGGTGGAGCGCTTAGAAGTGAGAATGCCGGTATGAGTAGCGAAAGACAGGTGAGAATCCTGTCCACCGAATGCCTAAGGTTTCCTGAGGAAGGCTCGTCCGCTCAGGGTTAGTCGGGACCTAAGCCGAGGCCGAAAGGCGTAGGCGATGGATAACAGGTTGATATTCCTGTACCACCTCTTTTCCGTTTGAGTGATGGGGGGACGCAGGAGGATAGGGTAAGCGCGCTGYTGGATATGCGCGTCTAAGCAGTTAGGCTGGTGATGAGGCAAATCCCGTCACCGTGAAGGCTGAGCTGTGACAGCGAGGGAAATATAGTACCGAAGTTCCTGATTCCACACTGCCAAGAAAAGCCTCTAGCGAGGAAAAAGGTGCCCGTACCGCAAACCGACACAGGTAGGCGAGGAGAGAATCCTAAGGTGAGCGAGAGAACTCTCGTTAAGGAACTCGGCAAAATGACCCCGTAACTTCGGGAGAAGGGGTGCTCTGGTAGGGTGCAAGCCCGAGAGAGCCGCAGTGAATAGGCCCAGGCGACTGTTTAGCAAAAACACAGGTCTCTGCGAAGCCGTAAGGCGAAGTATAGGGGCTGACGCCTGCCCGGTGCTGGAAGGTTAAGGGGAGTGCTTAGCGCAAGCGAAGGTGCGAACCGAAGCCCCAGTAAACGGCGGCCGTAACTATAACGGTCCTAAGGTAGCGAAATTCCTTGTCGGGTAAGTTCCGACCCGCACGAAAGGCGCAACGATCTGGGCACTGTCTCAACGAGAGACTCGGTGAAATTATAGTACCTGTGAAGATGCAGGTTACCCGCGACAGGACGGAAAGACCCCGTGGAGCTTTACTGTAGCCTGATATTGAATTTTGGCACAGCTTGTACAGGATAGGTAGGAGCCTTGGAAACCGGAGCGCCAGCTTCGGTGGAGGCGTCGGTGGGATACTACCCTGGCTGTGTTGAACTTCTAACCCGCGCCCCTTATCGGGGTGGGAGACAGTGTCAGGTGGGCAGTTTGACTGGGGCGGTCGCCTCCTAAAGAGTAACGGAGGCGCCCAAAGGTTCCCTCAGAATGGTTGGAAATCATTCGCAGAGTGTAAAGGCACAAGGGAGCTTGACTGCGAGACCTACAAGTCGAGCAGGGACGAAAGTCGGGCTTAGTGATCCGGTGGTTCCGCATGGAAGGGCCATCGCTCAACGGATAAAAGCTACCCCGGGGATAACAGGCTTATCTCCCCCAAGAGTCCACATCGACGGGGAGGTTTGGCACCTCGATGTCGGCTCATCGCATCCTGGGGCTGTAGTCGGTCCCAAGGGTTGGGCTGTTCGCCCATTAAAGCGGTACGCGAGCTGGGTTCAGAACGTCGTGAGACAGTTCGGTCCCTATCCGTCGTGGGCGCAGGAAATTTGAGAGGAGCTGTCCTTAGTACGAGAGGACCGGGATGGACGCACCGCTGGTGTACCAGTTGTCTTGCCAAAGGCATCGCTGGGTAGCTATGTGCGGAAGGGATAAGTGCTGAAAGCATCTAAGCATGAAGCCCCCCTCGAGATGAGATTTCCCATCACTTTATGTGAGTAAGATCCCTGAAAGATGATCAGGTAGATAGGTCTGAGGTGGAAGCGTGGATAACTCGTTATAATAGTATTTGTCCCTAAAAAAAGGACATTGTCTGGTGACTAAGGCGAAGAGGTCACACCCGTTCCCATGCCGAACACGGAAGTTAAGCTCTTCAGCGCCGATGGTAGTTGGGGGATCTCCCCCTGTGAGAGTAGGACGTCGCCAGGCTTTACAACGGAGGATTAGCTCAGCTGGGAGAGCATCTGCCTTACAAGCAGAGGGTCGGCGGTTCGATCCCGTCATCCTCCACCAAGTTTTTTATAAAGCGAAGCGGAGTAAATAAACTTCCTTTAAAAAGGCTTCAGCGTAAAAAGTAAAGCGAATTAAAATAACACCTAGTAAGTTGTTTCTAATGAGACAAAATACTTGCCGGTGTAGCTCAACTGGTAGAGCAACTGACTTGTAATCAGTAGGTTGGGGGTTCAAGTCCTCTTGCCGGCACCACTTTCTAATTAGTACGAGCCATTAGCTCAGTTGGTAGAGCATCTGACTTTTAATCAGAGGGTCGAAGGTTCGAATCCTTCATGGCTCACCATGGTTTTTTGCCAGAGGCAAATGACTTATAAACATGCGGGTGTGGCGGAATTGGCAGACGCACCAGACTTAGGATCTGGCGCCGCAAGGCGTGGGGGTTCAAGTCCCTTCACCCGCACCATTTGCGGAAGTAGTTCAGTGGTAGAACACCACCTTGCCAAGGTGGGGGTCGCGGGTTCGAATCCCGTCTTCCGCTCCATACAGTTTCTTAGCCGGGGTGGCGGAACTGGCAGACGCACAGGACTTAAAATCCTGCGGTAGGTGACTACCGTACCGGTTCGATTCCGGTCCTCGGCACCAGAGATTTTTCATATGCGCCCGTAGCTCAATTGGATAGAGCGTTTGACTACGGATCAAAAGGTTAGGGGTTCGACTCCTCTCGGGCGCGCCATTTATTTCGGGGAGTAGCTCAGCTTGGTAGAGCACTTGGTTTGGGACCAAGGGGTCGCAGGTTCAAATCCTGTCTTCCCGACCACTTTTCTCAACATTACGGGGCCTTAGCTCAGCTGGGAGAGCGCCTGCTTTGCACGCAGGAGGTCAGCGGTTCGATCCCGCTAGGCTCCACTTGATTTTTTTATGAAACGAAGTGAAGTAAAATAAATATCATTAACTTTGCGCAGTGCAGCGAAGCAATCGATATTTAATTTGAAAGTTTTGCAAAAGAATCTATTCAATATCATGGCGGTGTAGCTCAGCTGGCTAGAGCGTACGGTTCATACCCGTGAGGTCGGGGGTTCGATCCCCTCCGCCGCTACTTAAGGGACCTTTAGCTCAGTTGGTTAGAGCAGACGGCTCATAACCGTCCGGTCGTAGGTTCGAGTCCTACAAGGTCCACCATCTTTTTGAATGTTATAACGGAGGAATACCCAAGTCCGGCTGAAGGGATCGGTCTTGAAAACCGACAGGGGTGTAACAGCCCGCGGGGGTTCGAATCCCCCTTCCTCCTCCATATTCTTTTATCGTCGCGGGATGGAGCAGTTCGGTAGCTCGTCGGGCTCATAACCCGAAGGTCGCAGGTTCAAATCCTGCTCCCGCAATACAGAGGCTTTCGCTTACTGCGGAAGCCTCACATGGTCCGGTAGTTCAGTTGGTTAGAATGCCTGCCTGTCACGCAGGAGGTCGCGGGTTCGAGTCCCGTCCGGACCGCCATTTTCAAGATGAATTGTTAGAACATTTACTATTGAACTCATAGTTCAAACTAAGAGGGTTTCGATAAGCAAGAAGGTCGAGGAAGCAACCGAATGAACACCGGAGTGCACTGACAGGTGCATGAGGATGTGAATGAGGGCGCTGACGAAGAGATTCGCAGCTTAGCGGAAGCCGAAACTATTAAGGCTCAGTAGCTCAGTTGGTAGAGCAATGGACTGAAAATCCATGTGTCGGCGGTTCGATTCCGTCCTGAGCCACCATTATTAAAAAAATACTATGGCGATTGTGGCGAAGTGGTTAACGCATCGGATTGTGGTTCCGACATTCGTGGGTTCGATTCCCATCAGTCGCCCCATTTGGTTTTTGCGGGTGTAGTTTAGTGGTAAAACCTCAGCCTTCCAAGCTGATGATGAGGGTTCGATTCCCTTCACCCGCTCCATGGGCCTATAGCTCAGCTGGTTAGAGCGCACGCCTGATAAGCGTGAGGTCGGTGGTTCGAGTCCACTTAGGCCCACCATGATTTTTTTCCGCAGTAGCTCAGTGGTAGAGCTATCGGCTGTTAACCGATCGGTCGCAGGTTCGAGTCCTGCCTGCGGAGCCATATTGGAGAAGTACTCAAGTGGCTGAAGAGGCGCCCCTGCTAAGGGTGTAGGTCGGGCAACTGGCGCGAGGGTTCAAATCCCTCCTTCTCCGCCATCTGCATACGGCCCGTTGGTCAAGCGGTTAAGACACCGCCCTTTCACGGCGGTAACACGGGTTCGAATCCCGTACGGGTCATCCCAAGAGATTATCTTTTAGATAGTCTCTTTTTTGTTTGTCCAGTTTTTATAAATTCAAGGATGTTCTCAGAAGTATTGGTTTTATTTTGGCTTCCAGGGAAGTTTCCTTTGATAATAGAGTAGAGCTGAATCTCCTACATCCAAGAACTCTAATTCATCTATCCCTTCCTTACAGCACTGAATCTCCACCATGAGAAATCGATGCACTCAGAAACCCTCGCAGACAGCATAGAATCCACACATTGAATCAGCATAACCAAAAATCGATGCAGCCAGAATGCCACACAGAAAGCATTGATTCTCCCCCATACGAAATCGGTGCTGTTAGTAGCTGAGCATTCAATTCCATAAGGATAAATGGATACTACAAGTGAGCTGCCACTCAATACAGAATCTTGTAACCTTAATTGTACCGTTTCACAACAAATCTATTCCTCTCTCAAAAAAGTTTCATTTTCCTCTCCATTTTTTTATTTTCCCGCCAATAAGTTTCGACAAAAGAAGCCAAATATACGCATGAATACTGTTTAAATGTATGCTGTAATTCTTGTTAACCGCTTTCATGTAATATAAATGTCGGATTTGTTCGAAAACTCAATAGAGGGATTCCTTCTATTTAAGCGAAAGGTTAATATTAAATACATTTAAATTAAACTGCAGGTGAAAGAGATGAATGCCGTGATTCCTACTGATTTCAATATTCACTTATTCCATGAAGGGAATCTGTTCGAAGCCTACCGCATGCTGGGGGCTCATCGTTATTTAAAAAGGGATGGTTACTGTACTTCCTTTTGTGTCTGGGCTCCTCAAGCTCGTTCTGTGAGTGTGGCCGGCAGTTTCAATGATTGGAACAGCAAAGGCTTTGAGTGCCAGAAGATTAATAAGGAAGGTATTTGGTTTCTGGAGGTTGATGAAGATCTTCTTGACCATACGTATAAATATGAGATCGTGACAGCAACTGGGGACATCCTGTTGAAGAGCGATCCTTTTTCCTTTTTCAACGAGCTCCGGCCGGATACCGCAAGTATTGTTTCTGATCTTGGTGGGTTCAAATGGACGGATGAAGAGTGGCTGATGAAGAAGAGTAAGGTTCCCTTGTATGATCAGCCGATGTTCATTTATGAGGTTCACCTTGGAACCTGGCGCAAAAAAGGTGAAGAGGAATTTTTGAGTTATCGTGAAATGGCTGCGGAGATTATTCCTCATGCTGTTTCTCTCGGCTTTACTCATATTGAACTGCTTCCTGTGATTGAACACCCCTATGACAGGTCGTGGGGCTACCAGGGGACAGGCTATTTCGCTCCAACAAGCCGTTATGGTTCCCCATCTGATTTCAAGTACTTCATTAATGAATGTCATGCACAAGGACTTGGGGTCATCCTGGATTGGGTCCCTGGCCATTTTTGTAAAGATGCGCATGGCCTTTATCGTTTTGATGGTTCCTTTGCGTATGATTATTCCCAGCCTCATGACCGTGAGAATTATACATGGGGAACTGCTAATTTTGATCTCGGCAAAGGAGAGGTGCAAAGCTTCCTGATTTCCAGCGCCCGGTTTTGGATGGAAGAATATCATATTGATGGTTTCCGGGTGGATGCAGTAGCTAATATCATTTACAGGGCAAACCAGAATCAGAACAGTGTCAATGATGAGGGAATTGCTTTTTTGAAGAAACTGAACAAGGCGGTTTTTGAATATGACCCTTATGCCTTGATGATTGCAGAAGATTCCACAGATTGGCCCGGCGTTACCTCTCCGGTCCATTATGGCGGTCTTGGATTCAATTATAAATGGAATATGGGCTGGATGAACGATGTGCTGAAATATATGGAATCCGATTCTGGCCAGCGCAAGGAAAACCATTCGTTGATCACATTTTCCCTATGGTACGCTTTCTCGGAAAATTTTATCCTGCCTTTCTCTCATGATGAAGTGGTTCATGGAAAGAAGTCACTGCTTGATAAAATGCCTGGTGACTATTGGCAGAAATTCGCCCAGCTTCGATTGCTTCTCGGATTCATGACAGCTCATCCAGGTAAGAAACTTCTGTTCATGGGATCAGAAGTTGCTCAATTCTCAGAGTGGAAGGACCTGGGTCAAATAGACTGGCATTTGCTGGAGTACGAAAAACATCAAAAGTTTAACACATATCTCAAGGAACTTTTGCATTTATATAAAAAGTCGCCCTCATTATATGAGCAGGATCATCGTTCGGAAGGGTTTGAGTGGGTGGATGTAAGTAACTCTGCTCATCAGATTTTCTCTTTTATAAGAAAAGGGGAACAACCGGAAGATCATATGCTGGTTCTCTGTAACTTCAGCCCGGCTGTTTACCATCATTATAAAGTGGGTGTCCTGAAAGCGGATGGATACAGAGAAGTTTGGAACAGCGACCATGAACGCTTTGGGGGTTCTCATCAAATCAACCCGGAAGTATTGTCTGTAAAGCACGAAGGCTACCATGGAAAACCATGTTTTGTGGAGATGACCATCCCACCATATGCAGTAGTCTATTTGAGACCAATTCATCACAGGAAGGAGCGTATTAAATATGGCAAAGGCAAATTGTGTCGCAATGTTGTTAGCAGGAGGGAAGGGCAGCAGGTTAAGTTCACTCACTAAGAGCCTGGCAAAGCCCGCAGTACATTTCGGAGGCAAGTACCGTATCATCGACTTTACTTTAAGCAACTGTACGAATTCAGGAATCGAAACGGTAGGTGTTCTGACTCAGTATCAGCCTCTTTTGCTGAACTCCTACATAGGAATTGGGAGCGCTTGGGATCTCGACAGGAAGAGCGGCGGGGTAACGGTTCTGCCGCCGTATGCTGAATCGTCAGAGGTCCGCTGGTACACAGGGACGGCGAGTGCAATCTTCCAAAACCTGAACTATATTGAGCAATTTGATCCTGAATATGTTCTCATTTTATCGGGAGATCACATTTACAAAATGGATTATGAAAAAATGCTGGAGTACCACATCAATAAAAAAGCGGATGTCACTATTTCAGTGCTGGAAGTTCCATGGGATGAAGCAAGCAGGTTTGGAATCATGAATACTTCAGAGGATTTGAGAGTTGTAGAATTTGATGAAAAGCCTCAATTTCCGAAAAATAACCTGGCTTCGATGGGCATCTATATCTTTAACTGGTCACTGCTGAAAGAATATCTTGAGATGGATGACCGCAATCCCGAATCAAGCCATGACTTCGGCAAGGATGTGATTCCTTTGCTGCTAGAGGAGAAGAAAAAGCTGATGGCGTATCCATTTCAGGGCTACTGGAAGGATGTCGGCACGGTAAAGAGCCTGTGGGAAGCGAATATGGACTTATTGGATGATGACTGCGATCTCAACCTGTTCGACCATGAGTGGCGGATCTATTCTGTGAATCCAAATCAGCCGCCTCAGTATATTTCAGAGAACGCTGTGGTGGAAGGGTCATTAATCAATGAAGGCTGCTATATCGAGGGAACCGTCGACCACTCAGTATTATTTCAAGGGACAAGGGTGGAGGCAGGAGCCCATATCAAGAAGTCTGTCATAATGCCTGACGCGGTTATCGGGAAAGGCGCTTATTTAGAAAAGGTGATTGTGCCGCCGAATGTACGCATTCCGGATGGAGTATGCATCATTCCTGAAGAGGGATCAGACGAGGTTATCCTTGTCACAGAAACGTTCCTGCAATCATTCATGGAAGAAGAGGAAGTGCAATAAGAATTCATCTTAGTGACAGGGGGAAATCACATGAACAAATCTATGCTCGGGGTTATAGACGCAACCACTTATCATGAATCTTTGGAGGATTTATTAATTAATCGTTCTTTGGCCGCAGTCCCAATTGCCGGCAGATACCGGCTGATCGATTTTATTTTATCCAATATGGTGAATTCAGGCATTCACAGCGTTGCCATATTTCCTAAGTATCAGTACAGGTCTCTGATGGATCATTTAGGATCAGGGAAGAACTGGGATCTTAACAGAAAAAGAGATGGATTATTCTTTTTCCCGGCTCCTGTGGTCGATTCAGTAGACCAAGGGATGGGTTCTTTTAATCACTTCGCTCATCATATGGACTATTTCCGAAGAAGCAAACAGAAATATGCGCTGATAAGCAACTGCAACACCATTTTTACAACGGACTTCAACCCACTGCTAAAGCGTCATATCGAGACCGGCGCTGAGATTACCAAAATGAATCACCAGGATAAATCGATGGAGATATATTTGATGGAAACGTCCATGCTGATCGATCTGATAGAAACACGAGGAGAAACAGGATACACCTGCATGAGGGATGTAGTGGAAGACCCTGCAGGAAAACTAAGAGTCTGTGATTACCAGTACCTTGGCTATGTTGAAAGAATTCAGTGTATCCAAAGCTATTTCAATGCGAGTATGAATCTTTTGAAGTCCGAATGCTGGAAACAGCTTTTCCGAAAAGAATATCCTGTTCTGACCAAGGTGAAAGACGAACCTCCGACAAGGTATCAAAAAGGAGCATCCGTCAAGAATGCCATCATTGCCAATGGCTGCTTCATAGAAGGAGATGTGAAAGAAAGCACAGTCTTCAGAGGTGTTAAAATCGGAAGCGGATCGACCGTCTCAAACAGCATTATCATGCAAAAAAGCCAGGTTGGGGAAAATTGTGTATTAGAATATGTCATTCTGGACAAAGATGTGAAGATAGAGGACAATGTGAGGCTTGTCGGAAGCCCGGAGAATCCGATTGTCATCAAAAAAGGTATGATTCAAGGAGCGTTGATGAACTCGTGAAAGTATTATTTGTTGTCTCGGAATGTGTCCCATTCATAAAGTCCGGAGGCCTGGCAGACGTTGCCGGCTCACTGCCGAAGGAATTGAGAAGTCTTGGTACAGACGTCAGGGTCATTCTGCCGAAGTATCAGTCCATAGCGGAAGAATATAAAAGCAGTATGAAAAAGGTATGCGAGTTTACAGTTTCCATTGGCTGGAGAGAACAATACTGCGGCATAGAGTCATTGGAAATTGATGGGGTCACATTCTATTTTGTTGATAATGAATACTATTTCAAACGAGATGGTCTGTATGGATATTGGGATGATGGCGAAAGGTTCTCCTATTTCACTAAAGCAGTATTGGAAAGCTTGGAACACCTGAATTTTTATCCGGAGATTCTTCACTGCCATGATTGGCACACCGGTATGATTCCATTTCTCCTGCGCACCCAATATCAGTGGAGGAAAGGATACAGTTTCATCAGGACTATTTTCACGATCCACAACCTTCAGTTTCAAGGTGTTTTCCCTAAAGAAGTGATGACAGAGCTTTTGGGGATAGAAGAGTCCTGCTTTCATCCTGAAAAGCTGGAGTTTTACGGAAACATCAACTTCATGAAGGCAGCTTTGATCTCCAGTGATTATATTACCACTGTCAGCCCGACTTACCGGGATGAGATTTTGACAGCTTACTATGGTGAAAAACTCGAGGGTGTCTTAAAGGGACGTGCAGGAAATCTCCAAGGAATATTAAACGGTATAGATGATTCTTACTATTCTCCGGAAGCAGGCGGCGAGACCATCCCTTTCACAAAAGAAATTCTAAGTGGAAAAAAAGAAAATAAGATGCGTCTTCAGCAGAAATTCGGCCTCGAACAAAATCCAGAGGTGCCAATCATTTCGATTGTATCAAGATTAACTAAGCAAAAAGGGCTTGATCTGGTCAAGGGAGTCTTTCATGAAATCATGCAGGAAAATCTGCAATTTATCATTCTCGGTACAGGTGAGCAGGAATTTCAACAATTCTTCAAAGAAATGGAAAGCATTTATACGGAGAAGCTCAGAGTAACAATTGGATTTGATGAAGAACTTGCTAAACAGATCTATGCCGGAGCGGATCTTTTCTTGATGCCATCGCGGTTTGAACCATGCGGGCTGGGCCAAATGATTGCTTTAAGATATGGAACGCTGCCCCTTGTCCGCGAAACAGGCGGGTTGAATGACACCGTTCAGTCTTATAATGAGGAAACAAAAGAAGGACATGGATTCTCATTCGCGAATTTTAACGCCCACGATATGCTCTATACTTTAAATCGGGCACTGTCGATTTATCATGAAGATCAAGAAACATGGAACCTTATCGTCAAAGAAGCAATGGGGATCGATTGTGGATGGGCCCAGTCCGCTTTTAAATATAATCGGTTGTATGCGAAAATTTCCTCCAGGAGTGAGAGCCATGTTTTCTGATGTGAATGATTTCAAAGAAGCTTTTCTGAAGAGGCTTGAAATGATGTACGGAAAAACCTTCCCTGACTCCACCCCTCGCGACCAATACTTTACGCTCGGGAATATGATCAGGGAGTATATCAGCATTAATTGGATCGGCACAAATGAACAGTATCGATTCAACGGGCAGAAGCAGGTTTATTACCTGTCGATTGAATTTCTGCTGGGCCGTCTTCTGCGCCAAAATCTTATGAATCTGGGAATCTATGAAACGGTGGAAGCAGGGTTGAATGACCTTGGAATCGATCTTGATGAGATTGAGGAAGAGGAAGCGGATGCTGGTCTTGGAAATGGGGGATTGGGAAGGCTGGCTGCCTGTTTCCTTGACTCTTTGGCATCACTTGATCTGCCGGGACATGGGTGCGGAATCCGATATAAACACGGACTTTTCGAACAAAAGATCGTGAAAGGATTTCAGGTGGAATTGCCGGAACAGTGGCTTCGGCATGGGCACGTATGGGAAGTAAGGAAGCCGGATCTTGCGGTGGAGGTGCTCTTCTGGGGAAGAGTGGAATCCTCTGAAGACAAAGGCCGCTGGAAGTTCAGGCATGTGGACGCTGAAGCGGTGACTGCTGTTCCTTACGATATGCCTGTAGTA
This sequence comes from Rossellomorea vietnamensis, assembly GCF_008180615.1. GTDB lineage: Bacteria > Bacillota > Bacilli > Bacillales > Bacillaceae_B > Rossellomorea > Rossellomorea vietnamensis_D. The sequence goes on from NZ_VTEH01000025.1 coordinate 12,214, forward strand.
GGTTATCAGAATTCAACCGTCAATACCCTGAGGCTGTGGAGTGCGGAACCTTCTTCTTATCAAGCGGGCAAGGACATGATGAAGCATAAGAGGGAAACAGAAGCCATCACAGAATTTCTCTATCCGGATGATACCCATGATGAAGGAAAGATTCTTCGTTTAAAGCAGCAGTATTTCCTTGTCAGTGCAAGCCTCCGTTCAATTCTCAGATCTTACACTGCGAAAAAAAGGGATATCCGTGAGCTGCATGAATATATATCGCTTCATATCAATGATACCCATCCGGTGCTGGCAATCCCTGAATTAATGAGGATCCTGCTGGATGAACATGGATTGGATTGGGACGAAGCCTGGGAAATCACCACTAAGACGTTCGCCTATACCAACCATACGACATTATCAGAAGCGCTGGAAAAGTGGCCGGTAAGGATATTTCAACCGCTGCTGCCGCGTATTTTCATGATTGTGAATGAAATCAATGAGAGGTTCTGTCAAAGTCTGTGGAGTGAGTATCCAGGGGACTGGGACAGAATAGAGCAAATGGCCATCATTTCTCATAATGAGATCAAGATGGCGCACCTGGCGATTGCAGGAAGCTTCAGTGTGAACGGCGTTGCTGCGATACATACCGAAATTCTGAAGCAGCGTGAAATGAATTTGTTTTATCAATTTTATCCTGAAAAATTTAATAATAAGACCAATGGGATCACTCACCGCAGGTGGCTCCTGAAGGCAAATCAGCCGCTGGCCAAGCTGGTGTCGAATGCCATCGGCAGCGACTGGATTTATGAGCCGGAAAAGCTGCAGAAGCTTCAAGCATTCAAGGATGACCGCATGTTCCTTGAAGAGCTTCATAAAGTGAAAAAATATAAAAAAGAGCAGCTAGCCCTGAAAATTATGGAGCAAAACAGGATCGAGATTGACCCGGAATCGATTTTTGATGTGCAAATTAAACGTCTTCATGCTTATAAAAGACAGCTTCTGAATGTACTGCACATCCTTCATCTGTATAACCGTTTCAGGGAAGATTCAAGTTTTGATATGCACCCAAGAACTTTCATCTTCGGCGCGAAGGCTTCACCAGGATATTTTTATGCCAAAAAAATCATCAAGCTGATTGATTCAGTGGCGAAGCTTGTCAATAATGATCCTATAGTAAAAGGCCGAATAAAAGTCGTGTTCATGGAAAACTACAGGGTATCGCTGGCAGAAGATATTATCCCGGCCGCGGATATCAGCGAGCAGATCTCTACTGCAAGTAAAGAGGCTTCCGGTACCGGCAATATGAAGTTCATGATGAACGGGGCCCTCACTGTAGGTACGCTTGATGGCGCGAATATAGAAATCCTTGAGAAAGCAGGACAAGAAAATATTTTTATTTTCGGTTTGACGGCAGAAGAGGTCATGAAGTATTACGCTGAGGGCGGGTACTATTCTATGGAATATTATCATCATGATGAACATATCCGGCAAGTGGTCAACCAGCTGATCGATGGGACACTCCCTGATGCAGCCGATCATTTTGAAGAGGTGTTCGATTCGCTGCTCGCTGAAAATGATCAATATTTTGTACTGAGGGATTTCTCTTCCTATGCCTCTATTCAAGAAAAGGCAGGCAGAGCTTACGAAGATAGAGAAAAGTGGCTGAAGATGAGCTTAGCCAATATTGCAGAATCAGGTTATTTCTCCAGCGACCGGACCATTAAGCAATACGCCCGGGAGATTTGGGGGATTGCCGGGAAAGAACTGCAGAGAAGGTAACAGAAGGGAAGCACCAGTGTATCGGTGCTTCCCTTCTGTCTTAGTATGTAGGAGGCCGATTCCACCCGGCCCCCAAGTGTGAGTAAAGATATCTATACATCATCAGGCATCTTAGCCTGTGACTTTATTTTTTCTTATCGGAAACGTAGCTGTCCTCTTTTTTATATGGAATATCTCCAAGTGGGGATTCTAGTTCTTCCCGATCTAGATTTTCTTCGTACTTTTCCATCTTCTCATTTGGGACGACTTTCCTGTCCTTACCTTCAATGTCTGTCGCAGAGAAGGAATCAATGTCTTCGGTATTTCCGTCATTTGAATTGACGCCATCCTGGTACATGGAATCGTAATCCTCATAGGTGCCCTGAAAGTCGGATGGGGTTTCAGAAGTACCATATCTTCCGGCTTCCTGGAAGCTGTCCTGATAGTCTTTGATTTCATCCCGGCGGCCTTTGATATAACTGTCATTCTTAGGCGGAGTGAGGATTTCTTCCTCTACGGGCCTGTCTCCTGCAAGTGATTTCTCCGGCGTATCCTCTACACAATAAAGAGTAGTCGGCAGTACTTCCAGCCTTCCATACTCAATCTCCTTGCCGCATACCTTACATTCTCCGTAAGTCCCATCTTCCATGGCAGAAAGTGCTTCTTGTACTTTTTCCATCTCCGATTGAGCATGTTCGTCAAGGGCAAACCCTTTTTCACGCTCATATAACTCTGTACCGAGATCGGCAGGATGGTTATCGGCCGTATTCAACTCACCGTATCTTTCCTGCTCAGATTGGTTGTGCAGGGTCTCCTTGTCATTATCCAGGCGCCTTTGCAGCTGTTCCTTCCGCTCAAGCAATTCATCTTTTAACTTGCCAAGCTGTTTATCCGTCAACATCCGTTTCACGTCCTTTATACCTGTTTTTATATCGATGTAAACATTTTAGTGTAAAAAGTTACATTCATTTTCATGTATGTTGTACTTTATCCAATATGGCCGGTGTGGAAACATTATTTTGTTTTATGGAAAACTTTGAGAGGCTGCAGAACAAGTGAATCATGGTTAGTTGTTTGATTGATTTGGTTTGGTTTGGCACCTGGGGAAAGGGTTTTACTGAGTGTTGTTGGGCAGTTGGCAAAGTGATTTAAAATGTGGGAGATTGTGCTTTGGGGAGGGACATGTGTGAGTGCTTTTAAGCTGGATGTGTATCCAGAGAGTCGAGGTGGGTACACGAGTTGCTGCTTTTTAATGAAGATATGTATCCAGAGAGTCGAGGTGGGTACACGAGTTAGTGCTTTTTAGTGAAGATGTGTATCCAGAGAGGCGAGGTCGGTACACGAGTTAGTGCTTTTTAGTGAAGATGTGTATCCAGAGAGGCGAGGTCGGTACACGAGTTAGTGCTTTTTAGTGAAGACGTGTATCCAGAGAGGCGAGTTGGATACATGAGTAGGTGCTTTTTGGTGAAGACGTTGTATCCAGAGAGGCGAGGTGGATACATGAGTGAGTGCTTTTTAGTGAAGATGTGTATCCAGAGAGACAGGGTGGGTACATGAGTAGGTGCTTTTTGGGGAAGACGTGTATCCAGAGGGTCGAGGTGGGTACATGAGTGAGTGCTTTTTGGTGAAGACGTGTATCCAGGGAGGCGAAGTGGGTACATGAGCTTGTGCTTTTAGATGTAGATGTGTATCCAGAGGGTCGAGGTGGGTACAAGAGTAAGTGCTTTTTGGTGAAGATGTGTATCCAGGGAGTCGAGGTGGGTACACGAGTTGATGCTTTTTTGTGAAGATATGTATCCAGAGAGGCGAGGTGGGTACATGAGTAGGTGCTTTTTGGGGAAGACGTGTATCCAGGGAGGCGAGGTGGGTACATGAGATGGTGCTTTTTGGTGAAGATGTGTATCCAGGGAGGCGAGGTGGGTACACGAGTTGATGCTTTTTAGTGAAGATATGTATCCAGAGAGACGAGGTGGGTACATGAGTAAGTGCTTTTTAGTGAAGATATGTATCCAGAGAGGCGAGGTGGGTACACGAGTGAGTGCTTTTTGGTGAAGACGTGTATCCAGAGGGTCGAGGTGGGTACACGAGATGGTGCTTTTTAGTGAAGATGTGTATCCAGAGAGGCGAGGTGGGTACATGAGTAGGTGCTTTTTGGTGAAGATATGTATCCAGAGAGGCGAGGTGGGTACATGAGTAGGTGCTTTTTGGTGAAGATATGTATCCAGAGAGGCGAAGTGGGTACAATAGTGTGTGCTTTTGGGTGAAGATGTCCTAAAAGATTTTTGCTTTAGAATGCTATTTTATCTCCTCCACATTTTCACGTGGAAGGATTGGAGCGTAAGGCGTGCGACCTCCTGAGGGACTAGTGGTCGTCTAGTTCCAGCACCTAGCCCCTCGGGGTTAAATAACCTCAAGAGAATAAAAGGAAAAACCGCCTTTTTTCTCTTGAGAACATTTGCCTGTCGGGGCTGACCGAGGCGCTTCCACATTTATACAGGCGAAGCCGAGGAGGCCGGGCGCCCGCCCCGCGGAGTAGCGTGCCTGGAGCGGAAATCCATTACTTTAAATATAGCCACTATCTTTGCGAAAACAGCCATTAAGAAAGACCAGCCGATAAAAGGCTGGTCTTCTTTAGATATAACTGATGAACAGCCCGATTGAAAGCAGAAAACCAAAAATGGTATTTGTTTGCGCAGTTGCTTTCATGGCCGGCATCATTTGGATAGGCATCGTTTTTCCGATGAAGCCTTTATATGCTTTATAAGCTTTTGGGATGCTGACTAAACAAATCAGCAGCCAAGGGGTAAAGGAACCCGCTAGGACCAACCCGATGATCCAGATGTAGGATAGTGCAAACATGGCACCCAGGAGGTTGATTGCTTTTTTTCTTCCAATAAGGATAGCGAGTGTCTTTCTTCCGTTTTCTTTATCTCCGTCGAGATCACGGATGTTGTTGGCCATCAGGATCATGCCGACCAGGATGAAGATCGGGATGGAAATCAATATGCTTGAAAGGGTCACTGTACCGGTTTGGATATAGAAAGAGATCAATATGATGACAATTCCCATAAAGAACCCTGCTACGACTTCACCAAGAGGCGTGTAAGCAATTGGAACAGGTCCACCAGTATAAAAGTAGCCTGCCGCCATGCAAACTAAGCCTATTACCGCGAGCCACCAGCTGCTGTTTGCACAGATGTACATGCCTAGTAAAAATGCTATGCCATATAGGCCGAACGCGAGATTCTTGACAGTGGAAGGTTTCACTCCGTTGCGGACAATGGCTCCGCCTATGCCGATGGAATTCTCATTATCGAGGCCTCTGGCAAAATCATAGTATTCATTGAACATGTTGGTTGCGGCCTGAATAAGGATGCTGGCCGCCAGCATAGCTAAAAAAAGAAGCCAGTCAATTTCCCCGTATTGAACAGCCAGGGCGGTTCCCAGCAGGACGGGTACAAATGCGGCTGTAAGTGTATGCGGTCTGGTCAGCTGCCACCAGATACGCCAGCCTTTATCTGACTCCACAATATTGGACGTATAAGTCTCCATTTTTGTCTCTCCTTAATTGTGGAAAATAGTAAGATTACAATTGCTTTACAGATTAAAGTTTAGGTAAAGGACACAAATGTGTCAATAACTTTTTCAAAAAGCCGGAAGGTGTTATTTTCCATAAGCCGAAAGGCAAAACGTTCCGTTTCTCAAATGAGGAAAAAGAGGTTATTATATAATAAGGAAATAAATTGTTGAGCGTTGACACGAATATACGTCAGGTGTATCTTAAAATAGGTTTAATCTTAAGGAAAAAGCTGTTTTCGTATATTGCTGCTTTCGGAAAAATCCCAAGAGCCGGATTTTTCCCCGGATACTAAAGATTATCTCTCTTAACGGAGAGAGTAGCTCTTTTCTTTCTGCTTATCAGAATACTTCCGGTAAAATATGTCGTAAATCTATAATAGTCATATTAAATAGCAACAATGTTTACGGAAAGAGCCTAAGGAAAAGGCTTTATGGGGGGATTGTTTTGAGTATTATACAAGATATCAAAATCGGGGGAAGCTTTGACAAGGCTTTGGCGAAAGCGAAGGCTGAAGGCATACCGGTTTTATACAGTGCAGTTCAAAAAGTCAGCCACGTAAACCCCCTTTCATTTTATTCAAAGGGTATCTCTCTATATAATGGAGAACGCTTTTTTTGGAAGGATAAAGAAAATAATACAAAAATCGCCGGTTTAGGCAGCACATATATGCTTAGAAATGATTCGGAGGATAGTCGTTACACTTCGATTGAAAATGAGTGGAAGCGCTTAATTTCAAATGCAGTGATAGAGTCCGACCGGGAAATCGGCGGGACGGGACCATTGTTATTCGGCGGGTTTTCGTTTGATCCATCTGTTCCCCGGTCTAAAGAATGGTCCGATTTTTCACATGGTATCTTTCAGATGCCGACCTTCATGTTGACCGTTACAGGCCAAGAATGCTATCTCACGACCAATATCCTCTGTACATCCCAGGATGACGAAGGCTTGCTGAATATTATGGAAAAGAAGCAAGAAGAGCTGCTGGGGCAAAAGTCAGCGGGTACCTCCAACTTGAAATTGGTTGAAACAACGGAAATTGCTCCGGAAGAATGGAAGGAAGCTCTTGGGGAAGTTGTTTCCCAGTTGAAAAATGGAGACATGGAGAAGGTTGTGCTGGCGAGGAAAATGCTGATGTCATTCAAGGACAGGCCCCTTTCAGATGAGGTGATTCAAAACCTGTGGAATGAACAGCAGGACAGCTTCATTTTCTCCCTGGAGGTGGCTAACAGCTGCTTCCTTGGCGCCTCCCCGGAGCGGCTGGTGAAAAAAGCAGGTGAAGATATTCTATCTACCTGCCTTGCGGGATCCATTGCAAGAGGGGGCAATCCGGAAGAGGATTACAAGTTGGGCGAAAGCCTGCTTCAGGATGATAAAAATCTCTATGAACATAATCTTGTGGTGGACATGATCCGTGAAGTCCTGAAGCAATATTGTTCAGAGATCGACATGCCGGATAAACCTGAACTGATGAAGGTAAGAGACATTCAGCATCTCTATACTCCGGTAAAAGGAAAGGCCTATCAAGAGACCTCCATCTTGAACGTCATTGCCCAGCTTCACCCAACCCCTGCTCTTGGCGGGGTACCGAGGGAAAAGGCTATGAAGACGATCAAGCATGCTGAAAAAATGGACAGGGGCCTGTATGCTGCTCCTGTTGGCTGGATGGATTCATACGGCAATGGCGAGTTCGCTGTAGCGATACGTTCCGGTCTGATTCATAAAGATGAGGCCTATCTATTTTCAGGCTGCGGAGTTGTAGCAGACTCTACAGCGGAAAGTGAATATCGCGAAACACAAATCAAATTCAAACCAATGTTCCGGGCTTTAGGAGGAAATACTGATGGACTATGATCATCAGAAAGCTTTAACCGAATATCTTTCTGCTTTTATAGAAGAATTACATGCTTCGGGAGTCAATAAAGTGGTGATCAGCCCAGGCTCCCGTTCTACGCCTCTGGCGCTCCTGTTCGCCAAACACCCAAATGTGGAGGTCTTCATCAATATAGATGAAAGGTCGGCTGCCTTTTTTGCGTTGGGGATGGCTAAAGCGGACAATGAACCCGTCGCAATTCTCTGTACTTCCGGGACGGCCGCTGCGAACTATTATCCTGCGGTCATCGAGGCGCATTATTCACGCGTGCCGCTGGTAGTCCTGACAGCAGACAGACCCCATGAATTGAGAGAAATCGGTGCGCCACAGGCCATTAACCAAATCAATTTATTTGGCAGCCATGTGAAATGGTTTGATGAAATGGCACTGCCTGAACATACCGATGCAATGGTTCAGTATGCCAGGAGAGCCGCTTCCCGTGGAACTGCTCTTGCACGAAGCCTGCCAGAGGGACCTGTCCACTTCAACTTTCCGCTCAGAGAGCCTCTTGTACCCGACATGAATCATTCTTTTAAAGAGGGCAAAGTACAGACTGCGGTTGCTGCAGGTGCAGGAAGTGTATCAGCTGCAGTTCTGGAACGACTGTCTAACCTTCTCGTCCATAAGAAAAAAGGACTTATAGTCTGTGGCCCGCAAACAGATTCCAATGTCGTTGAGGCTATTGTCAAGCTGGCAGAAAAGACTCAATTTCCAGTGCTTGCCGATCCGCTTTCTTCCTTAAGAAGCGGAAGCCATGATAAATCAAATGTCATTGACGGTTATGACAGCTTCCTGCGCATAGAGAAGTTTAAAGAATCGGTGCAGCCTGATATTGTCATCCGTGTTGGTGCAATGCCTGTTTCGAAAGCATTGACTCTCTATCTTAAGAATCAGGAAATCGAGCACTGGGTCGTGGATTCCGGCGGGAGCTGGCGGGATCCAGCTGGGAAAGCAACGGAAATGATTTTTGCAGATGAGGCAGAATTTTTAACTTCCCTGTCCGATTCAATAGAAACCGCTCATTCCGATGAAGTGTGGCTTCGAAAGTGGAGCGGTATCAATAGCAAAACACAAGAAATAATCGCAGAGTATCAAAGCGGGAATGAACCATTGGACGAAGGGATGGCAGTGAGAAGCTTAATTTACAGCCTCCCTGAGGATTCGATTGTTTTTACGAGCAACAGCATGCCGATTCGGGATCTCGATACCTTTTTCTCCAACAATGATAAAAGAATACGTGTACTGGGAAACCGGGGCGCAAATGGGATTGACGGAGTAGTTTCCACGGCCTTGGGAGTCAGCACTAGTGGAAAGCCAACCTGCCTGGTAATTGGCGATCTTGCCTTTTACCATGACATGAATGGTTTGTTAGCCGGAAAAATGCACGATTTGAATTTGAAGATTCTGCTGGTCAATAATAATGGAGGCGGCATTTTCTCTTACTTGCCTCAGGCAAAAGAAAAAGATTATTTTGAACATTTATTCGGTACTCCCGCAGACCTTGATTTCAGCCATGCTGCTAACTTATATGGTGCAGCTTATTGGAAAGCAGAGACCCATGAAGCGCTGACAAAAGCGCTGGCACATTGGCAATCTGCCCAAGGCCTGTCCATCATCGAAGCAATCACAAACAGAGATGAAAATGTCCGTAACCATCGAGAAATGTGGAATAATGTTTCCCGGGAAATAGAAAAGCTGCTATAGTTCGTTGGAATATTTGAGAAAGTCCACGAATAACTGGGTAGAAACGCAGAATTTAGCTTTTCAACTCTAATAAGAGCTAGCCGGAAATTAAATTTTTTTTCAGGGGTTTTGCTAATGGTTATTAATGGTGTCCCTTACCATATCGATATCAGAGGTGAAGGCACTCCTGTACTGCTTCTTCATGGATTTACGGGTGATGGCAGTACATGGGATCACCTTCTTCCATACTTAAATGATTACAAAACAATTGCCGTGGATCTCCTGGGACATGGCAAAACGGATTCACCTGAAGATCCTCAACGATACAGGATGGAACAGGCAGTGAACGACTTAAATGTTATTCTGGAAGAGTTAGATATCACTGAAGTATATCTGCTTGGCTATTCTATGGGAGGAAGACTGGCACTTGCCTTTGCATCAGCTTTTCCTGACAAGGTGAAAGCTTTGATTTTAGAAAGTTCTTCACCAGGTCTTAAGCTGCAATATGAGCGGAGACAAAGGTCAGAAGGTGATGAAAAGCTCGCGGATATGATCTTGTCTAAAGGGTTAAGTGAATTCGTGGATTACTGGGAAGGTATTCCCTTGTTTTTATCCCAACACCGGCTTCCGGCAGCTGAGCAGGAAGCGATCAGGCAGAACAGGCTTTCACAGAACCCGCTTGGTCTCGCTAACAGTTTAAGAGGGATGGGGACAGGCAGCCAGCCTAGCTATTGGGAGGAATTAAGTAATCTTCCGATGGGGATGCTTTATATAGTAGGAGAACTGGACAGGAAATTCTGCATGATTGCTGAGGAAATGAAAGAAAGTGCACAGAATGCTTCTATTATAAAAGTTCCTGGCGCAGGTCATGCATTACATGTGGAAGAACCTGAAAAGTTTGGTACAATAGTAAGGAAGTTCTTAAAGAATACATAAGGAGGTTTCCCGTTATGTCATTTGAATGGGTAAGCGCAAGAAATTATGAAGACATTCTGTATGAAACATATAATGGAATAGCGAAAATCACGATTAATCGTCCTGAGGTCCGCAATGCATTCCGTCCGAAAACAGTCATGGAACTGATTGATGCATTTGCATATGCAAGAGATGATTCCAATGTAGGCGTAATCATCCTGACCGGTGCAGGAGAGCATGCATTCTGTTCAGGAGGAGATCAGAGAGTCCGCGGCCATGGCGGGTACGTTGGGGAAGATGAAATTCCTCGTTTGAATGTTCTTGACCTTCAGCGTTTGATCCGTGTAATTCCTAAACCGGTCATCGCAATGGTAGCAGGATATGCTATCGGCGGAGGCCATGTGCTTCATGTTGTATGTGACATCACTATCGCTGCAGACAACGCTGTATTTGGACAAACTGGTCCAAAAGTGGGCAGTTTTGATGCAGGATACGGTGCTGGTTATCTTGCTCGTATCGTAGGCCACAAGAAAGCGAAAGAAATCTGGTACCTGTGCCGTCAGTATGGCGCAGAGGAAGCTCGGGAAATGGGCTTGGTCAACACGGTGGTACCTTATGAGAAGCTGGAAGAAGAAACGGTTCAGTGGGCATCTGAAATGCTTGAGAAGAGCCCGACTGCACTTCGCTTCCTGAAAGCGGCATTCAATGCAGATACAGACGGCCTTGCTGGTCTTCAGCAGCTTGCTGGCGATGCAACACTTTTATACTACACAACAGAAGAGGCGAAAGAGGGCCGCGATGCGTTCAAGGAAAAACGTAAGCCGGACTTCGGACAATTCCCTCGTTTCCCTTAATAGGAAAGATGTTTAGGCAAGCTTGATGGGATTTCCCATCAAGCTTTTTTCAAATTTACTTATTCATTTGGTTGAAGTGCTGCGGATGGTTGATAGAATGAGCAAAGTGGTTGATAGAACCGGGAAAGCGGCTGATAGGGTGAGTAAACCGGTTGATAGGCCGTGCAAAGTAGTAGAAGATAGACTGGTAAAAGCCATTGATTGAACAGAAAAATATCTGCTGGTACCAGGGTGCTCATTAGCCCCATACATACAAACATACTTATGATTACAAATGGCTGTTTACCCATCTCTTGTTGCTTTCGGAAAAATCCCACGAACAGGATTTTTTCCCGGATACTAAGTTTTTCTGTCTAAACGGAAGGGGCAGCTCTTTTCTTTCGTGCTTACCAGGATATTTCCGGTAATGAATTATTTCATAGTATTCATACTAAATAGCAACAAAGGTTACGAAAAGAGCATTACTAATTAAAGAAAGAATCACAGAGGATTGGAGACTTCAAAATGGAGAATCATTTATTCCTGCCCAACTTATTAAAACAGAGAGCCTTCTTGACTCCGGAGCGAAGGGCGTTAACTTTTGAAAAGGATTCATATACTTTCAGGGAAGTTTTTAAGGTTGCGAGCAGCTGGGCGGGGACGCTGGTAAATCAGTTTAATCTCAAGAAGGGAAGTAAAGCTGGAGTATTGATCAAGAATACAAAAGAGGGTTACTTCCTTCTGCTCGCCCTTCAGCAGGCAGGTGTAACGGCGGTGATGCTGAATAACCGCCTGACTTTAAATGAACTAAGGTTTCAAATTCAGGATACAAGCGTCGATGCCTTAGTTTTTGATGAGGAATTCCATAGAGCGGCTCATGAGTTAAAGAAGAATATTCGAGATGAACATATTTTCTCGCTTTCTGAGGTGGATTCTAAGCAGGGTGGTGAATTTCTCCCGGAGGAACAAGTGGAGATGGATAGTATCTGTACAATTATGTATACGTCCGGAACAACAGGCAAGCCAAAGGGAGTACTGCAATCATACAATAATCATTGGTGGAGTGCCGTGGGTTCTGCTTTGAATCTCGGGCTCAAGGACACCGATGTTTGGCTGTGTGCTGTTCCGCTGTTTCATATCAGCGGTTATTCAATTTTGATGAGAAGCATCATTTATGGAATGGAAATCAAGCTCCATGAGAAGTTTGATGAAGAAGTTATTAACCGTGAGCTGAAAAATGGCGGCGTTACAATCATCTCAGTCGTTAGTGCCATGCTTCAAAGACTTCTGAAGAACCTCGGGGAGGAAGGCTATCACTCCGACTTCCGCTGCATGCTGCTTGGCGGGGGGCCTGCACCGAAAAGTATGCTGGAACAGTGTAAGGATCAAAGAATCCCCGTCTTTCAAACGTATGGGATGACCGAGACCTCTTCACAATTTGTGACTTTATCTCCTGAGGACAGTCTCACTAAACTAGGATCTGCGGGAAAGCCTTTATTTCCCTGTGAATTAAAGATTATACATAGAGGTAAAGAAGCTACTGCCAATGTACAAGGTGAAATTGCTGTCAGAGGTCCAAATGTAACCAGAGGGTATTATAATCGGGAAGAGGCAAACCAAGCGAGCTATGTCGATGGCTGGTTCTTGACGGGAGATATTGGCTATCAGGATGATCAAGGCTTTCTCTATGTTCTGGACAGGCGTTCAGACTTGATCATATCCGGAGGCGAAAATGTCTATCCTGCTGAAATTGAGTCCGTACTGGCTGCTCATCCCGCTATCATAGAGGCGGGTGTTATAGCCCTTCCATCCCAGGATTGGGGGCAGGTTCCTGCTGCTTTTATTGTAAAAGAAAGGCCGCTTACTGCGTCTGAAGTGAAGGATTTTTGCCGAAGCAGGCTTGCGGGATACAAGGTTCCTCATTATTTTTACTTTATAGAAAGCCTGCCCAGGAATGCATCCAATAAACTGCTGCGCAAGGATCTAAGGGAGCTCATCGAAAAGGGGAATTTTAATGAAGATCGATAAGGTGAACCTTCATGTGATAAAAATGGAGTTGAAAAAGCCTTTTTCGACACATCTTGGCACGGTGAAGGACCGCGAAGGCATTATTGTGGAAGTAGTGGATGAAAACGGAATCAGGGGATACGGAGAAGGAGTTGCCTTCAGCACTCCGTGGTATACGGAGGAAACCGTCGGCACAACTCTTCATATTCTCAAAGAGGTATTAATTCCGCTGCTATTGAAATCGACATTGGTTCATCCCCGGGAAGCTTCCTCATTGTTCTCAACTGTAAGAAGAAACAATATGGCAAAAGCTGCTTTGGAGTGTGCTGTTTGGGATTTGTTCTCCAAACAGCTGGATGAGCCATTGTGGAAGGTGCTTGGCGGAACCAGAGAAGTGATTGCGGCGGGTGCAGTAGCTGGTGCTCCTTCCGTCACCCAAACCATTGAGCAGGTTCATGAGTTCGTCAGGGATGGTTATGAACGAATTAAAGTGAAAATCTCACCTTCAAGTGACTATGAATTGATAAAAGAAATTCGCCAGGAGTTTCCATATCTGCGGTTGATGGCAGATGCCAACTCTGCGTTTACATTGGATGATATAGAAAGGTTAAAGAGGCTGGATGAGTTTCATTTGGAGATGATCGAACAGCCTTTGGGAATTGACGACATTTTTGAGCACAGCCTGCTTCAAAAGGATATGAAGACCAGTATATGTCTTGATGAGAGTATCACATCCTTCCATGACGCCAAGAGTGCCTTAGCCTTGGGAAGCTGCGGCTACATTAATATCAAGCTTGGCCGGGTCGGCGGCTACTCAACGGCAGTGTCCATTCATGACCTGTGCGGGCGTGAAGGGGTGCGGGTCTGGTGCGGAGGCATGCTTGAATTCGGGATATCCCGTGCCCATAATATTGCTCTTTCAACTTTGGAAGGCTTTGATTTTCCTGGGGATATTTCTTCTTCATCCCGTTACTGGGAACAGGATATCATCGAGCCGGAAATACAGGTCATCAACGGAAAAATTAATGTATCTAAGGAAGCGGGAATTGGTGTGGAGCTGAACAGAAAGAGGCTGAAGGAAGTCACTTTGTTTACTGAGGAGTATTCGCTTTGAAAATTGGCGTGAACACCATTTAAGAAAATAGCTTTTCATTTTTAAAAAAGGCTCAATTCGTAAACTTTGTTGCTATTTTATATTAACTTTGTAAGATACCCGCTTTATATTCTGGTATGCTAAATAAATGAACTGCTCCACTTCTATTGCTATAGAATGTGTTTTTACCTTTATCCCCCTTTACGTAGGAGGATTGAAGCGGAAGGCGTACGATCTCCTGCGGGACTAGCGGGACAGGTGAGACCCCCAATCCAGTTCCAGCGCCCAGTCCCTCGGGGTCAAATAACCCGAAGAGAATAAAAGGAAAGTTCGCCTTTTTTTCTCTTCGGAACATTTGCCTGTCGGGCCTGATCGGGGCGCTTACACTTTATATACAGGCAAAGCCGAGGAGGCTCACCGCCCGCCCCGCGGAGTCGTCCGCCAGGAGCGGAAATCCATTTCGTTCAAAGCAGCTATAATCTTCGCGAAAACAGCCTTAAAAAAAGTTAAGTTCGGAGATCCACTAATTTGAGAAAGGAGGCTGAAAGAATCAGCCTCCCTTTTCACATTATGAAATCGGTTCAAATGTTTTACAGTCAGTTTCATGCTGATCATCAGCCTGTTTCCCTGTATGGCTGACCACATAAATTTGTTCGGCACCACAGTGGTTTCCTTTTTTCCAGAAATGACAGTTGTTAACCTCACAGAGTACGTCCTTTGCCATCATTATCACTCCCATGTTAGAAATGCCGTACATAGTTAGTTTTAATGGTTAGGGGTGATTTTATGAATGGTAACAATATCTTTTCTAGGTTTTCTGCTTCAAATAGCGTTTGTCATTCATGAACAAACTCCAGAAATACACAAAGCCTGGAAACAGAATGGCAAAGCCGACGATATAGGTGATAAAGACGGCTTTGAAAGAATTAGGATCAGTAAAGCCGGATTGGATTGTCACCTCTGGATAGATGATATAAGGCAGATGTGCCTTCCCGTATACGTAGCTCGCAATCAGATATTGAAGAGTAATGGCAATCACAGCAATTCGCGGCATTCCCTTGATCCCTTTTTTATCGGTGGGTAAAAAGAGGGCTGCGCCAGCAACAAGGAAGCCGAGCAGGGAAAGTATAAGAAGAAGCTGGTCTTCCATCATCTTCTCATAGATCCAGGATGCTTCAGTCTGCATGGTGAACATAATCAGTAATGCCGTAACAAGGGACAGTGGCCCGGTTATCATGGCGTCCCTCCGGTAGACCCTATAGGCATCCAGTTCATCCGAAGCTTTGGAATAGTCCGCCAGTAAAAGGGAGGATAAAAACAGCGTGGAGCTGATGGCAAATCCGATGAAGGCATATTCATGCGGACTTGTGAACAATTCTCCCAATTGTAATGTCTGGCCATTTTCAAAATCGACAAACTCTCCATGTGATATGGGCAGAACGCTAATAAGAAGGCCGGGAATCAAAAGGCCCGTTATTCCGGAAATATAGGTCAGGATCTTCCGGTAATCATCGGCAACGTGTGAAAAGACTAGAAATGCGCTTCTAAGGGCCAGCAGCAGTAAAATCATGCTGCCCGGTACCAGCAGGACTGTACCGAGTGAATAGGCAGCTCCAGGAAAAAAACTATAGATTGCAACGACAATCGCTACGATAAAGGTATTGGTTACTTCCCAAGTAGGGGAGAGATATCGGTTCGCGATGTTGGTCGCTTTCGTTTTTTCTTGATTGATATAGACCATGGACCAGAAGCCCGCTCCGAAATCCATGGTCGCCATGACGGCATAGATGAAGACAAACCCCCATAAGACCGTGATGGCCAATAATTCATTCGACATCTTTTCACCTCCATAGGTGTTCCTCAGTGTATGTAATTGAGGTTACGAGAAAAATCCAGTCTCTGTGTGTTCCACTTTATTTAAATCATCTTCAGCAGGATGTCTTCTGAAGTAGTAGAGAAGTACGGATACTACCGCAATTCCCAGCACTACATAAACCGATGTAAAAGCGACAAACAGTGTTGCAAGGTTTCCAGTAGTGGTTACAGAATCCTCGGTACTCAACATTCTGTAGATGGTCCATGGCTGACGGCCTGTACAGGCAAATATCCAGCCGAATTCAATGGCCAGGATAGATAACGGACCACCGGCAACAAACAACCACATCATCCACTTCGGGAACCGGTCTTTTTTCATCAGCTTGTTCCAAACGAAGGCCATCAATCCAAGCAGAATCAAAAGGCTGCCGATTCCAACCATTGCGTTAAAAAGCGTATGGACGAAAAGAGGAGGCCAGTATTCTTCCGGAAAATCATTTAGTCCGATTACTTCGGTTTTAAAACTGTCTCCTGCCAGGAAGCTAAGAGCCCAAGGGATTTCAATCCCCCACTTTACTTCCTGTGTTTCTCTGTCCGTGAACCCTCCGATGGCCAGCGGGGCATATCGCTGAGTCTCGAACAGTCCTTCAGCAGCGGCAAGCTTTTCCGGCTGGTACTCATGAAGCATTTGGGCGGATTCATGGCCATTGATGGCCGTAAAAAAGGCAAATATCCCTCCAATGATCAATCCAAGCATCAATGCTTTTCGGTGGAATTTATAAACCCGGCTGCCAAAGTCCGCTTTCATCATTTTATAGGCAGCAACAGAGGCAATGACAAAACCGCCCGTTACATAAGCAGACAGCGCGACATGCCCTGCCGTAACAAAGAAGCTGGGGTTAAAAAAGGCTTTCCAAGGATCAACATCGACAATCTCGCCATTGACCATCCTGAACCCTGCCGGAGTACCCTCAAAGGCATGGACATTAGTAATAAGGACAGCTGATGCTAAACCACCAAGTACAACGAACGTCAGACTCAGGATCCTCATCCATGGAGCAATACGATTAGCAGCATAAACATAAATGGACATGAACAGAGCCTCAACAAAAAAGGCATAGATTTCAATTTGAAACGGCAGCGCCATGACTCTCCCTACGACCTCCATAAAACCAGGCCATAGAAGTGAAAGCTGAACACCGGCAATCGTACCTGAAGGAATCCCCACTCCGAGAAGGACAGCAAAAGCTTTTGTCCATCTTTTTCCCATAATTTCATACTCGCGGTCCTTCGTTTTCTGATAAAGCAGTTCTGCAATCAAAATCATCATCGGGATAGCGACACCAAGAGTAGCAAAAATGATGTGAAACCCCATAGTTGTCCCGAACATCGACCGTGCAATGACTAAATCATCCATAATGATACTCCTTTAAGTAAGTGATTGACGGTTATATTCTTCTCTAAAAGATAAAAATTATGCAGAGTTATCCATTTGAGGGAAATAGAATTTGCCAGTGAAACAGGAGTGTGGGAAAGAAGGGATTATGTAATCAGGCTGCAGAGTGCAGGGTGGCAGTGGATGTCCAAAGACGCTGAATATTTTATCGGCGGAAATTTCTGCTTTATCAGCGGAAACGCCCTGTTTATCGTCGGAAATGGAGGATTTATCAGCGCATTTCCCAGTTTATCGGCGCAAAGCCAGCTTTTATCGGCAGTAGCGGCTATGCTTGTAGAAAATCAGGCTGTGTAGGAAGTAGGGGCTGCAGAAAGAAGCTGCCGTCTATTTCATCGGCGGAAATTTCTGCTATATCAGCGGAAACGCCCTGTCTATCGTCGGAAACGGAGGATTTATCGGCGCATTTCCCAGTTTATCGGCGGAAAGCCAGCTTTTATCGGCAGAAGCAGCTATGCTTGTTTGAGAAACAGAATTTCCGTTAAACCAAGCGGCTCAGCGGAAGAAGGGATTCACTGTATAAAGGCAATGTCTTCAAACACCCAACAGTGGATTACATAATAAAAAAGTGCTGACCATTTAAGTCAGCACTTCTATTTCACTCACTGCCAAGGGCTTGCTGCAGTGTTTCTATATTTTCATTCATTAAATCAAAATAGTCTTTCTCTTCGTCAATATCTTCCTGTGTGCGGACACCGAGATTGTGTAAGAAAAGTTCTTCAGCACCAATTTCCTTTTGTACCACTTCAGTCAAACGGGACGATCCGTTTTGTTCAAAGATGATGTATTCAATGTTGTTTTCCCGGGCAGAATCAATAATTTTCTTTAACTCCTGCTGAGACGGTTCGTCCGTTGAAGAAATTCCGGAAATGGCTACCTGTTCGATGCCGTAACGTTGTTCCCAATATCCATAGGCTGCGTGGGCAACGAAAATTTGGCTATGCTCAGCATGTGCAGCAGTTTCTTCAAAGGTTTCGTTTAGTTCATCCAATTGAGAGACTAACTTTTCGTAATTGTTCTTAAATGTTTCTTCTTGTTCAGGCATTTTTTCGGTAAGTGCTTCATAAATACTGTGTGCTAATTCTTTGGAATATACAGGGTCCAGCCAAACATGAGGATCGATATCATGATCATGGCTGTGCCCATGGCCGTCATCTTCTGAATGTTCTTCTTCGTCTTCATGTGCATGCTCGTCAGAATGTCCTTCTTCGTCTTCATGCGCATGCTCGTCAGAATGTCCTTCTTCGTCTTCATGTGCATGCTCATCAGAATGTTCTTCTTCGTCTTCATGCGCATGCTCGTCAGAATGTCCTTCTTCCTCTTCATGAGCGTGTTCGTCGGAATGTTCTTCTTCGTCTTCATGTGCATGCTCGTCGGAATGTTCTTCTTCCTCTTCATGTGCATGCTCGTCGGAATGTCCTTCTTCGTCTTCTCCTTCAAGGCTACCTTCCAGTTCAGCTCCTGCAGCGACCATTGTTACATTTTCGTTCTCTAAAACTCCCTCTGCTTTATCCACAAAGCCTTCCAGACCCAATCCAATGTAGAAGAACAGGTCTGCATCGGATAAGTCCATCATATCTTTTTGGGAAGGTTCAAATGTGTGCTCATCGGCGCCAGGTGGGTAGATGGATTGTGTTTCAACATATTCGCCTCCGATTTTCTCAGTGAAATCACTTAACGGATAGACGGTTGTATAAACTTTTAAAGTATCTGAATCAGTGCTGTTACCTCCGTCAGTCTCTGTTCCTCCGCAAGCTGCCAGCAGCAGCAGAAAAGAAATGCTGACTAATAATTTAAGACGTTTCATGTTTTTCCCCCTCAATCAGTATAAATAGTATGGGCAAATTCAGAATTATTTTTATTGAATAAAAAGTAATGATTACGATTTGTATTCCCTAAATGATTCTACTATCCCTTGAGGATAAATGCAAGAGAAAAACCATCAAGATTTTTTTCTTGATGGCCACTCTTCAGGGACGTGGTCGATCCCTCCTGGATGGAAGGGATGACACTTCACTATTCTTTTTATGGTCAGCCAGCCTCCGCGCAAGGCTCCAAATCGTTTAATGGAGTCCATGCCATAATGGGAACAGGTTGGGTAAAATCGGCAAGTAGGAGGCTTTAAAGGTGAAATAACCATTTGGTAAAAACGAATCAGCCCAAGAAAAATTTTCTTCATGATCGGCCTCCTGAACGCTAATATATCAAAAATATAACACGGTGGAAGTTTAATTGAAAATAAATAACTCAGTTGATTGCTGTCTTATAAGCCTTTCCACCTTGGTGGTGATAATACAATGGCGGAAGGAGTTCCCTCTCAGGTGTAATACAGAAAGGAATGACAATCTGAATAAGAAGAGAGCTAAAGTGTAATCAGCTCTCTTATGGTTGTTTATTTTCACTTTTATGTGGATCATCATCGTTATCAAGGTGGGGATTGTTCTCAAGCGGATCCACTGTGTGCTTATAGTCATACGCCTTGCTGGTGGTCAGAACGCTCACCAAAATGATTATGACAATAAGGATGATGGAGATAACGAGTACACCTGTATAACCCATAACTGATTCCTCCCTTTTCACTTATTTTACCATGAAGGTGAAAACGAGTTAACACTATTCCTATTATCCCGGCCATCTGTTAGTTTTATATTGAGACTTCTATGACCTGCATACATTTTATAAAGAGATGGGGGATTTTGATGAACTTATCTGCAATGATGAGCAGGCAGACAGCTGAACTTCAGCATACTTTGAATTTAGGCCTTCTGCAAAGTCAAATGGCGTCTCAGATGGCTGGTGCAACAGCCATGATGGAAAATATGACTGAGACAGCCCACATGAAAGAAGCTCCTCATCCTTTTAAAGGCGGCTCTGTCGATTTGAAAGGATAAGGAAAACCCCGCAAGATTCTTGCGGGGTTTCTTGCTGCTCATGAAATTATAAGGTCACCTTCTGTGGGTTAAATACCCAAAGAGAATAAAAGGAAAGCCCGCCTTTTTTTCTCTTTGGAACATTTGCCTGCCGGGGCTGATCAAGGCGCTTACGCTTTTGTTCCTTTAATGGATATTCCTTCTGTAATTATGGACATTTTCATGATCTCCGGATGTCAGCTTTTCTTTCAAGGTTTCCAGTATGTATAAGCGGATAAAATATTGTAGTTCCTCGTTGTCCATTTCTTCAATAATACTTAAAAGTTCTTTTCTTGATGATTCTTCAAGTATTGTCAAAGCGATCATATCCAAATCTTCATCAGTTCCTCTGATCTTTCCTCTGTATATTTCGTACAGCTCCTCCACCAGTTTCATGTCTTCCACCTCCTGACTCATTTTTTTCATATTTATAACCGTAAGGATTCTTTCTTCATATGATATAGAGAGGGACAACCACTTAATAAATATTTACCCTTTTTTCAACAGGTTAATCACAATTTGTTTTCAGAGGGGAGGGAATGGAATGAACAAACTGATTATTCCATTTGCGTCAATCATCACCTCGACAGTGTCCAATATGACGAGCAGCGGATGGAGCCAGCTGCTGATGGTACTGATCATTGCCATGATTCTTGATTATATAACCGGATTGATTGCGGCTGGAATAAACGGCGAACTTTCGAGCAGCACAGGGATGAAAGGAATTGGAAAAAAAGTTCTTGTCTTCAGCTTGGTAGCTGCGGCCCACCTTATTGATACTATACTTGGAAATCAGCATATTATTCGGGATTCCACCATAATTTTTTATATTTGCAATGAAATCCTATCCATCATTGAAAATGCAGGCCGGGCTGGACTGCCGATACCTCCATTATTGAGAGGGGCCGTTAAATCTTTGCGGAATAAAATCACCCGGAAAAATAAATCTGAATAAATTTTCGCTGTTTGAGGGAAAAGATTAATAACATTGTGAAGGGGTGGGGTTCATGGCAGAAGAAAAACATGACTACTATATTGAAATAGCAACAGGAGAAATATCCAGAAGTTCTACCGATTCTCCATGGAACTTTAAAATAGCAGCCACTGATGAGGAAATCACCAGATTAAGGGAAGTGTTTGACCAGCAGCATTCAACAGACTGGCGAAACTTCTTCCGAGCCCATACACCCTATCTTCAATATCATTTTGATAAAGATAATGATGCCTATGACGACAACCTGCTGCATGTCTACCAGATGATTTATACACTCGGAGATGAGGAAGCCAAGCAGCATATCAAAAGTATGGGTATCTTGACGGATCTTACTTAACAGCACTCTATAGAGTGCTGTTTTTTGTTTCTTTTTTAGCTTAAGGCGGGAGGAAAAAGGTAACCAAGGGAGCGTCTGCTTTCCAGAATTTAACAGAAATTAAGGAAAAGTGCAGTTTGACAAGGATAATGAAAGTATGAGAGAAAGTAAAGTGTTTTCTTCCGGGATTAACAAGCTTTTATACCTGCTTAAGGCCATGGTGTTGGTTACCTTATATGAAGGATTTGAAGAAGAATAGTATAATGGGGGTATTCAATTTTTATTTTATACTTCAATAAATGCTGTGACGGAAACTGATAAGTATGAGGTTATCCGTGAAGCTGGTGGATACATGAGTGAAGGCTTTTGAAAAGAGATGTGTATCCAGGCAGGGGATGTGGATACATGAGTGGACGCTTTTGAAGAGAGAGGTGTATCCAGGCAGGGGATGCGGGTACATGAGTGGACGCTTTTGAAGAGAGAGGTGTATCCAGGCAGGGGATGTGGATACATGAGTGGACGCGTTTGAAGAGAGATGTGTATCCAGGCAGGGGATGTGGATACATGAGTGGACGCGTTTGAAGAGAGATATGTATCCAGGCAGGGGATGTGGATACATGAGTGGACGCGTTTGAAGAGAGATATGTATCCAGGCAGGGATGTGGATACATGAGTGGACGCGTTTGAAGAGAGATATGTATCCAGGCAGGGGATGTGGATACATGAGTGGACGCGTTTGAAGAGAGATGTGTATCCAGGCAGGGATGTGGATACATGAGTGGACGCTTTTGAAGAGAGATGTGTATCCAGGCAGCGTATGTGGGTACATGAGTGGATGCTTTTGAAGAGAGATATGTATCCAGGATGCTGGTGTAGTACCAAAATTGTAGGTCTACCCAGCCTAACAGAACACCTAAGTTAAAATTATCAGACTACATAGAAATGGTGAAATCAAATGGAAAAATTTTTAGACTACAATGGATACCAGGTTGAACTGTCATTAGGTGCCGCTGATTTCCCTATCATACCTAAACATGTATTGGTGATTGCCATTTATAAAGGTGGGTGGCTCTTGACCCGACATAAAATAAGGGGGCTTGAATTTCCTGGAGGGAAAGTAGAAGAGGGAGAAACACTTGAGGAAGCCGCCACACGAGAACTGTATGAAGAGACTGGCGGAAAGGCCTCGCAGCTCATTCGGGTTGGAACTTATAAGGTAAACCAGCAGAAGCCTTTTGCAAAAGCGATCTTTTTTGCTCAAGTGGATTTCCTGCAGGATAAAGGAGACTACCTGGAAACAGAGGGACCGCAGATTTGGAGCGGAGATTTGAATTCTTTAAAAGAGGATGAACAATTCAGTTTCGTGATGAAGGATGAGGTTGTCACTAAGTCACTGCAATATTTGTATGAGCAGGGATTTATACAAAAATAAGGTATGCATGCTTCTTCTAGTTCCAGCGCCTGAGGATCCGTACCCACCGGAACAGACTTAGCCCCTCGGGGTCAAATAACCCGAAGAGAATAAAAGGAAAACCACCTTTTTTTCTCTCCGGAACATTTGCCTGTCGGGGCTGGTCAAGGCGCTTGCACATTTGTAGCCGTCTAGTTCCAGCGCCTAGCCCCTCGGGGCTGGTCAAGGCGCTTGCACTTTTGTGTTAAAACTTTATTAATTTTTTCTCAAGTACTTCCACAACTTTGTACATAATCGTGGCAAACACTGCGATGATCAGCAATGAGAGTAATACGAGCGAGAAGTTGAATACTTGGAAACCGTATATGATCATATAGCCGAGTCCTTTGGCTGAAACCAGGAATTCACCGACAATCACGCCTACCCAGGACAAGCCCACGTTGACCTTTAGAGTGGAGATGATCGTTGGAAATGATGCAGGCAGAATTGCTTCTTTAAATGTCTGTGCCCGGGTTGCACCGAATGTTTGCATGACTTTCAAGTAGTTCGGGTCAACTTCCCTGAAAGAGGTGTAGACCACGATAGTCGTGATGATGATGGAGATGATGGCGCCCATGGCGATAATGGAAGTTAAACCCGGTCCCAGGGCAACAATCAGTATCGGACCTAATGCTACTTTCGGCATGGCATTCAGGATGACAAGATAGGGGTCGAGTACTTTGGACAAAAATGGCGACCACCATAAGACCGCAGCCAGCAAAGTGCCCAGCAGTGTACCAAGAATAAATCCTGCAACGGTTTCTCCCAATGTAATAGTGATATGCGTGATAAGTGAACCGTCTCCGATCTTTTCAATAAACAGATTTCCTATTTTATAAGGAGAACTGAATATCAGGGGATCAATCCATTTTAAGCGGCTTGCAGTTTCCCAAATAGAAAAGAAGGAAATGAAAATCAGCAGCTGATACAACCGGACCATTTTTCGTTCTTTTTTCAAGCTCTGCAAAAAATGTTCGTGCTGTTTTTCAATGTTACTTTGCGGACTCAAGAGTCTCCAACTCCTTCCATATACCTTGAAAGCAGACTGAATAGGCTTCATGGTTTCTAGCGTGGAAAGGCACCAGTTCCCTGAGCTCTTTCGGTACATGGACTACTTTGTGTACTCTGCCAGGTTTGGCGGATAGAAGGACAATCCTGTCACTCATGGCAATGGCTTCGCCGATATCATGGGTGACAAGCAGTGCTGTTTTGTTGAATGACTTTAACGTTTGAAATACGAGATCCTCAAGCTTCAGTTTGGTTTGATAATCGAGGGCGGAAAAAGGTTCATCGAGCAGAAGCAGCTTTGGCTCCAGTGCTAGAGTACGGACAAGTGCAGCGCGCTGTCTCATTCCACCTGACAACTGGTTAGGAGATTGCTTCGCGACTCCTTCAAGGCCGATTTCATCCAGCAGGTTCAAGGCCCAAGCCTTCTTTTCGGCGGTCAGCCGATTCATTGTTTTTAACCCAAGCAGGATGTTTTCCTCGATATTCTTCCACGGAAACAAATAGTCCTGCTGAAGCATATAGCCGATTTTATGTTTGTTCTTTTCTATTGACTCTCCTTCAATCGTGACTCTTCCGGAACTGGGTTGGAAAAGACCTGCAATGATGGAGAGCAATGTGGTTTTTCCGCATCCGCTTGGACCGAGAAAAGAGACAAATTCCCCTTCCGTCACAGTCAATGAGATGTCTTCCAGAGCCGTTGTGGCAGAGTCTGGTGTGAAATAGGTATGATGAATGCTGTCTATTTCGAGAAGCTCCATTCGGTATTCCTCCTTACTTGGTGTATAAGCGAAAGAGAGGTTAGCCCGGGAAATGGACTAACCAAGACATTCGCTCACATTACATTATTCATTCATTATCTCTTCAGCTATAGTGGTATTAACTAATTTTTCATGAGGAATCCGTCCAGGGAGTTCGCCCGCTTCGTCCATGATATCCTGCAGATTGTTCCATTCTTCTTCATCTAGAATAGGATCAGGGGCAAAGGAACCCTGGCTTCTGTATCGATCGACAACTGTTTCGATAATGTCGAGTTCAGTGTCCTCGAAATAGGATTGGATCAGCTCGGCCGTTTCAGAGGGCTCATGCTCTTCCACCCATTTCTGGGCTTTGTAAATCGCTCTTGTAAACTTCTCGACGGTTTCATTATTTTCTTTCATGAAGCTTTCTTTTGCCATGAATGTGGTATAAGGTACATGACCGGATTGTTCACCAAAAGAAGCGACGATATATCCTTTTCCTTCTTTTTCAAAAATGGATGCGGTCGGTTCGAACAATTGTACGTAGTCTCCCGTACCGGATGCGAAAGCGTTTGGAATATTCGCGAAATCTATATTCTGGATCAGATCAAGGTCTTCCTGCGGGTTGATTCCCTGTTTTTTCAGCACAAATTCTCCAACCATCTGCGGCATCCCGCCTTTACGCTGGCCGAGGAAAGTTGAACCCTTTAATTGATCCCATTCAAAGTTTTCAACGTTTTCCCTTGCAACGAGAAAGGTTCCGTCCGTTTGTGTCAGTTGAGCAAAGTTGATGACAGGGTCACTGGAGCCCTGTGAATCGACATAAATACTGGTTTCTGAACCTACAAGAGCAACATCGGCTCCATCGGCAAGCAGGGTTGTCATGGTTTTGTCTCCGCCCCATGTTGTAGTCAGTTCAATATCCAGTCCTTCTTCTTCAAAGAAGCCTTTTTCAATGGCAACATATTGAGGAGCATAGAAAATGGAACGCGTCACTTCGGCAATTCTCACTTTCTCTAATTTCTCTTCTTCATTGGAACAGCCCCAAACACCGATTGAGAGAATGAGGATCATAAAGAATGAAAAACTAATCTTCAGCAGCCTTTTCAATTTGGTTCCTCTCCTTTTATGCTGCCACGGCCCGCGGTCCTATTGGCTGCAAAGAGTCGATATACCGGGGATGACAAACATATATTGTTTGCTACCTATCGTATGTAAAAATAAAAAATGTGTGATAGCCTAGACCGCAAAGTGGCGAACGGAATTTTTTACTGAAGGGGATAAGAGGTATCAAATCGACAAAACAAAAAAGTAATCATGCAGGGGACTTAAATCTATTATCAAGGCTCTTTTCTAAAAGATTGTTGCTTTTGAGCGCTTTATTTTCCTCCTCCCTATTTTCACTAGAAGGATCTTCGCTGCAGGCGTGCGACCTCCTGCGGGACTAGCGGGACAGATGAGAACCCGCAGGCGAAGCCGAGGAGGCCGGGCGCCCGCCCCGCGGAGTCGTGCGCCTGGAGTGGAAATCCATTACTTTTAAAATAGCCACAATCTATGCGAAAACAGCCATTATCAAAATGAAAGGGTGAGAAGATGAAAAACGGGACTATATTAGAAAAAGAAATTTATCCTTCACCAAATCCCTCGGTAGAGCTTTATTCGGTTACATATTATGCAGAAGGTCTCCGTGTGAAAGGCATGATGGCCCAGCCTAAAGATGACCAGCCCTACCCTGGATTTTTATATTTAAGAGGCGGCATCAAAAATGTCGGGCAGGTACGTCCGGCGCGCATTGCTCAATTTGCTTCAGAAGGATTCATTGTTTTCGCTCCTTTTTACCGTGGAAACCAGGGTGGGGAAGGGAATGAGGACTTTGCGGGGGACGACCGGAATGATGCGTATGCTGCGTTTGACTTGTTGTCTGACCATCCAAGGGTGCTTGGAAAGAAGGTCCATGTGTTCGGCTTTTCCAGGGGAGGTGTCATGGGACTGCTGACTGCGATAGATAAAAAAGATACTGCATCGGTCGTTACGTGGGGCGGAGTTTCCGATATGGTGCTGACATATGGGGAACGGAAAGACCTTCGCAGGATGATGAAGAGAGTCATCGGCGGTACGCCAAAGAAGTATCCTATACGATACAAGTGGAGGACACCATTATACAGGTTGGATGAAATAGAGGCTCCGGTCCTTATCGTTCATGGTGCAAAGGATCACAATGTGTCCATTGAACATGCCCACAGACTTGAAAACCGTTTGAAAGAACTGGACAAACCGGTCGATACCTATTATTTTGAAAACTATACACATTATTTTCCTCCGTCCATCAACAGGGAAATCGTCAAACTGGTTTGTGACTGGATGAAAAAATACAGCTAAAGGAAGTGTTGTTCAGTGGGAATGGGTCTTGAATTAAATACAATGGTTGTTACAAAAGGCAGAGAAAAGAGATTAGAGGAAAATACATTTCAGCTGGTGAAGGAAGGCTATCGTTTATATCCTATGGAAATTCCAGTAGAGGTCAAGAGAACAAAAGACGGTGAAACCAATGGAATCGGGGAAATCAAGCGGCTTCAATGGGAAAATGGAGAAACGGTGATCACTTATCAGCTGATTTCACTTAACAGCACGAATTAAATAGAAGAGGCGGGCCCGTTTTAGGAGCCCGCCTTTAGTATTTTATCCTTTATTAGGTCCGCCCTTGGATTGAATCTCTTCAGGGACGTTCGAGAATTTAGTAAAGTTGTTTTTGAATTTGCCTGCAAGTTCTTTTGCTTTTTCGATATAAGCCTCTTCGTCAGACCAAGTCTTGCGCGGCTGCAGCACTTCATCAGGAACACCTGGTACATGCACTGGGATTCTAAGGCCGAAAATATCATCCGTGGCTGTTTCCACGTTCGCCAGTTCCCCTTCTAGAGCCGCTTGCACCATAGCACGTGTATAAGAAAGCTTCATTCTGCTGCCGACACCATACTCGCCGCCAGTCCATCCTGTGTTCACTAGATATACCTGTGCATTGTGCTCATCAATCTTCTTTCCAAGCATTTCTGCATACACTGTAGCAGGAAGCGGCAGGAATGGAGAACCGAAGCATGTAGAGAATGTCGCCTGAGGAGAAGTGATTCCTCTTTCCGTACCTGCCAGCTTGGATGTATATCCGCTCAAGAAATGATACATAGCCTGCTCTTTGGTCAGCTTGCTGATCGGAGGCAGTACTCCGAATGCATCTGCTGTAAGAAAAATGATCGTATTAGGATGTCCCGCAACACTCGGGTCAACGATATTATCGATGGCCTGAAGCGGATAAGCAGCACGTGTATTTTCCGTAAGTGTACTGTCTTCATAATCCGGGATGCGTGAGTTTTCATCCATCATTACATTTTCGAGTACAGATCCAAAGCGGATGGCATCGAAGATTTGCGGTTCTTTTTCACGTGTAAGATCGATGGTTTTGGCATAGCAGCCGCCTTCAATATTGAAGACTCCATTTGGAGACCAGCCATGCTCGTCATCACCGATCAAACGGCGGTTTGGATCAGCAGAAAGAGTTGTTTTTCCTGTTCCGGAAAGGCCGAAGAACAGTGCGACATCGCCTTCCTGGCCAACGTTGGCAGAGCAGTGCATGGAAAGGATATCATTTTCAGGAAGCATGAAGTTCATCACGGAGAAAATGGACTTCTTCATTTCGCCTGCATACTCAGTTCCTCCGATTAACACTGTTCTCTTTTCAAAAGAAACGATGATGAATGTCTCGGAGTTTGTTCCATCAACAGCCGGATCCGCTTTAAAAGTAGGAGCAGAGATTACGGTGAATTCTGCATTGTGATCCTTCAATTCCTCTTGGCTGGGACGGATGAAAAGCTGGTGGGCAAACAGGTTATGCCAGGCATATTCGTTGATGACCCTGATCGGCATACGGTGCTTAGGGTCTGCTCCTGCAAAACCTTTGAATTCAAAAATTTCTTCTTTTTCTTGTAAGTAATCAATGACTTTATTATATAGTTTGTCAAAGCTTTCTGTGGAAATCGGCTGATTCACAGAGCCCCATTCAATCTTATCTTTCGTCGAAGGTTCTTCAACAGTGAATTTATCCTGTGGAGAACGGCCAGTATATTTGCCTGTCTCTGCACGGACAGCACCTGAATTAGTCAGAATTCCTTCATTTCGATTCAAAACCTTCTCAACTAATTGAGGTACAGATAATTGTACTTTTATGTTCTTCCCATTAAGTAATTCATTTAGTTTATTAGACAGGCTAACTGAAGTCATAGTAACTAACCTTCCTTTGTACATTATTTAGTGCTCTCCTTTTAAAAAACAATCCTATCCCCTCAGTGCGGCTGTCTTATTTTGGACAGGAGCAGCAGTGAAAAGCTTTTAAAAGGAGAGCGATATTGAAATACCCCTTTGTTTCTCAAGAAATAGTATAACACAATAAAACAATTAGTCTATACTATTTAGATATTTTTTAAACCTGTTAACAAATTGTCACAATTATCCTTTATAAATAAATGAGAGCGCTGCCATTTTACACCCTATTTATGATTTAGTCTTAAAGAGGGGGAGGTAAACATTTATTTTTAACTTAATAAGTGTCAGTCCTCTTTTGGTGACACGGAACAGAACAGACAGAGTGCTATCCGTAACAAAATGAACGTGCCCTTCTAAGCTGGATCGACACCGATTAAAAAAGCAGGAATAATCTATAATAAGTTATGATATTGCAAATTCTTGAAAAATGTTACCGTTTTCATGGCGAATCTTATTATATAGGAAGTTTTGTGTGAATTGAAGCATAGATTTACAAATTTCCAGAAACTTTTTTAGGCTTGCCGCATTAGCAACTAATCCTTTAGGAATAAGGGATTAACCAGAAAATTTGGTCTTGAATAAAAATGGTTGACACGTTTTGACAAAGTAAGTTAATATTGACCATTGAACGGATACTCTTATTCCGAGCTGGTGGAGGGACAGCCCCAATGAAACCCAGCAACCTGCTTGTGAAGAATAGTACAGGAAGACTTAAACGATCCTGTACAGGTTACTTCCAGGCAAAGGTGCTAATCTGATGCAAGGATATTCCTTGATCAATAAGAGTGAAAGGCGCGGCTTAAATCACAACCTTTCCTCTATTTTTAGACGGGAAGGTTTTTTTATTGGAAACTTTCAGCCCCGGCGCTGAGTTCTTTTGATAAAATCTCCATGTTTACTTCATACTACTAAGGGAATGAGTACCGTGATTAAGTATTGAGAACAGGCCGGTTTTCTGTTCTGCCAA
Organism: Rossellomorea vietnamensis; assembly: GCF_008180615.1. Classification (GTDB taxonomy): domain Bacteria; phylum Bacillota; class Bacilli; order Bacillales; family Bacillaceae_B; genus Rossellomorea; species Rossellomorea vietnamensis_D. Next base: position 41,895 of record NZ_VTEH01000025.1, read on the forward strand.
TTATTTTTTTCTAAGGGAGGAACACCGATGTCAACTAAACGTCGTCTGTTTACATCTGAGTCCGTAACGGAAGGACACCCAGATAAAATTTGTGATCAAATTTCCGATTCTATCCTAGATGCAATCCTTGCAAATGACCCGAATGCACGCGTAGCCTGCGAAACGTCTGTGACTACTGGTCTAGTATTGGTTGCTGGAGAAATTACAACGAATACTTATGTAGATATTCCAAAGATTGTGCGGGAAACAATCAGAGGAATTGGATATACCCGCGCGAAATACGGTTTCGATGCTGAAACATGTGCAGTATTGACTTCTATCGATGAGCAGTCTGCCGACATTGCAATGGGTGTCGACCAGGCGCTTGAAGCCCGTGAAGGACAAATGAGCGATGAAGAAATCGATGCAATCGGTGCTGGAGACCAAGGTCTAATGTTCGGATTTGCTTGTAATGAGACGAAAGAGCTTATGCCTCTTCCAATCTCTTTGGCTCATAAAATTTCCCGCCGCCTGACTGAAGTGCGCAAGGATGATGTGCTTCCATACCTTCGCCCAGACGGTAAAACTCAGGTGACAGTTGAGTATGATGAAAATGACAAACCTGTCCGCATCGACACAATTGTTATCTCAACTCAGCATCATCCAGAAGTTTCATTGGAGCGTATCCAGCGAAATCTTAAAGAGTATGTCATCGATCCAGTTGTTCCTAAAGAGCTTATCGATGATGAGACAAAATACTTCATCAATCCTACTGGCCGTTTCGTTATCGGCGGACCTCAAGGGGATGCAGGCCTTACTGGCCGTAAAATCATCGTTGATACGTATGGCGGATATGCTCGCCACGGCGGCGGTGCATTCTCTGGTAAGGATGCGACAAAGGTTGACCGCTCTGCTGCCTATGCTGCCCGTTATGTAGCGAAAAACATCGTTGCTGCCGGACTTGCTGAAAAATGTGAGGTTCAGCTTGCGTACGCAATTGGTGTAGCCCGCCCTGTATCTATTTCTATCGATACATTTGGCACAGGCACAGTATCTGAAGAGGCGTTGATTGATGTTGTCAGCAAAAACTTCGACCTTCGTCCTGCAGGTATCATCAAGATGCTTGATCTGCGCCGTCCAATTTACAAGCAGACAGCTGCTTACGGCCACTTTGGCAGAAACGACCTTGATCTTCCATGGGAGCGTACTGACAAAGCTGAGATTCTTAAACAGCAGGTTCAAGCTTAATTTTATATTGGTTACATTTAAAGGCCCGGAGTATTTTCTTCGGGCTTTTTTGTTTATGGGGAGAGGAGTTTTGTGTGAAGCGGTGTTAAGGAGAGTTTTAGAGACCTAAAGAGCGTGCGGTTTTTAAGGTGAAGTGGTGTCGAGGAGGGTTTTAGAGACCCAAAGCGTGCAGATATTATGGTGAAGTGGTGTCAAGGAGAGTTTTAGAGATCCAAAGCGTGCAGATGTTAAGGTGAAGTGGTGTCAAGGAGAGTTCTAGAGACCCAGAGCGGGCGGTTTTTAAGGCGAAGTGGTGTCAAGGAGRGTTTTAGAGACCTAAAGCGTGCGGATGTTAAGGTGAAGTGGTGTCAAGGAGRGTTTTAGAGACCCAAAGCGTGCAGATATTAAGGTGAAGTGGTGTCAAGGAGGGTTCTAGAGACCCAGAGCGGGCTGAGATTTAGGTGAAGTGGTGTCAAAGAGGACTCTAGAGACCCAAAGCGTGCGGATGTTAAGGTGAAGTGGTGTCAAGGAGGGTTTTAGAGACCCAAAGCGTGCGGTTTTTAAGGTGAAGTGGTGTCAAAGAGGRCTCTAGAGACCCAAAGCRTGCGGATATTAAGGTGAAGTGGTGTCAAGGAGAGTTTTAGAGACCCAAAGCGTGCGGTTTTTAAGGTGAAGTGGTGTCAAGGAGGGTTCTAGAGACCCAGAGCGTGCGGTTTTTAAGGTGAAGTGGTGTAAAGGAGGGTTTTAGAGACCCAAAGAGCGGAAATTTCAACGGAAAAGGTCACCAAGAAGGGTTCTAGCTGCCCAAAACGCTAGGATTTCAGTGGAAAAGGTCACCAAGAAGGGTTCTAGCTGCCCAAAACGCTGGGATATCAGTAAAAAAGGACACCAAGAAGTGTTCTAGCTGCCCAAAACGCTAGGATTTCAGTGGAAAAGGTCAGCAAGAAGGGTTCTAGCTACCCAAAACACTGAGATTTCAATGGAAAAGGTCGCCAAGAAGGGTTTTAGCTGCCCAAAACACTGGGATTTCAGTGGGAAAGGTCACCAAGAAAGACTCTAGCCGCCCAAAGAATCAGGTTTTTAACCAAGCAGGTCACCAAGAAAGACTCTAGCTGCCCAAGGAACATTAATTTCAGCAGAAAAGGTTATCAAGCAGGGCTTTAGTAACTAAAGCTCCATGCCTTTTCTTTAAACTCGAAGAAACCCCCAAAAAAAACCTTCCAATCCCACTGGAAGGCACACCATTCAAAGAATCCCTCCCAAGAAAGAATAACTGGAAGGGATAATGGGTAAAAAACAGTAGAATCTATTACTTGAGAGGCTTTAGTGATTTATAGTATTGGCCTTTTTCGGCATACTCCCTCGAGATCCTTTGCATCTCACTGATATCATGATCGTTTAACTCCCGGATCACTTTTGCCGGGCGCCCGAATGCCAGGCTGTTAGGAGGGATGACTTTTCCTTGCGGGACGAGGCTTCCGGCTCCGATGAAGGCACCCTCGCCGATTTCAGCATTATCCAGGATGGTGGAGCCCATGCCGATCAGCGCTTTTCTTCTGATTTTACAGCTGTGTAGAATGACACTGTGCCCGATGGTAACTTCGTCTTCCAGGATAAGCGGGTTATTGGGGCTTTGGTGAAGAACTGAGTTATCCTGGATATTGACCTTGCTGCCGATGATGGTAGGAGCCACGTCTCCTCGGATGGAACTGTTGAACCAGACGGAAGATTCTTCCCCGATGACGACGTCTCCCGTAATCGTTACATAATCAGCAATATAGGTGCTATCAGCTATTTTGGGTTTTTTACCTTTATATTCATAAATCATTTTGCTTCTCCTTTCAAAAGGCAGTTATAATAAGTCTTAATAAATGGCTGTTTCTAAATAATGCAGCCGATGCATAATGGATCCAGCTCCAGCCCCATAACTCTGAAGAATTGACATTGAAAGGTCATAAGTCTTCTACTTCAATCTCCATACGAAATAAGGGATGAAGGTAAAATAAGCGATTCAAAAGCAAGTATCTTTAAAAAGGCTCTTTTCACAATGATTGTTACTGTATAGGAAATGGATTTCCACTACAGCCGTGCGGCTTTCGCTCCAATCCTTCAATATAAAAGGAGAGAGTGAGAGTAATCAGCAATAAAGCAACAATCTTATAGAAAAGAGCTTAGAAAAAAACTAACAAATTGAGTTTAACATAAATTATCAAATGTTGACCAAGGAGGAATAGCCATGTGGAAATGGGAAACTGAACAAGAAGCGAAGGCGGTCATTGTCATTATTCATGGAGCTATGGAGCATCATGGCCGTTATGGGTGGCTCATTGAAATGTGGCGGACATCAGGCTATCACGTCATAATGGGAGACCTGCCGGGTCAGGGGATGACTTCAAGAGCTCAAAGAGGACATATCGACTCTTTTGATGAATATATCATCGAGGTGAAGGACTGGGTCCAGGCGGCCTATCAATTTGATTTGCCGGTGTTTGTAATCGGTCATAGCATGGGAGGTCTTGTTGCTGCGAGGATGATGCAGGAATCTCATATTAATATCGCCGGCCTGATTTTGTCTTCTCCATGTCTGGGATTGGTCGATACCCCTCCGAAGCCGATTGACCTTCTTTCTCATATTTTAAATAAGGTAGCGCCGCATGTGAAATTCTCATCCGGATTGTCGGTGGACCTTGCTACCCGGAATGCGGATGTCAGGGAAATCGACAGTAACGATTCTTTGTATGTAACAAAGGTTTCTGTGCGGTGGTACAGGGAATTGGACAAGGCGGTCAAGCAGGCATTTATCAACGTTGGGAAAATGCCCGATATTCCTTTGTTGGTCATGCAGGGCGGAGATGATAAGATTGTAGATAAGTCTTCTGTAAAAAAATGGTTCAATGAGCTTTCGCTTTCAGAAATGCACTATAAGGAATGGCCTAAGTTCTATCACGAAATTTTTAACGAACCGGAGCGCGATGAAGTGTTTGAATACGCCAAAACATTCGTGGAAACCAGGTTGAAGACAATCGGATATGTAGTGAAGGATTGAATGCATGAAGAATCGTGAGAGGTGAAGAGAATGTCCATACCCACTCATCCCATTTCATTGATGAGTCAAGTTTATCGAAAGGTTTTTCCTGCGGTCCACAGGGAGCTGGCCTTTTGGACAGAAAAAGCGGAAGCGATTCCCAATCAGGAGCTGAGAATGCAGGCGCTTGCCAGTATCCGGCATAAGACCTTTCATTGTGAAGGGGGCTCGATTTTGGCTCTTCTGGCGTTAATGGAAAAAGAAAGAGCAATCAAATTTATTGTCAGTTATCAGACCATCAGTGATTATCTTGATAACCTGTGCGATCGCAGCACATCCCTGGATCCTGAGGATTTTTCGGCCCTTCACGAATCCATGAAAGATGCTTTGACGGTCGATGCACCATTGAGGCACTATTACCGCTGCAGAGAGGACCAGGATGATGGAGGCTACCTGGCAGACCTTGTCCAAACGTGCCAATCTGTTTTAAAAGAGGTGCCGGGCTACTCTTCCATCAGGCCGTACCTGCATGAGCTCTGTGATTACTATTGTGATTTGCAAATACATAAGCATGTGAAGCAAGAAGAAAGAACAGACAGGCTGAAGAGCTGGTTTCAGCAGCATAAAGACACCCTGCCGGAAATGGATTGGTATGAATTCTCGGCATGCTCAGGATCCACCCTGGGAATATTCTGTTTGGTATCCTATGCTCTCAGAGAAGATTTTGAAAGCGTACAGGCAGATTCTATCCGCAATGGATACTTCCCTTATATTCAAGGGCTGCACATCCTCCTTGACTACTTTATCGACCAAGAGGAAGATATCGAAGGCGGAGACTTGAACTTTTGTTTCTATTACGAGAATGAAGAAGTGTTGAAACATCGTTTGCTTCACTTTTTAAAAAAAGCAGACGAAAATACAAGCCGGCTCCCCCATGCTGACTTTCACCGTTTAATTAATAAAGGCTTAATCGGTGTTTACCTGTCGGATGAAAAAGCTTGGAAGCAGCAAAAGGTCTACTCTTTTTCAAAAGAGTTCCTCAATGCTTCAGGCTGGGTGACAAAGTTTTTTTATTACAACGGAAAACTATATAGAAGATTTCAGGGATGGAAGAAAAGTTCCTGATCGAAAAAGATGGCCCGGGAAAGGGTCATCTTTTTCCATTCTCTTGTTGCGGTAATTCGAAGTCTCATACTTCCTCCCTCCATTAAGCATGTTAGTGGACATTTCTTTTATCAAAAAAGATAATAATATGCACTAGGAACGAACGAAGGAGTTGGTAAAAAGTGTCTTTGAAGTTAAGTGTGTTGGATCAGTCTCCGGTAGCTGAAGGGATGAGCCCTGAAATAGCTCTTGAAAATACCGTAAAGCTTGCACAGCATGTTGAAAAACTAGGATTCACCCGCTTCTGGGTGTCCGAACATCATGATACAACAAGCCTGGCCGGTTCTTCGCCAGAGGTGCTGATCGCTCACCTGGCAGCTAAAACCGGGAAAATACGGGTTGGATCTGGCGGTGTGATGCTTCCTCACTACAGTGCATACAAAGTGGCGGAAAATTTCCGGGTGCTGGAAGGATTGAATCCCGGCCGGATTGATTTAGGTATCGGAAGAGCTCCGGGCGGAATGCCGCGAGCATCGCTGGCTTTAAATAACGGAAGCTATCGCGATGTCGACCAGTATCCTGAACAAATTGACGATCTGCTCGGTTATCTGACGGACGAACGTCCCGTAAACAACCCATATGATGGCCTTCAGGCGTCACCCATCATCAGCACGGTGCCGGACGTATGGATGCTTGGATCAAGTCCTTCTAGTGCCATGCTGGCGGCAGAGAAAGGCCTGCCTTACACATTCGCACAGTTTATAAATGGCGAAGAAGGACCGCGGTACACAGACCAGTATCGAAAGCACTTCAAGCCATCAAAATTCCTGGCACAGCCTCAGAACATGGCAGCCGTTTTTGTCATTTGCGCAGAAACGGATGAAGAGGCGGAACGGGTGGCATCAAGCATCGACTTATCTATCCTGATGGTCGAACAAGGCATGCGTTCGAATGGGACGCCAAGCCCAGAACAAGCAGCATCCTATCAATACAGTTCTTTTGAAAAAGCGAGGATCAGGGAAAACCGAAAACGCATGGTCGTTGGCAGCCCGGAAAAAGTCAAAAAGCAGCTGCTTGAATTAAGTGAACAATATCAAACAGATGAAATTATGTTAGTCACCATCACCTATGACTTTGAAGATAAGCTGAAGTCGTTTGATCTGGTGGCGGAGGCATTGTTGTGAACTGTGCAAGCTTCAAGATAGACAGGGGCGTTGCTGGGTACATCAAAACAGGGAAGTCGGTGAGATGATGTCCCCAAGTGTTCTCGATGGGAACATCAAATAGAGAAGTTTTGAAGAAGATGTGCCCAAGAGGCTTATATGGGTACATCAAAACCGTGAAGTCATGAAGATGATGTCCCCAAGAGCCCTCGATGGGTACATCAAATCAGTAAATTTATGAAGATGATGTCCCCAAGAGCCCTCCATGGGTACATCAAAACAGAGAAGTTGTGAAGATGATGTCCCCAAGAGCCCTCAATGGGTACATCAAAACAGAGAAGTTGTGAAGATGATGTCCCCAAGAGCCCTTCATGGGTACATTAAAACAGAGAAGCCGTGAAGATGTTGTCCCCAAGAGCCCTCCATGGATACATCAAAACAGAGAAGTCGGGAAGGTGATGTCCCCCAGAGCCCTCCATGTATAAATCAAAACAGCAAAACATGGAAAAAATGTCCCCAAGTGGTATACAGAGTGCCTTAAAGACAGCAGCCCACCAAGAGACGATGCCCATAAAGTCCGCTTGTAGATCAATCACAAGAGAAGGATCGGAACACTCAAATATAAAAAGAGGCTGGGACATAAGTTGGGATAGTAGAAAAATATAACCGCATGAGTTCAAGGTTTTATACTTGATTTCATGCGGTTCTTTCATTTTACTAGGCTCTATTTGAAAGATGTTGCTTTTAAGGTTTTTTATCGATTTTTCCTGAACGTAGACGGATTGGAGCGGAAGGTGTGCGACCTCCTGCGGGACTAGCGGGACAGGTGAGACCCACTGGCTTTGCGTAGGTTCCAAAATAAGTAAATAGAGCGGGAGAAGTTATAGACAAACACAAAAAAAGCTCCTATTGTAGATGTATTGACTGTTTGTTCCCAAAAACAAACTATCTACAAAAGGAGCACAAAACCTCTATTATGTTAGCTCAAAAAACAGTCATTAGTCAATGTTTATCTTTATTACCAACAAAGCATTTAGCTTGTCCTCTTATGAACTACGATATGAA
>NZ_VTEH01000026.1 GCF_008180615.1 Rossellomorea vietnamensis
CCCTAACAACAGAGCTTTACGATCCGAAAACCTTCATCACTCACGCGGCGTTGCTCCGTCAGACTTTCGTCCATTGCGGAAGATTCCCTACTGCTGCCTCCCGTAGGAGTCTGGGCCGTGTCTCAGTCCCAGTGTGGCCGATCACCCTCTCAGGTCGGCTACGCATCGTTGCCTTGGTGAGCCGTTACCTCACCAACTAGCTAATGCGCCGCGGGTCCATCTGTAAGTGGCAGCCGAAGCCGCCTTTCCACTTTTCCTCATGCGAGGAAAAGAACTATCCGGTATTAGCCCCGGTTTCCCGGAGTTATCCCAGTCTTACAGGCAGGTTACCCACGTGTTACTCACCCGTCCGCCGCTGATTTCAGGGAGCAAGCTCCCATCAATCCGCTCGACTTGCATGTATTAGGCACGCCGCCAGCGTTCGTCCTGAGCCAGGATCAAACTCTCCGAAAGAAGTTTGACTTGCTCATTTGCTAATTTTAAAGTGTTAGCAACTTTGTAAGAACAATGTTCTTACTAGATTTACGTTGACGTTTTGTTTGTTTTGTTCAGTTTTCAAGGTTCAATCAACCAGAAGTCTATCATACCATGACGTTTCGTCACTGTCAACTTCTGCGAAATTCATTTTTCATCGCTCCGTCTGAAGCAACTTTTATATCTTATCATCATCCGCATACTCTGTCAACAAGTTATTTTAACTTTTTAAGAGCTGCTTAAGCCGCTGTGTTTCCTGCGACGGTCTAAACAGTATAACAAGTTATTATATATGAGTCAACCGTCTTTATTAAATTTATTTCCCCTCTTATTTATCCCGTAATTACACACCAAAAAACCGGACCCTTTAATAGGATCCGGTTTCTTTTTCATTAATCAATAGAGATGATATTCTCATCTTTAGCGTTTATCTTACCTTCTTTTTCAATCGTAACAGTCTTGCCCTCTTTCAGGTTGGTAAAGATGATCGGTGTAATAATAGAAGGAGCATTATTCCGGATGTAGTCGAGGTCCACTTTCAATAGCGGCTGGCCTGCTTCGACTTTGTCTCCTTCTTTTATCAGAGACTCAAATCCTTTTCCTTCTAATTTAACAGTATCAATACCAACATGGATCAGCACTTCTTTTCCACCTTTGGATTCAAGGCCGATTGCATGCTTCGTCGGGAAGACATTGACTACCTTACCGTCTACTGGAGATACGATCAGGCCATCAGTTGGCAGGATGGCAAATCCATCTCCCATCATTTTTTGCGAGAAAACCTGGTCAGGTACTTCAGAGAGATCTTTGAGTTCCCCTGTGATAGGAGAAACAAATTTTTCGTTTTCAAAGTCTTCCTCATTTTGAAGAGCATCAGGATTGACTTCTTCAATTTGCTGTTCGACTTCCTCATCAGCATTTGTTTCTGCTTTTCGAGGCGTTTTGCCCATCATGATATCTTTGATCTGTGATTTCAGGGTATCTGACTTAGGACCGAAAATCGCCTGGATGCTGTTTCCTACTTCAAGCACTCCTGAGGCTCCTAATTTCTTCAACCTGTTTTTATCAACTTGCTTCTCATCATTTACTGATACACGAAGACGGGTGATACATGCATCCAGGTGAGCGATGTTCTCTTTTCCGCCCAGTGCTCCTAGTACATCGTTCGCCAGGTCAGAACCTGTTGAAGGCGTTCCGTCCTCGTCTTCTTCTTCATCTTCACGGCCTGGAGTAGCCAGGTTGAATTTGCGGATGGCGAATCGGAAACCGAAGTAATAGATGACCGCGAATACCAACCCTACTGGAATGACAAGCCACCAGTTTGTCTGTGGATTGATAACACCGAAAAGGATGTAGTCGATCAGCCCCCCGGAGAATGTCATACCGATTTTTACATCAAGCAAATGCATAGTCATAAACGAGAGTCCGGCAAAGACTGCATGGATCCCGAAAAGAACTGGAGCTACGAAAAGGAATGAAAATTCAAGCGGTTCTGTAATACCCGTAAGGAAAGAAGTCAGAGCAGCAGACCCCATGATCCCCGCAACAATTTTCTTTCTTTCAGGTCGTGCTTCATGGTAAATAGCCAGCGCTGCTGCTGGAAGTCCGAACATCATGAATGGGTACTTACCCGTCATGAACGTTCCGGCAGTTAATTCCTGGACGTTATCCTGGATTTGTTTCATGAAGATCGCCTGGTCACCACGGACAACATTTCCTGCTTCCGTAGTATATGAACCGAATTCGAACCAGAATGGTGAATAGAAGATATGATGCAGACCGAACGGAATCAATGATCGTTCCACAATCCCGAAGATTAATGCTGCAAATGTTCTATTTTCATTCAGCATAAAATTGGAGAATGTATTCAAACCTGACTGTACAGGCGGCCACACTATGAGCATCAATAAACCAACAATTACGGCTGATGCGGCTGTGGCTATCGGCACAAAACGTTTACCGGCAAAGAAACCTAAGTAAGACGCCAATTCTATGTTAAAGAAGCGATTGTACATATAGGCCGACAGAATACCGATAATTATCCCGCCAAACACACCTGTCTGCAGAGTCGGGATTCCCAGCACACTTGCGTATGCCGTATTATCTGCGACTTCTTCTGCTGTAATGCCCAGGGCAGCTCCCATTGTGGCATTCATAATTAAGTAACCTACAATCGCTGCAAGGCCGGCGACTCCTTCGCCACCCGCGAGACCGATTGCGACACCTACTGCAAATAGAAGCGCGAGATTGTCAAAGATAATACCGCCGGCTTGTTTCATGACAGCTGCCACATTGGCCACCCATCCCGTTTCAAGGAAAGGGGCGATGTCGAGCAGCGTCGGGTTTTCAAGTGCCGATCCAAGGGCTAGTAAAATACCGGCTGCAGGAAGAATCGCTACTGGCAGCATTAACGCTTTACCTACTTTTTGCAAAACACCGAATGCTTTTTTAAACAAAGTAATAACCTCCCAAAATTGTTTTTGATGGACAAAATAATAGCGGCAAACACAAAAAAGGCATGAGTAAAAGAGACATTGATTGTGTATAGAGATAGATTACCCCAAAATACACAAATCAATTATCTTCTTTACTCATGCCTGATCGTATCAGTAACACGTGAAGAGATAAGTTCATTATTTAACTTTATTCTGTATCCGCTGCAGATGCATCGTCAGATAGACAGCTTCCGCATCGTCCACTGGTTTTTTCAGTGTTTGCTGCATTATCTTGATTAATTTCCACGACAGATTATAGCACAACGGATATTCTTCTTTCAATAATAAAGCAATTTTTTCTGGTTCCTGTACACGTTCCCGCCTCAATACCCGCTCAATCGTGTATCTAAGATGGCGGACAAGCCTCATATATGGAACACTCTCCTTATCGATGTGAACCTGGAGGGTCTCTTCAATCATCGAAGTCAAAGTTCCTATCAGTTGAGAATGCCGGTTGACCAGCGCAAGATCTTTGTTCATCATCGCACTGTGGATATGCAGAGCAATGAACCCGATTTCACCTTCCGGCAGTTCGACGTTGGTTTCTTCATTTAAAAGAGTGATAACATCTTTGGCCACTTCATATTCAAACGGGTAGAGAGCTTTGGTTTCCATGAGGAAAGGATTGCGTATCGCCATGCCCTTCATCAGCCTGTTCATCGCAAACAATATATGGTCTGTGAGAGCGACATGGATATGTTCATTGAGAAAAGAGTTTGTTCTGTTTCTGATCAGTTCTATCGCAGAGATGATGGTATCCAGCATATCTTCCTCCAGATACGGCAGCAGCATCTTGTACTGCTCCTGCTCTTTCTGTCCTTTTAAAACAAACATCTTCTCGACGATATCATTTTCAATACGGTCTCCCTTTTTTGCTGTGAAACCAATCCCCTTTCCGATAAGCACCACTTCATCATAGCTTTCATGCTTGGCAATCAGGACATTATTGTTGAGTACTTTCTTTACTTCTATATGAACCATGCAGCTTTCCCTCTTTTTCAGGTTAGACTCTAGTATCTTATTGATTCTAACGAAAGCGCATTCTCTTTTCAATCATTGTTGTCCACAAAAGCGTAAGCGCCTTGATCAGCCCCGACAGGCAAATGTTCCAAAGAGAAAAAAAGGCGGGCTTTCCTTTTATTCTCTTTGGGTTATTTGACCCCGAGGGGCTAGGCGCTGGAGCTGGACGGATCAAAAGCGGAAGCGCCTTGATCAGCCCCTGTCAACCAAGATTAATTCAATTATTTCTTAACAATAAAAAAACAGCCCCTCCAAAAGAGATGCTGCTGTGATTTTAAACCAAGAAGATAAAATATAGAACAAAGATGGCAAACAGAAGGTACATGATCGGGTGGATCTCTTTTCCACGGCCCTTCATGAGCATCGTGATTGGATAGAAGATGAACCCGACCGCAATTCCTGTTGCGATACTGTACGTCAACGGCATCGCGATAACCGTCAAGAAAGCAGGTACGGCAATTTCGAATTTGTTCCAGTCAATCTTTCCTATCGCTGAAACCATCAGAACCCCAACGATGATTAACGCCGGCGCTGTTACCGGTGCTGTGATTACTTCAAGCAGCGGGAAGAAGAACAGTGAAAGCAAGAAGAATCCGGCTGTCACTACAGATGCAAACCCTGACCTCGCTCCTGCTGCAACCCCTGCAGAAGATTCAATGTAAGAAGTTGTTGTCGAAGTCCCTAATACCGCTCCAACCACTGTCGCACATGAATCTGCAAAAAGAGCCTTGCCCGCTCTTGGAAGTTTGTTGTCCTTCATCAGGTTTGCTTGGTTCGCTACCGCCACAAGAGTTCCAGCTGTATCAAAGAAATCTACGAATAAAAATGTTAATACAACCACCAGCATTTGAATGGTGAAAACACTTGATATGTCATTGAAAAGCGGATTGAGAGCAGCACCGAAAGTCGGCTCCAAGCTTGGAATCGCACCGAAAATCTGGTTTGGAAGTTCAACAAGACCAAAGATCATACCAACGATCGCTGTTGCGACCATTCCGAAGAAAATTCCGCCCTTGATTCCTCTTGTCATCAGAATGACTGTGATGAAGATACCGAACACAGCCAAAAGTGTAGTGCCGCTTGCCAAATCACCAAGACCCACGAGTGTAGCATCATTATTCGTAATGATTCCTGCATTTTGAAAGCCAACGAATGTAATGAAAAGTCCAATACCTGCTCCAACCGCGAATTTCAATTCTGCAGGTATGGAATTAATGATTTTTTCACGGAGACCTGTCAATGTCAGAACAATGAAGATCAATCCTGAAATCAAAACTCCTGTTAAAGCCGCTTGCCAAGTAATGCCCATTGTTAACACAACGGTGTATGCAAAGAATGCGTTCAGTCCCATACCCGGTGCCAGAGCAATCGGATATTTGGCTATCAGTCCCATAATGAGAGAACCGATTGCCGCTGCCAAAGCTGTTGCGACGAATACCGCGCCATAATCCATTCTCATACTGTCCGGCAGGTCCGGTACAGATTGTAAAGACAGCGTGATTGGGTTGACGACCAGGATATAGGCCATCGACAAGAATGTTGTTAATCCGCCTATGAATTCACGACTGTAGGTGGTGCCAAGCTCATCAAATTGGAAAAACTTTTTCATTTTCCTTACCTCCTCTAAAATGTCCGCCGTTTTGGTTAAGGTGTTCCGCCTGGACAGAAAAACGCCCTGAACGACCGTCGTTCAGGGCATGACATACTGGTATGGTAAGAAAAACTAGTTTCAAAGAATAAATGATAGCATGAATCATAGACTAGTCTTCACAAACCATCACCTCGTAGTCAAGCCATTTACGGTAGCTCGGTAGAAACTGCTGGGCCTTATCCCCAAAATTATACGACGTAATGTTAGTTATCTAATTAAGTTCATTGTTATTGTAACAAGGTGAACCGTACTAGTCAATATGAAACACGAACATTTTGATATTAATTTTTATTAACGTTCGTAAAAGGTTTTATTCCCACTCAATCGTTGCCGGCGGCTTGCTCGTAATATCATAAACCACCCGGTTGATGTGATCGACTTCATTGACAATCCTTGTGGAGATCAACTCAAGTACATCCCAAGGAATCCTTGCCCAATCCGAAGTCATTCCATCGATCGATGTAACTGCTCTGATGCCGATTGTGTAGTCATACGTGCGGGCATCTCCCATAACACCGACGCTGCGGATATCAGGAAGAACAGTGAAGTACTGCCAGATATCACGGTCAAGACCGGCTTTTTTGATCTCTTCACGAAGAATATGATCGGACTCTCTCACAATTTCAAGCTTCTCTTCGGATATTTCACCCAGCACGCGAATGCCAAGGCCAGGTCCCGGGAACGGCTGGCGCCAGACGATTTCATCAGGGATCCCCATTTCACTGCCGAGCGCACGGACCTCATCCTTGAAAAGGGTATTCAAAGGTTCGATCAGCTGGAACTGCATATCTTCCGGAAGGCCGCCGACATTATGGTGAGACTTGATTGTCTGCGCAGTCGCGGTTCCGCTCTCAATGATGTCTGTATAGAGCGTTCCTTGAGCCAGGTAATCAATTCCTTCGAGCTTTGTGGCTTCATCATCGAAAACATAAATAAATTCATTTCCGATAATCTTGCGCTTCTGCTCAGGATCAGAAACACCTTTCAATTTATTCATGAAGCGTTCCTTCGCATCCACTTTGATCACATTCATATTGAAGCCTTCGGAGAATGTCTTCATGACACCTTCTGCTTCATCTTTCCTCAACAATCCATGATCAACAAAGATACATGTCAGCTGATCGCCGATGGCTTTATGGATCAATACTGCTACCACAGAAGAATCTACACCGCCGCTAAGAGCACAAAGGACTTTTTTATCTCCGACTGTCTGGCGGATTTTCTCCATTTCAATTTCAATAAAGTTCTCCATGGACCAATCATCTGTACATCCGCAAATATCAAAGACAAAATTCTTCAGCAAGTCATTTCCGTATTGAGAATGACGGACTTCCGGGTGGAATTGAACAGCATATAAGCCTCTACCCTCATCGCTCATTGACGCAATCGGACAAGACGGGTTAGTCCCATCCACTGTGAAACCTTCAGGAGCTTCCACAACCAGATCACCGTGGCTCATCCAGACGATCTGCTCCTCAGGCAGGCTGCCGAACAATTTTGAAGAGTGCTCTACAGTCAGCTTGGCTTTTCCATATTCTCGGTGCTTAGCTCTTTCCACTTTCCCGCCAAAGTGCATCGTCATTAACTGCATGCCGTAGCAGATTCCCAAAATCGGGACATCCAAATCAAAGATCCTTTCGTCACAACGGAAAGCATCCTCTCCGTAAACACTGTTAGGACCGCCGGAGAAGATGATGCCGCTTGGATTCATCTCTTTAATTTCTTCCACTGTAATCGTGTGCGGGTGAAGTTCACTGTACACACCAAACTCACGAATCCTTCTCGTGATCAACTGATTATACTGACTGCCGAAATCCAAAACGACAATCATTTCCTGATTATGCAATTCCGCTTTTCCCGTCATCCTGTTCACCTCATAGAGTTATTTCGTTCATTTATTACACTATTTTGCCCAAAAAAGGGTTAACTGTGCAAGTGCCCTTATCGTTTAACAAACTCAAAGGCCCAGGCACTACAGCCGTATTCAGCTATCTCAACCGAATCCTGAAACGGCAAACCTCTTAAAAACATTTTCTCCCATCGAAAAAAAACCAGAATCCAGCCTTATATAAAGGCAGAATTCTGGTTTTGATCCCTCACGCTTATATCACATCAAAATGAATACTGCCTTCATAGTCAGATCATTTACGGTGACCCGGTAGAGACTTTCGAACCATATCTTCGAGGATATATGAAGGTTTGCAAACCGTATTTATTTACATTTCGACATCATTTTATAACGGGAAGGAGCGATGGTCAACCTGTTGTCCTTTTAATTAAATTTTCCCACAATTCCTGGAGCTGATTCCAATCATGCTCCGTAAGCTTTTGACCGTAAAGCGTTCGTTCATATTTGTCAGTGAGGGACGTCATCTCCCTGCTGCCAAAGAAAGAATCCACATAACGCGAATAAGCTCTAAGGGTCTGTCCTTCATCCATTTCCAGACCATAGCGCTTCAACTGATCCAGCAGCGCCAGGTAGGCTTTCGGGAAGGTATCTTCATCCTTTTTGAACTTATAATATGGGATTAGGATGTAAGGCAGCCAGCGCCTTCTCACCAGGAAAACCCCATAACCGATTATAGTAATCGCAAGGATAACCAGCAGGATTTTTTCCCAATGATCCTTAACGCTGTTCACAGTATCCTCCCACAAACCAGCGAGGGAAAAGCTTGATGAATTGCTGCCGGAAGCCTCTTCATCTTCCGGTGTCATATCCTTCTCAGGTGTCTCAGGTTCCGGTGCAGGCACTGCCGCTGTTTCATCCGTTTCAGGAAGTTCATAATCATAGTTTACGATCGTGCTTCCGGTAAAACCGACAGTAGGCTCGAACTGGACCCAGCCTTCTCCAGGGAAATACACTTCTACCCAGGAGTGGGCGTTATTGTTCGTTACTTTATACGTCTTATATTGGGTATCGACCGTTCGTTGATACTCCCCTTCTGTATAACCCTTGACCCATCTCGCAGGAATGCCAAGCGCTCGCACTAGAACAACCATGGAAGTGGAGTAGTTATCACAGTATCCCATCTGTGTTTCAAACAAGAACTGATCGACATAGTCCTGCCCTTCTTCAGGGACAGGCACTTCCGTCTGTTCATACACGAAGCCTTCCTCACTGAAATACCCTTCGATCGCTCTCACTTTTTGATACCAGTTTTCCTCATCTGCCGTGATGGTTTCCGCCAGTTCCCTTACCCTCTCCGGCAGTTCTTCCGGAAGCTGGGTATATTTTTCAAGAAACGGCTGTGTTTCTTCTGAGAACGATTCTTCCGAAACAGATTCCAATCCTTTCAGAGAGTATACAGGATTGCGGTATTGAACACTGTATTCTTCAAGCTTCACTTTTTCCTGATCTCTCAGAGTTGTGATTTTTGTAGTATCCTCACTGATGGAGAATGTCCCCTCTTCATTTCCTTGAAAAGAACTGACACCATAAGGATAAACCACATGAGAATAGGGTTCCCTTACTTTTAGTACTTCTGAATCAGGCTCCCTTTCCGGGTCAGCTTCAGTTAAATTGAGCGGCACTTCTTCCCCCGAAGCGAACGTGGCACTCTCTTCTGACTCCTCAGTACCCGTTCGCTCCCAGCCTTGGCCGGTATAGATATCCTTACTCTCGATTCTCCAATAGTGTTCCCTGACCACATCCGCATCGAACACCGTCTTCGGGTCACCCCGGAACGGACCGCCAAGACGGCTGTCATCTGTTCCATAACCGAGCTTGGAAACACCACTGCCGACACCATCATTATCATCGGCAAATGCCTTCAGGTACGGAACCGGGTCCGGCCAGACAGGATCAATCTTAGGTCCAGCAAAAGCCAGCACCGAACTTACCCCGATCATAATCACCAGCGGAATCATCCATCTCCCTGCACCCAGCCTGGAACCCCGCAGGCTCTCCTGGTCCTTCAAGCGAAGAAGGGCCAGCATTCCGAGAAGCAGGAATCCAAGAATAATGACCCGGATGATTGCGCCTTTCGCATCAAACGATGTAAAAGTATCAAGCAAACTGATATAGATGATGGTCATGATATAAAACAAGAGCATACTTTTTCTGACAGACAGCCAATAATGAATCAAATATGTCATCAGCCACAGCAGAATGAAAAACAAAAGGCTGCGGTACATATCCGAAAGCATTGACCACTCTCTGCCTATTGTTAATCCAATATTGTCCCAAAGTTCTCTTATCATTTCTTCTGCAGGATGAAGAAAAGTATCCTTTGAATATAGATGATAAAGCGAAAACAAAATAAAAATCGTTTTGATGGAAAACGACAGGAATTTATTCATATTGAAGTAATACAGTACCATCGACAGGAAGATGAATGCGACAAAATATTCTATGTTCCCTGTATCCGTAACTTCATTCAGCGGCCGTAACCATTCCCATAACAAAATGAATGCGAGACCATATAGAAGGACCCGCTGGAACTTCATGGGCTGTGCTCCGTTATTCATGCGTTCTTCACCTCCGAAAACGCAGAATCGAATTCACCTTCATAACTAACCTTCAGCCAGATACCCCTTCCGGCAGCCATTGCTTTCAAGGCTTTCTCCTCATCTGTGAGGTATGCCCCTTTTTCCTTAATTAAAAAGATGACTACTGACGAATTCCGTTTGGCATACGATCTCACCGTCGATATCAATTTTTTTGAAATGGAACTCGTAATGAACATGACTGCAGCAGATTGCTGATAATTGATCCCCTCTCCCTCAAGGACCTTGGAAAGATCATACTTGCCATCAGCCTTCACTTTCGCCAAATGATGATAAAGCTGGCGCTGGTGCTCCTCGCCCCCTCTGATTGGGAAGGAAACATGGTCTTCCCCAATGGAAAGCAAGCCTGCCTGGGCACCTTTTCTCAAAATGGCTTTTAAAATCGAAGCTGCAAAAGTGACCATCGGTTCGAAAGCCTGTGAAGATTCACGGTCAAGTACCACCAGCACGTCGTGTGACTGCCTCTCTTCAAATTCTTTGGTCATCAACTCATTTGTACGGGCAAAGGATTTCCAGTGGATCCAGGAAAAACGGTCCCCTGGCTGATATTCCTTGATTCCCGTCGCCATCGTGGTATCCTTCTGGATCTTCACATTGGAAGAAGTCATCCCCTGATCATACCGGCTTTCCATCGGGCGGTAGACCACATCAACAAAGGAAGGGTACACAAGAAGGGTGTTGGAACTCGTTACCGTCGTCTCTTTTTCAAATATCCCTAAGAAGTCACCTGTCTTTAACCGGACTGCAGAGAAATGATGCTCTCCCCGCGGCAGTTCATCGATGGTGTATCTCAAATGAATTTCCCTCCTGAAACCAGGGTAAATGATGGATTTAGCTTTTTGAAAAGAAGATCGGTAAAAAATCGAAGGAGATACGATATCGTCCGCAACCAGATAAAACAATGGAAACGGAAATTTCCTCCTGATGCGGAGTGACACTTCCATCGATTCCCCCGCTTTAAAATCGTTTGATTTAAACGTACGTTCCACTTCGAAATTGGACAGCGGGTACATCGAAACCATCAGGGAAAACAAGGCAAAAGGAACAAAGCTGTAGAACAGGAACCAGCTGACGAACCCCCCTTGAAACAATGCGTAAACAAGTGTCACTGCCCATAGAACAATGAGCAGCAGCAGCTTGCCTATCACCTTTAAAAGCTGTAATCTCTTCTTCATCTATCTCACAAGCCTTTGAACAGGCACAGGAATCCGGGCAATGACACGTTCCACTACATCCTCAGCAGTAATGCCTTCATATTTAGCTTCTGATTTCAAAATGATCCGGTGCGAGAAGACGAATGGAGCAAGATACTGAACGTCATCCGGAATTACATAATCCCTATTTTTCAAGTAGGCATACGCCTGGCAAGCCCTCATCAACGCAATCGATCCACGCGGGCTCGCTCCCAGATACACCTGGGCATGAAGTCTTGTTCTGTGGGCAATTTCCACGATATATTTTTTCAGGGTATCATCCACTATAATTTCTTTAACTTCCTCCTGAAGCATGCGAAGCTCTTCCAGCGAAATGACCGCATCCAAATCCTCTATCGGCGGATTTTTCTGAGCACGGTGAAGAATTTCCATTTCTTCCTCCATCTCGGGATAACCCATTTTCATCTTAAGAAGAAAACGGTCCAATTGCGCTTCCGGAAGAGGATATGTACCTTCATACTCAATCGGGTTCTGTGTCGCCATTACGAAGAACGGCTTATCAAGCTTACGGGTAACACCGTCAATCGTCACACTGTGCTCTTCCATTCCCTCAAGCAGCGCGGACTGTGTCTTTGGCGATGTACGGTTAATCTCATCGGCAAGGATGATGTTTCCCATGATCGGCCCCGGCCTGAAATGGAACTCACTGTCTCTCGGATTATAAATCGAAACACCGATTACATCTGAGGGCAGCAGGTCAGGCGTAAACTGGATCCGCTTGAACGATGCTCCCACCGACTTCGCGAGAGCACGGACCATCATCGTTTTCCCCACACCCGGTACGTCTTCAAGAAGCACGTGCCCATTCGCTAAAAGCGCCACCAGGCTCAATTCAGCGACGGTCCTCTTTCCGATCATCACTTTCTCAATATTATCTATCACATTCTGTAACTTTGGATTCATAACGTTTGTCGTCATTCTTTTCCCTCCTGAGGCTCTGACTGACATATACCTGTCTATTTACTTATTACATTCTCGGGAAGGGGGTGAAAACCCTTCAGAATATTTTAATAATATAGAGAATCTTTAGGTATTTTGTCTAATCTTTGATATTAATCTTTTCTTTTAGACTTCTTTACTAGGGCCCTTCTCTCATGGTTTACTGACGGATTAACAATCTGAATTTTCTGTTACAATTATATAACAAAATACATTATTTTGATATGGTGATGGGTTTGGGAATTTTTTGGTGGATAATTGATTGCTTGCAATTCTAACTGCATCTATTAGTCTTTCTGGCGGTTTGATGCTGTTAAAAGGCTCTCCTTACTACATCAAATTCCTTTTCTGACGGTTTGATGCTGTTTAAATGCTCTCTTTACTGCATTAGATTCTTTTTCTGGCGGTTTGATGCTGTTAAAAGGCTCTCTTTACTACATCAGGTTCCCTTTTTGGTGGTTTGATGCTGTTAAAAGGCTCTCTTTACTACATCAGATTCCTTTTCTGGAGGTTTGATGATGTTTAAACGCTCTCTTTACTGCATCAGGTTCCCTTTCTGGCGGTTTGATGATGTTAAAAGGCTCTCTTTACTACATCAGATTCCTTTTCTGGCGGTTTGATGATGTATAACCGCTCTCTTTACTGCATTAGATTCCTTTTCTGACGGTTTGATGCTGTTTAAACGCTCTCTTTACTACATCAGATTCCTTTTCTGGCGGTTTGATGCTGTTTAAACGCTCTCTTTACTACATCARATTCCTTTTCTGACGGTTTGATGCTGTTTAAACGCTCTCTTTACTACATCAGATTCCTTTTCTGGCGGTTTGATGCTGTTTAAACGCTCTCTTTACTACATCAGATTCCTTTTCTGGCGGTTTGATGCTGTTAAAAGGCTCTCTTTACTACATCAGGTTCTTTTTCTGACGGTTTGATGATGTTAAAAGGCTCTCTTTACTACATCAGGTTCTTTTTCTGACGGTTTGATGATGTTTACACACTCTCTTTACTGCATTAGTTTCTTTTTCTGGTCAGGTCCTTTCAATTAACTATTAAATATAATAGGAAGATCTTTTATTCCCTATCAACTGAAGATTTGCTCTCAGTACCCTCTGTATGGTTCTTTCATCTTTTATTACTCCACACCAGTCAAAAATATTTTTAGTGGTAACTTTAACATCAGGAAACAAAAACCTAAACTCCTCCACACTCCGCAATATAGCATCAGGGCTGTACTCCTTCCCTCCGCAAAACCCGCAGCAAAGGACTCTTTTAAACTCCGCATAAAACTCACCGCACCCAGGACAAACCATTCCTTTGCGCAACTCATCAAAGCGGTACTTCGGCACACTACTATAGTTAGACTCTCCAATATTGAGAGCTAATAGTTTCTCGGCTGCGCGGATATCGGCATTTCTGATTTTCGAAGAGTTGTGCAGGAGGCTATTCCGAAAGCGGTTCATTTGAGCTGGATAGACGATGGGCAGATTGGACGGGACATTGTAGAGGTGGAATTCGGGATTGATTAAAATGAGGTGAGACTTTACAGTGAGGGGGATACTGTGGTTATTGATTAGTTGGTTTAATAGGGTTTCTGTTTTATCAACTTGAATTAGGGGGTTTTTAACAGGGTTTCCTAATGGAGAAACCCATTTCCCTTTGTCTATGGAGTAGTCGCCTTCGAGGTTTTTGACTTCAAAATGATGGAGGGTGCCCGAGGAGAATCCGAATGAGTCGACTTGGAAATGGTTATTGTTTTGATTAAGATTTACGTCATTCAGGAAAATCATTTTTTCCGATACCGACAGCGGCACTGCCCACTTATCGAAGTTCATTTCCCCTTCGTATCCTTTTTCTTTGTAGAGGTAATAGCTTTCTTCACTTTCGCTGAAATTCATCCTTGGCCGAAGACCTCTTAATATTATCAGCTCCCGGGGTACACCCCGCTCTTTCATGATCAAGCAGCATCATTCCTTCCCTTCAGATATGTTAATTTTATACAATAACCTTCGGGGCGTCCACCTTTAGCTGTCGGTCATTAACACGCAATGAACCGCCGGTCTTTCCCTTGCATAACAAAAGGTCGGTAACGCCTATTTTGCCGTTATCTGGCGCAAAAAAATTTACGGAAAGAGCTTAAGCACAAAGACCGGCAAGGTATTCACCAGCCGGTCTCTTCAAAATTAAATTATTCCTTCCACCAATCATCAAACACGCTGATTGGCAGTTCGCGTTTGTGCCTTGTTTTGAGGAAGTGGCCGCTGATGATTTTAGCAGCGTGTTCTGATACTTCTTTTCCTTCAAGGTAGTCGTCAATTTCGTTATAGGTTACTCCCAATGCGTCTTCGTCAGCAAGAAGCGGGCGGTCATCTTCCAGGTCGGCTGTTGGGATTTTAGTGTATAGATGCTCAGGGGCACCTAGTTCCATAAGAAGCTCTCGGCCCTGACGCTTGTTCAAGCGGAAAATCGGCACAAGGTCTGCAGCTCCGTCACCGTGTTTGGTATAGAAGCCTGTTACCGCTTCGGCGGAGTGATCCGTCCCGAGAACCACACCATTACTCATGGCAGCCATGCTGTACTGAACCTTCATGCGTTCTCTTGCTTTTTCGTTGCCTTTGGTAAAGTCTGAGAGCGGGACTCCAGCTTCCTTCATAGCCGTTGCGCTTGCGTCGACGGCTCCTTTGATGTTGACTGTGTAGGATTTGCTTGGTTGGATGAACTCGATCGCATCCAGGGCATCTTGTTCGTCATTTTGTTTTCCATAAGGAAGGCGGACAGCGACAAATTGGTATTCATCCGTACCGTTCTCTTCGTTCAGTTCATTCACCGCTTGCTGTGCCAGCTTCCCGACTAGTGTGGAATCCTGGCCCCCTGAGATGCCGAGTACAAGGCTTTTCAGAAAGGGATACTTTTTTAAGTAATTTTTCATCAAGTCGACACTTCTTCTGATTTCTTCTTTAGGGTCGATTTCCGGTTTCACTTTCATTTCTTCAACAATTTGTTTTTGCAAAGAATCCATCTTGTGATTTCACTCTCCTGACAGGATTTTTTAACTATTCTACTATTATAATACCTTTGCACGAGAGGCTACAAACATGGAACCCTTAGCTCTTGGCGCTGTCCTGGTATTCCTGGACCTTCTGTTTGACATTCTCGATATTGCGCATTTTGTTGTTCCAGCACTTTTCACTTAAGTCCACCGGATAATCCTCGGGGTTCATCAGACGCTTATACTCATCCCAAAGGAGATCAATGCTTTCCTCTAAATAGGCCCGGATTTCCTGCAGAGACGGCAGCTTATAGACAAGCTGTCCATCCTTGAACACATCGGTATGAAGGTCTTTCGCTTCAAAATTGGTGACAAACTTACTGATGAACGTATGGACGGGATGGAACATTTTGATCCGGTCCTGCTCCTGCGGTTTTTCCTCTTCCAGAGTGATGTAGTCTCCTTCTGACTTGCCGCTCGTTCTGTTGATGATTCTGTAGACATTCTTCAAGCCGGGAGTGGACACTTTTTCGGCATTGCTAGAAATTTTAATTGTATCAGTCATTTCACCTTTTTCGTTCTCGATCGACACCAGCTTGTAAACTGCTCCAAGTGCAGGCTGATCATAGCCGGTGATGAGCTTGGTTCCGATTCCCCAGGTATCAATTTTAGCTCCCTGGGCTTTCAAGTTCATGATCGTGTACTCGTCAAGATCATTCGAGGCAACGATCCCGGCATCATGGAAGCCCGCTTCATCCAGCATCACCCTTGCTCTTTTTGATAAGTAAGCCATGTCGCCGCTGTCCAGGCGGATTCCTTTAAAATTGATCCGGTCTCCCATCTCCTTCGCAACCTGGATTGCGGCCGGCACTCCTGATTTCAACGTATCATAGGTATCGACCAGGAACACACAGTCCTTGTGGGATTCAGCATATTTTTTAAAAGAAGTATAGTCATCGCGATAGGCCTGTACCATTGAATGGGCATGAGTCCCAGCGACCGGGATGCCAAACAGCTTGCCTGCGCGGACATTGCTTGTCGCATTGAAGCCTCCAATGAATGCTGCCCTCGTTCCCCAAATGGCGGCATCCATCTCCTGGGCCCGCCTTGTACCGAACTCCATCACGACCTCATCTTGAACGACTTCCCTGATCCTTGCCGCTTTCGTCGCAATCAAGGTTTGGAAATTCACAATATTGAGAAGGGCTGTTTCCAGTAGCTGTGCTTGTGCCAGGGGAGCTTCCACCCTGATCAACGGCTCGTTTCCGAATGCCAGCTCCCCTTCCTTCATCGAACGGACACTTCCCGTAAAACGAAGTTCCTTCAAATACTGTAAAAATGCCTCATCGTAGCCAACTTCCTCCCGCAGGAATTCAATATCCGATTCACTGAAATGAAAGTTTTCAATATAGCGTATGACCCTTTCCAGGCCGGCGAACACCGCGTACCCGTTTCCAAAAGGCAGTTTCCGGAAAAATAGTTCAAACACCGCTTTTTTATCATGGATCCCATCTTCCCAATAGGTCTTGGCCATATTGATTTGATACAAGTCTGTATGTAAAGCCAGGCTGTCATCAGAATACTTATACATCCACCTTCACTCCTTCGAGTTGCGATTCTTGTTATCCTATATAAATAGACTATTTTTTATATTTTAACCATAAATGTGGGTTTTCATCGGGAATTGGGATCGTCAGCCGGATCAATTGTTCTTGCTTCTCTAGTTTTCTTCTCAATATAAAATTTTTAGAAAACGAAAAAAAACACCAGCTGCTCCTAAGCAACCGGTGTTCTCCATTAAACTAACAGCCCGAAAAGAGCCCCGACAATTCCTAATATCAATGCGAGGATAAACCACAGGATGGCCAGAATGACAATGACCCATCCCAGTCCTTTTCTGCCTGTCTGGATAAAATAAATCCCCAGTACGATCGCACCGAAAATCAGCCCTAAAATCCCCCAAAGCCACGGGTTCTTACCGCGTTTCCTGGCATCGACGAATAAATAGACGGCGATGATGATATTGATGATAAAACTCAATGAAAATTCCAAGGTCCCACTCCTTTTCTGTTTTGCGGCATTTCTTATTGCTCTATTCATACAGATTTTTGTTATCTGGAGTGCAGCTGAACGACGCTCCAGTCAACCTTACGTTAAGAATGAGAGCTAAGAACTGTATGACAAGAGAATATTTTAAGAAAGATGCCTTTCTTTTAGATTTCCCAAGGAGTGCATGGTTAAACCAGCAATCGTAAGAGTTAGCTATATGTGTATACATTTTGAGTTATTGAGTTTTCAGGTGAAATTCCTCAGCCAGCAATTCAATGACTTTTTTTCGATTCTCAATTTTGGATACATTCGGGATGATCATGATTTCGTCCGTATCAAAAGCTTCGGCAATTCTTTTGATCTCTTTACTGACTGTCGCCGCAGTCCCAATGATCATCCGGCTGCGGTTCTTTTTCACTTTGACTTCTTCGTCAGCGGTAAATCCCCGTTCTTTGGCTGTCTCGATGGAAGGGTAATAAGGCGGCTGGTTTTCCGACTCCACAAAATACAGCCACAGATCGAATGCTTTTGCCAGATCCTCAGCTTCTTCTTCTGTTTCTCCGACAACGGCAAATAGCGAAATAATTGTTTTGGGTTTGTCTAAAAATGGAGAGGGCTCAAAGTGTTTACGATAATCTTCAACGATTTTCACACCACTCATACCCGGCTTGGCGAAGTGAGCGAATACATAACCAAGGCCCTGGGACGCTGCTGCCCGCGCACCTCTTTCTCCTGTACCCAGCATCCACATTTCGGGTTTAGTTGGTATGACCGGCGATGCGACCAGTGGTTGAAAACGGTGTTCGTCCCTGGTGTTGTCTGTAAAATATTTTTTCAAGTCCTCAACTTGCTGCTCATAGGACTGCCTCTTGGTTTTCCCTTCATTCAACGCTTGATTGACCAACCGGTAGCTCGGCGACCTGCCGATGCCCATATCAATTCTGTTAGGGTGAAGGGCTTCCATTATCCGAAAATTCTCCGCTGCCTTATAACTGCTGTAGTGAGGCAGCATCACACCTCCTGAGCCGATACGAATATAGGACGTGCTGCCTGCCAAATGCATCATCAGCATCTCGGGACTGCTGCCTGCAACGGAATGGACCATATGGTGCTCGGACACCCAGAATCGTTTAAACCCGAGTGATTCTGCATGCTTCGCTAATTCCGTTGTTTCCCAAAGAGCTTGATGAGCATCCGATCCTTCATCAATCGGAGAGTAGTCCAGTATGCTAAGTGATATCATTTTGAGTCTCCTTTACTCGATATTCTTATCATGGCTTTGAGGTGGTTACCTAGAATTATACCCTCCTGCTGCCCGCGTTCTGAATATATATTCCTGCCTTGAACCACTCTCTCATGTACCCACCTTCGTGTTCTGGATACATATCTCAGCCTAAAACCGCTCACTCGTGTACCCACCTTCTCTCTCTGGGTACATATCTGGGCTTAAAACCGCTCTCTCGTGTATCCACCTTCTCTCTCTGGATACACATCTCAGTCAAGATCCGCTCTCTCATGTATCCACCTTCACCTTCTGGGTACACATCTCAACCTAAAACCACTCTCTCGTGTACCCACCTTCTCCTTCTGGATACACATCAACCTAAAATCACTTACTTATGTATCCACCTTCTCCTCCTGGATACACATCTCTACCTAAAATCACTCACTTATGTATCCACCTTCTCTCTCTGGATACACATCTCAGCCGAAAACCACTCACTCGTGTATCCACCTTCTCCTTCTGGATACACATCACAGCCGAAAACCTCTCACTCATGTACCCACCTTCTCTTTCTGGATACACATCTCGGCCTAAAATCACTCTCTCATGTACCCACCTTCTCTCTCTGGATACACATCTGGCCTAAAATCACTCACTTATGTATCCAGCCTCACCTTCTGGGTACACATCTCAGCCGAAAACCTCTCACTCGTGTATCCACCTTCTCCTCCTGGATACACATCACAGCCGAAAACCTCTCACTCATGTACCCACCTTCTCTTTCTGGATACACATCTCAGTCTAAAAACGCTACCTCATGTATCTACCTTCGCCTTCTGGATACACATCTCGGCCTAAAATCACTCACTTATGTATCCAGCCTCACCTTCTGGATACACATCACAGCCGAAAACCTCTCACTCATGTACCCACCTTCTCTTTCTGGATACACATCTCGGCCTAAAATCACTCTCTCATGTACCCACCTTCTCTCTCTGGATACACATCTCAGCCTAAAACCACTACTCATGTATCTACCTTCACTCGAAAGCTTTTAAGCTAGCCAAAAACCCGATTCCAAGTCTTGTTTTACTATAAGATGTCTAAAAAATAACCCTCTCATAGAATGCTCTCTTTAGGAAACAATACTACCTATCTTATTAAAAATTGGTGGTTATTCTATGAGAAGCTTAATCAGGATCTTAATTCCGCGGCAGTTACTGCTGCTGCTTGTCCTTGCAACCGGCTTATTGAATCATGTTATCCTAATTCCCAACCTTCTGACGGCTTCCGGAAGGGACAGCTGGATCGGGGTGATTGCCGCCTTCCCCATTTCGCTTATTTTTTTGTTCCTGATTTATTATGTTGTTAAGAATAGTCCTCCTGAAGGTTTTTTTTCCATGGTAAAACAGCGAATGGGCAAATGGCTGTACAGGCTTCTGATCATTCCGGTCATTATATTTCTTTTTTCAAGTGCCTATGTGACGCTGAAGGATTTAATCATTTGGTTAAATGCCTATTTTCTTGCAGATTTTTCGCTGCTTGTGATTACTGGTGTCATTACTGTGTCCTGTCTTCTCGTCACCATGGCTGGGATAAAGCATATTGCGATTGCCAGCGGGTTCATCCTGCCTCTTGTCATATTGCTTGGCATTATGATTGCGGCCATTAATACTAGTGTAAAGGATCCGAGCCTGCTCTTGCCGATCCTCAGCGATGGCTGGTCTCCTGTGTTAAAAGGAATCATCTATACACTCTCCGGGCTGCTAGAAGTCTATATCGTCATCTTACTGCAACCCTTCTCCCAGGAATCTTTTAAATTCAGGCAGCTGGTTATTCTGCTGGTCATTTTGACGGGGTTGATTCTCGGCCCCTTATCGGCATCGATCATGGAATTTGGTCCTGTCGAATCGATTAAGTTCCGCTACCCGGCCTATGAACAATGGCGGATTTTGAGCGTCGGGGAATATATCAATCATATGGATTTCTTCGCGTTATACCAATGGCTTAGCGGGGCTTTGGTCCGTGCTGGATTATTCATGTACTTACTGGGTGTATATTTCACTAAGGAATTAAAGCACTATCGATTGAAGCCAAGAATTGTTGTCGTAAGTTATGCGCTGTTATTCGCAGCTGTCATTTTTGTGAAATTGGATCCTTATTACTTTAGCAAATTTATCTATCGATATTATCTGCCGGGATGCTTACTGTTCTTCGTCACATATATCCTATTGTCTGCACTGCTTCTATTCATGTTTAACAGGAGGGTTGAACAAGATGTCCAAAACATCCAGGGATAAACAACTTGAAAAAGCGGACAAATTAAAGCTTCAATTTCAAAAAAGCCAGGATCTTCAATTCAAGCTTCATAAAACAGATGGAGATCCATTTGAGATTCTTTATTTTGACAGCTTGATCAACCTTCAATACCTCGATCAGTATATCCTTCCCAAACTGGGAAAAGGCAACGGTGATTCTGTTAAAGATAAGCTTCTGTCACTCTTTCAGGCAGAAGATGTCAGCAGCAAATCAATTGAAGAGTTGTCAGACCTGCTTTTTGAAGGAAGCGTCTTGTTTCTGTTTGACTCTGTCATCCTGAGTATCCGTGCATCTGAATTTCCAAAGAGGCAGCCGGAAGAATCTGCGCTGGAAACCTCGATCCGGGGACCGAAGGATGGCTTTGTCGAGGATATCAAAACGAATATTTCCTTGATCAGACGGAGGCTTAATACCCCTTCCTTGTGCTTGGAAAAATACACTATTGGAAGAAGAAGCAAGACAAAAGTGGTCCTGATGTATATCGAGGATATTATCGACCCTAATGTTCTTGGGGAGATTCGGAAGAGACTCGAGAAGATCGACCTTGATATATTGACGAATATTTATGATCTTGAAATGTATGTGCGCGACCGTCCTTTCTCTGTCTTTCCAACCCTGGATTATACGGGAAGACCTGACTTCATCGTTCAAGGACTAAATCAGGGGAGATTTGCTCTTATAGTGGATGGAAATCCGACGGTCTCCTTTGCTCCTATCAACTTGCTATTGCAGACCAAATCTCCTGAGGACACGTATAATAACTTTGCCTATGTTTCAATTGAAAGGGTCATCCGGCTCTTGGGACTGACGGTTGCCGGTTTTTTGCCAGGACTGTGGATTTCTTTTTCCGCTTTTAATATTGAGCAGATTCCCTATTTGCTTGTCGCCACCATATCTGTATCCCGTTTCGGTCTGCCATTATCTGCTCCAATCGAGATGTTTGTCATCCTGTTTTTATTTGAATTGTTTAATGAAGCGGGTGTCCGCCTGCCGCGTGCCATCGGACAGACGGTTGCCGTTCTTGGCGGGTTGATCGTCGGGGATGCTGCCATCCGGGCGGGGTTAACCTCCCCGACGATGCTGGTTGTTGCTGCCATCACCTACATTTCTTCTTTTACCTTAGTGAATCAATCGCTGAGTTCCACCTTCACTATCATTCGATTTACTGTGTTGCTAATGAGTACTTTTTTCGGTTTATTCGGAGTCACCATAGCTTTTTTGCTCACACTTTTCTATATGGCGACCCTGTCATCTTTCGGAAGCCCTTACCTTGGGTCGGTGGCACCTATCAGTTTTACTGAAGCCGTCAAATCAATCCTGCGGGCGCCCCGCCAATATTTTAAATCAAGAACTTCCCTGACAAGCCCGGAAGATCCTTCAAGAGGGGGCGGCGAGTCATGAGAATGAAGATCCTCCTGATCGTTTTTCTCAGTATCTCCAGCTTATCTGGATGCTCGAGTTTGAAAAATATACAGGATTTAACCTATATCGTGAGCATGGGAATGGATTACGACGAGGAAAGCAAGGAATTTAAAGTATTCATTCAGGGGCTTAACTTCGCCAACGTTGCAAAGCAGGAAGGCAGCAGGCCAACTGAGCCTGTCCCTATATTTGTTGCTACTGCCAGCGGAGAAACCTTGAACTTGGCAGTAAGCAAGCTATATAAAAAATCAGAGCCGCCGCTTTTTTTCGGCCATGTGGTCACCCTTGTACTAACCGAGAATGTCATGAAGGAAAAATTCCAGGAGGTCATTAACGAAATTGGCCGTAACCGGTCCCTCCGCCCGACTCTCCGGGTTGTCATCTCTAAGGAAAAGCTTGAGGATACCTTGACCACAAAGGCTTTATTTGACTATCCTGCTATTTACACTGTCTTATTCAAAGGGAAAGGAAACGAACTGTCACAAGATGAAATCAAGCCGATGATTCTGATGAATTTTTTAAGGGACTTTTATGAGCCGATGGGAGTAGCGAAAGTACCCACGGTAAAAATTGACAAGGAATCTTGGGAAGCCGATAAAGAATTCCCTGTCTTATATTTCGATGGCTACGCAGTATTTCAGCATCAGGAATACAAAGCAAACCTGGAGTTCGAGGATGCCTTGCTCACTAATTGGATTTCCGAAAAAGGGGTTGCGATCGATCACAAGGTCGAGCAGGACGGAGAATTAATTGCTGCGGTTAAGCTCAGTTCGCCCAAGATGAAAGTAAATTATGAAGAAGATCCAGATAATCCTAAATTTTCCATCACCCTCGCCCTGCAAGGAGATTTACTGGAGAAAGTGAAAGATATTCCTTTAAAGGACCTGGAAGCTATCATCATAAAGGACTTTAAAAAGAAACTGATTTCCCTTTATGAGACAGGTGTTGAGAATCAGATAGATATCCTGGATGCAGGCGAAAAATGGTACAGGGAACACCCCCAGAAGTATAAGGAGTTGAAAGAAAGTAAAAAATTCTATTTGAGCAAGGATTCTTTAACCGATGTAAAGGTGAGTGTGACGATGGTCCACTTTAACAGCTATAAATATGACACAAAATATGATGAGGGTTAATAATACACACTTCAACACATTAAAGCGCTAAAAGGGACAGTCCCTCTTAGCGCTTTAGTGTATTAAAACATTATTCCTAATAAGTGCCTTCATTTCTTTTCCTCAAGCTGAGCACCATGAAATCAATGATGACAATGATCAGGATGGACAGTCCTACAAGAGGCATAAGGATTCCCAGGACAGCCAGGATGGCAATGACTCCCCACTTCACTTTCGCATCATTCATGGCAGCCGGCACTCCAAAGGTTCCCTTCGGCTTTCGCTTACGCCACATGACAAACGAACTGAAGACCATCAGCACGATTCCGAGGCAGGTAATCGCACCAAGAATCTGGTTGGCCAAGCCGAACAGCCTTCCTTCATGGAGGGCAATTCCGACTGTAATAGCTTTGGCTATCAGTCCGTAATCAGCAAAACGGACATCACTCAAGACTTCACCTGAATATTGATCGACATTCAGAGTTGCGTTATCGCCTGGCTTTGTATGGGAGGTTGCCAGGGTGTATACCCCTTTTTCGCCTTGTGGCAATGAGATGGTATAGGGCTTCTGGACTTCATTCCTATCCGCCGCCTGATTGATTTCGTCCAGGGTTTTACTGTTTCCGCTCCCGGCAGAGGCCGGTACTTCCATATTCTCTGTTGCCCACGGACCGTCTCCAATAACGTCTTTCGTAGTCAGGACAGACTCTGGTTTAGGGCCGAACGATAATGCGTATTGAGGGTAACTGTTGGCAGCGGTCGCTAATTTGTTGATCTGTTCCCCGACGACACTTGTCCAAGGCAGCCCTGTTAAAATAAGAATCGTGATAAAGATAGAAAGCCAAAAGGCAGGAACGGCATGAAGATCTCTCCAGAAAACCCGCCCTTTTTTCCCAAAACGCGGCAGGACCGTTCCCCATATCTGGCTTTTCTTTTTCGGCCACCATAGATACAATCCTGTCAGCACAAGGATCAAGGTCCAGCAGGCCGCAAGCTCGACAAGGAGATTCACAAAGGTTCCGCCGGCAAACCATTCACTGTGGACTCTCTTGAAGATACTTGAAAATGTTTCATCCGCAGCCAAAGAGCCCTGGTAACCTCCGGTATAAGGATTGATGAAGCCGTACATCATAGTGCCATTTTCCATATAGCTCAGCTCGGTTGTTCGCAAGGGGTCATCATACTGCTTGACCGACAAAATCGATGCTCCCTCTCCAAGCTCCCTATTGGCTGCTTCCGTCTGCTCCCCTAAAGTCAGGGCTGGTTTTCCTTCCGACCCGCCTTCGATAAAAAAGTGTTCCTGGTACAAGTTTGCTTCAATCTGGGGTTTAAATAAGTAAAGCCCGCCGCTGATTGCCAGGACGATGAGAAAAGGAGCCGTAAAAATCCCTGCATAAAAGTGCCATCGCCATACTGCCCGGAAAATCGCCGCTTTCCTGCTTGGTTTTCCTTCTGGTTTGCTGTCATAGCTGTGATGTATTCTTTCTTCCATGTCGTTTCTCCCTCTAAAACTGGCCTTATTTTACAGTCAGTATTTTTTCTTTATGCGTGTGCAGTTCGCCTTTTTCGATGTGAAGTTTCACATGAAACATCCCCGCTTCTGTAAAAGTATGGGAGGCTTTATATTCACCTTCACTCACTTCTGAAGCATCGATGAAATCATGCTTCTCTTCGCCTTCTTTCCATACTTCAAACCGTACATCTGCCTCTGCCAAAGGATGATCTCCATTCATGGCATGTCCGGTCAGCTCCACTTCGTCTTCTGCTTTCACCGTATCTGCCATCATAATGTGGCCTGAAACCTCTTCCCCATGACTGTGGGAATCCTCATGGCCCTCATCATGAGCATGTTCTGTTTCTTCTATATCACCGATCGCAAGCTCTAACTTCGGCATGGTATGCATATCTCTTGCCGTAACATGGGAAACCACATAATAAATACCCGGCTCGTCCACTGTCTTTTCGATAGAGTAAATCCCTTCTCCTTGGGATTCGCCTTCAATCATTTCGTGCTCTTCTGTTTCTTCGCCTTTTTTCCAGAATTCAAATTCTACTTCTTTAGCATCATCAACGGTTTCATCTCCATGAGTGACTTTCGCCTCGATGGTGAAGGCCTCTCCGTCCTGAAGTTCATCCGGCCCAGGCTGTGTTGTGAGTTCCACTTCCAGCGCATGTAAGGCTTCACCTTCTTCATGCTGGTGAGATCCACTCTCATTTCCCTCATTCTGTTCCCCGCATGCTCCCAGGATGAGTACACCACTTAGTGCAATTGATATCCCTAATTTTTTTATACTCATATTCTTCCTCCCATTCCAGTTTCCGGCACTCCGGGCAGCTCTCATCACTCATTGCCAAGCGCTATGGATTTAAACGCCAGGCTGATTGAGGTTCCTTTTCCCGGAGCAGACTCTATATCTATTTTCGCTTCATGCTTCATAACAATTTGTTTAACGATAGCCAAGCCCAGTCCGGAACCGCCTTCGTTTCTGGTTCGTGATTTGTGAACCCTGTAGAAGCGGTCCATAATATTGGCCAGGTCCTCAGATGGAATCCCCGGGCCTCTATCCTCGATAGTCAGCACCGTCCATTCTTCTCTTTGTTCCATTTGGATAAAAATCTTTTCTCCCTCTGGTGAGTAACGAACCGCATTATCCAGGAGGTTGCCTATCACCTGCTCCAGCCTGTCGGGGTCACCTTCAATGATGGCCTCTTCATCCAGCTGCAGGTCAAGTTGAATCCTTTTTTGCTCTAGAGGCAGCTTGAATCTTTCGGTAACATCCAGCACCAGCTGCCCAAATGGAATAGGTTCCATCTTCATCGGATAAGAATCGCCTTCGAGTTGCGCGAGGTCCAGTAAATCATTGACAAGGCGGGATAAACGGGCTGTTTCTTTATGAATAATTCCAAGGTATCTCTGCCTTTCTTCTTCACTCTCCACGACACCCTCGAGCATCGCTTCCGTATACCCCCTCATATAACTCAGCGGGGTCCGGAGTTCGTGCGAAACATTCTGCAGGAATTCCCTTCTATTACTCTCGACTTCTTCCAGCGACTTCGCTAATTGATTGAATGACCGTGCCAGCGCCCCCATTTCGTCCGAAGCGGATGCCTCGATCCTTTTTGAAAAATCGCCTGCGGCCATCCGTCCTGAAATCATCTCCATTTTCTTCAGCGGCTGAATCAGCTGGGAGGCAATTTTTCTGCCTGACCAAACGACCACAAGCAATATCAATAGAAGGAGCCCGGCCAAAATATATCGAATCGATTCAAAAGGAGCATATACATCCTCTAAAGGCATATAAAGAAAAATCGCACCGGAGAGCACATCGCCATCCAGCAGTGGAATGGCCACAGCCAGGATGTCCTGATTAAAAACAGGATGCTGCCGGACCATAGTCACCGTTTCACCATTCAATAGCTGCTGCCTTTCTTCAAAGGTGATCAGCGTTTCACTCTCTGCACCTCCGTATGGAAGAGACGCACTCAGCTTCATTGGATCTTCGGTAAAAATCACATCTGCCTCTGAATTGTCTGCCGTCCATTTCAGCCTCTCCTGGAAACTCTCCATATTACGCTCTTCATAATACGCTTCTTCCAGGCTCCGGCCTTGCAGGAGGAGGAGGTCTTCTTGCTTGTCCACATACAACTTTTCGTATAAATAATAGGTTAGCCCGATGGTAATCAGGACCGTGAGCAGCGCCACAACGGCAATGGTGAACCCTATTTTCTGCCGAAGCCCGATCCTGGTCAGCCGGTTTCTAAATGAATTTATAGCCAACACCCCAAACCGTTCCGATATATGGTCCGGCTGTTTTCAGCTTCAGCCTCAAGGTTTTGATGTGAGTGTCCACCGTCCGCGCCGTTCCTTCACTTTCCAATCCCCACACTTTATCCAGAAGCTGCTCCCTGCTGAACACCTGCCCGCGGTTTTGAGCCAATAACGAAAGGATCAGAAACTCTTTTCTAGTCAGGTTCACTGTCGCTCCATCGACCTTCACCACATGTCCTTTCAAATCAATGGACAAACTTTCATGAGTAATCGTCTGGCTTTCTGCGCCAGGACTGCGGTATCCCTTAGACCTTCGGAGAGCCGCTTCGATCCTCGCGACAAGCTCTTTTGGACTGAACGGTTTGACCACATAATCATCTGCTCCGATCTTCAGGCCGGTGACACGGTCATCTTCGCTCCCTTTCGCTGTCAGCATGATGATCGGGACATCAGAAAAAGTGCGGATTTCCCTTGCTGCTTCCAATCCATCCATGACCGGCATCATGATATCCAGCAGCACTAGATCGATTTGCTCATTTCGCAGCACCTCAAGCGCTTCCCTGCCATTTCCTGCCGGAAAAACAGAATAATCATGAGCCGTTAAATAGGAGGTTAAAAGCTGAATCATATCTTTTTCATCGTCGGCCACAAGAATATTCATTGAACTCCCCCTCCCTCGATAATCGCAACCGGACCGCCGCTGATTTCCATTTCCGTTTTCACTTTAAATGTTTGAAGATCTACTATAAATAGAGAATTGCTGTCTATGCTCGAAACATATAACGTCTCCTCATTACCGGTCACATCATACGGATTGGCTCCTGCACTGATTTTTTCCGTGCTTTCTCCGCCAATCTTGTAAAGTTCATGAGAGCCATGGCAGACGACGTACACATCCCCGCCTGATGGAGGACTGAAAAATTTGACCGGCATCAACCCGACCTCTATACGCTGGATCTCCTCCCCGCTTTCCGGATCGATCACATACACATACCTGTTCAATTCCCCATGGACGGGACCATGTCCGCCGATATAAAGCTTTGAATCCTTAACCAGAATTCCTTCCGGGAGATAAGGCACGAGCATTTCCTTTTTCACCTGCAGCGTATCCACCTCAATGGCAGAAATGGAAGAACTCTTCTGATTTACGACATATAGAAGTTTCTCCGTCTCATCCAGAGCCATTGACAGCGGGAACTTTCCTACCGCAATCTCTGAAGTCATTTCTTTCTTTTTTAAATCAAATACTCTCACTCTGTTTTCCCCACTGTCTGCGAGAAATAATTGATGAGTACGCTCGCTGTACAACAGCTCATTTATGCCTTCACCACTACCCTCCCATTGCTCCAAATCACCGTTTTCCGTATTCAGAAGGGAGAGAGAACCGTCTTTACTGGTAAAAGCAATATGAACATCATCTACGCGGACCATGTCCACAATAGGAGAACTCAATTCAATCGAATCTATCACCTTCTGTTTTTCTTTATCAATAAAAGTCAGCCCGGCGTCCTTCAAATGGGAAACCATGACAGCCTCTTCCGCATTCTCCGGTACAGCCAGCGACTCTCCCTGACAGCCCGAGACCAACAACAACATACTGATTAACATTAAAAATATCATTTTATTCATAAAGGACCTCTAATCCTTTCTTTTAGTTAGAGTTTTTCCCAACGCTATCTAGTATAAAAGATAAATTTGAAATCTTTGCGAAGTATTGGGGAACGATTTGTGAAATAACAAACCACTTAAATATAGCGCTGACTCATTTGTATCATTTCCCTGTTTCAGCTGCCAATCAGCTATATTACGAAAACAACAGTTTTATGATGTGCTTACCTCATCCACCCAATCTAAATCAATAGTTTTGAATATAGTAGTAAATGAAGACATATCTAGGAGGTCACTTATGAAAAGACAAGTTCTTTTAGAGAGAATACAGATAGTGGAGTTTGCTCTGTTAGATTTACAGTTGTATCTTGATACACACGCTGCCGATAAATTCGCTTTGGAACAATTCAATCAATTATCCTCTTTGTTACAAGAGCTGAAGGAACAATATGAAAGGAAATTCGATCCCCTGCTGGGAAATGGATTTTCTCAATCGAAGATGACTTGGCAGTGGCTTAATAGTCCCTGGCCATGGCAAATAGACAGGAGGTGTTAAACATTGTGGATTTACGAGAAAAAACTGCAGTATCCTGTAAGAGTAACCAAAACCGATCCAAGAACAGCCAAACTTCTATATGAAGCTTACGGCGGCCAAGACGGAGAGCTGTCAATGGCTCTGCAATATTTAAACCAGCGCTACACCATGACATATGATAGAGTCATTGCTCTATTAACTGATATCGGTACAGAAGAATTGGCTCACGCTGAACTCATAGCATCCTTGATTTATCAGTTAACCAAGGATGCAGCACCGGATCAACTTGAAGAGGCCGGCTTAGCTCCTTCTTTCGCCACTCATGGAAAATCACTGTTCTATCAAAATGCCGCGGGTGTTCCCTGGTCAGCACAATATATCCAGGCAACCGGTGATCCCATTGCTGATCTGTCCAGCAATATTGCCACGGAAGAAAGAGCACGGGTCCTCTACCAGCATCTACTGGAGCTGATTGATGACCCGGAGATACTGGATACTCTGCGCTTTTTAAGAGAGAGGACTATCGTTCATTCTGTTAGATTCAGAGAAGTTTTGGAGCTAGTAAGAGAGGAAACAGACTAATCTTTGATTTTTTCTTTTTGAAGTAAAAGAGGACAAGCACGTTTTAATATTTTTCTCCCTCCTGCCATCTAATAAATAAATCCTTCAAATCTGGTTCTTCTACTAAAAAAATGCTCTCAATAGGTAACGGGTTTGTCTTTAAGTACAACCTTCTAATTAGCCAAAGTAATTGTTGAGTGATTTGCCCCCAAAAACAATGTCTGTTGATTTCCACTCCAGGTGCGTGACTCCGCGGGGCGTGCGGTGAGCCTCCTCGGCTTCGCCTGTGGGGTCTCACCTGTCACGCTAGTCCCGCAGGAGGTCGCGCACCTTCCGTTCCAATCAAATCATTGCTAGATTTTTATAATTAACAACTCTTTTCATATTAATATGGGATTGAAAGTATATAGGAAATTGTGCCTCAAATTAGGGTCCATTTGTATTACCAATTGAACAGAATTACCAACAAGAATACCGCTAAATCAACAAAAAAAGAGTGTCAAAATCAATGCGATTGGACACTCCTTTTGATGTGTAATTTTTAATTCCACTCGAAAACAGAACCCCTTACTCCACAGTTTCTCCATTTCTCCCGGAATAGCTTATCCTTTTTCTGAATTCCAGAAATGAGAATGCATTATGACGAATATACTGTACCAATTGAAAAGAATTCAGGGAGGGCAGGCCATGAATACTTACATTGAAGTGGAGCCAGGAATAGAATTATTTGTACAGGATACCGGCAGCGGCGATCCCATCGTCCTTATTCCGGGTTTTACTTTTACTAGAGAAGTCTTTTCCGAGCAGGTGAAGCATTTCTCCAAAACCCACCGTACAATTGTAATTGATCCGAGAAGCCACGGGAGGTCTACAATGACAGTCCATGGGAATGACTATGTTACCCATGGAACGGATTTGCAAAAAGTGCTGAAGCAGTTAGGGGTCAAGAATGCGACACTTGCCGGCTGGTCCTTCGGATGCTTGACGGTCTGGGAATACATCCGCCAGTTCGGAACAGAAGGCATCAAATCACTTGTCTTGATTGATATGCCTCCAAAGTCTTTATCTCTGCAGCAGGATCAGGAATGGGTGGAAGGCCCGCTTGATGATATGGCTGCCGCTTACACCAACTACCTTCGCAATCCTAAAGGACAACGGGATTTCATTTCTGCTTATGCCAAAGGAGTCATGGTACAGCGAAATCTGAA
Source organism: Rossellomorea vietnamensis (assembly GCF_008180615.1). Lineage (GTDB taxonomy): Bacteria > Bacillota > Bacilli > Bacillales > Bacillaceae_B > Rossellomorea > Rossellomorea vietnamensis_D. The sequence continues at coordinate 31,094 of NZ_VTEH01000026.1, forward strand.
AGAAGAAGAATTAGAATGGATCGTTGAGCAGTCTCTTAAAACACCTTACTATATCGCAGCTAATTTGTTTTCTTCGGGGCTTTTCTCCGACTATCGTGTTGAAGCAGCATCGAGCAGTGAAACCCTCCCCACTTTATATGTTGTCGCAGAGCACTGGGCAGAAACCGCGACAACATATTTAAGCAAGCTTACTCCTAAAGCTTCGGTGGAAGTACTGGGCGGGCATCTTATGTTTTGGGAGCATAGTGAGAAATTTAATGATATTATTGAGAGATTTTTAGAATGAGGTAAGTAACTTAGCGCCTTTTTTATCTTATTCGGGAGCAGACTAATAGTCGACAAACAGGGGAGCTTTATCCTGAAGAAAATCAAAAACCCGCGATGAATGAGCGAATTCCACGCGGTTTTTTGATTTTGGCTCTGTTAGTTATTATTGTTGTTAATAGATGTTTTGGGTTCATGTACCATTAAGAAGGCATCCACCATTAAGAACAAAAGAATGGGGGTTAATCAATTTGCTGGTCCAATAAATGCTATTGTGAATCTACCCTGCTTTATATAGAAAAATTGATTCTTCCAATTTACAATGGATTCTCACTTCCTCTGGATATGTTGACTGGAGCGGAGGGTGTGCGAGCTCCTGCGGGACTAGCGGGACAGGTGAGACCCCGCAGGCGAAGCCGAGGAGGCTCACCGCCCGCCCCGCGGAGTCGTGCACCCGGAGTGGAAGTCAACATAACCTTTAAAAAACAACAACACCCTTTAACAAAGCCTTGATTTCAAGAAACTGTTATTAACCTGTATACTTTCCAATAATAGGAGAATTACTACTACCACAATAGAATGAGAGTTACACCTGTGCCAGGCTGCGGTGTTCTGCCTATTCTCCTATAACATGCAGCTGCTTTTGAAAATGAGAAAGCAGAAATGTGTTAGAAAGATAGCAGATGGGTAAATGCTTCATATCCTCACATTTTACTATTTGGCTAAGGTATATGAATGTGCATCTGCCTTGCTTGATAGTAGGATTTGAAGCTAACCTGGATGTTAAGGAGTTTTTCATCACCATGACCTGGATATATATCAGTATTTTTATCATTTCTGCGATCATCTCTTCCCTGTCTGCTGTTCATTTATCTAAACACGCGGATACGATAAGCAAACAAACTAAGATGGGGGGATTTTTGGCCGGCACCATTCTCTTAGCTGTCGCGACGTCTCTCCCCGAGTTAACGACGACGGTCTCGGCGAGTGTTATCGGAAGCGCCGATATTGCGGCAGGTAACGGGCTGGGCAGTATATTATTCAATACTCTTGTGTTGTTTTTATTAGATATTCACTTCCGCAGCAAACGTTTATTCCTCCGCGTCTCCCACACTCATATCTATACAGGGGCCATCGCTCTCCTGCTTTGTGTGGTCTCTGCTGGCGGCTTACTCATTAATCATTCTTTTTCAGTACTGAATATCGGGCTCACTAGTTTTATTGTTGCGGTTATTTATGGGGGTGGAATGTGGCTGCTCTCCAAAACCAAGATTGAAGAACCATCTTCAGAAGACACTGTAAATAAGGGTTCAGAAATTACGTCTATTCGCCAGGCGGTACGAAAATTCATACTGTTTTCCATCGCCATTTTTATTTTCGGAAGTGCCCTTTCTCTATCTGGAGATGCTATATCCCGAAGTACAGGCATAAGTGCCACGGTTATCGGGAGCTTCTTAGTTGCCCTCGCGACCTCACTGCCGGATGCCATGGGAGTCTTTATGGCCTTGAGACTAGGCAACATCAATATGGCGATTGGAGCAATCCTAGGCAGTAATATCTTTAATATCTTAGTTGTTGCTATTGGAGATGTATTTTACTTCGAAGGAAGTATATGGCAGGATACAAGCAATGACATTATTTACATTTCATTTATTGGGTTTGTATTAACCGCCATTGTGATGATCATTATAAAAAGAGATCGTACACGCAACTCTTTCACCTATATTCTACCTTCTTTGACCGCCGTCGTTTCTTATCTGCTGGTCATGGGATTTCTTTTTTTCTGAGAACCAGAGAGACAGAAGGAATCCTAAACTAAAAAGGCTTCCGGTTTCAAGGAAATTACCGGAAGCCTTTTTTACGCAGAAAAGCAGGCACTCACTTCTTATAAACAAGAAATTTCTCTTCAATAGGTGTGCGCGGCCTTGGTGCAGGGGCTTCTTCAAAATATCCCATATGAAGAAAAGCTACAATCTTCTCCCCAGACTGCACTCCTAATGCCTCACGTGCTTTTGGATCATAATTGTGAGGATTCGTTTTCCAAACAACTCCGAGCTTCTGTTCCCACGCAAGCAGCTGGAAGTTTTGGATCATGCAGCTCACCGCTCCATAATCTTCGTCCCATTGCTTCTGCCTTGGATCTTCTTTCATGACCACAATTAAAAATGCTGACGGCTGGCTGAAGTAATTCCGTCTATTCTCCTGCATCCCTGCTGGAAACCATTGTACAGCTTCCTCTACAAACTCTTCTTTTCGTTCTGTCGGCACAAAAAGAAAACGCCATGGCTCTCTTAATCCGTGATTGGGTGCCCATACCGCATCACTCAATATTTCTTTCACAACCTCTTCTGTAACTGGTTTGGCCGTATACCCCGTTTTGATGGACCTTCGTTCGCGAATTGCTTTTGCTATTGGTGATAGTACCTTCTCCAATTTTATATCCTCCTTTAAATTTTTCTATGTAGACAAACAGTCCGTAACAGCACTAACGTTATACAGAAAAATCGTTCTCTGATATAGAGAACGACTATTACATTGAGCAGAAGAACAAGAAGGATAACCTGACTACAGAGATACCTTCATATTGCTATCTGCCGCCGCTGCCAGCTTCTCTCTATACTCTTTTACCTCTATCCATTTCTCTGCTGCCTCTTTAAACTTTCCCTCATCATTAAGGTCAAGAGCTTTATTTACGCAAAAATTTAGATAATTAATTTGAAGCTCAAGATCCGTTTCTGTATAAAATAAGCCTTGTAAATAATAGTGAGTTAAATCCTCGACAGCTATATGAAAACTGGAATGATTCACTTGGACTAAAACATACCAGCCGTTTACCATGTTATATGTACGCTCATATTGAAAGCTGATGATATCTCCCTGACTGACCTTTATCTTATCCGAATGTTCCTTACCTGGACAAAAGCAATCAATCTTGTGAACAAATGATTGTACGGCAATATAATGATTCACCATTCTTTTTCCTCCATTTAGAATAGTACTCTATCGTTTACTCATCTCGAGCTGCCCCTTCATTAAATGGTATCTGTTCTAAACAATTTTTCGAACCACAGCATGGACAGTGCTCACCATCAACGCTATATTCACCTTCATCAAGTTCCTGTGTATAGACATAAAAGCACCATTGGCACATTATAAATTCGATTTTCCTCGCCTGCCTTTCCAGCCTCTTTACGTTTTCAAAAGTGGGTTCTTATATAAGTTTCTTATTGCCTCTATATAAGAAGCAATAAGAAACCGGCATATGAACCTGATAAAAGAGGGGGTATCAAGTTCTAAGCGCAGGGAACAAATGAGAACTGTTATCATTTGTGATTTTATTATATATGATAATGATTCTCAATGTCAACTGTGTATCATAGACTTTTATAAACCTTATTGCGGCTCAGGGATATATAGGCAATGGAACCTTTGCAGAAGAGCCTTGGGACGTTTCTACAGACAAAAAAGAGTGCCTGACCCCAGGACGCTAAAGTATTAACACACTGGGGGACAGGCACTTTAATTTATTCAAATATTTGATTTAGATCTATTTCTAATCTATTCAAAATATTTACGGTAATTGTATCAACTTTTGTGTAGACTCTTTGAAACTTGTATTGATCATTGATTAATAGATACATTTCTACAGATTCGTTCACCGGGTCAACAAGCCAGTACTCTTTCACCCCTGCTTTTTCATAGAGCTGAAACTTTTTCCAGCGATCTAACTTAACAGATGAAGGGGAAAGGATTTCAATGATAATATCAGGTGCTCCATTGCACCCCTTCTCATCAAGCTTTTTCCGATCACACACAATCGATAAATCAGGTTGAACAACATTATTTATATCATCATCTTGTTTATTTTCCACTAATAGCCTTACATCAAATGGCGCAAAAAAAACTTCACCTTCTTCTTCTCGCAAGAAAATCGAAAAAGCTGTAGATAGCTCTCTGAGAACCTGTTGATGCCTGCGTGATGGAGCAGGAGACATTACAAAAACAACAATCTTTGTGAAAATAGCCATTAATATAAAGAAAGAGGCTTCTCAATAAGTTTAATCAACTAATGAGAAGCCTCTTTTATAAACCGAATGTTAGCATTTTGTTAGCAGATGACTTGAAAACCTAATCATTTCAAGGGGTGAAGCGGTTTATTACATCATTCCGCCCATTCCACCCATTCCGCCCATGCCGCCCATATCAGGCATGCCGCCGCCGTTTTCTTCAGGAATGTCAGCAACAACTGCTTCAGTTGTTAAGAACATTGCTGCAACGGAAGCTGCGTTTTGCAGTGCAGAACGAGTTACTTTTGTTGGATCTACGATACCGGAGTCGATCATGTTGACCCACTCGCCAGTAGCTGCGTTGAATCCTACGCCAACTTCTTCTTTTTTCAGGCGCTCAACGATGATAGACCCTTCAAGTCCAGCGTTGTGAGCAATTTGACGGATTGGCTCTTCAAGCGCGCGAAGAACGATCTTGATACCTGTTTTCACATCGCCTTCAGCTTCGATAGCAGAAACTTTGTTGTATACGTTCACTAGGGCAGTACCACCACCGGAAACGATACCTTCTTCTACAGCCGCACGAGTTGAGTTCAATGCGTCTTCGATACGAAGTTTGCGCTCTTTCAATTCTGTTTCAGTAGCCGCACCAACTTTAACTACCGCTACACCGCCGGCAAGTTTTGCAAGGCGCTCTTGTAATTTTTCACGGTCAAACTCAGAAGTTGTTTCTTCCATTTGAGAACGGATTTGGTTTACGCGGGCAGAGATTTGATCCGGCTCGCCTGCACCTTCAACAACTGTTGTGTTTTCTTTTGTAACAACGATTTTCGCTGCGCGTCCAAGCTGTGTGATATTCGCAGATTTAAGATCCAATCCAAGATCTTCTGTGATCACTTCACCGCCTGTTAGGATGGCAAGGTCTTCAAGCATAGCTTTTCGACGGTCACCGAATCCAGGAGCTTTTACAGCTACTGCATTGAATGTTCCGCGAAGTTTGTTCACTACTAATGTAGCAAGTGCTTCACCTTCAACATCTTCAGCAACGATCAATAGTGGCTTGCCTTGTTGTACGACTTGCTCAAGTACTGGAAGGACTTCCTGGATGTTTCCGATTTTCTTGTCAGTGATCAAGACATACGGATTTTCAAGGACTGCTTCCATTTTGTCAGAATCTGTTACCATGTAAGGAGATGCATATCCGCGGTCGAACTGCATACCTTCCACAACGTCAAGCTCTGTAGAGAATCCTTTAGACTCTTCGATTGTGATGACGCCGTCGTTTCCAACGCGCTCCATAGCTTCAGCAATCAATTGTCCAACTTCTTCGTCAGCAGCAGAGATAGCCGCAACTTGTGCGATGGACTCTTTGCTTTCGATTGGTTTAGAGATTGCTTTCAGCTCTTCGATTGCAGATTGAACCGCTTTTTCGATACCTTTACGGATACCTACAGGGTTCGCACCAGCAGTAACGTTTTTAAGACCTTCACGGATCATCGCTTGTGCAAGAACCGTTGCAGTTGTTGTACCGTCACCGGCGATTTCGTTTGTTTTGCTTGCTACTTCAGCAACAAGCTTCGCACCCATGTTTTCAAAAGCATCTTCAAGTTCGATTTCTTTCGCGATTGTCACACCATCATTAGTGATTAGCGGAGAACCGTATTTCTTCTCAAGTACCACGTTGCGTCCTTTTGGTCCAAGAGTTACTTTTACTGCGTTTGCTAATTGATCTACACCGCGAAGCATGGAACGGCGTGCTTCTTCGCTGAATTTAATATCTTTAGCCATTTAAAAAGACCTCCTTATATTGGTTAGGTATATTTTCAGATAAAGATTAATTATTCGCCGATTACAGCCAGAATGTCACTGTCACGAAGGATCAGGTATTCTGTGCCTTGGTATTTCACTTCTGTACCAGCATATTTTGAGAAGATGATTTTATCGCCCGCAGCCACATCAAGAGCTGCACGCTCACCATTATCAAGAACCCGGCCTGCACCTACAGCAATAACTTTGCCCTCTTGTGGTTTCTCCTTAGCTGAATCCGGCAGAACGATACCGCTTGCTGTCTTTTCTTCTGATTCTACTAGCTCAATAACGACGCGATCACCTAGTGGTTTTAACAAGTGAAACAACCTCCTCATATATTATGTAAGTATTCGTATTTATTAGCACTCGTTAAGGTTGAGTGCTAACACAACTATTATAATAAATAATTCGAATCCATTTTGCAAGAGTCCTGCTTAAAATTTTTTTCGTCAAATTTCCTGAAAAAACACACCTTCTTATTTTATGTCGCAGCTGGTATTTTATGCCTCTCAACCGGATTCCTGCAGAAAATCGGAAGTTAAGGCTCTGCTTTGGCGGCCTTAGTAAGGCTCGGCTCCCTATCGAAAAATGGTTCTTATTCTGCCTGCTCTTTCGTATAAAAGAAAGAAAAGCTCTTTCTTTGCGAAAAGGGCTCTTTATTAGTAGAATTGTAAGGAAAAGCGGAAGCTAATAAGGATTGCAATGACAGATTCAATATAAGGAGACATCACGTTGAAAAAACAATATGGATATGTTCTTATAGCCTATATCACCATGCAGCTCTCGAGCATCCTCGGGATTCCTTTGTTTTACCACGCAGCCGTCAATTGGTTCAACCAGTCAAGCGATCAGGCAGAGGCGGTTGTACCCGGTTACTGGCTGGTTTTTTCATTCTCGATTACGCTGCTTATTGTCTGGGCTATTTTACGAAAATCAGAAGCATCCACCCGCCTGGAAAGAGAAGCTCCCATGTCGCCTGTGTTCTCGGCACTATGGGCGATAGCCGGTATATTCATGGCTTTCTTCGCACAGGCTATAGCCATCAACATCGAGCGCCTTCTTGGAATTGAGATGGGCTCGGAAAATACAGAAAATATTGTCAGGATCATTGATTCTGTGCCTTTGGCAATGATTGTGGCTGCTGTCATCGGGCCAATTCTGGAAGAGATTGTGTTTCGAAAGATTATTTTCGGTGCTCTTTATCAGCGTTTTTCATTTATCCTTTCCGCGCTGATCAGTTCGGTCATCTTCGCATTTGCACACTTCGAGCCGGAACACGTCCTTTTATATTCGGCCATGGGCTTCACCTTTGCGTTCCTTTATGTTAAAACCAAAAGGATCATCGTGCCGATTATCGCCCACGTGTCGATGAACTCCCTCGTCGTGCTGATGCAGTCCATTTTCAGGGAAGATATCGAAAAAATGATTGAAGAAGCGGAGAGAATTCAAGGATTTATAGGAGGATTATTTCTATGAGGAGATCACCTTTGTTCAGCGGCATTCTTTACATCCTCCTCGGAGTTTTGTTTACGTACTTTGCCGTTATCAATGTAAACGACAATGGCTGGGGATTTTTCGCTTACCTTATGGTGCTGCTGGCCACCCTTGATTTCGGATCCGGAATCAGAATGGTTGCCATGCATTTTAAAATTAAAAAACAGTTGAATGATAAGAAATAGTGGAAGCCTTTAAGAGGGCTTCTTTTTTATGCTGTTTTCCAGTCTCTTTTCATAAACTCTGCTGCTATTTGACACACTATTTCAGAAGAAAATAATTATAATTCACCGAAATAACCTGGTAAACATGAAAAGAAAAGAGCTGCTCTTCAAGATTCGAGCGAAAACCCTTAGTATCTGGAGAAAATTTTTTTCCCAAAAGCAACAATGTATGCGAAAACAGCCTTTTTCTAAAAGATTGCCTCTTTTTGAATCCATCTTACAGGAGGATATTTACTGCAAGCCTGCGGGGACCAGGCGGGAAGTTGAGAATGAGGTTACATACCAGCTGGAAACGGACAGCTCCCTCATTGTTTCACAACCAGTCGATGCACCCCACATGGAACAGTGAGCAGCCGCTATATCAGTTTGGAGGCATGGATCTGGATTCTCGCTAGTAAATAAGGGGAAAAATTCCCTTTATTTTACGAAATAGCTTTCGAAACAGCTTAAATAGAGGGAGAAATTCCCCTTAAATGTTATAAAAACTAGAAAATAGGCGCTTCTGCTTTAGATAAGGGGAAAATTTCCCCTTATTCAGCATCGAAATAGGCTCAATATGCATTTAGCGGGAATTTCTCCCCTTATTTTTTCATATGATTACTCAATTTATGACTCATTCGGAGTCGTTCGACTGTAGAGGAAATTCATAACTCTTCAACACCCCCGCCAACCTAAGGACATAAAAAGAGCTTCTCCCATTAAGGAAAAGCTCTTTTCACCACCTAATAGTAAGGATACGGATAATAAGGGTATGGCGGGTAATAATAGGGTCTTGGAGTCAATAAGGCCCCTGCCGCCAGCCCGGTTATAAATGGAAGTCCGAAACCGAAGCCGAAACCTGGCCGCCCAAATCCAAAGCCGGGGCGTCCGAAACCAAAGCCAGGACGGCCAAAGCCGAAACCGGGACGTCCGAAGAAAATTCTTTGATCGTTAGGATTAATTCCATGGTGATTCACGAACATCTTCCTCCTCATTCTCTAGTCTAATGTCACTTACACTATAAAATATGAATGAGACAAGGAAGCCTCTTGGGTATTCGCCCCAGATTTCCTATATTTTCAACAAAGTTCCCACACACTTTAGCCCTTTAACGTACGAAGAGGGACTGTCCCTTTTTGCGCTTTAAAGGACTAAAGCAACCAGTTCAAAAAAAGGAACAACCAATTAAGGTTATTCCTCTCTTTTTCTTTCTTCTTCATAGAGTTCTCTCTGCAGCTGTTGTTCTGCCTGGAGCACCTTTTTATAGCCGATTTTGGAAACCCAGATGCTGATTTCATAAAGAAACAGCAGCGGTACTGTCACCATCAAATGGGATACAATGTCGGGTGGCGTGATGAGCGCTGCGATCACCAGCAAGATGAAATACGCATAGCGTCTCATTTGCCCCATAAACATTGGGGTGATGATGCCCAGTCTGGTCAAAAACAGCATGACGACCGGCAGTTGAAACAGCAGCCCGAAAGGAACGGTCAGCTGGAACAGGAAATGGAAGTATTCATTGATTCCGATGACCTGCTGTATATCCAACTGATCGGACAAATTCATCATGAAGCCGACCACATACGGAAAGAGAATGAAATAAGCGAAAGATAATCCTCCCAGAAAAAGCAGCAGGGATATCGGGATATAGCTTAAGGTTACTTTTCGTTCTCTTTCCAGCAGACCCGGGCTGATGAACGCCCAAAATTGGAATAAAATCAGCGGAGAAGTCAGGATCAACGAGATGAAGACCATCATCTCCAAATAAATTTTCAATGGATCTGTCAATCTAAAAGCATTCATGGTCAGCTCTTTCGCTTCATCCGCATGCTGAAGATATCGTATCAGGGGCTCTGCGAGAAAGAAGCTGCCCAGGAAGGCCAACATGAAGAAAACGACTACAAACATGAGCCGTTTCCTGAGTTCTCCTATATGTTCATAAATCGTCATTTCGTTATGACTCATAGCGTTCAATCCTTACATTTACTTAGCATCTTTATCTTTGCTGTCATCATCATCTGCTAAGCCTTTTGTTGCGTTTTTAAACTCACGCAATGTATTTCCCATTGCTTTGCCCAATTCCGGCAGTTTCTTCGGTCCGAAAATCAATAGAGCTACAATTGCGATCAATATGAGGCTACCTGGTCCTAGTGGCATAACGCTCACCTCCTTGTTCTATCATAACTTATCGTTTTTATTTTTGCTATCATGTTCTATTTTCTTCTTGTGACATTTCGGTGTCTTCTTCAGAATAGTTTTTCAGGAAATATACCAGCGACTGAAGTTCTACCGCCAGATCAATATGATGTATCCTGATATGATCTGGTGCTGTCAGCCGGGCAGGTGTGAAATTCAAGATTCCTTTAATGTTGGCCTCGACAAGCCTGTCGGTAATGTTTTGGGCCGATCCAACAGGAACAGTTAGTATCGCTACCTCTATATCATTGTCCTCCAGATGTTTCTCCATATCATCGAGACTGTATACCGGTACGTCACTGATGATAGATCCCACCTTTTCAGGAGCGACATCAAACGCCATCTCTATTTTTGTATTATTATTTTTGATAAAATTATAGTGAAGAAATGCGGTCCCCAGGTTTCCTACACCGATCAGGACGACCTTCGTCAACTCATCCTGGTCGAGCGTTTTGCTGAAGAATGAGAGCAGATAGTTAACATTGTAACCATACCCTTTCTTTCCTAACGCACCAAAGTAAGAAAAATCCCTTCGGATTGTGGCGGAGTCTACCTTTACTGCTTCACTCAGCTCCTTCGAAGAAACCCGCTGTTTTCCCGAGGAGTGTAAATTCTTGATAAATCTATAGTATAACGGCAGCCGTTTAGCTGTCGCTTGTGGAATCTTTGCACTTTCCTGATTCATTACCATTCCCCCACAAATTGATTCGCTTGAGCTTTAAGCTTACCTCTCACTTCATCACACTGATAACGCTTCCATATGAACGTGGGAAGTCATCTTTCCATTTTGTGCTTGTTGACGCCATATGTCAATTCCTTTTCATGGAAAACTTAATCTAACTACACCATGCGACTCTAAGCTTATTTCCGTCCACACTATCATACACTATTTTGCCCTTCCTGTCTGTCCGTTCGACAGGGTGTAACACCCTTAACATTGCCGTCGCTGTTGATTTTGCGATACACTATACTAATAAGCATTCCGTTAAATAAAGCTTGCTTTTGCGCTCTTTTCCACGCAAAAAAAGAGCCTACTATATAGAGGTGAATGAAATGATATTATTACAAGTCAATCAAATCGTTAAGTCCTTCGGGGCTGACGTGATCCTGTCCAATATAAAGCTCGAACTTCAGAACCGCGACAGAGTAGCTCTTGTCGGAAGGAACGGAGCGGGTAAATCTACATTATTAAAAATCATTTCCGGACAGCTTTCCTATGATTCCGGCGATATTATCAAGCCTAAAGAAACGACCATTGGATACCTCGCCCAGCATACCGGCCTCGAATCCGGTTTATCCATCTGGGATGAAATGCTTTTGGTCTTTGATGACCTGCGCAAGATGGAGGAAGATTTAAGGAAGCTCGAGCAGCAGATGGCGGATCCTGCTGTTTATGAAAATGAAGAAAAATACAGCAGGGTCCTGAAAGAATATGATAGTACGCAGGTAAAATTCAAGGAATCAGGCGGTTATCAATTCGAAGCGGATATCCGTTCCGTCTTGCATGGCTTGAACTTTGCCGGCTTTGATTATAGTACACAGATTTCCACACTAAGCGGAGGGCAAAAAACCCGCCTGGCTCTCGGAAAGCTTTTACTGACAAAGCCTGATATTCTGATTCTGGACGAGCCTACCAATCACCTTGATATCGATACACTATCCTGGCTGGAGCAGTATCTCCAAGGCTATGAAGGGGCGATCCTCATCGTCTCCCATGACCGTTACTTTTTAGATAAAGTCGTGAATCAGGTTTACGAAGTTTCCCGCTCCAACTCGAAGAAATATCACGGCAATTACAGTCAGTTCCTTGAAATGAAGGCGGAAATGTTCGAAAGAGAGATGAAACAGTTTGAGCGCCAGCAAGAAGAAGTGGCTAAACTGCAAGATTTCATCCAGAAAAACATTGCCCGCGCTTCCACGACAAAGCTCGCGCAAAGCCGACGAAAGAAACTGGAGAAAATGGATATCATGGACCGCCCCCAAGGCGATGAAAAATCCGCAACCTTCTCCTTTACCATTGACCGTCCAAGCGGAAATGATGTTCTTAAAGTCAATGACTTGGCAATTGGATATGGAGAGGATGTCATTTCCTCTTCCTTAAACATGTCCATGTCAAAAGGTGACAGTGCCGCCCTTGTAGGTCCAAATGGGGTCGGAAAATCAACGCTTTTAAAAACCTTAATCCAAAGGCTGAAACCTATTAAAGGAGACTTCACCTTTGGCTCCAATGTTTCCATAGGCTATTATGATCAGGAGCAGGCAGAACTCTCATCCAATAAAACCGTCTTAAATGAACTGTGGGATGAATACCCAATGAAAGATGAGAAAGACATCAGAACGGTTTTGGGCAACTTCCTCTTTTCCGGTGAAGATGTCTTGAAGCCTGTATCTACTCTTAGCGGAGGGGAAAAAGCCAGACTGGCCCTTTCGAAACTGATGCTGCAAAAAGCGAACCTGCTGATCCTTGATGAGCCAACCAACCACTTGGACCTGGACAGCAAAGAAGTGCTGGAGTCCGCCCTGATAGATTATCCGGGAACCATCCTATTTGTTTCGCATGACCGTTACTTCATTAACCGGATTGCTACAAAGGTGGTCGAGTTATCACAGAATGAAGCAACCGAATTTCTTGGAGATTACGACTACTATATTCAGAAAAAGAACGAGATACTTGAACTTGCCCAGCTTGAGCAAAGCAATTATGTTAACAGTCCTGCTCCTTTAAAAACAGAAAAACAAAACTATCAGCAGGATAAAGAAGCGAAAAAGCTGGAGAGACAGCGTAAAAGACGGGTAGAAGAACTCGAAGAACTAATGGAAGAACTTGAGGGGGCCATAAGCAGGATAGAGACTGACTTATGTGATCCTGATATCTTTCAAGACCATGAAAAAGTAGTGAAGCTGAACAGCGAACTGGAAGAAGCAAAACAATCACTAGAAGAATATATGGAAGAGTGGACCGAAATCGAAGAGCTCCTCCAAACTTAAAAAAACTGCTTCAGGTGAATATCCTGAAGCAGTTTTACTTTTTTATAAATGCTCTTTTATAAACTCTGCTGTGCAACCAGATGAAAGCCCTCTTACTCAGAAGATCCAGAATTCTATTTCAGTCATGGTATTCCACATAGTTATTCACAGAAAAAATGTTATTTTCTCTTTATTCACACCACTTTTCCACATAATCCACAATTTAATCCACAGTTATCCCCATTACTAACAAAAAAATAGGAAAATTTTCCTTGTTCTTTTACACAAGGAAAACGATAGTTATCAACAAGTTGTCCACAGACTGTGTACAAAACACATGTTCTTATTAAGGCATACTCATCCGTTTACTTATACCCCTTATTTTTCTCGGAGTAACCTTTTCTTCACCAATAGTTATCCCCGAAGTGTGGAAATCCTGGGGGTATCTTTATGTTTTTGAGAATATTAAGCTCAGATGGCCATACTAGTTTTCCACATCATCCTGTTATCCACAAGGTTTTAAGTATGATGCCAATAAAAGATTCACCTTAGATTGCTTGAATCAAGGGTCTCTTGAACGATCCTGGAGACACTCTACAACTCAAAACACGGTTTCCACTGGTCTCTTAGACACTCCTTGAGACCACTTCATCTCGAAATTCGCATTCTACGGGTCTCTTGAACACTCATTGAGACCCTCTAAACTTTGAAAGAGAGATAGGTTATGGTTCCCCTCCTTCTTCTTACATATTGTGAGGGAAAACCAACTGCTCATGACCGAAGTTCACGTAGCCTCGTACATATCTTGATGAAAAACCATCCTCTTCCGACCGAAGTTCCCACAACTTCATACACTACTTATAAAAAATCATCCTCTCCCTACCGAAGATATCTTAATAGCTCCCCAAACTTAAATACGCTCCCCCACTAATCATCAAACAAAAAAGCCTGAGAGATTTCTCCCTCAAGCCTAAAAACTTTCTATATCAAGACCCGGATTGGCATTCATCGCCATCGAGCCCCGCTTCCCTTTATCAAACTCAATTGTTCCCGCAGCCGCAATCATCGCAGCGTTATCTGTACATAGCGACAAAGGAGGCACGACAAGCTCCACTCCATCAAGAGCACCAAACTCTTTTTCCAATGTACTTCTTAATCCTCTATTGGCTGCAACGCCGCCTGCCAGTAGAACCTGTCCAACTCCGTACTGCTTTGCCGCCTTTAGAGTCTTAGTGACAAGTACATCAATGACACTCGCCTGAAAACTCGCAGCAAGCGTTTCCTGAGCAATGGTTTCCCCACGCTGTTCAGCATTGTGGACAGTGTTGATAACAGCTGACTTCAGCCCGCTGAAACTAAAGTCAAACGAGTCCGCTTCCAGCCATGCTCTCGGCAGATTAATCTCCGGTTTTCCTTCTGCTGCCAGCCGGTCGATATGCGGACCTCCAGGATAAGGCAGGCCAAGTGTCCTTGCTACTTTATCATAAGCTTCTCCAGCAGCATCATCCCGAGTCTCTCCGATCACTTCATAAGATCCATGCTCTTTCATATATACCAATTCTGTATGGCCGCCGGATACAACTAAGGAAAGAAGAGGAAATTTCATGTCTGTCACTAATCGGTTTGCATATATATGTCCGGCGATATGATGAACACCGATAAGCGGAATGCCGTGAGCAAAAGCCAATGCCTTAGCTGCATTTACCCCAATTAGCAGGGCACCTACAAGGCCAGGCCCTTCCGTAACAGCGATCGCATCCAATTCCTTTAAACTCATTCCAGCCTGATCGAGCGCTTCCTCTATCACAATCGTGATTTGTTCCACATGATGGCGTGAGGCAATCTCTGGAACTACTCCACCAAATCGCTTATGGCTTTCGATTTGAGAAGCAACAACATTTGATAGAATCTCTTTACCGTTTTTAACAATGGAGACCGCTGTCTCATCACAGCTCGTTTCCATTCCTAGGATATACGTATCTTTACTCATATAATTTCACCCACATAACTAATGCATCCTCTTGGTTGTCAGAATAGTAATTTTTGCGGATTCCGCCTTCCGAGAATCCGAACTTCTTATACAAAGTTTGAGCAGGAGTATTACTGACCCTTACTTCAAGCGTCATGGTCACTGCTCCCATTTCCTTTGCGATTTCAATCATGCTTTCCATCAATCTATCTCCAAGGCCTTGCCCTCTGTAAGAAGGAAGGACAGCGATGTTGGTAATATGGGCTTCATCCACGATGATCCAAACTCCGCAATAACCGATGACCTTGCCTTTGTCTTCAATGACGATATATGTCGCAAAATGGTTCGTCTCTATTTCATTGAAAAAAGCATCCCTGCTCCATGGAATGGTAAAAGACTCTGTTTCCACTTCCATGATATCATCTAAATCTTCCACACTCATTAATCTTATTGTATAATCGCTCATTTGCCATTCCCCAATAACACAGCTATTTTTGTGATTCTCTCCACTTAGCTTCTGCTTCTGCAAGCCTGATATAGTTCGGTACAAGACCGTGAACATTTTCTTCAGAACGATCCATTCCAAGCCTGATCAATTCAGATGGACGTGGATTATGACTTGCCATGTCCCCAAAAACGGCTTGATCCGCCAATCTGCTATGAAATACTTCGTGATGAATTTTCACATCATGTCCTACAAACAAAACCTTCTGCTCATATTGGCTCATCATTTCAGCCCATTGCTCAGCCGGCAAATTGGCATCTTCTATTATGCACTCCAACTTTCCTTCACTGAACTTGTAAAGCCCAGTATATAACTGCCCTCTCCTCGCATCAAACAAAGGAGAGATCAACCCGTCAAAGTACCTTCCTGATGACGCCAGTACAGCCAGCGATGAAACACCAACTACAGGAATATTCAATGACCACGCCATAGTTTTGGCAATGGTCACACCTATTCTCACACCTGTATAAGACCCCGGGCCATTAGCCACTACAATTTTATCCAAATCAGCTGGTGCAATTCCGCAGTCCTTCATCAGTATATCCACTGCCGGCATTGCCCTCAGAGAGTGGTTCTTCTTGATATTCGTTATAAACTCACCAATTACTTCATTGCCATCCACCAGCGCGATGCCCAATTGGTAATTGGAAGTATCAATCCCCAAGATCTTCATTCAAAAATCTCCTTACATAACATTTCATATCTGTCGCCCGACGGCTCCAGTATAATCTTTCTTTCTTCTTCAGATATCCTCATTATCGTGACAGCCAGCCTTTCTTCCGGAAGCTGATCCTTAATCAAATGTGCCCACTCAACGACCGTCACACCGCCGCCATCAAAATATTCGTCAAAGCCAAGATCCTCGAAAGAATCATCCAGGCGATAGACATCCATGTGATATAAAGGCAGCCGCCCCTGATATTCTTTAATGATCGTAAAGGTCGGACTATTTACATTGCGTTTAACCCCAAGACCCTTTGCCAGTCCCTTGGTAAACGTTGTCTTTCCGGCACCAAGATCGCCCTCTAAGGTTAAGACGTCATTTTCTATTAGCATCCCGGCAATCCGTCCGGCAAATTCGCCTGTCTGCTCCGGGCCGCTTGTTATAAATTCATACGTAGCCATAACTATCTCCTTTAATGTATAAAAAAACCTTAGGATACAAGTCACTTCCTAAGGATGCAGTATATATGTAGTTTACCCGATTTCATCTGGTTGAGCAAAAAAACCGGCATAAAGACAAAAAAAATAACGAAACATCGTTTCGCTAAACTTCTAAAGTAATAGATGGCGGTCCGGACGGGACTCGAACCCGCGACCTCCTGCGTGACAGGCAGGCATTCTAACCAACTGAACTACCGGACCAAGGATTTTTGCTAGCAAGCAAAATATCCTTCATTATTGTAAGGACTAATAAATACTTTTCAAAATATCTATCCTTAAAATGAAGGGTAATATTTTGTTGCTATACAAAATGGTATTGCGGGGGCAGGATTTGAACCTGCGACCTTCGGGTTATGAGCCCGACGAGCTACCGAACTGCTCCACCCCGCGACAATAATAATGATACATAATATGCAGCCTATTAAGAAAAGTTCCTCTTTTCAGCCCATATTATTGGAATTCATTCCAGCCTGGCGACGTCCTACTCTCACAGGGGGAGATCCCCCAACTACCATCGGCGCTGAAGAGCTTAACTTCCGTGTTCGGCATGGGAACGGGTGTGACCTCTTCGCCTTAATCACCAGACTGTATGAAATTGAAAGAACATTGTTCTTTCAAAACTAGATAAAGTATTAGAAGAAAGAAGAAAGTATTCCGAGTTTCGCTGTTATTTCGTGGTTAAGTCCTCGATCGATTAGTATCTGTCAGCTGCACGTGTCGCCACGCTTCCACCTCAGACCTATCTACCTGATCATCTTTCAGGGATCTTACTCACATAAAGTGATGGGAAATCTCATCTCGAGGGGGGCTTCATGCTTAGATGCTTTCAGCACTTATCCCTTCCGCACATAGCTACCCAGCGATGCCTTTGGCAAGACAACTGGTACACCAGCGGTGCGTCCATCCCGGTCCTCTCGTACTAAGGACAGCTCCTCTCAAATTTCCTGCGCCCACGACGGATAGGGACCGAACTGTCTCACGACGTTCTGAACCCAGCTCGCGTACCGCTTTAATGGGCGAACAGCCCAACCCTTGGGACCGACTACAGCCCCAGGATGCGATGAGCCGACATCGAGGTGCCAAACCTCCCCG
>NZ_VTEH01000027.1 GCF_008180615.1 Rossellomorea vietnamensis
CGTAAATCGTAGATTCATCCGCTGCCACCGTCAGGTGGGCTGTTTGGAAAATGGTTTCCTCGATGACATCTGCAGCGTATCGTTTATATGGGATCATTAAGTCAGGAAGCTCGTGGTGAATCTTGTTGCACTGCTGGCAACGCAGCCTCCTGATGATAAACGTTCTGGCCATGCCTCTCTCATCTTTTAACTTTCTCTCCCTTGAACCAATGACCTTGAAGTCCTGATGATTACAACAGGGACAAGGAACCTTTTCTGCACATTTAATAAAAAACGCTTTTATCGGCGGATTCCACTATGATATAATCATTTACAACAATCATATTGTTTGAGGGACGTCTTCCGTCGCGCCACTGGTAATGGCCGGCATAATGGAAGGCGTCTTTTCCTTTCTTCAGGGTGATTAAGGACATTATATCCGTCAATCCCCGGACAAACAATACCGTCAACATATGGACGTTTTTAGACAGCATTAACACTAAGGACCCTGTTTCTGTCTTGTAAAAACGAAGCAGGGAAAAGAGGCTGGGACAAAACCATAATAAAAAGCTCTCTTCGCAAAGATTGTGGCTGAGTAAAAAGAATGGATTTCCGCTCCAGGTGCACGACTCCGCGGGGCGGGCGGTGAGCCTCCTCGGCTTTGCCTGTGGGGTCTCACCTGTCCCGCTAGTCCCGCAGGAGGTCGCACACCTTCCGCTCCAATCCGTCTACGTTCAGGAAAAATCGATCAATAACCTTAAAAGCAACATCTTTCAAATAGAGCCTATTAAAATGAAAGAACCGCATGAAATCAAGTATAAAACCTTGAACTCATGCGGTTTTATTTTTTTTATTCAAACTTGCAGTCTTTACGCAGAATTATGTGAAGGTGACAGCGGGAAGGATGTTCACCTTAAACACGATTAAGCACTGTGTTGTTTTTTCATACATTATTGCTTTCGGATATCCCCGGATACTAAGGGTTCTCTCTAATAGGGGAGAGCTCTTTTCATTTCAAGCTAACCAGGTTATTCCATTGAATTAAGGTTGTTCTTTAGAATAAGTAATAAACAGATACAAAGTTTACGAAAAAAGCCACGCACAAAAGAGGTTTCGCCTATTTATCAATTGTTGAGATAGATGTCCATTCCTTTGAAACTTTATTTCATACCCTATAGTAAACCAACCCTTTTGCAAGAAAAGGATTTAGGGGTTGTGAAAAGGAGGGAAAAGGGATGTCTCAAGAAAAAAGACGTGTAATAAATGCTGATAAAGTCCTTATTCGCGCTAACGAGGTTATCATCTTGGATGAAAATGACAAGAGAAGACGCCATTATGATGATGTTGCAGGTGCTGATGAAGGAAGAAGGCACAAACGAGACAGAGATGATGTCGGCGGCCAGGATGACAGAAGAGATGATAAACGACGCGGTTGGTCATGGATTTAATGATCTGAAGAAACAGTCCTGCTGCAGGACTGTTTTTTAATGAAGGGGCAGGATTATGTCGTTTTCCCAATGAATATAGCTTATCGGCTGCAGGGTCTAGATTAGAAAATAAGTTTAAAACTCTTTGCGAAGGATAAATGGATATAAGATTAGTTTCAATACATAGGATACTTTAAGGAGGGTAAGTGTATGTTGGATTCAGTAGACTTGACGAGAAAAATAGATGATAAAAAAGAATATGAAAAGAGATTAAAGAAGCAGCAATTAATTTTGCTGGGGTTACAAAGAGCCCTCATGGATGAAAAAATTGGCTGTATCCTTGTGTTCGAAGGATGGGATGCGGCAGGAAAAGGGGGAGCGATCAAAAGAACAACCCAGAATATTGATCCTCGTGGCTTTGAAGTGCACTCTACCGCAGCACCCACACTTGAACAAAAGCAATATCACTATCTGCAAAGATTTTGGAACAGGATGCCAAAATACGGGAAGCTGGGGATATTTGACCGCTCCTGGTACGGAAGGGTACTTGTTGAAAGAGTGGAAGGGTTTGCCGAGGAATCAGAGTGGAGAAGCGCTTATGGAGAAATTAATGATTTTGAAAGAATCCTGACTGGTGAAAATTTTATCGTGCTTAAATTTTGGTTTCATATATCTAAAGAAGAACAGTTGAACAGATTCAACGATCGCCAAAATGATCCTATGAAATCCTGGAAACTGACAGAGGAAGACTGGCGAAACAGAGAAAAATGGGATCTCTATAAAGAAGCGGTAGACGAGATGATTCAGGAAACCGACAAGGAAAATGCACCGTGGCACATTATTGAAGGAGAAGATAAAAAGCATGCAAGAGTCAAAACCCTTGAAATCATTAACAGAACCATTCTGACGGAGATGGAAAAACGTAAGATCGATGTCAGGCATTACTTTAAAAAGGAAGAATAGGATACTGTTGAAGTGATTGTGAAGGTTATCCTGATTTGACTCTGTAGAAGCAAATATCATATAGGGAGTTTCTGCGCCGCCGATACAGACCATGAAGAAATGCTGAAATTTTTTCCCTGAATGAATGGAAGATGTCTAATTCTTATGAAGATCAATAGAGCCGCCCATTCTGTTTGACCATTATACAATGGGCGGCTCTATCCGTTCTATTTTATTTTT
This sequence comes from Rossellomorea vietnamensis, assembly GCF_008180615.1. Classification (GTDB taxonomy): domain Bacteria; phylum Bacillota; class Bacilli; order Bacillales; family Bacillaceae_B; genus Rossellomorea; species Rossellomorea vietnamensis_D. Next base: position 2,589 of record NZ_VTEH01000027.1, read on the forward strand.
CAGCGGTAAGCTGCTGCTGGACAAGCTTTTTATACAATTGATTTGATTGTAGGAGTTCCTGATGGGTGCCGCTTCCGGAAATAGATCCATTTTCAATGACAAAAATAGTATCTGCTTCTACCACTGTTGATAAGCGATGCGCTATAATGAGGGTAGTCCTTCCCTTCATCAGATTCTTTAAAGCGTTTTGTACAAGCAGTTCTGATTCGCTGTCAAGGTTTGAGGTGGCTTCATCGAGAAGCAGTATCTTCGGATTCCTCAGCAATGCCCTTGCAATAGCAATTCTCTGTCTTTGTCCGCCTGAAAGCTTTACACCTCGTTCGCCTACCTGAGTTTGAAAACCTTCTGAAAGGCTGACAATGAAGTCATAAGCATTTGCCTGCCTCGCCGCTTCGAACACTTCTTCCTCTTTGACTTCCCTTTGTAATCCATAGCAGATGTTATCGTGAATCGTTCCGGACATGATGGGGCTTTCTTGTGAAACATAACCAATTGATTTTCGCCATTCTTGCAATGGTATGTTCTCAATGGAGGTATTCCCCAACTTTATATCTCCACTGTCCAGGGGATAGAATTGTTCAATTAAAGAAAATATGGTCGTTTTCCCTCCACCGCTGGGACCGACAAACGCAGCCGTTTTTCCTGTGGTTATTTCAAAAGACAAGGAGTCTATGATTCTTTTCTTATTATTGTAACCGAAGGAGACATCCTGAAAGACGAGGTTCTCATCTGAAAAGCTCCTCTGTTTCGTCTCTCTTTTTCCCTCAGTTTTAACATCCAGGAGGTCCTGGATACGATCAGTAGCTCCTGCCGCTTTTTGAAAAGCAGTAAAAAAGGTGGCAAGCTGGGTGAAGGGGACAATGATTTGAAACATGTAGATGATGATAGCTACCAGGGATCCAGCTGATAGTGCTCCTGCAGAAACTCTTGCTCCTCCATACCCGATGATGACGACGAGTACCACCATCATAATCGTCGTCATAAAAGGAGAGACCACAGCCTGGATCTTTGCTTCCTTTAACCCGAACTTAAACAAATTTTGTATTCCTCTATGGCCATTTTGCCTTTCAGCAGGCTGTCCATTATAAGATTTAACGAGCCTGATCTCGGACAGCACCCTGCCCAGATTTCCACTGAAATCCGCCATTTCATCCTGTGTCTGGCGTGAAATGGTATGCATTTTCTTCCCTAAAGGCATCATGATCAACAATGATACCGGAACCGCAACAAACATAATGACGGTCATGCTCCAATCGATTGTCAGCAGGATAATAATAGAGCCAATAATGGTAATGACACCTGATACTAGTGTCACTAAGTGGTTGGTGATAAGCGTCTTTACCGTATTAGTATCCTGGGTGATTCTGCTCATGGTCTCTCCTGATTGGTGCGAATCAAAGAAAGAGATGGGAAGTTCCAGGACATGATTCCATAAGGTTTCGCGTATTTTTGCCACAAAGGTCTCCCCGATATAAGTCATAAGATAATGAGAGAATCCGCCGGCGACTGCCTGTACAATGAATGCTGCCAGAAGTAGAAAAATGAGACTCATTTCAATTCCGGCTCCTGATATTTGGTCTACTAATGATTTGGTAAAAAGAGGAACTATCAGGGAGGCAGCAGTTTCAAATAAACTTAGTACTAGCGCTCCCGAGAAAATCCACTTTGAAGGCTTTCCGATTTTTAGTAAACGCATGAAGCGATTCCAATTAGAAGGATTGTTTTTCTTTTGTCGCATCTTATTTCCTCTTTTCTTAAACTTTGTTGCTATTTCAGACTATTTTTGAAAAACATAACAATAATTCACTGGAATAACCTCGTGAACATGAAAAGAAAAGAGCTGGTCTCTCAGATTTGAGAGAAAACCCTTATAATACGGGGGAACATCCGGCTCTTGGGATTTTTCCGTAAGCAACGATGTATGTGTGTACAGCCTTTCTTAAAACTGTACCTGCTAGACTATCTAGGTATACTTTATCAGATAATCTGCCAGTTTTCCTCTTACACATTTGAAATAGCTGCTCGATTATAGGAGAGAACTTATCTACTGTGCTACAATGGAAAATATTTATGATGAGTAAATTCCGTAAGCCAGTCTCTTAACACTTTCTTGTTCCTTTAGATGGAAGAAGCAAAGAACTAGAGAATGAGCCTTTATACAAGAAAACAAATTAAATCTGTTAAGTTCAAAGGAGTTCACAATGAAGGTAATTATTGCTGAAAAGCCTGATCAGGGTGCTGCACTAGCCAAGCCTTTTCCTCATAAGAAGGGACAGGGTTTCATTGAAGTCCTGCCAAATCAGCTGTTTCCGGAAGGTGCTTATATCACCTGGGCAATCGGACATCTCTTGCAGCTTCAATCTCCTGAAAAATATGATGCTCAGTGGAAAAAGTGGAATGTCGAAACGCTGCCCATGATTCCGGAAAAATTCAAATATGAAGTGACTCGTTCAAAATACAAACAGTACAATGCAGTAAAATTGCTATTGCAGAAACCCTCGGTGAATGAAATCATTCATGCAGGTGATGCGGGACGCGAAGGAGAGTTGATCGTCCGGAATATTATCAATATGTCCGGTATTAAAAAACCAATGAAACGTTTATGGATTTCTTCTCTTACACCAAAAGCGGTTACAGAAGGTTTTTCAAAACTTCTGGATGAAAGTGAAACAAGAAGCGTATTTTTTGAAGCTTATTCCAGGGCTTGTGCCGACTGGATCATCGGCATGAATGCATCCAGGATTTATAGTATCCTCTTGAAGCAAAAGGGAATGTCCGATGTTTTTTCAGCGGGCCGTGTGCAGACACCGACGCTGGCTCTGATTGTAAAAAGAGAAAGGGAGATTGAAAGTTTTGTCAGTGAGCCATTTTGGGAGGTAACTGCTGATTTTGATGTGGATGGAAAAGTTTATCAGGGTAAGTGGGAGAAAGATAAGCAGCCGAGATTAAAAGATAAAGAGACTGCTGTGAAGATCGCTGAATTCTGTAAAGGAAAACCTGCAGAAATCAAAGATCTTTCAACTGAAAGAAAAGAGTATCAGCCTCCATTACTGTTCAATCTTTCTTCTCTTCAGGCAACGGCGAATAAAATATTTAAATTTTCTCCACAGAAAACGCTGGATACGCTTCAAAAGCTTTATCAAAAAGGAATCGTTTCGTATCCTCGTTCTGACTCTAATTATGTCACAAAAGGTGAAGCTGAAACTTTTCCAGAAATTTTGGAGAAATTAGGCAGGCTGCCGGCCTATCAGGAGCTGTTTCCGCTGCCGGTGAAATCACTGTTGAACAACAAAAGGTATGTTAATGAGTCGAAGGTGACCGACCACTATGCCATCATTCCTACAGAACAGGTAAAAAATCCTGAGAAACTGCCTGCTGATGAGCAAAAGATCTATGACCTTGTTGTCCGAAGGCTGATTGCTGCTCACTTTGAAAAGTCAATATTCGACTACTCTACTTTAATAACGCTTGTAGATGGAAGAGCTGAATTCGTTTCCAAAGGAAAGATCCAAATTCAAGAAGGCTGGAGGAAAGTCATTTTCCAGCAAGAGAAAGACGATGAACAATTGCTTCCCAATGTGAATAAGGGCGATAATGGCCTTGTGAAAAACGTAAAAGTAAAAGAAGGAAAAACACAGCCTCCTAAACGTTATACAGAAGGGCAATTGATCACTTTGATGAAAACGGCAGGAAGACATCTGGAGGACGAAGAGCTCGAAAAAGTTCTTTCCAGTACTGAGGGACTCGGGACTGAGGCAACAAGAGCAAACATTATTGCGGGCTTGAAAGACAGGAAGTATATTGATGTGAAGCGAAATGCCGTCTTTGCAACCGATAAAGGCAAAGTACTAATTGAAGCGATTGGTGAAAAAATACTTGCATCTCCTGAAATGACGGCAAAATGGGAACAGAGGCTGCGGGAAATCGGCCAAGGCCGGGCGTCTGCACCTCAATTTATGGAACAAGTCAAGAAACTCAGCGGAAAGATTATTTCTGATGCGATTGAAGCCTCCAAGGACTGGTCATTCGAAGGTATTGATACGGACACGATTCAAAGGACAAGCTCCCGGGCTTCACTTGGGAAGACCGTCGGTTCCTGTCCTTATTGCAAGGCTAAAGTCCTTGATAAAGGGGAATTCTATGGCTGCAGTGCTTACAAAAAGACAAAATGCAGTTTCACTCTTTCAAAGATGATCATGAAAAAGAAGATTTCTCCAGCCAATGCGAAGAAACTGATCGAAGAAGGAAAAACTGGAATCATTAAGGGATTTAAAAAAGGTGAGAAATCCTTTGATGCAATCTTGAAATGGGATAATGAGGAAAGAAAGCTTCAATTTGAATTTCAAAATTAATACTATATCGGCATAGTTTTTACAAGCCTGTCTTCTATAAAATGTTGCAATGTTAATCTACTGATCGATTTTACCAGGCTAATAAAATATTTTTCGCTAAAACAGTTTCAACTTCTGCTGAGCGGGTAACTTTAGAATAACTACTTATTCATAAATATGCATAGAGGAGTGAACCTAAAGTGGATATTGGTCTATATAAGATTGAAAATATGTCAGATGAAATCATTACATTAACATTATTCGAAAATGAAGAAACAGAGCAGTTAGAGAGTGCAATGCAGCACTTGCCAAGAAGCTTATTTCCATTTCATGTAACAAATGAAATCATGATAGAAGTTTCCGAACGTGCAGGTCAGCTGGAATTTACACCAATCAGTACTGATAACGTGGAAGCCCGCTTACAGGCTGAGGAATTATTAAAAGACTTTATCGGTACTGCAGAGGTATAGAGCCGTAAAAAAGCACCTTCTTTCTATAAAGAAATGAGGGTGTTTTTTTGTGGTCAGAATATTTATTCAGTTACCTTGTACACATGTATACCAGTGATCCACTGCACTATCGCTGTATAGTGTGTATGCCATGGAACCCAACTATAATAACAAGCCTGGCAGTGGTAAGATGCTGCCTGGACTACCCTTCTCAGGATTTTCAGTTGACATGGGGACATTTCTAATAAATCATTAGAGGTATACATAAGTAATGAATGGGAGTGTCGTTGAATGAGCAATCGTATACAAAAGATTCAAACATGGCTTAAAGAACAAAATATCGAAGCGGTTTTTATCAACTCGAAAGAAAACGTTTTCTACTTATCGAATTTCCTTACGGATCCTCACGAGCGTCTTATGGGCATGTTTTTATTCAAAGAGGCGGAACCTTTATTTGTCCTTCCGGCAATGGAAGAAGGACAATTGAGGAGTGCGGGGTGGCAGCATGAAATCCTTGGGTATGGAGATCATGAAAATCCTTGGGACCTCATTAAGGCTTCTATCAAAAGGAGGAAGACCGGTAACCCTGAAATGATCGCAATTGAGAAAGAAATGCTTTCATACTCGAGAAGTGAAGCATTTTTGTCACTTTTTCCAAAGGCGGAGGTCGTTAATGCGGAGGATAAATTAAATGAGCTGCGTGTGGTTAAGGATGAAAGAGAGATTGAGATCATACGCCGTGCTGCTGAAATGGCAGACTTCGGAGTGCAGACAGGAGTCAACGCTCTTCAAGAAGGGATAACAGAGATGGAAGTCCTCGCCACAATCGAATATGAATTGAAGAAAAAAGGGATACGGCAAATGTCTTTCTCTACAATGGTTCTATTTGGTGAGAAATCAGGTGAGCCTCATGGAAACCCGGGCAGCCGCCAATTAAAACCTGGGGATTTTGTCCTGTTTGATTTAGGTGTTGTACTGGAAGGCTATTGCTCCGATATTACACGTACAGTTGCCTTTAAAACAGTTTCAGAAAAGCAAAGAGAGATTTATAATACTGTATTAAAAGCTGAACTGGCTTCTCTTGAAATGAGTAAACCTGGAAACAGAATCGGGGATTTGGACAGCACTGCCCGTAAAATCATTTCAGATGCGGGTTATGGAGAATACTTCCCTCACCGCATCGGTCACGGAATGGGTATCAATGTTCATGAATTTCCGTCCATGAGTCATATGAATGACGGCGTTCTCAAAGAAGGAATGGTTTACACTATTGAGCCTGGCATTTATTTACCGGAAGTTGGCGGGGTTCGAATTGAGGACGATGTGCTCGTGACAGAAAATGGATATGAAACACTGACTAAATTTCCAAAAGACCTCCAAATCATTGAATGAATTTTAAAACCGAAAGCGGCCAGGTCAGCTCAGGGGAAAAAGGCAATTTTTCCTTGTATTCTTTTAGGGTTATTTGATTGGTCAGCTGCTTAAAATAATGACAAAAGCCGGATGCAGATTGTTCAGCATCCGGCTTATTTTAATTCTCCAGGCGATAGCTTCAAGCAATAAGGCCGGACTGTAGGTTATAAAGAGAAGTAAATCCATAGCTCTTTAATACTTTACGAAAAGAGCCTTTTCATAAGAAATACCTCAACTCCATCCCAAATCTATTTTTCTCTGCAGAGTTTTCCAGATTACTTGTTAAGGTTGATTATATAATTTTTTCAGTTATCTGTCGTGCCAAGAGAGGCCGACTTGTGATTCCGTAAGAATTTATTCCAAATGGAAGCTTCGCCTTCTTATACAAGAGGCTGGGACATAAGTTGGGATATTAGAAAAATAAAACCGCATGAGTTCAAGGTTTTATACTTGATTTCATGGGGTTCTTTCATTTTAATTGGCTCTATTTGAAAGATGTTGTTTTTAAGGGTTATTTATCGATTTTTCCTGAACGTAGACGGATTGGAGCGGAAGGTGTGCGACCTCCTGCGGGACTAGCGGGACAGGTGAGACCCCACAGGCAAAGCCGAGGAGGCTCACCGACCGCCCCGCGGAGTCGTGCACCTGGAGCGGAAATCCATTCTTTTTACTCAGCCACAATCTTTGCGAAGAGAGCTTTTTATTATGGTTTTGTCCCAGCCTCTATACGTTTAGTACTATTAGAGCTTTTATAATAAAATAATTGCTTCCGTATATCCCCTGGATAACAGGCTCTTCTAAAAAAATCCTTGTTAATTTATACCGTTATATTTTCAGAATCCATATTTTGTTCATTTTTTGAAGGGAGAAACAAAATCCAATAAAACAGCCAAACGATAATAGTTTAATCCTCTTTCCCTAAGGATAAATACAAGTTAACTAGATCAAAGGAGGAGTATTTCTATGAAAAAGATATTAATGGTTCTAACAAATACTGAACAAATTGATAAAGATCACCAAACAGGATTATGGTTGTCCGAATTTGCGGAGCCCTATGTGGAGTTTACTGACAGAGGGTACAGCGTGAGCGTTGCCAGCATAAAAGGTGGAAGAATACCGGTGGACCCTAATAGTGTTACCGATGGAGAGATGCCGCCCGATGAATGGGAGGGAGCCATTCATGAACTGGAAAGCACATTGGTTCTATCGCAAGTGAATGTAAATGATTATAATGCTATTTTTCTTCCTGGAGGACATGGAACAATGTTTGATCTGCCCGGAAATGCAGCACTTCAGCAAGCATTGGCTCATTTCGCAGAGAATAACAAACTGATCGGTTCTGTCTGCCATGGGCCAGCAGGGTTTGTGGATGTGAAGCTGTCTTCAGGCAAGTACCTTGTGGAAGGGAAACGTATTACTGGCTTTACCAATGAAGAAGAGCAGCAGATGGATATGGATTCCCTTGTTCCTTTCTTAATGGAATCCCGATTGCGGGAAAACGGGGCAGATTTTCAAAAAGGCAGCGCATTTTCAGACTTTGTCGTGTCGGATACAGGTTTTGTCACTGGACAAAATCCCCAATCAGGGTTAAGTACTGCAAAGGCCTTTGTTGAACAGCTTCAATAGAATTATTAAAGGATCAGCCGGCTATTGTGGCCGGTTTTCTTGTTGAATTAAGAAGATACTAAGGGATAATCTAATGTTGCTCGTGGAAATATAAGAAAATACCCTCTTTTTTTCCGAGTAACATTTGCCTGTCGGGGCTGAACAGGGCGCTTATACTTTTGTTTATTAGATTTATTGTGACATAATTGAATTCTTATATTGTGACAGGGAGTGATTGGTTGAAAAGTTTTTTGATTAATCTGAAAGGCCGCATCTGGTTTGTTCCCTCTGTTTATAGTCTGCTTTCATTGATAATGGCCTTTGTCACTATAATGATTGATTATTACTGGGCAGCTTCTATGAAAGAATATCTGCCGCCCTTCATGATGACTAAAATAGATTTGGCTCAAACTGTTTTGAGCACCATAGCCGGTTCGCTTTTGACAATGACCACCTTTACTTTCTCGACAGTGATGGTTGTTTTGACTACATACTCTTCTCAATTTTCCCCAAGGGCCCTCAAACACTTTGTGAATGACAAGAAGACGGTACGGGGGCTGGGTGTCTTTATGGGGGGATTTATTTACTCTATCACTACTTTACTGTTCATGAGAGACACGCCAAATGAGGAATTTGTCATTGCGTCGTTTTTTGGGGTGCTTTATGCTATCGTGTGTCTGGCTTACTTCGCTTATTTCATTCATCATGTTGCTACTTCTATTCAAATCAGCAGTTTAATTGGCAGGCTGGAAAAAGATGCGATGAAAATAGTGAACTTTTATAAAGAGCTGCAAAAAAACAATGTCGTTCAAGAACAAAAGAAGGACCCAGGACAGTTTTTAAACAAAAAAGAAGTATGCAGCAAGAAAAGCGGTTTTCTTCAATTTGTTGATTACGAAGGTTTATTGGAATGCTCAGAGAAAAATGGTCTCTTTATAGACTTTGAGATTAAAGTAGGGAATTTTATCAGAAAGGGTCAGCCTCTTTACACGATCTACAGCCAAAAAGAGAGTATAGAAGATTTATCAGAATATCTTTCCTTTGGCAGTGAAAGAATGGGGAAGTATGACCTGGAGTTCTCACTGCAGAGGATCTCCGAAATAGCGGTCCGGGCTGTGTCCCCATCTATAAATGATCCAAATACAGCGAGAGACTGTATTCGGTATTTGGGCGTTCTGCTTGGTGATACCGCTGAATTAAATGATGGGCATTTGACAATGGTTGGTAAAGATACCGAGCCCCGGGTAAGGATACCGTTCTTCGAGTTTGATAGAATGCTTTATAAATCTTATTATCAGATTGTCCATTATGCCAAGCAGGATGTATCAGTTATTCTTGCTCTCTTGGAAGCAATGGTCATCATTCAAAAGGAGATGCCGGAAGGGAGGCAGGAAACTGTTTACAGTTTTCATGAATATATTCTCCAGAACATCAATAAGGAAGAAATGCATAAATGGGATCTGCAGTTCTTGAACGAGAAAATAAATGAACTTGAAGGAGAAATGAAATGATTCCTGTTGAGTAGGGGAATATCCTTCTCATTCTGGCTTAAATCTGTATAATATAAAAAGACAACTATTTAAAAAAGGAAGATTTTATGATTATTACAAACGATCAAGAACTACAAGCAATGAAAGAGATTGGCAGGATTGTCGCAGCCATCAGAGATGAAATGAAAAATGCTGTTAAATCCGGATTGACGACAAAAGAACTCGATCAGCTGGGAGCAGAGCTTTTTGAAAAGCACGGTGCTATTTCTGCCCCTAAACAAGAGTATGATTTCCCAGGCTTTACTTGTATCAGTATTAACGAGGAAGTAGCCCATGGAATTCCTGGTGAAAGGGTCATTCACGAAGGCGATCTAGTGAATATAGATGTTTCAGGTTCGAAGGACGGCTTTTATGCAGATACAGGGATTTCCTTTGTTGTGGGAGAGGGGAACGAAAAGCTGCATGACTTGTGTGAAGCAGTCAAGAAGTCATTTGATGCTGGTCTAAAAAAAATCAAAGCAGGGTCTAAGTTGAATGGGATTGGCAAAGCCGTCCATAACGAAGCGAGGAGAAATGGCTATACAGTCATTAAGAATCTAACCGGACATGGAGTGGGGAAATCTCTTCATGAAGAACCTTCGCATATCATGAATTATTTTGATCCATGGGATAACGGGCTTCTCGCAGATGGAATGGTCATTGCTTTTGAACCTTTCGTTTCCACAAAAGCAGAAGAAATCGTTCAGGAGGATGATGGCTGGACCTTCGTAACAGAGGATAAAAGCTTTGTAGCTCAAATTGAACATACGATTGTGGTAACAAAAGGAGAACCTATCATATTAACTTTATAGATAAAATCTAACAAAACAGCCTGTGATGTGTCGCAGGCTGTTCTTTTCGTAACTATAGGTGTTTGCACTTCGATGGGGAACCCTATAGGCGGATTCGAGACTAAACGGTTATGTTTGTAAAATACACCTTTAATAGGAGATATTGTTGTGCTCAACTATCAAATATACTAGTTGTTTTCTCTGTGCCCATAGGGAAAGCTCTTTTCTATCCTTGCCACAGTCTCTACAATTCTTTTTAGCGATATCTAAAAAATAAATACCGCAGCTTGAGAAAAAAACATAACAAATTTCTTTATTTCTATTGAATAAGGAGTCAAAACGACGTAATATAATAAATAACAACATACCTATATACCATTTTAGTTAGCCTTCTAAACCTCCTTATCTAAAATTTTTTCATCCCTATTCTTTCACATCCACAAGTTTCTTTTCTAGTAATAAATTCCCATTACAGCGTTGAAATACAATTGTATTGACTCTATTATACTCTCGTAATTATTTTGTAGTACTCCTATGTTAGCATGAAGAATGTGAGTAAAGATATCGTACCACTTACTAACAAAGGAGAGGATTACTACAATGAAGAAAACAGTTATCACTCTTGCGACGGCAGCAAGTTTAACTCTAACAATGGGCGCAGGTGCCTCTGCGGAAAATGTAGAAGTTAAGAAGGGCGATACTCTTTGGGGATTATCAAAAGAATATGGTACATCTGTTGAGGATCTTTTAAGATGGAATAACTTAAACTCCGATTTAATTTACCCTAATCAACAATTAAGAGTATCATCTACTGAAAACTATACAGTAGAATCCGGAGATACCTTATGGGGAATTGCAAAATACTACGGCGTATCAGTGAATGAACTCATGAATACCAATTCACTGACTTCAGATATTATTCACCCAGGACAAAATCTTGTCATTGATTTGGACAACCGTGGAGTAGCTACTCTTGTAAATCAACAGGAACAAGCTACTGCAACGCAGCAAACTACAGAGGAACCGGCGGCTGAGCCAGCAGCTGAAGAAACAGCTTCTGCTGCACCTGCTGCAGTCGAGGATACTGTTCCTGCACAACCAACTGAAACACCTGTAAATACTCAGCCGACACAAGAGGCTGCAAATGCAATTACAGTATCGGCAACTGCATACACTGCATATTGTGAAGGGTGCTCAGGAACTACCAGAACAGGCGTGGACTTGATCGCTAACCCAGACGCCAAAGTCATTGCGGTAGATCCTAATGTCATTCCATTAGGTACAGAAGTATATGTAGAGGGATATGGATATGCAACTGCTCAGGATACTGGCGGTGCAATCAAAGGAAACAAAATCGATGTATTTATCCCTGAAAGACAAGATGCCCTTGATTGGGGAGTACGTTCTGTAAAAGTTACTATTCTTGATTAATATATTGTAAAGTAAAAAAAGCAAAGGCGGCAGCCTTTGCTTTTTTTTGGTCTTATAATTCGCCGGCTATTCTCGGAATTTCAGAGAGCTTATAGCGAGGAATAAAAAAACCTCCCTTCATAATAGGATAAGCAGGCTGCCCTATCACTTCCTTACTTTCCAGCAGGATGTATACTCTGGAAGGAAATGAACAATCTCTTCTAAAAATAAGCGGAGATTTTCCGGTTAAGCTCTGAAGCAGGAGTCGATTTGGAGTATATAAGAGGAATTTTTCCGATTAAGTACAGCAAAATGAACCATTTTAGCATCTTTTAAAGGGAATAAGGGTAATTTTTCCGCTTATCTTAACTGTTTTCTTTGTGCTTTTACTTAAATAAGCGGAATTCCTCCCCTTATTTTCCCGGAATTTTTATAGGGAATAAATACTGTACTAAATCATTCCGTGGGCCTTATAGGCAGAGCTCGGCAAGAGAGGCTTCCAGCCGTAGAGCTAACCGTCAGTTCTAATTGGGGATTTATGTTCATCAAGAACGTTGGTGCTGCGATTCTATTGACAGACAGTTACTATACTAGATTAATTAAATGGAGAGATTGGAAAAAAAGTGAGCGAGTTCTTCAATTTGGACCACGAGTGAAAATCTTCCTGGTTTTTGACAGCTTGTAATGAAATGTAATGGTTTCATCATTCTTTTGTCATTGGCTTGATATAAGCCTATGTTACTATTTCTTTTGTTGGTCTTAGCGGACTAAAAGGAGGAATTAACTTGAAGAAACACGTTTTTATTTCACTACTCATTCTATTTATAATCGGATCTCATACATTATCGATTCAAGCAAAAGAAAATAGTAATCCTTCATCAGACGGACCGGTTGATGGCTACCATAATATTTCAGAAGGAGATATGCTGTGGAATTTAGCCTATATACAGGAGGAAGCAGTTCTTACGATAGAAACCAGGCAGCGGCTGATTCACGAAGGAAAAGAAGCTCTGGCTCCAGCACGGTCTGAAAAAGCACAAGAAACTAATAAAGATACTGTTATTAAAGAAGTCGAAGTAAAAGCAACTGCTTATACTGCTTATTGCGATGGGTGTATAGGAATTACAAAGACAGGAGTGGACTTGCGGGCAAATCCGGATGAAAAAGTTATCGCTGTTGACCCGGCAGTGATTCCGCTCGGGTCAAAAGTATATGTAGAAGGATTTGGGTATGCGACTGCGGAAGATACAGGCAGTGCAATCAAAGGTAACAGGATTGATATTTTTATACCATCACGTGAAGAAGCACTGGAATATGGCGTAAAAGGTATAACCGTACAAGTCATCGAATAAGAGAAATAGAAAACCACTCATCCAAAAAAGATGAGTGGTTTTCTTCTGATTTGCTCCAATGTCAACTGCATACCAAATCAACTACTAAATATTTTGATGAATTTACAAGCTTTTTGGATATAGCCATTTCAAAAGATAATTTTTGTATAGAAAATTTGGCCGCTTTCCTGAAACCAGTTCCAAGCCCTCAGTGGTTAGCATTGGGCCGCCCATTGCTGGCTGGGCCGGTTCCAGGGCTTCAACTACCAGGAGATTCTTATCTTTCTCTTTGCGCTTAGACAAGGGGAAATTTTTCTATTTAAATATGAGCACCATCAAAGTATTAATTTTTTTATCAATTACAATCTCTGAAGGAGCATTGAATGGGGGCGGACCTTTAGTACTTTAGTGTCTAACGTCCTGGTTTTGTGTTCGGGTTTTTAATGGACTGTATTTCTTTTCTGTCGCTCATTTGTCTTTCTGCCAATTCTTTCGCGGCTTCATGTTGCGAGTTTTGGTTTTGTTTGCGCATGGTTTTCCTCCTTTTATCCTTTTTCAATCATTCATAGCTTTTGTAGGACAACAATGAATCATGCATGCTTTACGGAATAGAGATGAGCGTATCTATTGTAGAGTATTATTTTAAACTTTCAGGGGGAAAATAAACCAAGAATTCATAAAGATCAAGTCGCAGCTTTTTACCAGATATGTCTGAAAAAAGCATATTGGTTGAATAGGGAGTATCAATCTGTTAACGTTTAGAATGTTGTTTAAAGGGCGGAAACATGGATATTACAAGTAAAGAGAAAGAACTGAAATTGAAACTACATACGAAAGGGGAATGATGATGAAAAAAATATCAAGTGTATTTTGGATCACTGTAGCTATAGTTCTGGCTGCATTGGTATTCGGGGCTTTTTTACCTGAAGGCTTCGAAAGTTTTACAGGGCAGGTACAATCTTTCATCAGCACGAATTTTGGCTGGTATTATCTGATACTCGTCACAACGATTGTGATTTTTTGTATCTTCCTAATTATCAGCCCCATTGGTACCATTCGTCTTGGAAAGCCGGATGAGAAACCGGAATATAGCACTTCTACTTGGTTTGCTATGCTATTTAGTGCCGGGATGGGAATCGGGCTGGTATTCTGGGGAGCAGCTGAACCGCTCTCTCATTTTATTTCGCCACCGCTGGCTGAAGGCGGATCAAATGAAGCGATCAAAGAGGGAATGCGTTACACCTTCTTCCATTGGGGAATTCACGCATGGGCAATTTATGCTCTAGTTGCTCTTTCCTTAGCTTACTTTCAATTCAGAAAAGGAGAGCCTGGACTGGTTTCAGCAACCTTGAAACCATTGTTCGGTGATCTTATGAAGGGCCCTCTTGGAGTCGTAGTTGATGTCCTTGCTGTATTTGCTACTGTGGTCGGTGTAGCGACAACATTAGGTTTCGGTGCTGCACAGATTAATGGAGGGCTTTCTTATCTTCTTGGCATTCCTAATAATTTTACAGTGCAATTTATAATCATCGCTGTAGTTACAGTTCTTTTCATGATATCTGCTTGGTCCGGGTTGAGTAAAGGGATTAAGTATTTGAGTAATACCAATATGTTTCTTGCATTGGCCTTATTAGTGATCATGTTCATTGTCGGCCCCACTCTGCTTATCTTGAACTTATTCACTGATACACTAGGTGCTTATGTTCAAAACCTAGTCAGGATGTCCTTCCGTATCGCTCCGTTGAATGAGGATCACCAGACGTGGATAAACGGTTGGACGATATTCTACTGGGCATGGTGGATATCCTGGTCGCCATTCGTTGGAATCTTTATTGCAAGGGTTTCTCGTGGAAGGACTATTAGAGAGTTCCTCTTTGGAGTCTTGATGCTGCCTTCGCTGGTCAGCTTAATCTGGTTCTCGGTTTTCGGAACTGCTGCTATTGATATACAGCAATCAGGAGCAGTGGACCTGGCTACTTATGCTACGGAGGAAGTCCTGTTTGCCGTGTTTAACCAGGTACCGTTATCAGCCATTCTGTCGATCATCGCGGTTATCCTGGTCAGCACATTCTTTATTACATCTGCAGATTCTGCGACTTTTGTCCTTGGAATGCAGACAACCTACGGATCGTTGACGCCGTCCAATTCAGTGAAGCTGACTTGGGGAATCGCCCAATCAACGGTCGCTTTAATATTAATGTACAGCGGCGGGCTGCAAGCACTGCAGAATGCATTGATTATAGCAGCATTTCCGTTCTCGATGATTATGATTCTGATGATGGTTTCCCTATACCGGGCGCTTTCCAAAGAAAAGAAAGAATTGGGATTATATCTTAAACCTAAACCGCGTAATAAAGTACGGTAAGTAAAATGACAGGTCTTCCTAGAAGGCCTGTTTTTTCTGTTTCAGGGCGTTTTTTACAGTCAAGAATCCGGGAGTGGCATACAGTATAGTAACCTTTGTACAAGGAGGTGGTATTGTATGTACGGTTATGGCGGAGGGTACGGCTATGGCGGCGGTAACAGTTACGGCGGAAGCTTTGTGCTGATTGTAGTCCTATTCATTCTTTTGATTATTGTTGGTGCAGCTTATGTAAGCTAATCGGATTTTTAGGATTCTGGAAAACATCACTTCTGCGGGCAGCCTAGTTTGGTGCACCCGGCAGCGTGTGTTCAAGAGTATTTCTAAAAGGCAATAAGAAGTCAGCTTCAGAAGGGAAATTCTTCTGGGGCTTTTTGCATGAAGTGTTTACTTGTTAATAAACTCGTTAGCCTTGGAAAAGGAGGGTTTGTTTTCCGGTGTCTGAGGAATTCCTTTGACGCTGTTTTAAAGAAAGTAAGTATAAAAATTCACTCTCACTCTCACTGGATAAATCATTATATCAGGAAGAAATGAACGGAAGCTGATATCGTCCTTTTATGAAGTCGGAATTATAATAGAGGGAAAGAAGATTATGCTGAGGTTAAAAGTTGCTAATATATATAAGTTTTTTTAAAATAGAGGTTACACTTATAAAAAGGATGATGCATCCTGATGGTTAAAAAGAGACCAAAACGAATATTTAAAAAGAATTCACCCATAAAGATTTTACTGATTCCAATTGCGGTTTTACTTCTATATTTTATCGTTTATGGCGGTTTCTTGACCTACCAGGAGTTATCGGATGAAGCAAAGGAAGAAATTCCTTCAGAATATATACCTATTTATAAAGAGGCTTCAGAAAAGTATGGAGTGCCTTGGAACCTCCTTGCAGCCCACCACAGAGTCGAAACCAAGTTTTCACAAATGGAAACAATGGTTTCCCCGGTAGGTGCAGAAGGCCATATGCAGTTTATGCCCTGCACATTTATCGGCTGGTCCCATCCTACCTGTGGAGGGCTGGGAGAAGGGGATATACCAGATGATGAACTGACTGACCCTGGGATGATAGCTAAATATGGTGGATACGGTGTAGATGCAAATGGGGATGGCAGAGCCGATCCATGGGACATAGAAGATGCTGTCCATAGTGCAGCGAATTATCTGGCGAGCAACGGGGCAGCGGATGGTGACATAGAAAGAGCCGTTTTTGCCTACAACCACAGTGAAGAGTATGTTGAGGATGTTTTGTACTATTCTGAGAGATATCAAACAGAAGAAATGTAATGTCGACGATGAAATAAACTAAACAGGCTGCCAAGTGTTAACCCTGCAGCCTGTTTTTCTTTTCATAACTGTTTAGTTGCGTAGTGAAAGCTGGGGGAAAAGGTAATTAACTCTTTTTCCTCATGCTTTTCATAATCAAGCTGAGCAGGAAGACCAATATAATGGCACCTATCAGTGCAGGAATAATGGCGATACCAGCAAGGTCAGGCCCCAAGTCTCCCAGAAGCAACCCTCCAAGCCATGCACCAATGATACCAGCGATGATATTTCCGATAATGCCTCCTGGTACATCTCTTCCAAGAATCAATCCTGCAAGCCATCCAATGATACCGCCGACGATTAAATACATAATGAATCCCATTTAAAATTCCTCCTTTGATATAATTTTTATATTTCTTAGATAAAATATACACTGAACATCTTATGGTTAAACCTGAAGAGTTTATGGGTAAAGAAATTAGTTGTTTTCGGATATCCCCGTATACTGAGAGTTTTAACTCTAAGCGGGGAAGAGCAGCTCATTGCTTTTCGGTTCAACCATATTTCATCTCCGTAATAGGGTTTTTTTCGAAATTAATATCAATAGCAACAAAGTTTCGAAGAGAGCCATGAAAAAGAGACAATGAGCTAGGAGCGAACATATGAAGTCAACCGCAATAATGATTCAGCAATGGAAAAATGCCCTGATTGCTGAAATTCAGACATTAAAAGAATACGAAGGCAGAGGAATTCTTGTTCTTAAGGGCCAGCATTTAGCCACAAGTGAAGGAGGAGCTGTTTACTGGCTCGTCATGGCTTATCCGGCCAGCTTGTTTGCCGGAGGTTCAATTGTTTTCGAATATAACGGTAAAAAAGCAGAAGGGAACATCCTCTCCTCTGAAGGAACGGATGTCATTGCGGAACTTGACTTAGATTTAGGAGCTGAAATTGGTAAAGGGATTATGCGTAATGAACCATGGGATCTTCTCAATAAATTAATTGAGAGGCTGGAAGAGATTGAAGAAGACCCATCAAAAATGAAGACAGTTGAGAACGTAATGAATCCTCCTCAGCAAACCTTTCATCCAAGAGAAAAAGTGCAAAGTACTGTACACGAAGCGGTATTGAGGTCCAAGTATAATCCTGTGACCTATATTTGGGGACCGCCGGGAACAGGGAAGACCTACAATCTTGCCCGGGCTGCTGCCTATCAATATGTAAATGACCGCAAAATTCTTCTGCTTTCTCACAGTAATGCTGCTATTGATGTAATAACATTGGAAATGTGCCGCTTCTTACAGGAAAAGCACAAATGGACAGGTGGAGAAGTGATCCGCTATGGTCATCCTGAAAAAGAAGAACTTCACTCTCATCCTGAGTTGAATGTAGCGAAGCTTGCAGAATTGGAAGATAGCATTACCGGGGAAAGAAAACGTAAATTTGAAAAAAAAAGGTCCATATTGAAAAAGAAGCTCTCGAACCGTTTTAATATAACAGACTCGGCTAAGCTGACGAGAATAGAAGTTGGGCTGGCAAAAGTAAGGGAGAAGCTTAGAAAAAAGGAAGGTGCTTTTTTAGAGGAGGCAAAGGTAGTTGCAACCACATTATCCAAAGCTGCCACTGATCCACTGATTTACAACAGCCAGTTTGATTTGATCATCGTTGATGAAGCCAGCATGGCTTACGCTCCCCAGATTGCTTTTGCAGCAACGCTTGGCACAAGGGTCATTATTTGCGGAGATTTCAAACAGCTGCCTCCAATAGCTGTTTCCAGGCATGGGTTGGTGGGAAAATGGCTCAAGCAGGATATCTTTCATCTTTCAGGGATAACCGATTGGGTGGAAAGAAGGCAAAGTCACCCTCAATTAATGCTCCTGCCTGTTCAAAGAAGGATGCATCCTGATATTTCTGCATTTACAAATGAACTTTTTTACCACTCACTAGTCAGTGATCATCCAGATACACTTCATCAACGGGCCAGCATCTCAAATCAATCACCTTTTGAAAAACAGGCAGCTGTATTGATGCCCGTAATTGATCATCTGCCGTGGTGCATAACGGATAGTGGTTCACGCTGGAATCTCATGAACAGTCTGGCAGCAATACAATTGATGCTGGCAGCCAATGCTTCGGGAATCTCTTCAATCGGGTATGCAACCCCGTACCGTGCCCAGGCAAGGTGGATGAACACCATAATCTCAATCTTTTTTAACAAGAGAGATATAACCATCACAGCAGATATATTCGCATCTACCGTTCATAAATTTCAAGGTTCTGAAAAGGACATGATCCTTTTTGATATCACGGACAGCTTTCCTCAAGAAAAAGCGGGTGCGCTGCTCACCAAGAAGGAAAGCGGAAGGCTCATCAATGTCTCTGTAACCAGGGCTAAGGGAAAATTTATTTTGCTCGGTGATGACCAATTCATTAAAAAGCATGTTAGCGGGGAAAAGCCTGTTCGCAAACTGGTCCATTACTTGGAGAAGAAAGGCAAAACATCTAACAGGGATTATGCCTCTGTTTTCTCCCCTGTACATACAAAAAGGCTGCGGTGGTATGAGAAAAATAATAATGAAAAACTCTTGAAAGATATTGATAATGCCAAATTCGAAATTATCTTGTCCTTTGAGAAGGTGGAAGATATCCCGGGTGAAATATGGGCAGCAGTAAAAAGGGGAAGTAATTACAAGACAATAAAAATATTATGTAAACATAAAGAGGGGATTCCTCTTACCAGCTTCCAACTAGATTCAAGAGAGTATAAACACCCATTTATCGGATTAGACCAAAAAGTGTTATGGTTTGGAAGTCTTCAACCAGGAACTGCAAATAACAAAGGATTTTCTTATATTCCACGAGTGTTCTCCAGTAGATTCTTTTCAGCTTACGTGGAGGGTTTGTATTAAGGTAATAATACATAATGTGCATAAACTCGTTGGAGAGAGTGCCTGCAAAAAAAGAGGCGAAGTCAACCGTATTCTGAATGGACAGGTTGGTTTGCACAATGAATTTTCGTGTAATACAATAAATAAAAGACGTATCAATAAAAGGAGGATAATGCCCTATGAACAAAATTGCAGTATCCATCGAATTTTGCATGCAATGAAACTATGCGCCAAAAGCCGCGAGGTTCGCGGAAGAACTGTTTAACCATTTTCGGTCAGATCTGGGAGAGATGAAATTGATTCCTTCCTCAGGCGGAGCTTTTGAGGTGACTGTGAATGGCGAGAAAATTTACTCAAAATTGGAAACAGGAATTTTTCCTGACATAGATGACACGATAAGAGAAATGGAGAGTAAATAATTCAGAAAGGATTGGCCTGATGACCAGCCAATCCTTTTTGTGTTTTTCATTTTGAATGCCTTGAATGCTATAAAAATAGTACCTGGATACCAGAACCATTCTCAAGAAGAGTCAGATCAGCACACTCTTCATTTGTGAGTTTAGGCATTTTTCAAAATTGTCCCTGACATCGAATAATAGAAGGTCCTGGCTTTTTATCAAGCGTTTTCAAAATGTGAATTTCTATAAACCCTTTTCGTGGATACAAATGAATGGGATTATTTTTTAAAGAAAAGGGAAATTGAAGAGATCTTTCTCTCTTAGAGTTTCCCTCTGCCGGCATAATCTGTATTGACAGTGTTTGTTCTTTTTTTTCGAGGATTATTTCATGCATAGTAAAATTGGATGGTGTCGCTTCCACTATATAAGCATCTGTGGTATCAAACAAGTCTACTCGGAATTGAGTTTCATCCAGCTTTGTTGTATAAGGATCCAGAAGCCAGTCTTTCATCCAGCGCTCCCATTCTTCTAATGTAAAATCATCTCCCGCATTTGACATGATTTCCTCCATCTTTCCTCAAGCGCAATCCATAAACAGTCTGCTGTTTGCTCATCAATAAAATCCTGGAAGTCTCTCCCGCTCGTTTATCCCTGTTAAAAGAGGAAGTCCTGGGCACAGGATCTTACAGCGTTACACGTTATGAATTTACCGCTATCCTTTTAAACAGTCTATTCTCTTTGGGAGAGGATGTGTGGGTGGTATAATGGGGATTATTCAGTGTTTTCATTCAGGAGGAAAGTATTATGAAGGATTTGCTCAGAAAGATCCCTTCTATCCATGAAATCCAGCAAGATGCGGTTTTTAAAGGAATGATAAGGGAATCAAATATCTCAAGTGAACAAGGTACAGAGCTTATAAAAGAGGAAGTTGCCAGAATAAGGGGAAATATTTTAGATGGCTCTTGGGACGGTCCTATGCCGGGAAGTACAGAACTGAACGCCTATATAATCAAACAAGCTGGAAAAGCCGCCTCTCAGAAATTCACTTACACTTTAACAAAGGTGATTAATGCCAGCGGAACGATCCTGCATACGAACCTAGGAAGGGCAAGGCTGAGTGAGACAGCTGTTCATCATGTAATGGAAATAGCGAGGAACTACAGCAACTTGGAGTACGATATAGAGAAGGGATCGAGGGGGTCCCGCCACAAGCATGCTGAAATCCTTATTAAGGAAGCCACCGGGGCAGAGGCAGCAATGGTTGTTAACAATAATGCAGCGGCGGTATTCTTGATTCTGTCTGCTTTGGCCAAGAATAAAGAAGTAATTGTTTCAAGAGGGGAGCTGGTTGAAATCGGCGGCTCCTTCCGTGTTTCTTCGATCATGGAGGAAAGCGGAGCAGCACTGGTCGAAGTTGGTACCACGAACAAGACGAGAAAGAAGGATTACGAGGAAAAAATAAACGAAAATACCTCCATGGTGATGAAGGTGCATAGAAGCAATTTCGTCATTAAAGGTTTTACTGAAGAAGCAGTGACTGAGGATTTGGTTCAATTGGCATCCAGCCATGAACAGGTAATTTTTTATGAAGATCTTGGCAGCGGCATGCTCTATGATTTAAAGAAACATAATATTGGATCTGAACCCTTGGTCAAGGACGTCATTTCCAAAGGAGCTGACCTCGTTTCGTTCAGCGGCGATAAACTTCTCGGAGGACCCCAGGCAGGGATCATTGCCGGTAAAAAAGAAATTATAGATATCTTGAAAAAGCATCAGCTTGCACGTGTCCTGCGTGTCGATAAAATGACGCTGGCGGCTCTGGAAGGCACTTTGATTGACTATCTAAAAGGAAAAGAAAGCAATATCCCTGCTTATCGGTCACTTTTGCTGCATGCAGAAGAAGTAAAAAAGACAGCAGAAACGGTAATCTCCTACCTAAAAGACAGGTCGGATCATTTTTCTGCTGAAGTCAAACCAGCAAAGAGCCAGGTGGGCGGGGGGACAATGCCGGATGTAGAACTGGATACATACGTGCTTTCCTTAAAACATACAAGCCTGGATGCATCTCAATTGGAAAAAGCTTTGCGAAAAGCAGCAACGCCGATAATCGGAAGAATACAGCGGGACGAATTCCTGCTGGACTTTAGAACTGCTGACCAGACCGAGATCCCAGTTATCTGCCAATCCCTGTTGGAGCTGGACAGGCAGTTAGAAAATTCGTTAAATATTTAAAGTCCCCTGGTGAAGGGGACTTTTTTTGATGGTCTTGAAAACCCCTGGCTATGCGGGGGTTCCAGAGAACTTATAGCTTTGTATAGAACATCCTCTTTCTATACAAAAAGCCGGTTACTTATCACTACATGCCATTTCAGCAGGAGGGGAGGTATCCTTGCTGATTGGCATTAAGAAAGGCTAAAATAAGCGGAGTTTTTCCGGTTAAGCTTAAGAATTGAATGTGATTTAAGGTATATAAGCGGAATTTTTCCGCTTAAGCACAGCGAAACGAACTATTTTTGCATCTTTTTTACAAATAAGCGGAATTTCTTCGCTTATTACCTATTTTTACAAGATATAACTTAAATAAGCGGAATTTCTCCGCTTATTTCTCCACGTTTTTCAGCCAAAACCACCAGTTTAAACTGGTGGTTTTGGCTGAAAGTGGGGGAGGGTTTCATCCCGTTATCCCAGGAGAATAAAAGAAAGACTTCTTTTTCCTCCTGGGGTCATTTTCCTCCCGGGCTGAGAGGGGGGACTTGCGTTTTTTTAGTTACATATCATGATGCTGATTATGTTTTTGTCTTGTATGATTATGGTTTTTAACCTTTTTTGATCCGCTTAAAGGTTCTGGCTGTCCTGTTGGCTGTCCTTTAGTTGTGTTGCGGCGCATATCTTTTCCATCATTTTTGTTCATATAGCATCCCTCCTAAAGATAGAATGCGGATTTTTTGATTCGCGTATACATCCATCAATTTCTAGTTGATCTGCTGTCTAGCAGTAAATTAAGTTTAGAGATATTTGACTGCAGCCTAAACAGTGATTTCAAGTTTGCTGACTATCTTGAAGCTGCAGTATGATACTCAGGTTCTGCCTGATGTATAGCTTCTGATTTGCAAGGGAAACATAACTTAGGATTATTTATCTTAAGGAGATGACACAATATGCCGTATCATAAAGATAAGCAGCAAGCATTTCAAGCTGCACAGCAGGGTCATGAACAAGTACAGGATGCTGTAAATGAGCTAGTACTGGATGGTGCTGATTACGGTCACCAGCTGGCACACTTGAAAAATGAAGTAAACGAGGCGTACCAGCAGATTGAAAACGCCTTAGAAACAGCCTCTGAACATCAGCGCGAACAGCTTGAAAAGATGAGGGCTGATTTATCTTCTGTTATGCAGCAGGTTAACCAGGACTGATCTCAATTAAAAAAGGAGTATCCATGAACATCATGGACACTCCTTTTTTTGTCGTAGAACTTAAGTTGCAAAATAGTTAGACTTATTTATAACTTAAAGACCCTTCCTGCTGCTGCAGCATTTTTATTCGCGATTGCAAGGCCTTTCAATTGAGTAACAGCGGCTTAATTTGTTACTATATAGTTGAAATTGTTTGATTATTGGTTTTTCTTGCGCTTTTTGTTGTTTTGTTTTTGTGCGGCAGTCAAAGGTTCATTTGAAAACTCTTCGTTATATCCAGCTCCAGTTCCTTGAGCTTTGGCAGCATTCATGCCTTCACGGATATGATTTGCTTTTCTTTTAGCCATTGAAGTCACCTCCCCCTACACTTTATCTTTTCCAGGGGAAGGCAATCCTATTAGCAATGAGGCCTTCATTTTACTTTCTCAGCATAATAAGTGAGCCGCATAGAAATCTGATTATTTCCACAAGGACCGTGGTTTATCAGCATTTACAAAGACAATAACGTGCTAAGGTGATTAACTCATAAGAAAAACTTATCAAACACAATAACTTTCTTGATATTTACTTATGTAATCGCTTGTATTAAGATGTTAATGTGAACAAAGTTGAAAAACAGAATCAAACTTTTCAGCGCACGTAAAAATCGTAACAATCTCTAAGAGGGGGAATCGAGATGGCGAAAGACGTATTTAACTCCCGTTCTTCATTTGAAGCAGCAGGGAAACGCTATCATTATTATCGTTTAAAAGCATTAGAAGAGGCAGGCGTAGCCAAAGTTTCACGTTTACCTTACTCTGTTAAGGTACTGCTTGAATCTGTACTGCGTCAATTTGACGGCCGTGTAATCAACAAAGAACATGTAGAAAACCTTGCAAACTGGGGTTCTGCAGAAGTGCAGGAGGCGGAAGTTCCATTCAAGCCTTCACGTGTAATCCTTCAAGACTTCACAGGTGTTCCTGCCGTAGTAGATTTGGCTTCATTGCGTAAAGCGATGGCTGATATCGGTGGAGACCCTGATAAAATCAACCCGGAAATTCCTGTTGACCTGGTAATCGACCACTCTGTGCAGGTAGATAAATATGGAACTGCCGATTCTTTGGCAGTAAATATGGACCTTGAATTTGAACGAAATGCAGAGCGCTATCAATTCTTAAGCTGGGCTCAGAAAGCATTTAAAAACTATCGTGCAGTTCCGCCTGCAACCGGTATCGTCCATCAGGTTAACCTGGAGTACCTTGCAAATGTAGTTCACGCAGTCGAAAATGAAGACGGCGAATTTGAAACATACCCTGATACACTTGTAGGAACGGATTCCCATACAACGATGATCAATGGAATCGGTGTACTTGGATGGGGCGTAGGCGGTATTGAGGCAGAAGCAGGAATGCTTGGCCAGCCTTCATACTTCCCGATTCCTGAAGTAATTGGTGTGAAAATGACAGGCGCTCTTCCAAACGGTGCTACTGCAACAGACCTGGCTCTTAAAGTAACTCAAGTTCTTCGCCAGAAAGGTGTTGTCGGCAAATTTGTCGAGTACTTCGGTGAAGGGGTGGCGACACTTCCTCTTGCTGACCGTGCGACAATTGCCAATATGGCGCCTGAATACGGCGCAACTTGCGGATTCTTCCCGGTTGACTCAGAGTCTCTTGACTATATGCGATTAACGGGCCGTTCAAAAGAACACATCAACGTTGTGGAACAGTATCTGAAAGAAAACGATATGTTCTTCACTCCTGATAAAGAGGAGCCTTTCTATACGGATGTTGTAGAGATCAACTTGTCTGAAATTGAGCCAAACCTTTCAGGTCCAAAGCGTCCTCAGGATTTGATCCCGCTTTCTGAAATGAAGCCTTCATTCCATGAAGCAATCACTAATCCAGAAGGAAACCAAGGTTTCGGCCTTAATGCTGAAGAAATCGAAAAGACAGCCAACTATACAAACCAGAATGGCGAAGAAGTAAAAATTCCTACAGGCGGTATCGGAATCGCGGCGATTACTTCTTGTACGAACACTTCCAACCCTTACGTTATGCTCGGTGCAGGTCTTGTAGCTCAAAAAGCGGCAGAGAAAGGCATGATTGTGCCTGATTATGTAAAGACCTCATTAGCTCCTGGTTCAAAAGTAGTTACAGGTTATCTTGAAGATTCCGGGCTGCTTGAACCGCTTGAAAAGCTAGGTTTCAACCTTGTAGGTTACGGCTGTACTACATGTATCGGTAACTCAGGACCATTACGCCCTGAAATCGAGAAAGCTGTTGCGGAAGCTGATCTGCTTCTTACTTCAGTTCTTTCCGGTAACCGTAACTTCGAAGGACGTATCCATCCGCTGGTAAAAGCAAACTACCTTGCTTCACCTCCATTGGTGGTAGCCTATGCTCTTGCAGGTACAGTGGATATCGACCTTCAAAAAGATTCACTTGGAAAAGATAAAGATGGCAATGATGTGTTCTTTGCAGATATCTGGCCTACACAGGATGAAGTGAAGGAAGTTGTGAAACGCACTGTAACGCCTGAATTGTTCCGCAGAGAGTACGAAAATGTATTCAATGATAACAAGCGCTGGAATGAAATCCAGACGAGCAACGAACCTTTATACAGCTTTGATGATGAATCAACTTATATCCAAAATCCTCCGTTCTTTGAAGGATTGGCTGAGACTCCTGAGGATATCCAAGCCTTAGACGGACTGAAAATTGTTGGTAAGTTCGGTGACTCTGTAACAACAGACCACATTTCGCCTGCCGGTGCAATCGGTAAGGATACACCTGCTGGTAAACATTTGCGAAGCAAAGGTGTAGAGCCTCGCGATTTCAACTCGTATGGTTCACGCCGAGGCAATCACGAGGTGATGATGCGCGGAACGTTCGCCAATATTCGTATCCGTAACCGCATCGCTCCTGGAACCGAAGGCGGATATACAACATACTGGCCTGAAGATGAAGTCATGGCAATGTACGATGCTTGCATGAAGTACAAAGAGCAAGGAATCGGCCTGGCAGTACTAGCAGGTAAAGACTACGGTATGGGCTCTTCCCGTGACTGGGCAGCTAAAGGTACAAACCTGCTTGGCATCAAGACGGTCATCGCAGAAAGCTATGAGCGTATCCACCGTTCCAACCTTGTAATGATGGGCGTTCTTCCGCTTCAATTCAAGAGGGACGAAAATGCAGATACACTTGGATTGAAAGGTACAGAGTCAATCTCTGTAGATCTGACTAATAATGTTAAACCTCGCGACGTCGTGAAAGTTACTGCAACTGACGAAGATGGCAACAAAACTCAATTCGAAGCACTAGTTCGTTTCGATTCTGAAGTTGAAGTTGATTACTATCGTCACGGCGGTATTCTGCAAATGGTATTGCGTGATAAACTTAAAGCATAACAGGACCAAAATGCACCCGTACTCCACATGGAGACGGGTGTTTTTTTTTATTACACTAAATGTGTGATATGTAAGAATAGTTGGGCTGCCTCACAGATGTAATCACCAATCCGACTAATAAAAATAGACAAGCCTTCATAACATGAAGTAATAACCTTATGGAGGGCGTGGCTTGTCAATGAAGAAGTCGATTGGATTAATGTTGATGATTTCATTCGTATTCGTCATTTACTTAGAAAACACTTCACTTTTTTCTACTGAAATATGGAGCGGCAGTGAAGTGGAAATAGCGGAAAGAATAGCTGTGAACAGTGTACCGGTGACACAAGCGAGAAGGCTTAACGGCTCAGAAATAGGAACACTTGCACCGGAATTTTCTTTGAAAACTTTATCAGGGAAATCAATTTATTTATCGGATTATAAGGGGAAAAAAGTATTAGTAAACTTTTGGGCGGCTTGGTGTGCTCCATGCACTAAGGAGCTCCCTGCTCTTGAAGCGTTTAACAAAGCAAGCTCAGGGGTAGAAGTGATATCAATCAACATTGACCCTGAAGATCGTGCAAAGGAATTTGCAGAGAAAGCTGGAATTTCTTTTCCGGTTCTTTTAGATGCAGATGATAAAGTGAACACTGAATATGGAGTGATCTCCATACCGACCACTGTGCTGATAGATGAAGAAGGATTCATAATTAACAAGCATATCGGTGCTCTGGACGAAGAAGGTTTTCATGTGTTTGTTCAATGATAGGACATGGTGACACCCCATTACGGTTTCAGCGCTCAACTGCCCCCAAGACCGTGAGCATGAGCGGAAAACCATTACATTTATAACGGCTGCAATCAAGCGAGCAAATCTCTGCCTCCGACCATTTCCTTTTATCCAGCTCGCACTTCGATGAGTTCTACTCGAAGAATGCTCCAAATCATTTCCATAGGAACAATTACATTATCCGAAAACCCCCGCTTTTTAAAAATTTTAGAAAATTAATTATAATTCCGGCAGTGTATGTCCATAATAGAAGTAAACTATCACAGAAGAGAGGTAAAAATCATGCGAAAACCCAGGAAAAAGTCATTCGCCGATCTGGTAAACGAAAATAAACAAGCTTTGATGATGGATGCAGAAGCGATTAATGCCATTGAAGAAAAAATTGAATCAAGATTGGAAATCAAGCGAATGGATAAAGCTGAATAACCCAATAGCATTCTTTTGCCATTGCAGGCAGGAATAACTAATGAAAGTACACTCATATCTTCCCTCCCTTTGGAAATTCTAATGACTAAGGGAGGGATTTTTTTATGAGCAACCCAAAACGAAACAGTGAACATTTCGTACCGAATCATCTTGGAACCCAGCCTCGTGAAGCTGGTGGAAATAAGGGAAAGCAAATGCAGGACAAGTCAGGGAAGCACGCCCAGGTAATTCAGACAAAAGGTGAATGACTTCAAAGATTAACCCTTATTAAAAGGAGGAACCAACATGGCTGAACAACAGAACCGTCCAAACCCGGATGACCGCAGTGATAATGTAGAAAAACTTCAAAGCAAGGTGTTCCATACGATTCAAAATATGGAAAGAGCTGAAGAATCGATGGCTTATACTGACAGTGAAGAACAAATTCAATCGATTCAAGCTAAAAATGAGCGCAGACGTGAAAGCTTAGATGCGTTCAGAAGTGAAATCAAGGACGAAGCCGCTTTTCAAAAAAACGGTCAAAATAATCAGTACCAATAAACTCAAGCTGCCGGAAAAGTCCCGGCAGCTTCTTCTATGGGCAGAGCAGCAAATATGATAAACTTGTTAGTAATAATCAATAAGGATAAGGTGATTTTTAATGTACATATCAGAGAAAAAGATAGAAGTAAGATATGCGGAAACAGATCAAATGGGAGTCGTTTACCATGCAAACTATTTAGTATGGATGGAATTGGGGAGAACCAAGCTAATAGAAGATCTGGGTTTTAAATATGCCGATATGGAAAAGGAAGGAATTATTTCCCCTGTCATAGATATAGAAATCAGCTATAAAAGCCCAGTAAGGTACGGTGAAGAAGCCATCGTTAAAACATGGATAGAGTCTTACGATGGATTAAGGGTTACATACGGGTATGAGATTTTAAATGAACAAGGAGCACTCTCTGTTACGGCTAATTCTAAGCATGTTTGTGTTAAAAAAGATTCGTTCCGGCCGATATCAGTAAAGAGACAATTTCCTGACTGGCATGAAGCATACGAGAAGGCAAAAAAATAAAGGCTCTTTAATAAAGATTGTTGCTTTTAAATAATTCCCCCCTCCTAACCTTTTTACGTACGGATTGGAGTGGAAGGCGTACGATCTCCTGCGGGAATAGCGGTCGTCTAGTTCCAGCGCCTAGCCCCTAGGGGTCAAATAACCCGCATCGAATAAAAGGATAGACCGCCTTTTTTTCGATGCGGAACATTTGCCTGTCGGGTCTGAGCAGGGCGCTTGGAGCGGAAATCCCTTACTATTAAAGCAGCACAATCTTTGCGAAAAGGGCGCTAATAAAAGAGGTTAGATGAACATGGCATTTGGGATTAACAGAGCAGATTTGAAAAAGTGGAAAAAAGATATCGACAATGGAGAAATAGCCTTTCTTACCCATTTTTGGCTGGATGAACGGTTTCCCGGATGCAAAACTGTTACGAAGGCAGGAGCAAAGGATATAGAGGCACTTGCAGAGTGGGGAAAGCAATACGGATTAAAGAGGGAATGGATTGATGATCGCAAAAAGGACTACCCACACTTCGATCTCTTAGGAGAAAAGCAAAAACTTATCCTTGAGAGAGAAAATCTTCACACTCATTTAACCCGATTTTTCCGTTGAAAATTTCCTCATTAATATTCATTCAATAATTC
Source organism: Rossellomorea vietnamensis (assembly GCF_008180615.1). Lineage (GTDB taxonomy): Bacteria > Bacillota > Bacilli > Bacillales > Bacillaceae_B > Rossellomorea > Rossellomorea vietnamensis_D. The sequence goes on from NZ_VTEH01000027.1 coordinate 32,036, forward strand.
CTTAAGGATGCCTTGGAAGCTCTGTTTTCTACATTATATGGAAATCACAGCTTCTAGTCTCCTTCCGTGTGAAGTCATAATGCATGGTTCTTCTCTTTCTCATTCGTTCAATTATAATCTTAATCTTCGAATACAGAGCCATTATTCGCCTGTTCTAACCTGGCAGAGAAAAAAGAGACTCTCTTCCTATTCAAATAAAAAGTTTCTATAGCATGATCACAATCAGAGCCAAGGCTGCTTACTAAAGAAAATTTGTCGAAAAATGACATATTGACTTACCATCATAATAATAGTACGTTCTACTTATCTATTAAATTTATTACTGGAGTAGTATATGACTAAAATGAAAGTTTACCAGCACAAACTTATTGATAATATCAGGAAAAAATTATCAGAATGGCTTAGTTCTAACGATGAAATCGATTCATCCGAAGTGAGGAGGTTTTTTCATTCTATCAGCGGAACTGCCCCCACAATTGACCTTGAGAAAATTGGCAGACTCGCATCGGAGTCTATGAAAATAGTTGACAGGAGGGGGGAGGCCGGCTGGAACAGAAAGAGTATCCAGGACATTATCTCACCTCTTCTGAAAGAGTGCTATCAGTTTGAGTATGAAAATGAAATTGATTTCCCCATGATGGCAGATATCAATGAAAAAAGAAAAATTGTGTTTTTGGTCGAAAATGATACAAGCTTTCTCATGCTTGTTAAGGATTATCTTGAAAAGAGAGGATTTCATGTTTTCGGGTTTACGGATGCTGATAAAGCCATATCAGCGTTATATGATGTGAAACCTGACTGTATTCTTCTTGATATATTCCTCGGTGATCAAAATGGGCTCGACACCTTATCGCATATTACCAAAACTGTACAAAAACAGTATGTACCTGTAGTAATGATGGCTGAAAACAATTCAGACAGTCTGCGCATGGAAAGTTATCAAAAAGGCGCGGATGATTTTATACAAAAGCCCTTCTTGCTGGAAGAGCTTTTTATAAGGGTAAATAGGCAAATCGAAAGAAAAGGATTTGTCGATCATTTAATTCTTGTGGATGAATTGACTAGATTATATAACCGCAAATACCTGCGCAACTCCTTTACACAGTTATGTGCCAAGCAGTGGGAAGAAGAACTGGCGCTTTCCATTGCGTTCCTGGATCTCGATTACTTCAAAAATGTGAACGATCAATACGGCCACCTGACTGGAGATACCGTCTTGAAAGAGTTCTCACGCTTTGTCCAAAAGCGAATAAAGCCCGAAGAAGTTCTCGTCAGGTATGGAGGGGAGGAATTTGTGCTGCTTTCTCCTGGAATTTCTGCTCAAAAAGGAAAAGAGCGCCTAGAGAAAATACTAAATGAGTTCTCTGCCTTTGCGTTCGAGGCAGAAGGAGGCCAGGAGTTTACTTGTACTTTCTCCTCCGGCATAGTTGAGGTGGATGCCTACGTCTCGACTTCACTTTCTTATTGGCTGGATATGGCAGACCTTGCTCTTTATCGATCTAAAGAAAACGGAAGAAGCCAAGTGACAGTTTTCGACCGGAGCATGTCCTCTTCTCATAAAGCTGTTTCAGTGGCTCTTCTGGAGGATGATCCCATCATGCAGGTCCTGCTTGCTAATACAATCAAGCAGACCGCTTCTGACCATAATCTACCCATTGAAATTTCCAAGTTTGAAAGCGGAGAGCAGTTTCTGGAAAGCGGCTGGATAAATCAAAACCAGAAAGGGATGGTCCTGCTAAACATCTTTATGGACGGAATGAGCGGGATCGAAACAATGAAACAAGCCGATTTCAATCCCTTTACGGTTCTGATGCTTTCAGCAGAAACAAAAAAGACAGAGATGATACAAGCCATCGAATTAGGTGTGGCAGATTATGTCATTAAGCCTTTTTCGATTCAATCACTCGAAAATAAGATTCTTTTTTATCTAAAAAAATTGACGGACCATTCATAGGGAGATGTGCAGCAATGAAGCAATTACTACTAGCCGAAGATGAAGATGTCCTTCGTTCCCTTATCCTCGACACCCTTGAGGATGAAGGCTACGAAATCCACGAGGCATGCGACGGAGAGGAAGCAGAGGCTCTGGCTTCCTCGAAAAAATTCGATCTCATATTACTCGATTATATGATGCCTGCCAAAACGGGATTAGAGGTCATAAGCACTATAAGGACCGGCGGTATAAATAAAAACACAAAAATCATGATGCTGACAGCCAAGAGCCAGAAGTCTGATGAAAGGATGATCATGGAAGCGGGCGCAGACTATTTCCTTTCTAAGCCTTTCAGCCCGATGCTGCTTGTGAAAAAAGTGGAGGAAATTTTAACAGAAGATGAATAACTACTTTCAAACAAGTTTATCAAGGCGGTTTGCCTACCTGATGTTTTTATTTATCATTCTGTTCCTCATAGGGGCAAGCATCATACTCTATATACAATTTCATATTCAGCAGGATTTCGAGAAGCAAAATAAACTATCTGAAGAAAAAGAAGAAATTATTATTAAGATTGATCAAGGTTTCAATAAGGCTTTTCTGGATATGAGGGGATATATCGCTTTTGGTAATGACAGGCTGAGAAATAGCGCATTGAGCCAGCAGGAAGAAATACAGCGAAATATTGAGTTGTTCAGCAATCTGCCGCTTACAAAAGAAGAGCAATCCAAACTGCAGGAAATGAACTTTTACTATACAACTTATTTCTATGACTTGCTTCCACCTACTATTGAAGACTATGAACAGGGGAATACCGAAGCCATTGCGAACCGAGCCAATAGCTCTGCCACATCTCAGTTAGAAACCTTTCAGAAAAATTTGAACAAATATCGATTAAGTTTGGATGAACAAGTAGAAGCCAATGGTGTCAAGCTTGCTTCTCTTCACCAACAAATGCAATGGGGCATGTTCGCGTTTGTATTATTCATGCTTATTGTCTTGTTATCCATTACACGGATAAGCTTGAACCGAATCGGAAAACCTTTGAGGGAGCTGGCCATTGCGGCAGACGCAGTCAGCAATGGACAGGAGTCAACTATCGACTTAACGCAGGATAAGAGAGATGACGAAATAGCTGTCCTGAGAACCAGTTTCATCAAAATGTTTTCTTCTATTAAGGAAAATGAGCAGCGTTTGATAGACAATAATGATGAGCTTTCTGAACAGCAGGAAGAATTGCAGGCACAGCAGTTCGAATTGGAAAACCTTCTCGGACAAATGGAGAATCGAGAAAATCAGCTTCGACACCGTAATGAACTCATCAACAGCCTTTCGAATTCCTTGGACAAACAAAAAGTGCTGAACTCTATTGTAAGAGGATTTTCAGGCGTGCTTCATGCCGACCGGGGTATGATAGTGGTTCTGGATGCAGAGAAGACTTTCGCAAAATGGGGAGTATCGGATGAAGGGGCAGGACAATTCATCCGCTCCCTTAGTTACGGGATTGTCGACAGGTTACAAGAGGAAAAAGAAGGTTTCGTGATTAAAAGAAAAATTCCGAGGGAAGAAAAAGGCATTCATTATGAAGAACAACCTTGCTGGGATTTGTATCTTCCTGTTTTATCACATATGGGAGATATTGAAGCGGTTATGGTCTTTACACGCTTTTCTGAAGGATATTCTGCTGAAGAGATAGAAGAGTATTTTTCTTTGTCAAAACAGGTCTCGATCTCGTTAGAAAAGATCAAAGTATTTGAAACCTCAGAAGCAGACCGGATCATGAATAACGATATCTTGAATACTATCCATGAAGGGATCCAGCTCCTCGATGTAAAAGGAAGAATCCTTCATATCAATGATACTTTTTGTTCTATTTATGGGTGCAGCAACCCGAAACAAGAAATAGAAAAAATGTTCTCTCAATGGTTTGAGGCAATAAGGGATATGGTGGAAAGACCTGAGGAGCTTTTAAGCTTTGTTAATAACTTGTTCACCAGTGAGGCTGGTGTTTCCAAGCAGACTCAATACAAGCTTGTTAACGGCCAATCGAAGATGATTCAGGTATACGCTGAACCATTATATAGACATGAAATCCTTTCCGGGTGGGTACTGGTTCACAGAGACATTACGAAAGAATATGAGGCGGACCAGATGAAGAATGAACTGGTGAGTACCGTTTCCCATGAATTGCGAACTCCGCTTGCAAGTGTCCTTGGTTATACTGAACTGTTGATTAACCGGGAACTGAAACCTGAAAGACAGAAGAAATACTTGAATACTATTTACCAGGAAGCAAACCGGCTGACTGCGCTTATCAATGACTTTTTGGATGTGCAAAGGATGGAATCAGGGAAGCAGACTTACGATAAAAAGTACGAGCAGCTTTCTCCTATCTTGAAAAAAGTGATAGAAGGTATAAAAATCAATACAGATATCCACGATATCCAATTTGTCAGCGATTCAGGAAAGGACAATGTCCTGGGAGACAGGGATAAACTAGTTCAAGTATTTCAAAATTTAATACAAAATGCAGTTAAATATTCGCCAGAAGGCGGGAATATAACAGTTCAATTGAAAACAGTCTCAGATGATCTGCATATTTCAATTGCTGATGAAGGACTTGGCGTGCCGGAAGATGCCGTGCCAAACCTTTTCACGAAATTTTTCCGTGTTGATAATTCAGACAGAAGAAAAATCGGTGGAACGGGTCTGGGTCTTGCTATTGCCAAAGAGATTATAAAAGCTCATGATGGAGATATTTCTTTGAAAACAGAGCTTGGCAAAGGAAGTACATTTACCGTTATTCTTCCAAAGGTTTCAGGCATGGCTGAAACAGACTCAGAGTCTTACTTTTCTGATGCAGAAGGAAGGCGGATTGTAGTTGTGGAAGACGATCAGCAGCTGGCTTCCCTGCTGTCTAATGAACTGGCGGAGAGTGGTTTTATCATCAAGACTTTTTCGAATGGTGAAGAAGCATTGAAGTTTATAAAAGTAAATTCGCCGGATGCCATCATTCTGGATATTATGTTAAGCAAGTCCCAGATGGATGGTCTTGATATTCTCCAGGCAGTTAAGGCAGACCCCGGGCTCAGGGACATCCAGATATTCGTCTCAACTGCCCTCGATGAAAGGGAAAAGGTGTTGGCACTCGGAGCTGATGGGTTCCTTGTGAAACCTTACTCACCAAGCAAGTTAACCAATATGGTCTTGAAAAATCTGAAGAAGTAAAGAAAGAAGTGAAGGCGGTGTAATCCGGCCTTCACTTCTTTTATTTCTTGTATTCATATGAGGGTTCATGCAGTTTTTCATTAAAATTAACGTAGAGATCATGCTCCAAAAAGAACCATAGGTCATTTTCTTCTACAAAGAAGGTCGTTCCGTCCACTTCTTCTTTAGAACCCATATCAATGGGTTCTTCTTTATTAACCCCTAAAGAGAACGATTCGTGCAGGGGGCTTGACCCGCCATACCGTACATAGAAACGGACGAAATCCCCTTCTTCAATATCCATTTCTTCCTTAAACCACTTCAACGCTTCATCGGAAAAAGAAATATTCATCGTTGTACTCCTTTCTTTTCGCTGTCTTCGTCTATTATATGATGTTTTCCTTTTCTTCAGCCAATCATCGGCTCATAGAAGTGAAATGATTGGAAGAGGGCATACTCTCCGTGTTATCTTTAATACTAATACATAAATGAAAAAGGAGTTGAAAAGATTGAGCAACCTGAAACTTCTTATCATTATAGGGGCAGGTATATTCGGCGGCTTGACCATCATGACGTTCCTGCAGCTGAAGCCTGATTATAGAATGGAAGCACTTGGGTTCATTGCTGCAACAGCTGGTTTATATGCTGTATTGCTCTGGCTTTTCCAAAAAGGCTTGAAAAAAGCCTTTACGTCAGCAGTTTTTATACTGGCGTTACTGGCTATTACAGCTGTGATGTTCCACCATGTTCTGTTTCCTGCTCCTCATTAAGACAAAAATCCTGCCTTTATCCAGGCAGGATTTTTATCAGTTACTGCTCAATACTCATCACATGAGAGACCATTTCCTCTTCGGGGAAAGAAACCAATCCGCTTTGATGTGCTGCATCAAGAGGAAGTATACGGTAATTTTTATACTGAGACTGAGTGACAAATGTAGGTTGAAAGCTAATTTCCGGAAACGTGATTCGTTTTCCGTTTTCATCGATCACTTTCTGCACCGTAACATTTGCGATGCCGCCAATGTTCTTCAGCTCACCGTCCTGGCCGGACAGGAAATTTCCTAATGAATATATAACGACAGCTTCACGTCCATCTTTGGTTGTCACCTTTTCGATGGGCTGCAGTACATGCGGGTGATGGCCGATAATCAAATCCACCCCTGCATCAGTCAGTTCACGGGCAAGCATTTTCTGGTTGTCACTGGGATATCTCTCATATTCATTACCCCAATGGGCAGCCAGTACTACCATGTCCACCCCTAGTTCCTTTGCTTTGTGTATATCATTCTTCATCAGATCCAAATCTATAAGGTTTACAAGGTAATCCTGTCCTTGAGGAACAGGAATTCCATTCGTCCCGTATGTATAAGCCAGCAATGCAAAAGAAATTCCATTCACATTAAAGGTTCTGATATTCTGCCTGTCTTCCTGACTCTTGAAAGACCCGGTATAAGGCATACCTATTTCTTCATAATGAGATATGGCACTCAGCGCACCTTTCGCACCTTTATCCAATGTATGGTTGTTTGCAGTAGTTACCGCATCTACTCCCAGTTTTTGCAGAGCATCTACAATTTCGTAGGGACTGTTGAAAGCAGGGTAACTTGAGACGCCCAAGTGTGCACCTCCAGGAAGAGATTCCTGGTTGGCAATCATAAAGTCAGGACTTTGCAAGAATGTTTCAACATCTTTAAACATTGGCATAAAATCGTAAGCGCCTCCATTTTCAGCATCCTGATAGACAGTATTATGAAGTAGAACATCTCCGATAGCGCCGATAACAGCCTGACTTGTATACGATTTCTCCTTAAGTGTACTTTGAATGGATGAGTGCGGGGAGTGTGTCCGGGCAGCATCTGAAGTATCCTCTGCCTGCCTAAACTGGCTCAGCACCAAAGCTGAAGCAGTAATGATTAAAATAAATGCTAAAGCTGAACCCCATAAAACCTTCTTGTTCATTATTCAACCAACTTCTCTCTGCTTAATTTAAACGGTAAAATAGTCCTTCTTATCCATTATAGTGCTGGAGAGTCCATTAATAAACAGATAATTGTAAAAAAATACTGTCGAATTTCCTGGTTATTCTACACGTTCTATTAATCAGGCTTTTATTGGTTGTTTAATATTTATATTGACTTTCTCTGCCATCAAAACCATAAAATATAAAAAATAATGTCTGTTTTCGTATAGATTGTGGCTGTGGAAAAGTAATGGATTTCCACTCCAGGCGGCGGTTTATTTGACCCTGAGGGGCTAGGCGCAGGAACTAGATGCCCGTTAGTCCCGCAGGAGGTCGCACGCCTTCCGTTCCAATCCCCTTACGTGAAAGGGGAGAAATTCAAATAGCCATCCGAAAGCAACAATCTTTTAGCGATGAGCTTATTAAAAAGAGCAGCTATTTACTAGTGTTTTAAAAGATGTTTTTCCTCTATTTTAACTATTTTCCGATTAATTCTTTATATAAGGGGAGTTTTTCCCGTTAATCATAGCTTTGAGTACAATTTGTTGTTAAATAAGGGGAATTTCTCCCTCTATTCAAGCTGTTTTTCGGTGCTATCCTTAAATTAAGGGGGATTTTTCGCTCTATTAATGAGCTCAAAGTCATCGATGAGTTGAGAATGTACCTTTCCTCAACCCAGAAAGTTTATTTGACTCCGACAGGCTAAGTCTGTTTATAAATGTCTGCTTTCGAAAAAATCTCAAGAGCCGGATTTTTCCCTGGATACTAAGAGTTTTCGCTATTATCGAGGGAGAGTAGCTCTTTTCTGTTACCAGACCAGTTTTCATCCCTCTATATATGGTATTTTTGGAATTAGTATCAAATAGCAACAAAGTTTACGAAACCCCCATGTCCTTCCAGACACCACAATTAATGAAAATGGAAGGCTTAAACGTTTAATGATGTATCATCCCGTTCATCCTGTTAATGCAGGTCCGAGGTCGTCTCTTTTTTGGTGGCTAGACCCCGTTTACGAAACCGACCTAATATATTCATGAGAACCGCCGATTGTTGCCAAGAGCACGTGTATAAAAATACTCGCTCAAGAATGTATGACCTAGCAATTTATACAAAGGATGAGATTGATGGATGCTATTTTA
>NZ_VTEH01000028.1 GCF_008180615.1 Rossellomorea vietnamensis
GTCATCATCTCCACAGTTGACAGCTTCTTCGCATTCTTTCTCAATATAGGGAGTGCTGATATCCTTACCTACATCCCTGAAAGTTGCTATTGCTTCCATGGCACCTGGCCAGTTCCGGTCCTGTAATAAGCGGACTAATTTGGGTAATGCCTGTTTGTTTCGCGGGTAGCCCATAGTTCTTAATAGGGACACACCATTTTCCCAGCATTCTTTTCCGTACGTGGGAATCAGCAAATCCACCTGATCAGGAGGCAATTGAAAAAGAACCTTCTTTGCTACTTCCTGCTGTTCCTCAGGAAGTAACCAGTTCAGATTGTAGACATAGTAGATAATCTCTTCTTTTTCCAAAACAATATAGTCAGTCATAACGTTGGTAAGCACCTCAGTTTTTAGAAGATACAGAAATAGCCTGAAGGATTTTTGAGGAAATCAGACTTCTTGACCCCCTCTAATCATTCTTTAGTAATCTCATACATTCCCCCCTGTAAAAGAATGGATCGGTTCTGTTGGCCATTTTCAAGCTGAAGGCCAAAGGGTCTCTCGCCAAAGTCATCTAGGAAATCTTTAATAAAGTCATCCCCGACAGGAGTACAAAACAACAGGTTTCCGTGCGGCAAGTAAAGGCGCTGGCATTTTGCACCCCATTCCTCATTGATATACGCCTCTCCGATTTGCAGATCGAAAAGATAAGACCAGCTGGATATTGTATTATCCAAATCTTCAACGGCGAACAACACATCCTTAATCTCAAGAGAGCCGGCTGGATGGCTGGAGGGTACCTTCAGTTTCTCTCTTCTACCCGCATCATCTTCTCCCCATTGGATGAAGAAGGGAAGGGGAAGTGTTGAATGCTCCTCCGCGATAAAGAGCATGGACCATTGCAGAAGTTCTCCACTGTCCGTTAACCGCGAACCTTTAACAGGGCCATGGAGTTTAAGACCTTTTTCTTTAAGGTCGGCAGCAAGTTGATCCATATTATTCGTCCTGAGTGCGATCCTCCCCGGGTGGTCACCCAAAGGCAGCTCAGCCACAAGCTGTTGAATCAGCGGGTTATCATCAACCTGTATCGAAACAGATCGATCTTGAATCCCGAGCCACTCGATATAACTCAAACCGAAATAAGCAAGCGTGTTATAAGTCCCCCAGTTTTCATGCTTACCACCCTCAATAACCTGGATGCCGTGCTGCAGCATCGTATTTTTCGCGGATTCAGGGTTAGATGAAAAGTGGACAAGGTGGTCAAAGGCGAGTGAAGTCATTTTGTATCCCTCGTTTCTGTTTAGTGATGTGATTCTATTTTAGCAGGTTTCCAGAAATATCTAAGAGTCTGTGCTTCTAGTATATTAACGCATCGGCTATATTTATCGACAAATGTAGGGACGTCACTGTGACATTAAATCTTGAACCATTTTTGTATATTGATACTGTATATGGTACTATTTACTTGGAGGGGAGGTACATAAATTTGACCAGCATTGACAAAATACTTGCTAAAATGAAGCGGCAGCCAAGGGGTATAACCTTTAAGGAAGCTGAGAGAGTCCTTATTATCTATTATGGTTATACTCTTGTACGAAGTAGAGGTTCTCATCTTTACTTTCGCAATGATGCTGGCGACTTAATAATGGTGATTACCTATGTAAATGAAATTCTGGATAGGGTAGGGGAGTAACCCCCTCTCCTGCCATTTAATATAAATAACTATATATAGAAAACAAATCCTTACTATAAAGGAGAGTATATTAATGAGCAATGTGACCGCAAAAGATTTAAATTATTACCTTTCCTTGGATTACTCCATTGTTATCAATAAGGTTAAAGAGGACGATCATGAATATTATTTTGGGAAAATTGCCGAGCTTGAAGGTTGTCATACCGATGCAGACACTGTAGATGAATTAATGGAAGATCTAGAGGAAGTTAAGGAAGAATATTTAAAGATTAAATTAGAGCATAATGATAAAATACCTGAACCTAATGAAATGCCAAGTGGAAAAATTGTATTAAGAATGCCGAAAACTTTGCACTGGCGGCTTGCTGGGGAAGCTGCTCTAGAAGGAGTTTCATTAAATCAGTATATGATATATAAATTATCCAGGAGTTTAGATAGCAAAGAAAATGAATATGAATAATTTATTGTAATTTGCAAGAAAACGTATCCTGAAATATTTAGGTTAAAGGGAGAATTAATATTATGAAGCGCTTATCTGACACAGTTGGAACTGGTAATAAAATTATGGACAATTGGAGACTGTTCCGACATGAGATTGACCTAACAAAAAGTGAAAGTGATTTCTTTGTATACAAAGTTGTTTTCGGAAATCAAGAAGGTCACTTGAACTTCCGTGTGGAAAATGGAGAAATAAGGAATGTTAACCTTTATGTTACCGGTTTCTCGAAAACACTTGGTTCTCATAATGACGCTAGCCTGATAAGAGTGGCAGAAATGGTGTATAGATAGAGAATAGCACCAAGTCCTTGCAACTGTTCTTCATACAAAAAAAGACATGTCCGCAACATGTCTTTTTTTGCAGGACAGTGAGACAGGTTTAGACCACTGAATAGGACAGAAGGAACTGCCCTATATTTGATTATATCAATATAGTAATAACTCCTATGCGCCTGCCGAATATATATATAAAATTAGTTGATGACCTTCAAGAAAGTAATCTCCAAAAGTTGATTCTCTGTATTTTTGAGGAGAGATGCGTCTTACGCTGGACGTGGAACCTGTCCACCATCCCACTTTTAGAAGAAGCTTGTTGGCCAATCCCCTTCGGTGTCTTAAAATTCAAAAGGTATAATAACAAAAATCCAATATCATTCGACAAATGTCGGGATGTCACTGTGACATTAAAATCATGACCAATAAGTGGTAAGGGAGAATACTAAATGAATAACAAGAACGTGATCATTCTACTAACAGTTTTTCTGGTTACTCTATTTTTATCCGCCTGCGGGAGTTCGTCTGCTCAAAATGATGCCAATAGCAGCAATCAAGAGAATGCTGCCGAAGAAGAGAATGCCTATGGGAATGAGTCAAATAATGATGCTGATGAAGTAAGTACTACCAATAATGATGATACAGGATCAAATGAAAACACGAGCGCAGATTCTACGGAAAGTGAAGCCTTGTCCGGGTACTCTGCTGAAGAAATTGAATATGCCCGCGTCTGGCTGCAGATTGTCGGAAATCCAGATATAGAGGTATTAAATGTTGTCCATATTTCGGCAGGAGATCAAGTCAATCCTTATGATGATGACAGCGTCAACTATCCGGAAGATGTCATTTCATTGGGCGGAAAGGTAGTGGCAGATGGAACAGTAACCTATAGCGGTAATGGGGACGGTACGATTAATGTATATAACCTTCCTTCACATTGGCCCAGCAATAAACAGATAGATACGTCCATGGAAGAGTATACAAAAGATATTATCACTAATACAAAGCAGGTTTACATAGAACCACGCAGCGATGAAGAAATCAGCACGTTAATTGAAAAGATTAAGCAAAAGAATAAAGCTCACTCGAATACTCAAAGTGGTAATGAGGATAGTGACATTAAAACAGATACCCCTGAAAAAGACCAGAAAAAAGCCATTTCCTTAGCCAGAGACTATTTGCGTAATACCTATGATGATTTTGTAGAAGATGAAGATCACTTCCTGGCATACGATGGAGAGATAAACGCTAAGGTCATTGTGAGATATGCTACGTTACTTTCTGGCCATACCTCTACAAATGGGCGATATGCAGTAGATATTACTAATGGTGAAGTCAAAGATTTTACTGCTGATCCACAAGCTATTGACTAAAATATGATTAAAAAACCAAATGACAAATTTAGTTGCAATAGAAGAAATCAGGGCCTGATCTCCGAGTAACATAAGTGCCGGAATCAGGCCTTTGTCTTTCCCAAAATGCTGAGACTCAGACTGAGAGTTCAGCATTTTTTTATTTGCCGGGTCGTCACTGTGACATTAAATCAACAAGTTCATGGATTTTGTCAGAATTTAAAAGCGAGGATATCGATTTTTCCGTCTGAAGTGTAAGGGCAGCGCCTGCCAGACCTAATTGGCAGGCCTGAACTAACGATTCCTCATTCATGATTCCGTAAACCGCACAGGAGGAAAAAGCTTCTCCCGCTCCTGTAACATCGACTACATCTGTTTGAAAAGCTGGCAAATGGCCGGATTCCTCAGGAGAAGCGTAATACACCCCTTGATCACCGAGTGTAATGATCACTTTTTGAACGCCGCGCTGTCTGAGTTTTTCAGAGGCTGTCTGGCAATCGTCAAGCGAGTCAATTTTTATTTCGGCAAGCAGTTCCGCTTCTTCCCGGTTTGCGAGTAACAGCTCCACTCCGTCAAGACGGAAGGGAAGTTTTCGTGCCTTGGCGGGGGATACAGGGTCGATATACAAAGGAATGCTTTCCTCTTTACAGCGTTGAATCAAATAGGTTATACAGTCCTTGGGAATGTTCGTATCCAGATACACAGCTTGTGAGGCAGCAATGTGGGACCATTTTTCCTCGAACATCGAAGTTGTTAATTTCTCATAAATATTCATATCAGCCATAGAGACAATACTTTCGCCATCAATATCTAACAAAGTGGTGAAAGTGCCTGTCCGTTCGGTTGGCAATACCCATACCTGGCTGACATCCACTCCCTGGCCTTTCGTTTCTTTCAGTATCCAGTTACCTTCTTTGTCGTCTCCCACGCACGTCATGAGGGAAGTGCTGACACCAAGCCGGATTAAATTTTCGGCAAAGTTGCGTGCCACCCCGCCGCAAGCCTCCGTGATCTCGACCGGGTTGGATGAATATAGTTTAACCTTCTGATCTGTACGGGCTTTGCGGTCGGTGTTCGCCCCGCCAATGCAAACAATCGATGATTCTTCCCGTATAATATAGCCGCGCCCTTTGATTTCACCGCGTCTCGTCAAGCTGGCAATATAATTTGCGACAGCAGGACGTGATAATCCAACTTTAGCTGCCAAATCCTGCTGTGATATAAAGGGATTCATTTTTATATGATGTAAAATTTGTTTTTCTTTATCCATGATAAATCCTCATTTCTTCTTAGAACGATCGTTTTAACCAATCGTTATAAAACTTCATTCTCCCGATAAACAAATTATACGTAATAGGCATGTGGCATACAAATGAAATTGTAAATGGAGGCAGAGGGACAGATGAACTGTCTCATTTTTCATATTGAGCCTACAAGAAGGCAGCTCCTAAAAGTTGATTCTTGTCGTTTAACAGAGAGATACGTTTTTGGCGGGACGAGCCTCCTCCGTCCCAAAAAACCTGTTGACAAGAAAAAACGAAAGCGTATACTAAACTTATGTTTACTATTTAAACTTTTGTAATGAGAGGAGATGTAAAATGGCGGATGATAGAAACGAAAATGAAAGATTACTAGTCGATATGATTCGGAAAAATCCATTTGTTTCTCAGCAGGAGTTAGCAGAATTAGCAGGAATGTCCCCGTCCACCATGGCGGATCACCTTTCTGCCTTGGTTAAGAAAGAACTTGTATCAGGACAGGCTTATGTGTTGAATGAAGCAGCGCCGATTGTCTGTATTGGCGGAGCGAACGTTGATCGGAAATTTTATGCCAAACAGAAACTGATTCAGGCGACATCGAATCCCGTCACGTCTTCTACATCTGTAGGAGGGGTTGCCAGAAATATTGCCGAAAACCTTGGGAGATTAGGAGAGGAAGTCGTCTTACTGTCTGCAAGAGGGAATGATTCGGAGTGGACAGAGATTTATGATTTATCTGCACCCTTTATGAATTTAGAACATGTCTCTCCATTTGAACATTCATCAACAGGTTCCTATACGGCCGTTTTGGATGAAGAAGGTGACTTATCCGTCGCATTGGCAGATATGGATGTTTATGAAAATATCACTCCTGAGTTGATGATAGGAAGCAGTCACATCCTCAAAAGAGCGAAATGTATTGTAGTAGATTTGAATTGTCCAAGTGAAACAATTGATTTTCTCTGTTCATTTACAGCTGAACACACTATTCCATTAGTCGTTATCCCGGTTTCATCGCCAAAAATGAATAGACTTCCAAAAGATTTGAGTGCAGTGAACTGGCTCATCGTCAATAAAGATGAAACAGAAAGCTTTATGAAAATGAAAATCAATGATGATCGGGATTGGGAAGAGTCGGTTAAAAAGTGGTTAGAATTAGGTGTGAAAAATGTGATTGTCACGAACGGTTCAAAGGGTGTAATGGCTGGAGGAGAAGATGGAGAGATTCATCATTTCCCAGCGATCGAAACAACATCAGTAGTCGATGTGACCGGTGCGGGAGATTCATTCTGCTCAGGAGTGATCTATTCCTGGCTGCAAAACAAAGCACTCGATTACACAATAAAGTCAGGTATGGTCAACTCTCACAAAACCATCCTGTCAAAATATACAGTCAGACAAGAGTTAACTCAAAAACAATTTATGCTGGATATGGAGGAGTTTTAAAATGGAACAATACATTGAATTATCCCAAGAAGTACAACAAGCCAAAGAGGAAGGCAAAGCAATCGTTGCACTGGAATCGACTATTATCTCTCACGGTATGCCTTATCCGCAAAACGTACAAACAGCTCGCGAAGTGGAGCAGATCGTCCGTGATAACGGTGCTGTCCCGGCGACCATCGCCATCATTGAAGGCAAGATCAAAATCGGGTTAACAGCCGATGAATTGGAACTGTTCGGTAAAAGCTCAGACGTAGCGAAAGTATCCAGACGTGACCTGGCGCAAATTATCGCCACAAAGAAATTAGGGGCCACCACGGTTGCCACCACCATGATCTGCGCTGATTTAGCCGACATCAAAATCTTTGTCACAGGCGGCATTGGCGGTGTCCATAAAGGGGCAGAAACGACGATGGATATCTCAGCGGACCTGGATGAATTAGCAAAAACAGACGTAGCCGTCATCTGTGCCGGCGCCAAATCCATCCTGGATCTTGCACTCACACTCGAATACCTTGAAACAAAAGGAGTCCCTGTCATCGGCTATACAACAGACTTCCTGCCAGCATTCTATACCAGAAAAAGCGAGCATAAATTAAACTTCTCTACCGATTCCATCGACGTCATTGCCGAAACGCTAAAAACAAAATGGGACCTGAACCTTCAAGGCGGAGCAGTCATCGCCAACCCAATCCCTGAAGAACACGCCATGGACGAAGACTACATCAACGGGATCATCGCCCAGGCAATCAAAGAATCAGAAGAAAATAACATCATCGGAAAAGACAGCACACCATTCCTGTTAGGAAAAATCAAAGAGCTAACAGAAGGCAAAAGCCTTGTTGCCAACATCGAATTGGTCAAGCACAATGCGAAAGTAGGAGCGGAGATTGCGGTTAGTTTTAATGAAAAAACTAACTGAGTTAATGTAAGTGGAAACTTTTATAAAAGGAAGATAGGGCCTGGTTCCCCGATACATGAATGTATTGGTGGATCAGGTCTTTTTTTAAACGATATAAGCAAGAGAACGTTATTAATCAAACGTTTGTTTAATAAAGGAGACAGAGGGGCAGGTACAAAATCAGGGTCTGACCCCCAATACACTAACGCATTAACGTGCCGGGGGTCAGGCCCCTGTGTGCACCGGCGGAAGAAGGAACATGTCGGGACAGGTAGGAGAGCAGTTGAAGGAATATGGAATAACCACTCATTTCACAACTATGCAAATTCCACACTGACGGATGATTTTCAGTATGCTTTGGAAGAACTCAGGGAACAAGCCATCGCCACAATGCTCGTCTATTTGTGCTCAGAACATCACCCGGCCAGATGCCACCGAATTCTCATCAGCAACTGGCTGCAAACAAATGGGTGGGATGTGAACCATCTCATTCCAGACTCCAAGGGGGATCCCGAGGTTATCACTCATGAATTGGGAAATGGGGAGCCATACCGATCATTGAAGAAGATGGGACAGTTGTTTATCCGGATATAAGAATGGGAAACGGCAAAAAAACAGCAGATTTCTTGCAGCAATCATGGCCTGACCCGATACACTAACGTATTAACGTACAGGGGGTCAGGCCCCCCTATCAAATAACTGTACGCAGGGACGGGATTCCGTCCCCTTTTAATGTGCTAGAGGGGCAACCGATCTGCCCCTCCAGCTATCAATACATTTCCTTATTTATACAAAACGTATACTATCCTTCTTAAGGAGAATATTAAAGGGGTATCTTCAGGTAACTTAAACAAGTACAGCCTCTGAAGGAGACATATTCTTAAAAGATGCCGTCCGAAGACCATGTATCCGATAGATCCCTAAGCAAACACTCAAAAAACTAATAAAAAGGAGGTCATTTTCATTGGATAAGTATCAGTTGGCACCACACGAATCATTGGACCTGCATGAAGCGATTAATCTTAAAACTTTATGTGTTGCAAAGTCAAAATTGATGCAGGGTCTTGTTTTTGATCAGGACCTGAGAGATTTGATGGAAAAAGATGTGCAGCAATCCATGCTGGATCTTGCTGAATTACAGCAAATCTATAAACACGCACCATTCGAAGCCCCGGTTCCCCAGAGCCGCCCGACACCAATCATTGATGATAAGGAGGGTAACGTACATTGAACCAAGATAATTTAGATCCCATTAATGCACTGAATATGCCGGAACTCGCTGACATGACATTTGCAATGGATTTTCTCATTCGTGCAAAAGAGGGTGTTAGAAATACGGCTGTTGCTTTAACGGAAACCACCACACCTGAATTGCGAGCAGCTCTTCGGAAACAGCTTTTTCAAGGCATCGCCATGCACCAGGAAATCACAGAGCTGATGGTCCAGAAAAAATGGTTCCATCCTCATGACCTGAGTGAACAGTATCAATTGGATCAGCTCTCTGCCAAGAATACAAACATGATTGCAAATATGAACCTGTTCCCTGTTGACTCTAACAGAAAAGGAATGTTTGACCGGACACCCGATGAACAATAACACTGGAGGTAAATCAGCATGAAAGCAGTAACCTATCAAGGCATCAAGAATGTCGAAGTGAAAGAAGTTCCAGATCCAAAGATTGAAAAGCCGGATGACATGATAGTCAAAATCACAAGTACTGCCATTTGCGGCTCGGACCTCCACTTGATCCATGGAATGATCCCAAACATGCAGGAAGACTATATCATCGGACATGAACCTATGGGAATTGTCGAAGAAGTTGGTCCAGATGTAAAGAATTTGAAAAAAGGCGACCGAGTCATCATACCATTCAATATTGCCTGCGGGGAATGTATTTATTGTAAGAATCAACTGGAAAGCCAATGCGATAATTCCAATGACAATGGCGATATGGGAGCCTATTTCGGCTATTCAGGTACTACCGGCGGTTTTGCTGGCGGGCAGGCTGAGTATCTTAGAGTCCCTTTTGCTAATTTCACCCACTTTAAAATTCCTGAATCCTGCGAGGAACCGGATGAAAAATTAAGCTGTATTGCAGATGCAATGTCCACAGGATTTTGGAGTGTTGACAATGCGGGTGTTAAAAACGGAGATACGGTTATTATTCTTGGCTGCGGCCCGGTTGGATTATTTGCTCAGAAATTTGCCTGGATGAAGGGCGCAAAACGGGTAATAGCTGTAGATTATGTCAAATACCGTTTGGATCATGCCAAGCGCACAAACAAAGTAGAAATCGTCAATTTTGAAGACCACGAAAATGTTGGCAGCTATCTTAAGGAAATCACAAAAGGCGGCGCTGATGTTGTTATTGATGCGGTCGGAATGGACGGAAAGATGAACGATATGGAGTTCCTTGCAAGTGGATTAAAGCTTCAAGGCGGTACCATGAGTGCTCTCGTCATCGCATCTCAGGCTGTACGGAAGGCAGGAACCATCCAAATCACAGGTGTATACGGCGGACGATATAACGGTTTCCCGCTTGGGGACATCATGCAGCGAAATGTCAATATCCGCTCAGGACAAGCACCGATGATTCACCTTATGCCTCATATGTATGATTTGGTTACATCCGGCAAAATTGACCTTGGTGATGTAGTGACCCACGTACTGCCACTGAGCGAAGCCAAGCGCGGATATGAAATTTTTGATACGAAGACAGATAATTGCATTAAAGTCATACTGAAGCCATAAAAAAAGCTGTCTGCGGGAGTTTAGACTGAACTTCCGCAAAATCAAAGGAGGTTGATGAAATGGATTATGTATTGCATGAAGTCCTGGAAGTCCAGGAAATGGCTGCTTTTAAGACAAATTGTTTGACCAAGTCCAAAACCATGAGAGCCCTTGTTGCCGATGAGAAACTCAAGAGAATCATGGAGCAGGATGTGCAAACATCTACCCGGCAGCTGGAGGAATTCTCCGCTATTCTTTCCAAAGCAAAACAATCATGAGGAGTTGAATAAAAATGAACTTTATAGCTGAAAATTTAACAGGCATGAAGGCACTGACAGACCAGGTAGTTGCAACAGACCTTTTGATTGCAGCCAAAAGCGGCGTCCGAAATTATGCGATGGCCATCACGGAAACGGGTTCACCTGAAATAAAAGAAGTAATGACAAAGCATTTGGAAGAAGCCCTTGACCTGCACGAGAAAATCTCGAGTTATATGGTGGAACGGGGCTGGTATCATGCCTATGATACGAACGAACAGCTTGATCTCAACCTGCAGAATATCGACACTGCATTAAAACTGCCCACATTATAAAAAACCAAGGAGCAGATTTGATAGACCATCAACTGTTCCTTGGTTTTAGTTAATCTGCATTACACAAAACTAGCTTGTCATAAAAGTGAAACTATTGGCTGTTTGAAGTGAAATCGGGCTGGTTCCCAGTGGTTGTCCTTTACTACTCCATAATGAATCAGCTTGTTGATGGAGTACACTAGATATTTAAAATTAAAATACAATTTGTTGTCGGCTGAATATATAAATAAAAATTTATACACTTGTTGACTATAAATCTTAACGAAAACAAGTGACCTCCCTCACTTTTTAAAGTGAAGAAGGTCACTTCCTTTTTTTATTGGCTGTTTTCGCATATATTGTTGCTTTCGGAAAAATTCCAAGAGCCGGATTTTCCCCGGATACTAAGCGTTTTATCTCTTATCGGGGGAGAGTAGCTCTTTTCTTTTCAGTGTTCCCAGATTTTCCCCTCTTAATATGGTTACTTTTTCGGAATTAGTATCAAATAGCAACAAAGTTTACGAAAAGAGCCGTTTTATTTGAATGCTTTTGTTGAAAGGGGAGTACGAATGGGAGTTGTAAAAGAGCAAGGAGCGGACTCCCGGTAAAAGAACGGATTAACGTATCAGGGGTCAGGCCCCGTTTATTACTACGAAAAGGTAGGAGCAGGGGATTCATCAATTTTCATACGAAGTAAACTATATGGTTTCTGTCGCAAGTCTTTTCCATAATGAAACCTTGCCTGCCGATGTAATTGGTTCACAATGACATATAAGTATTGATCCGGCCCAATTGAAAAGGTATCCGGCCATAAAATTCTCGGATCATGAGCGATGGTTTCCATTGTGCCATTGGGCAATATTTTTCGAATACTGTTGTTTTCATAGTCTCCGGCATAAATGGTACCCTTTGCACCAGTGATCATTCCATCAGACGCACCTTTTTCTCCCCAGTACTCCACCCGATAAGGTAAATAGGTGTCCGGTATGGTTCGGTCTCTTAGAGCTTCTGTTGAGATAGAAAACAAGTGCCGGCTGGAAAGTGGACAATAAAATAAAACTTTACCATCGGGAGAAATCGCTATGCCATCAGATGCCAATCTAAATGGAGATGTTGAACCATCTTTGTTTCGGTTCATCAAAATTTCTCCTTCTACTTTCGGTAAAAAATAAGGGTCGGGTGAGGTTGAATTTGCTCCATTTAACCGTCTGAACGCATTGCCACTTTCTAAATCGACAACGATAATAGCTCCTGGTCCCTTGGAAGATGAATCCGTTATATAAGCATAACCTGCTTTTCCAACTCGAAAATCAAATCGGACATCATTCAGATAAGTTGTTGGCAGGACGACATCTTCTCTAAAGGTATATACTCTTCTTATAGTATTGGTCTTTAAATCCACAGCGACTAACTTTGCCCCTCCTATAATTGGTTCGGAAAAATTCGGCGCCGCTGTATCTAACACCCAAAGTGTTCCCCTTCCATCCGCAACTACACTTTGGACACTGATGAAAGACATTGTGATATTACCTTGGCTACTCACATTGGCTTCTAAACTAGGATAAGGCTGCAAAGTATCCTCAACAATTTCCGCCACTGTGAACTTAACGTCGTCTCCCCATTTCGGAAAGCAAATGAAAATACGACCGGTTTCTGATACACTGACGCCTGTCGGCATAGCCCCGTAAAATTCATGGACCAGCTCTAACTTACCGAAATATTTTTCCATAGGTAACATAGGTTTCATGATATCCTCCTCAAAAATCACGCACGGGATATCAACTATATATGATTTATATTTATTTTAGTGCATTGTTCTTAATTGACTAAAAATATACCTAAATTACTTAATGGAAGTGCACATAATATAAATACTCTCCTGTCGGTAAGGAAAACAAAAAAGAATTACCATTTTCACTTGAATGGTAATTCTTTCAATTTGTCGACAAAGATGCCTTTTGTTTAGGTTTTACTTAAGATTAGTTATAAACTCGCAACCGAACCGCCATCTACCCGAAGGTTTACACCATTAATAAAGGAAGCCTGCTCAGAAGCAAGATAAACAACAGCAGAAGCTGTTTCATCAACTGTTCCAGGCCGTTTTACTTCGACATGTGGACGGTTTTCCTTTAAAAATTGTTGAGTAGCTTCTTCATAGGTTATATTCAGCTGCTTAGCATTATCTTTTAATAGATTTTCAAGCATCGGTGTCATGATAAATGCTGGTGACACAGTATTCACCAGAATTCCCTGTGCGGCATACGCCTTTGATAAGCTCTTTGAAAAATTGATGATTGCTGCCTTTGAAGCATTATAATGAGGCATAAACGCATCAGGCTGAAGCCCTGATTCCGATGAAATATTTATGATGCGTCCAAATCCGTTTTTTTTCATAAAAGGGATAACTGCTTTGGTTACGCGGACAGTCCCAAATACATTTACATCAAATATATGCTGCCATGCCTCTATATCCAATGTTTCAAAATCATCAAATCCACTGGCTACTCCTGCATTATTTACTAGTATATCGATTGATTTGAAGCGGTCCGTTGCAGAGGAGACCAGATATTCCACATCAGATTGTTTTGTTAAATCAGCCTGAACAGCAAGCACATTGCCTCCCAGCTTTTCAATTTCCGCTGCTGCTTCTTTTAATGCTTCTTCACCACGGCCGCAAATTACAACATTGGTGCCTTCCTTGGCGAACGCGATGGCAATTGCTTTTCCAATACCTTTACTGCCGCCTGTCACGAGTGCCGTTTTATCTTTTAATCCAAGGTTCACTTTAGATACAATCCTTTCTATGGGTGTCTATTGTTGGTTATATAGTAACAATAACTTCCAGTCATAAACAAATGAACGATTTCATATTTTCTGCTCTAATACTCAATAAAGGAGGGAAACCACTAAGATGGTTTCCCTTTAAAAAGTTCCGTCATTTTTCTTATACTTGCTGGACAATTATCAACATGATTCCCATTTTTTTCTGAACAATTCAAGGAAGCAGAGGTGGACTGAGATAAGGGAACTCCTTATACAATAGGAAGCCAGCCAGGGATGCCAGTATAGTACTCCCACATTTTATCAGAAATAGCCAGTTCTTTTTGATCTGTTTTAGATAATGTTGTACGGATTTTGTCTTCTTCACCGGCCTCTACTTTTTGTACCCACTGAGGTTCCATTATCAATTCCCTTCCTAAAGCGATTAAAGGTACACCTGTTTCAAATGCTTTCATCACTTCATCGGGTGTCCGCAGCATCCCGACACCCATCACAGGGACACGATCGCCGACACGTTCGTGGATCATAACAATTCGGGATGACTGATCGTTATCATCACGGATTGATCCGTTCCAATAGCCGCCGACAGAAATATGGAGATAATCCAGGTCCTGGTCCGCTAACTTATCCACTAATTGCAGCGTGTCTTCCATGGTGATACCAGGATTCTCTCTTTCTTCAGGCGATAAGCGATAGCCGATGATAAAAGGTTTTGTTGCATGGTCTGAAACTGCTTTTTTAACAACGTCAACTACAGCAAGCGGGAAGGACATACGTTTTTCCAGAGTTCCACCCCACTTGTCCGTTCTGCGATTTGAGTGTGGAGAAAAGAATTGCTGAATCAAATACGTATTGGCACCATGGATTTCAACTCCATCATACCCAGCTTCGATTGCTCTTCTAGTTGCTTCACCAAATGCTTTAATGATTTCATCGATTTCGTCAGCTGTCATTTCCCGAGGTATCACGGCATCTTCCCGTTCCGCTGCTATTGCACTCGGAGCAATTGGTTGACGATCGAGCAATTCTTCTGGCGGGCACATTCTGCCACCATGAAAAATTTGTAAAATCGCCTTCGATCCTCTTTCCTGTATAGCTGTCGCCACACGTCCTAAACTAGGGATTAGGGAATCGGAATCTGCACCAAATTCACCCGGGAATCCTTTTCCATTCCTGGTGACGTATGTGCATGCGGTGATTACTGCTCCCACACCACCGGCACGTTCTTGATAATACGCAACTTCTTCGTCTGATACTTCACCATTTTCATGTGCCGCCGTATTGGTCATGGGTGCCATTGTAATACGGTTCTTTATTTCCACTCCAGATCGGAAGGTAAATGGTTTGAAAGCAGCTTCATATTTTGAATTCATCTTTTTTTTCTCCTTTTGTTTGCATCTAATTTGTTAAAGGGTATTGCTATTTAGCAAATGGATAACATAGACTGCAAAAATTTCTTTGACGGGCACTTTTTTATAGATACAAAAAATATATAGAGATACATTGCCATAAGAATCGGCTGGTTTTTACCTATTTTAGCTGAGTGATTTCTGCCAATATTTCAAAGGAACGGAGGCGGGCCTTATGATCGTAAACCTGGGCGATTGCCATGATTTCATCGGCTTGACTTTCATCCTGAAACTTTTCCAGCTTTTCTTTTACAGTTTGAGGACTGCCGACAATCGAAGTTCCTAATTGATTCTCAAGAGCAGCTATTTCATAGTCGCTCGCTATATCATTAATATTATCCACTGGCGGCTGCAATGGGACTTCCTTCCCGCGCATCAAATTCAAGAACTGCTGCTGCAATGTTGTAGCGAGCCGCTCGGCTTCTTGATCTGTGTCGGCCGCAATGATGTTCAGCCCTACCATTGCATGCGGCTTTTCCAGTACTTTGGAAGGCTTAAACGAACTGCGATACAGCTGGATAGCCGGAAGTGTGTTATTAGGCGAGAAATGGCTCGCAAATGCAAACGGCAGTCCAAGCTCTCCTGCCAGCTGGGCACTGTAGCCGCTTGAACCTAACAGCCAAATAGGTATGTTTAATCCCTCACCCGGAATTGCTTTAACATGGCTATATCCCTGTGCCAGGGAAGGGTCAAAGTAATTCCGGAGCTCAGCCAGCTGCTCAGGGAAATCTTCTCCTGAACTTCTCAAGTCCCGTCTTAATGCACGTGCGGTTAGCTGATCAGTGCCTGGTGCACGGCCCAAGCCGAGATCAATACGTCCTGGATATAATGATTCCAGAGTCCCAAATTGCTCAGCAATAACAAGAGGTGCATGATTCGGCAGCATAATGCCGCCTGAACCTACCCGGATTTTTGAAGTGCCTGCTGCAACATGGGAAATGACTACCGATGTTGCAGAGCTGGCGATAAATGGCATATTATGATGCTCAGCGAGCCAATATCGGTTATACCCCAGTTTTTCAGCGAGCCGGGCCAGCTCCAAAGTATTGCCAAAAGAATCAGCCGGCGTACTTCCCTCTGCAATTGGAGAGAGGTCAAGGACAGAGAATGGAATATCCGTAATTTGTTTTGTGTCATTTTCAGGCATATGCTCATCTTCTTTCTTTAAAAATTTCATTTAACTCCTATAAACGAATTTACAGGTTGTTTTCTTTGTCTTCTTTTACTGCTTTAATCTAAATCACAATAATGTAACTGGTTTAATATCTGCAGAAAATACATCCTTTATTAGACTAGACTTTTTGTACCTTAATGGGTCGGAAAGCAGGGTAAAACAAATTCTCCAAGTTCCTGGATTACTTCCTCTGGAGGGCGCTTGGAAAAATACAGAACAAATGCCAAATGGTTGACACCAATCGCTTGAAATTGATGAAGCAAATCAACTAAACGGTTTCTTCCCACGGAATAGCCTAAAGGTATGGAGACAGGCTTTTCATCGGGATTTTCCGATAAATCGATGAACAAGCTTTGAGAGAAGGGTTTAAAATCTCCTGGAGCATGAACTTCAGTTAATGCACGATAATCCTGGATAATCTGCTCCTGTTGAATAATGCTTCTTGGGTATTGAATCCACCCATCTCCATTCATGGCTATCCAGTCCATAGACTGACTGCCAAATCCAGTCACCATGGTCGGAATGGAAGATCCGGGTTTTGGGATTAACCTCATACCTGTACCATCGATCAGCCCGGTGCGGCTGTGGATTGTCGGCTGATCTTCTTTTAAAAGCCGATCGATAATTTCGAAATTTTCTTTGAATAACAGACCACTTTCTTGCTTGGATATCCCCAAAGCTGTAAAGTCTTTTTCCCTGTCCCCAGATCCCACTCCCATAATCAATCGACCTGGAAACAATTCATCGATTGATGCAGCTTCCTTGGCTACTCTGACAGGGTGGCGCAAAGGGAGAACTACACTTCCTGTGACTAACGCAATGTGCTTCGTATAGGCAGCAAGATACGTCAAATAAATCCATAAATCGTACTTTTGGCCGTTATCATCAATATTCAAATTCTGCATCGTAATATCACGGAGCCATAATGAAGCAAAGCCATATTCCTCAATTTTCCGTGCAAGCTCGAGCTGATTCTCCATAATCGGATTTTTAGACATCCTGGCAGTCGGGAGGACAAATCCGAGTGTCATTTTGTCTTTCTGGTACATGCTGTTATAAGCACGATGATTTTGAAAACTCACTGTTGGTCCTCCTTAAAAGGTTAGATTTTTAAGCCTATATACTTTTCAAACTGTTTAATCGTTTCTTCATTGCGTCGATAATAAGTCCACTGTCCGATTCGTTTCATTTCCACCAGCCCGCTTTGCAATAGGATAGACAAATACTGGGAGGTGGTGGACTGTGATAGTCCTACTGTACTGCGAATATCACTAACACAAACTCCGCCATCAAAGCCTTTTTCTTTGATGACATGGGCCTGCGTGGAAAAATTATGATCAGGTTCTTTCAACATTTGCAGGATATTAACTCTTATTTGATTTGACAGAGCCTTGAAAATTTCAACTGCCTGTTCGTCATTGATCATATTCGATTCACGATTCAACACTGCCAGCCCCTTTCTTATCTTAACTAATCTAACAAAGGATATTGATAATTTGCGATATCTCTATATTATTATCTTTTTAAACCAATATCAAACTCTTTGCTTTAGACAGGGCTGGGAAACGGTTTTAAAGGAACTAACTTAATCGGCTTAGAGAACAGCTGGCGGAGAAATAAGGATTATTTTGCCCATCTTTTAAATGGTTTGGGAAGGTATATAGATTGGAAAAATCAAGACTTTAAAAGGATGGATGAAGAGTGAGGAAACGAATTGGCTGTTTGAGTGCCACTCTGGAAAATCAGTGATTTAAAGATGTTATGTAGGAATGTTGAGTTAAACGTCCTTGTCCTAAAGGTCAGTTCAATAAAGTGAAAAGGTATCTCTTTTGAAGAAGAAAACGCTTCTGTGCTGAAAGTAAACCACTTTTTCACACTTTTATTACTTTATTTGTAGTGAATAACATATACATTGTCTAGAAGAAAATCATTATAGGAGGTTTCTATGGACCAAAATGATCAAAGTCGTCAATTAGAGCAAATAAAGCAAATGCAGCAAATGTTTAAAGCGAACATGCAAACTCAACCTTATCCCATGTACCCTAACTATGGGAAAATCACACGTTACGAAGAAATTCCGATAAGTCTACCTGAACAGCGCCAGCTGCGCCACCCCGGGGTTGAAAAATTAATGGTGCCCCTTCCAATTATTGAAAATCCGAACTATATAGGGAGTGGAAAGTTAACAGGAAAAGTAGCACTCATTACAGGGGGGGATAGTGGGATTGGTGCAGCAGCTGCAATTGCGTTTGCTAAAGAAGGCGCAGATGTTGCTATTTCATACTTAGATGAACATGAGGATGCAAATAGAACCAAAACGAGGATTGAACAACTCGGACAGCGTTGTTTACTAATGCCTGGTGACTTGCGGGACAAACAACAGTGCATCTCCATTGTAGAACAAACAGTAAATACGTTTGGACGTCTCGATATTCTTTGTAACCACGTTGGCATCCAATTCCAACAACTAAGTCTGCTTGACATTACAGATGAGCAATTCGATGATACCTTTAAAGTTAATATATACTCTCATTTTTACACAACAAGAGCAGCGCTTCCTCATTTAAAGCCTGGCAGCTCAATCATTGGCACTTCTTCAGTGGTGACGTATGTAGGTGAGCAGCAAATGATCGATTATACTGCCACAAAAGGGGCAATAGTTGGTTGGACACGTGCCTTGGCTAAAAATGTCGTGAAACAAGGGATCCGAGTCAATGCCGTTGCTCCCGGCCGAATCTGGACTCCGCTTATTGCAGCAAGTTTCTCCTCAGACCAAGTCGCTGTATATGGAGCGTTTAATCCAATGGAACGAGTTGCCCATCCATTTGAACTTGCACCAACCTATGTCTATCTTGCTTCTGATGATTCTCGTTTTGTAACTGGTCAAGTCCTTCATGTTGATGGGGGAGAATCCACAAATTCCTAATGGAAGGGGGGTACCATATTGAGATATGAATTTAATCCAGAAGTAAAGCTGCTGCTAGTCAACCATTCAAATGAAAAAGTAAAGATGGTCTATATCGAAGATTCCTGGCCAATGTCAAAAATTGGACTTAGACCACCATACTATTGCTACCCAAGTTACGAGCTGAATTATCCAATAATCTAAATAAGACCAGACAAAAAGACTTCTATACACAGTGGAAGTCCGAATTGCGGCGGCACCATGTTTGAAGCGAGGAAAGTCCCAAGTGAATGTTGTTCACTTGGGACTGCTTTAAGTCGCGTTGGCGATTTGTTCTTTAAGGTGAGCTTTGTATTTCTTAGACACAATGCATCCTGATTTAATCGCCAGCGTTGATATGAAATGAGAACTTCTCGTCTGTGTATCCCGACAATAGTGGATTTGAGAATGTCGAGTGAATTTTTATTGACTTCCTAAACTGTAAGTATTAATATTACAGTTATCCTGTTGAACAGGAAGCAATCAATTCAAAAAGCGGCTATTAAAATAGTTTAGTTTATAAGGGACATTTACCAGACCATTTCTTTGTAATGTCTATTCTATAAACTATTTTATTAAGTGCGTACTATAAAAACTAAACTGTAACTTTTTTTGTTACATTAAAAAGGAGGGGAATTTAATATTTTTTGTAAACTTTAAAAACTAGTTTGATTAAAATTATAAGAATGAATTGGAGGATATAATAATGGCTATAGCACACGTAACAGATCAAACATTCAGCACTGAAATTAAAGAGGGATTAGTTTTAGTGGACTTTTGGGCACCATGGTGCGGTCCTTGTAAAATGATTGCTCCTGTATTGGAGGAAATTGATGATGAAATGGGAGACAAAGTTAGAATCATCAAGCTTAATGTAGATGAAAACGCAGGAACAGTAGGGGAATTTGGAGTCATGAGTATTCCAACGTTGATTCTTTTCAAAGACGGAGTGGCTGTAGATAAGGTTATCGGGTTCAATTCTAAAGAAGCTTTAACAGAAATGATTTCAAAGCATTTGTAATAAACACTTTTTAGCAAGAGGATGACTCTATATCTGAGCATACAAAAAAGTGTTTGAGATACCATTCTCATTGCTGGATCTATCATCGATTGCACGTTGGAAGTTCTCCAGGTGATGCTTTTTACCATACACAAGACCTTGCACAGCTCGCTGAAATTTCAGATGGATTTGTTAACAGCCACAAGTGAAAATACAAATTTATAAAAAAATGTTATCAACAAATCTTTTTCTTTTTGAGGAGGAAAAAATGATGAGTAAAAAAGCACTCTTAATTATACCGCCAGAACGTTTTAATGAAGATGAGTTATTCAAACCAAAAGAAGAGCTTGAAAATGCAGGAGTCGAAGTAACCATTGCCAGCACCGTTGCAGGTGAAGTTACTGGTGACTATGATGGGAAAGCAACTGCTTCGGTTATCTTTTCAGACGTATCGTCCACAGATTTTGATGTTATTTCGGTAATTGGAGGATCTGGTACAAATGATCATCTATGGGGAAATCAAAAATTACAAGACTTTTTGAAGCAAACTTATAATGAGAACGTTCTTGTAACAGGAATTTGTGCAGGAGCTGTTACAGTTGCTAAAACTGGTTTGCTTTCTGGAAGAGAAGCAACTTGCTATCCAGTAGATGTTCAAAAGAACGAATTGACAGCTGTTGACGTTAATTATGTTGAACAACATGTTGTTGCCCATGATGACATTATTACTGGCGATGGTCCAGAAGGTGCGAAAGAATTTGGACAAGCCCTTGTCAACGCATTACGTTAGTTCTACATTTTAGTTGGATAGAGTGTGGTTCGGAAGTGAATTTCGAACCCGCTGCTTCCATTAAATAAGAGCATTTGTTGTGAGGAAAATAAGGAGGTTTTTTAGTTTGGGCAAAAAAATTGCTGCACTTATCACCAATTTATTTGAGGATGTTGAATTTACAGAACCGGCAAAAGCATTCAAAGAAGCGGGTCATCAAGTGATTACAATTGATAAACATGCAGGAAATGAAGTAACTGGTAAAAAAGGCGCAACTGTAAAAATTGATAAAGCCATAGATGAAGTCAATCCTGCAGACTTTGATGCTTTGCTTATTCCAGGGGGTTTCTCTCCTGATTTACTGCGTGAAGATGACCGCTTTGGTCAATTCGCTAAAGAATTCATCCAAGAAGGCCTGCCTGTTTTTGCTATTTGCCATGGACCACAAGTCTTGATCGATACAAATCTATTAAAAGGTGTGGACATTACTGGTTTCAAATCTATTCGTAATGATTTAAGAAATGCAGGGGCTAACTATAAAGATGAAGAAGTTGTGGTAAGCAATAATATTGTGACCAGCCGTATTCCAGATGATATCCCGGCATTCAATCGTGAAGCGCTGAAACTTTTAGCGAAATAAAATATTTCCACTAAAAGCAATCTGTAATATCTTTTCAGATTCAACCTAAAAAGAATTTTTTAAGGAGGGTTCATGCAATGTCATTAGAAGGAAAACGTGTAGTCGTCATAGGAGGTACTTCTGGTATCGGGTTATCGGCAGCCAAGGCATTTCTTGATGAATCTGCTCAAGTCATTATTGCAAGTCGTTCTGATGCGAAACTATCAGAGGCAAAGAATGTACTCGGTGGTAATGTGGAAGCATACAATATTGATTTTCGCAGTGAAGATAAACTAGCTGACTTTTTTAAAATGGTAGGGAATTTTGATCACCTTGTCGTTACGGCAGGTGAAGGTGCAATGGGGCATTTTAGTGACTTACCCGTTGCGGATGTTAGAGAAGCGTTCGATAGTAAGTATTGGGGGCAATACTTAACCGTTCGTGCTGCTATTCCGTACTTAAATGATACCAGTTCTATCACATTGACCTCTGGTGTTTATGGAATCCGTCCACCACAGGGGGCAACTACACTTGCTTCGATCAATTCAGCGATCGATGGATTGGTCAGGGGGCTTTCAGTAGACCTGGCCCCTATAAGGGTAAATGTCGTTTCACCTGGTATTGTGGACACCCCGCTCTACGGAGGGATGCCTGACGAGCAAAGACAGAATTTATACAGCCAAATTGCACAGCAGCTGCCTGTTAATCGCGTGGCACAGCCTGAAGACATTGCTGAGTCCTATGTGTACTTAGTGAAAAATGGTTTTACAACTGGTACTTCTCTTCTTATTGATGGCGGGGCTCATTTGGTGTAAGTGAAATTATAATGTTATTTTTGTGGCTATACTACAACAAGTATAGCCACATTTTTTTTGAAAATAACAATCCAATTCTTCTGGTATTTAATTGAAGAATTGAAGTTAAAGAAACGCAAGATGAGATAGGAAAGGATGATGAAAATTGAGTTTACGCGACCATGAAAAAATATTGACAATCAAGCATTCACTTGAAAAACGTGTACTAACTTTACCTGATGGAACCGTTCTTCCAAGCATTGGTCAAGGAACATGGTACATGGGTGAAAATCCTCAATCGAAACACAAAGAAATCAAAGCTTTGCAACTTGGAATAGAGCTAGGCATGAAGCTCATCGATACGGCTGAAATGTACGGAAATGGTGATTCCGAACTTTTAGTTGGGGAGGCAATCAAGGGGCGAAGAGATAACGTTTTTTTAGTATCGAAAGTATATCCTCATCATTCCGGGTTGAATTTGATTGAAAAAGCATGTGAAAATAGCCTGAAACGACTAGGAACAGATCATCTTGATTTGTATCTTTTACACTGGAGAGGCAGGGTTCCGCTGGCAGAAACGATTGAAGGAATGGAGAGACTGCGCAAGGATGGTAAAATTGTAAGATGGGGAGTTTCTAATTTTGATACGGATGATATGAAAGAGTTGTGGGATACCGATAACGGAAAAAAATGTGTGACAAATCAATTGTTATATCATCTTGGTTCCAGAGGAATTGATTATGATCTGCTGCCATGGCATCTTGAACATAACATGCCAACTATGGCCTATAGTCCCCTGGCCCAAGGAGGGAGCTTAAGAAGACAACTACTAAGCGATCCAACCATCCTTGAAATTGCAGAAAAATACAATGTACAGCCATTACAAATTGCTCTTGCGTGGACCATTCGTTCAAACAACGTAATTGCAATCCCAAAAGCTGTTCAGGAAGAACATGTTTTAGCAAATGCTCAAGCTGCTGCTATTCAATTGACCATGGAAGATCTGAACAGACTTGATGCGGTATTTCCAAAACCAACAAGAAAAAGACCTTTGGATATTATTTGAACTACCCACCACTTACCGCCCTTACAGGTCGCTTGAAGTGGGGGATTCCTAAGAACACAAACCTATCGGTTCATTTTTGGTTAGGCTATCCCCGCAGTCCCTGCGGTTAATCGCAATGCTTCATTGCGAAGATTTATACTTGCGTTAAGATCCCTTTGATGGCTGCTTTTACAGTTTGGACACGTCCATTCACGCAACGCAAGATCTTTAACGGCTTTATACTTATAATTACATACAGAACATAGCTGGCTCGAAGGGAAATTTTTCGCTGCGGCTATCACCTGTTTGCCGTACCATAATGATTTGTATTCCAACATAGACCTGAATTGGGCCCAGCTTACTTCGCTGATTCCTTTTGAAAGGTCTTTGTTTTTTAACATGTTTTTGACGGACAAATCTTCAATGCCGATAATGTCGTGGTTTTTGACTATTTCGGTAGAGATTTTGTCCAACAAATCTTTTCTTGCATTAGCGATTTTTTCGTGCAGCCGGGCAACTTTCTTTTTTTGTTTAGTCCAATTCGAAGAACCCAATTGCCTCCTAGAAAGAATGCGTTGGGCATTCATTATTTTCTTTTCTAGTCTACGGAAAAAGCGGGGGTTTTTATGGGTTGTGCCATCTGAAAGAGTAGCGAAATCCTTCAAACCCACGTCGATTCCGACAGAGGTGCCGGTTTTCTTATAGTGTTGAACTTCTGATTCAGCCAAAATCGAAACGAAGAACTTACCTGAAGGGTTTCGTCTTATGGTGGCGTTCATTATTCGGCCTTCCACCTCACGACTCTTAGCAAAGCGAACTAGGCCGAGTTTTGGCAATTTGATGTGTTTATCTTTCACTTGTATATTCCCGTTCACAAACTTTGTGGTATAGGATTGAACAGGATTCTTCTTCGATTTGAAGCGAGGTAAACGATTTTGTTTCTTGTAATACCGTGTGTAGGAATCATGAACGATTTCAACTGATTTCTGAAGGGCGATACTATCGACTTCTTTCAAGAATGAATAGGTCTTCTTGAGCTCTCGAACAGCTTTGATGGATTGGTTCTTGTTGAAAAATTCACCTTTCCAATTGTTCTGTGAAAGCTGCCCATTCTGTACCATTTCATTTACGATAGACCAATAAGCGTCTTTGTTCTTTTGTTTCCCAACAAAATAGTTGTAGATGAACCGGGAACAACCGAACGTTTTATTGATTAATTCAGTCTGTTCATGATTTGGATAGATCCTGAATTTAAAGGTTTTTTTAACATTCAAATAGTTTCACCTCCTTGTAGTAATTATACCAAGAAAGATGGTGCCTTGGGAACATATGTTCTTTCGAAGTTTTTTTAGTAGAGACCAAAGGGCAGGCGATTCATCTCCCCCTTACCGTTGGGCTATGCCCTTCACACGCTTGAAGAGGGAGTTTTCTCGCCATTTTTAGATAAAATGAATGGGGACAAAGAATCTGTACTCTTTTCCTGGGAGAACCTGTCAATGTCCCTTCTCAAAATCTGATTTGTCCACAGAGTCCTAAAGTATATTTCTTCACATGCTTTCCCCTTTTGTCTCCTCCAATTTATTGAAGAACATCATATTAAGTATATTGAAAGAAACATATTATCCAATCCCTTACAGTCGATGAGATTAATTCAATTCTTCGCTTGACTGAAGTGGGACTAATGACAATGTTTCGGTGGGACAGAGGGACTTGTCCTTAATTATTTTTTGTGGGTAAATTCACCTTCCCCATGTCCCAAATTTCCCTATCGCTAAGTAGAAATGATAAGAGTAGAAGCATTGAAATATAAAAAGAATAGATTTACAAATATAGGAATTCCATTAAACTAAAAATAGTACTCCACTCAAGTTTCTTCCATAAGCTAAATCTTAATCTTAATTTCTCCCCCAAATTAATACCACACGAACTTGCTTTTCTTACTCGCATTAACAAAAAAAACTTTCCGAATATCAAATTTAAGGGTCTTATAATAAACATGAACATTGGATAGGAAGAGGGATGCTATGGGATTTGAAAAAGAATATCAGAACTTTATGAATAGTCACTTACAGTCAAGAACTGGAGAACGGCTGCTGCGCTTAGAGGAAGGTCACAAACAGCTGAAATGTTGTTTTTAAAACAAGTG
Source organism: Rossellomorea vietnamensis (assembly GCF_008180615.1). Classification (GTDB taxonomy): domain Bacteria; phylum Bacillota; class Bacilli; order Bacillales; family Bacillaceae_B; genus Rossellomorea; species Rossellomorea vietnamensis_D. The sequence goes on from NZ_VTEH01000028.1 coordinate 25,381, forward strand.
TGGTGGCCGTTGTTTCAGCATTTTCGGTTTCTGCATCCAGAATATGAAATCAATGATTTTAAGGATGGGAAAAGATACTTGGACTTTGCTTATATTCGTCCAACCATGCAGATTTGCTTTGAGATTGACGGGTACGGCCCTCATTTACAGAAAATAAGCAGATGGCAATTTTCCGATAGTCTGGAACGTCAAAACCAATTGGTGATTGACGGATGGACCGTAATCCGTTTCTCATATGGAAATGAGATGAAGGTGGGGAAATTAGAGACTGTACGGAAAGAACTGTCCCATAAGTGATGAGGCTTATTAGAAATTACCGTAGAAGAAACAAATTAAACCTCCATTGAAGGGTTTGTGTTCATAGTTAATAAAAAGCAGTACCCGCTTACTTTCAACAAAGTGAAGGGGATACTGCTTTTTCTACTTAATCGCTTTACTAACCTTTAACTTCTTCCCCTCGATCGTTGCATTCCCCATCGCTTGTAAAACCAGCGAGCCTTTTCCATTCAGAATATCAGCATAAGACATTTGATTATGGAAGGTGATAATGCCGATATCCTCTGCTGTGACGCCGAGGTTTTTGGCGATCGTTCCGACAAAATCAACCGTACGAATCATCTTCTTCTTTCTCCAGTCGGTGAAATGAAGTTTCAGAATATCTTGATAGATGCGTGCTGTTTTATTATTCCTAACAACTCGCCGTCCGCTGATTTTTTCTTCAAAGGTCATGATGTTTCTTCCAAGAAAGAGTTCAATTATGCCACATACGGTTTTTCTTTTATGAGTATGTTGAGCACACAAAAGAATCGTGACTTTTTCATATTTGAAAATCCAAGAATAAGAGACGAGTTTACACCTCAATGTCAAATAACAAAAGCAAATGGCTAAGATAAAATCCAGGTAACAGTAATTGTTACCTAATCGTTCAATGACATTACTCTAGATCTTTTTTGTTCTAATGTGTTAAATGGAAACTAAATCAATGAACCATCTTATTATCACATTTAATAAAAACACAAAAAAGAAATCCTTAATCTTTGATGCCAAGGTATAAAATCAAACATTTGCAAACCCATTACATTCATTAAAATGGAGGAGGAAAGAGTTATTTAACATATTATGTGGGAAAACTATCCTATACTGACTTTGAGGAGTGAGAGGATGTACGTGAAAGGGAACATTATTGCAGGTGAATTTGATTCGACTATCAATGAATTTTCCTTGCAGAAAGTCAAAAATTTAGGAACAGAGTCGGTCCTTAATGAAGACCAATTAAATAATATTTATGATTATTTAAAAAAACATCAGCAGGAAGAGGATGGACAAATTATTACCTTATACGATCAAATGCTTGTACGCTTATCACAGAATGAAGTTAACCAGTTAATTGTTGATTTAGAGAAAGTAATATCCTTATATCACTGATACATATAAGAGTATCATTTACGAACTAAAAAGCAGACCCCACTGGACCTGCTTCGTTTTAGGATGGATTTGTTGACCATAATCCAGCTGTTTTAACGAATACTCTTGGATTAAATTTCAAACTAGCTACGACTAATTCTGCAAGGTCTTCTGGGTGCATTACGTTTTCTTCATTGCCTTTAACAAGATTTGTTTCAATGGCTAAATCTGTAACGACCGTACTTGGTGTTAAAGCAGTAACACGGACATTATGTTTTCTTACTTCAAGCATTAGTGATTCTGTCAGCCCTAAAACAGCGAATTTAGAAGCACTGTAAGCACTTGTAACAGGAGCACCTTTTTGGCCAGCTGATGAAGAGATATTGATGATATCTCCTGATTTTCTTTCGATCATTCCTGGTAACACTGTTCTTGTTACATTATACACACCCATTAAATTGACTTGGATGATTTTTTCCCATTCTTCTGGTGTTAAATCAAGGAACCCACCAAATTTAGCAACACCAGCATTGTTGATGAGGATATCAATTGGACCTAAGTCTGATTTGATATGATCAACAGCATGGGTAACTGATTCAATATCGGTCACATCAGCTGTTGCTGCAGAAACCGTTACACCAAATTGTGCTAGTTCAGCAGCTACCTTTTCTAGATTAGACATATTTAAGCCGATTAGGCCCAAATGAACGCCTTCTTTTGCTAAGGCGATGGCAGTAGCACGTCCAATGCCTCTTCCTGCTCCAGTAACTATTGCAGTTTTTCCTTTTATAGAAATCATTTTTTAACTCCTAATTACAAATTGAAGTAGTTCATTCTAACAGAAAGACCGCAATCTTGTATGGAAACAACTTGCGGTCTTTCCGATTTAGAACTCAAGGAATAATATATTTATTCTAAGTTGGCGTGTTTACCGTACATTTTATTGGTATCCAAACCTTTTTTCTCCATGAACCGAAGAATCACAGCGTCGTAAAATAGTAAAAGTGTTTGCTCAAATAATGAGCCCATTGGTTGAATCGTCCTAAAATCACTCTCCGACTGATCTTTGGGTGAGCCAGGCAACTTAATTGTGATATCAGCTAATTGTCCAATAGTGGACCCAGGAAAAATGGTTACAGCTGCAATCGTCCCACCGATGCTTTTTGCCTTCTCAGCCATGGAAACTAAACCTTTCGTTTCACCTGAACCTGATCCAATGATTAAGATGTCATCTTTTTCAAAGGTAGGGGTTACTGTTTCACCAATCACATAGGCATCTATCCCCATGTGCATCATTCGCATGGCGAATGATTTGGCCATAAATCCAGATCTACCTGCGCCGGCAACAAAGATTTTTTTGGATTCAAGAATTCCATTAACTAATTTTTCAGCTTCATCATTCGAAATTAAATCTACGGAGCGATTTAACTCTCTTATGATTTCAGCTAGGTATTGAGTTGTAATCATGATCTGGATTACCCTTGATTAATCATTTGCTGCATTTTGGCAGCAGCAGCTTTTTTATCAGCTTGTCCAGTAATCCCGCCGCCTACAATGACAAGGTCTGGTTGTACTTTGATGACTTCTGGAAGTGTGTCTAACTTAATACCACCTGCGATTGCAGTTTTAGCATTTTTTACAACACCTTTGATGGTTTGTAGATCTTCAAAAGAGTTCTTTCCAACTGCTTGTAGATCGTAGCCAGTATGAACACAAATATAATCAACGCCCATAGCGTCTACTTCTTTTGCACGTCCAGCCAGGTCTTTAACAGCAATCATATCAACAAGGATTTTTTTACCATGTTTTTTTGCTTCTTCTACAGCACCTTTGATTGACATATCTTCAGCAGTTCCAAGAATTGTCACGATATCTGCACCTGCTTCAGAAGCTTTCATTACTTCATAACCAGCTGCATCCATGATTTTTAGGTCTGCTAATACCTTTAAGTCAGGGAATGCTTCTTTAACTGCTTTTACAGCATGAAGACCTTCATTGATTACAACCGGTGTACCGATTTCAACGATATCAATATGCTCCTCCACTTCTTTAACTAACTCAATTGCTTCTGGGATATTTACTAAATCTAATGCTAATTGTAATTCCATCTATACTCACTCCTATAATTTTTTATTATTGTTCAGTGATAATATCTCCAAAGTGTGATAATACTTTTACAGTAATATAATCCATATAGTGCTCTATCTGTACCTGCGGGCAATAAGGAATATCATGTTCTCTCACTGAACAATTGCAAGTATACAAGGTATGGTTCAATCTTAAAAGTACGCACTTTTATTTTACATAGTGTTGAAAAGTATACTATGAGAAATACCGTTAATTTAGTCTTACAATTAACTTTAAAAGAAACAATGCGCTATTCAGCATGGCTTATTTTCTGTATTAGTTGATTGAAAATTGCCCCAATTGTCGACCCGACTACATCTGCTGGAATAAAGGGAGGTTTGTGACGATTTTTCAATTGGAATACTAGCTAAACCGCCTATATAATTAATCGCAGAATAAGAAAGCTTGATTAAATCATCACCTGAGGTACCTCATTTAATGTAATATTTTTGACTTGAAAATTGTTCCATCATTCTATAACTCATTCCTTGAACAGCAGAATAGAATGATATGTTCCTTGTAATATAGATTGTATAAAAGGATATTGTGAGTACATGCATTTATTTTAGATAGTGAAAAAAGTATACTGTGGGTATAATAACTATTGAGGTGATGTGAAATGTCGCGAATGCAGGAAAAGATGTTTAATTGTGAAAAAGAATTAACTCTTTCCGTTATTGGTGGTAAATGGAAGATGCTTATACTATGGCATCTAGGAAAAGAGGGAACGAAGCGATTTGGTGAATTGAAAGCTCTTATTCCAGGGATTACGCAGAGAATGCTAGTTAATCAATTGCGAGAACTGGAAGAAGACTTGATTGTAAATCGTGAAGTCTATCCCGTTGTTCCTCCAAAAGTAGAATACTCGCTTACTGAACAAGGAAGAAGCTTGATGCCGATTCTCGATGCTATGTATAACTGGGGAAAAGATTATATGGAAACTGCTGGTTTGGATCCTTTAGTAAAAAAAGAGTAGAATAGGTAATTTTAAATGGTAATCTAAGGTTGACTCCGGCCAAGGGGGTCAACCTCTTTCAATTTCCCCCAAGCGGCTAACCATACCTTTTCGCTGATGGGTTTGGAAAAGGGGCTAAGGGTTGTGTGTCACAAAATTGAAGAGGATCCACCTTCAGCTCTTGCATTTTTTTATGTGATCCGTAGTTTTCATTTCTAATTCAGTTTCAATTTCTTGTTGAAGCTGCATCAGTTCATTTCCGTTGAGTATATTTTTATTACCTTGATATCCTCAGTTTTTCCATTTAGATTCACGTTTATTGAACTAGGGTAAGATTTCCGCCAAAGTTCACATTACCTCCAAACGTTTGTTTCACGTGTGATAACTTTGTATCAGGACGTGAGCCAATGATCTGTATAAATAATAGACCAACGAGTTTTATGACATATCACGATATTTCGACAGTTTATGTTTCACTTGTATGACCACGAAGAGAAAAGGGATATAAAAATATAAAAGAGAGAAACCAATCTTTGAACAAATATCCTGTATTTGTTCTATTTGTTTAAAGTCCTCTAAAAGATTAGAAAAAAGTAAAAACAAAAGCAGAAAAATGAACAAGATTGTACGCTGTTTGATATTTATCATCTTTTTAACCCCGCGGCAGGCTGCCCATAATTTAACACTGATATTAGGCAGAACCAAAAGAAACCAAAATGAAACTACAATATATTCGAACCTTTCAATTATAGGAATCTCTGCTATTTTCATTAGTGTGATTGAGGGCCAAATGGTATGTTTAAGATGTGGCTCACTAAAGTACAAAAATGTTATGATTGTAACAAAAAGATAAAAAATTATTGTGAACAGAAGTCCAAAATGAGCCCATCTTTGTGATTTTTCAGGATTCTTTAGAAAAGGATAAAACATGAATAAAGTTTCAATCCCAAGAAATTGAAAAACCATCGATTTAGACGACCCTGCTATTTCTGTTAAAGAATGATTAAAAATCGGTAATAAACGATTAATGTCTGCAAATTCCAAGGCAAATGAACTAATTGGGGTCAAAATCATAAAAGGGATAATCGTTCCCCAGAAACAAATTCCGGTAATTACACGAAACCCTCCTGAAATAATATAATATAGCAAGATGAGGAATATGAAGCTGATCTGCCATGTCTTCATTAGAGGAAACATCCAAACTTGTACCACTTCAATATATACACGGAAAACAATCAGTGCCAATACAAAAAAGTAGAGGATGAAACAAATATTAATTAATCCTCCAATCCACTTCCCAAAGCAAAATCGGTTTATATATATGACATCATCATTTGCAATTTTGAGTATCCGGTACATCATCCAAAGTAATATATGTATGCTTAATCCGGTTAGGATTACTGATATCCAGGCATCGTAACCAGCATCCCTGGCAATTTCTCTTTGAAAGCTCATAATCCCAATGCCTATAATATTGGAATAGATCAGAAAAAAAACGAAATAAGGAGATACTAAAAAACGTTCATCAATGACAGTTCTCACTTTTGCCCTCCTTTCGAAATGAAGCTTATTCTTCTGCACCTGTTTGGATGATCTTCACATTTGTATTGACGGTGGTCTTAAGATCAGGGTATATGCTCAGATAACGTTCATAATTCCATTTTCTCGATGAAGCCCTCATCTTATCACCAATTCCAATGGGATCTGCTTCGTACTCTTGAAGCAGTGAAATCAACTGTTGGATCTCTTTATTAAAATGTTTCTCCAAAATCTTCTCTGTTTTTTCGATGTCTTTATTTTTGGTCAAGTTAAGCCACTCAGGAACCCTTTTTATCTGAGTTTTCACTGTTAAATCAATTGATATTTCAGGGATTTGTTCAATCTGATTTATGGAATATTCTACATTCGAATCCAGTTTCTTAAAAAAAACATAACCTTCACTATCATCATCTTTAACTTGGGCTTCATATTGCCCATTTTTTGTTCCGTCTTTTAACATTTTTAAAAGATAGGACTGCTTCAAATTAATATGATTGATATATTTACTTTTTTTGAATATAGCCAGCCCATCAATTTTGACTATGCCATCCTCTACAATGAAGTAAGGTAAAAGCGGATCCTTTCCTTCACTATAAAAATCTGTCAAAAATACATGGAGGTTCATTTTCGGCAAACTTCCATGCTTTATATTATGATTAATCTTATCGTATAAGTGGGAGGGAACTTTTTGGTCTACACTTAATTGAATGATGTTTTCTGCCGTTGGTTCCGTGATGCCTAGCTGCATTCTGCTTCCCACTATTGGATCCTTGCTCATAAACTGAATTACCGGCTTAAGTCCCTGTTCGGCAAAATCCTTGCTGAATAATACTGTACGCAATTGGCCTGTATCGATGGGGTGCGGTGATTTGGTATTCATATTTTCTAGAACATAATCAAAAGTATCCGCTTCGGCGTCCAGGGTATGCAATGCTGTTTTCCCTGGTTCTTCATAAGTAGGATAGATCACAGTTCCTTTGACCTTATCATCATGAATATCGTATCCAAGAACTTGAATAATTTGAACACGATCAATGATTCTTTGATTGGTACACCCTGCTAGGAAAACTGTGATACTAACCATAAAAAGAAAAATTCGCTGCATGTGCTTCACCTCAACTGCTATTCATCAAAATCGTTTTTCTTTTTTTTCTCGGTATGCGGTTGATATCTCAGAATTGATTTAGGACGTAAATAGCTTGGTCTTTTATTTGTTTTACTGAAAGATAAACGGAAAAAGGTATCCCCAAAATCTTTTGGCCTGAATGGATAGAGGGGAACTGTATAAGGTGCGCCTAATGATTCTAACCGGGTAAGGTGTACTAGTATAAAACAGATTCCTACAACAATACCCAGCATGCCCCATATAGAAGCAAATAAAATTAAAGGAAAACGCAAAAACCGAATCGTATTCGACATTTTATAATTAGGAGTCGTAAAGGAGGCTAATGCTGCTAATGCAACCATAATAAGAAGTACATTGCTGGTAAGAGCTGCCTCAACGGATGCTTGACCGATAACGATACCGCCGACTATACCCAGAGTTTGACCTACTTTCGTTGGCAGTCGGGCTCCGGCCTCTCGCAGAAGTTCAATTGTAAGTTCCAAAAATAGTACTTCCAATACCGGAGGAAATGGTACATTATGACGTGAAAAGCCAAGGGTATTTAGCATAATTCTAGGTATGATTTCATAATGGAAGGTTAATATGGCTACGTAAGTAGGAGTAGCAAAAATTGAGAAAAGAACACTGAAAACACGTATTAAGCGAAAAAAAGAACCAAGAAGCCAAGGCAGATAGTAGTCCTCAGGAGATGAAAAAAAATCAAGCAAGGTAGAGGGCCCTGTAATTGCATAAGATGAACCATGATTAAATACCACCACTTGTCCTTTTATCAAAGCGAATGCAGCCTTGTCTATGCGTTCGGTGGATAAAAAAAGCGGAAATGGTGTTAAAGAATTATCTTCTATTATTTGATGAAGTTGAGATGAATCAAATACCACATCAAAATTTATATCTTGTAAACGTTGAGTCATTGTTTGAATATATTGATCGTTGGTAACCCCGTCAATATAGGCGATGACTACTTTGGTGTGTGAATAAGAACCAATATGAATTTCTTTGAAAATTAAATTAGGAGTATTTATATTCTGCCTTAGCAAATTAATATTGGTTACAATATTTTCAACAAACCCAATTCTTGGCCCGATCACACTGTATTCATTTTCAACGTTGTTTTCCTCGCGCATCCCAGCCTTTGTATCAGCCATATTAATTAAGGCGCATTTTTGATCTTTTTCTCTAATCTGCAGAACGACATATCCTTTAAGGATTTTAGTTTCAATCTCGTTCATATCTTCTGTAATAACTATATCTTCAATCGGAATGATCTTTTTTATATCATCTATATCATTTAGTTTTTCAGGATGAAAATTTGGAGACCTGAAGACACACAGAACTTTCTCTTCCAGTCGGAGATGATCGACAAGAGTACCATAATAGGAAATGATTAAATATCCCTTTATGTCGGTTACCGGAAGTTGATGAAAATCATGAGACTCTTTCGTTTTAGCAAACAATTCTTCAATACTTGAATAGCTGGTGGCTTGAGAATTTTTTGCTTGTGCTTTCTTTTTATTTCCTGCTGACCGTTTTTTGAAAAACATGCAATTCACCTCAAACCCTTAAGTCCTTTATAACTATGTATAGTATGATGAACTTTCCATGTGATTATTCTATTGTCAATCTAATAATCCATAAGAGCTTAATCAATCGGTAACAATACTGACTTTAAAGAACAAAAGCGCAAGCGCCTTGGTCAGCCCCGACAGGCAAATGTTCCAAAGAGAAAAAAAGGCGGTCTTTCCTTTTATTCTCTTTGGGTTATTTGACCCCGAGGGGCTAGGCGCTGAAGCTGGACTGAACAAAAGCGCAAGCGCCTTGGTCAGCCCCGACAGGCAAATGTTCCAAAGAGAAAAAAAGGCGGTCTTTCCTTTTATTCTCTTTGGGTTATTTGACCCCGAGGTGCTAAGTCCGTTCCAGTGGGTACGGACCCTCAGGCGCTGAAGCTGGACGTGGATAACAAAGCTATAAGTTATCCATAGAGGATAATTTCTTAAGCATAGAAAAAGGCTGGGACATAAGTTGAAAACTAGTCGATGTAAGTTAAAATAATCGAAAATAAAACCGCATGAGATCAAGGTTATATACTTGACTTCATGCGGTTTTTTCATTTTATTTAACTCTATTAAAACAGGTTCCTTTTCAGGTTATTTACCGCTTTTCCTGAGCGGAAATCCATTCTTTTTACTCATCCGCAATCTTTGTGAAGAGAGCCTTTTATTAAGGTTTTGTTCCAGCCTTCCTTAAATTCTCGTGCATTTATTTATCTTTTGCCAAGCCTTCGTGATCCGCAGCAGTCGGAGGTTGTTCCATCCATCCTTTTTCTATTAAAAGATTTATTCCATCTTCGGCAACTAAGGATATTTCTGTACTCATTCGTGCATAATCTGCAGACAAGTCTCTTCTTTGGCTCATTGATAACGCTTCACTATAGTAACCCAATGCAGCAGAAAGCAGTGTTACTATATGGAAGAGCATGAGTTTATCCGAAAATGGTGGAACTTTTGAATCTGTTACTTCTGAATCAAAACTCTTTGAAACGTGTAAATTATCCTCTTTTAACATAGAGCCAAGAATATCAAAGTGTTTTATACAAATCTTCCGAGCTCGTTCCATATAGTCTCGTAACTCTTTAGACTGACAAACTTGACTGAAACCTAACTCCAGAACCATTTTCATCATTGTCTTCTGCATATTAAGGTGTACACCACTGATTTCGATTGCATTAATGGGTCTGCGTTTCCCGAACCAACCAGTTAAATAAGTTTGCTTCTTTTCAAACTCTATCGTTTGTTGATTGTTTAAACTAGGAGGTTTATTAATAATCCCCTTTTGCAAGGAAACATTAGTTACCCTATCATACAGATCCAATGTTTGAGAAGTACATTCAATAAAGTATTTTCTAATGTCCTCTCGAATACTGACACTAGTGGCCCCGGCATATCTTGTTAATCCGTGAATCGCCATAATATGCAAATAAACAATCTTAAATGTATCAGTAAATAAGCTGGGCGCATCTATTGTAACGTCTTGATCTGTAAAACCTATTGGAATAGGAAGGTTTTCTTGATTTAAAAATTGCTTTGTTTTTTTTAGATGGGTTTCTGATAATTCCAGGGCGAATTGAAGTAAATTACGAATATTTTCGTCCTTAGTATCATTTAACAAATAGCGCAGAACACAATGGGATAAACTGTCATTAATATATTGTGACCAAATAGATGCATATTCAGCCGCATTAATTTTAGTTTGGTGATTAATCGGTTCCAATTCAAGTACCCCTCCTAATCTTTATATAAAAAGGTTTACCATTAACAATATTTTTATTCGTGAAATTACTTGTAAGCAGATGTTCAAATAACACATATAAAAGAGCCGCACCCCCTGGTAGTATTACAAAATCCGGGCCTGACCACCGGTAACTAACGTAATAGCTGGGGGGAAGCCCTGTCTTTTTAGGTACTGTTATGTATACAAATCTCTACAGTCTTGTGTGCTTAAACAGGGAGGGAAATCGCAGGAGAACAATATTTCTAAAACAATATCAAGAAGACGAAGCCTAGTTTAATAGACTTCGTCTTCAACCTCACATATCAAAATGCCAGTTCATTTATTGTTCTTTCGTTTGATTTACAGCATCAACTATTTGTTTTAATCCTTCATTTAACGGTGTAACGGGACGACCAAGGACTTTTTCGAAATCTTCGCTTTCCACTGCTAGGGATCCGTTGCGGATGCTTTCTTGTATTCCCACTACAATAGAGACTACAAAGTCAGGTAGACCCAGCCCTTTCATGATTTCACCATACTTTTCTTCCGTGACTTGCTCGACGTGCACGTCTCTTTCTAACACGTCTCCAAGAGCAGAAACCAATTCCTCTTGGGTGTAAAGCGGACCGGAAAGCTCATATATGGTATTTTCATGTCCCTCTCCTGCAAGGACAGACGCTGCAGCTTCGGCATAATCCTGCTGCAATGCCCAGCCGGTTTTTCCTGATCCTGCTGAAGTAACCCATGGAGCACCAGCCAAAACACCTTCTATGCTCCCTGTTTCATTTTCCAAATACCAATTGTTCCGCAAGAAAGAATAAGAAATTCCTGTTTCCTTGATAGCAGCTTCCGTTGCAACATGAGGAGGGGCCATCAAGTTGTCGCTTTCCGAAGCATTGGCAATGCTGGTATAGGCGATGAATTTGACACCGGCACGTTCGGCAGCCTTGACGGCATTGCTGTGCTGGCGGATTCTTGTATCGTTATCACCATCGGCAGAAATAATCAATAGGCGGTCTATACCGGCAAAGGCAGTATCCAATGTTTCTGGATGATCAAAATCTCCATGACGGACATCTACCCCGCGGGAACGGAGGCTTTCCGCTTTCTCCGGGTTGCGGACACTGACAGCCAGCCTATCTGCTGGAACGGTTTTCAATAAGGACTCCACCACTTTTGAACCTAATTTTCCTGTTGCTCCTGTAACTAATAGTTTCATAAAATAACCTCCAGTATGGTTTAGTTGTAATTATTTCGATTACATGTAATTATTATAGATACAGGTTGGTTATCTGTCAACAGCTTGCACTTTCGATTTTAATTTTTGCTAAGGAAATTATGATTTATGTCAGCATCCAGCTCCTAGCCCCCTTGGGTCATTAGCCGATCCGTCAAGAAGGGTAAAGAACAACCTTCCCACCCACTTGTCTTATGCCTGTGGGGGCTGATCAAGGCGCTTGCACTTTTGTTCTGAACCGGAGATGAGTATAATAAACTTGTAACCCAATGGATTACATGGTAAAAATGTTAGTCCTACATGTTAGGGAGGTACCAAGGATGTCAATCAGCAGCCGATTCGCTGTGGGAATTCATATACTAAGCCTGTTGGAATACAATAAGAACGGGGTAAGTTCATCTGAATATCTGGCGGGAAGCGTCGGGACGAATCCCGCTTTCATCAGAAAGATCATGGGGATGCTTAAAAATTCCGGATTAATAAAGGTAAGACCGGGTGTGGCCGGTGCCGTGCCGGCCAGGGAATTAACGGACATTACCCTGTTGGATGTGTATAAGGCAGTTAATGTTGTCGAGGACCAGGAATTATTCAGTATTCATGAAAATCCCAATCCTAAATGCCCGGTTGGAAGGAATATTCAGGATACGATTGGTCCGCTTTTCACTATAGCCCAGACAGCATTGGAGAAAGCACTGGGACATGTGACGATTGATGATGTAGTAAGGGATATTATTGAAAAGGAAAAAGTGAATAGTCTTGAATAATGGGTGAGGGGCATTTCTTCAGAAATGTTCCTTTTTCATTAAAATTAGTGCCTGACCCCCGCTACACTAACATATTAATGTAACGGGGGTCAGGCACTGTCTTTCCAATCCCCGCACTGAAAAGGGCGATATAAATGGCTATTCCAGCAAGTATATTTTTTTCTGTCTTTTTAATGAAAGCTATAACGCCAAAAATCACAGATAAAATAATGGACAAGGCTATAAGAGATAAAACGAAATAGATATCAATCCTTATTAGTCTATAGAGTATCGCAAAGGGAGATCAGGGCCTGACCTCCAGTACACTAACGCATTAACGTACCGGGGGTCAGGCCCCGTCTTTCCATCATATTAAGCTTAGGGGGATTTCGGATTCTATTTGGACAGAGGAAGAAACCAGAACACTAATGTATTAACTTACGGTAGTCTGGCCCCTGTATCGAGTTGATAGTAGGAAAGGAGAGATATAAATGAGAAATCAAGAAGATTTCCGGGATGTCCCAGCGGGTGGAACCATCAGCTTTCAACACTTACTGATTTATTTGGAACAGGGAAGAGAAATAGAATTTATTTATATGGATAAAGAATATTTTATCTCTAATACGAACGAAGGAAGAGCTTTGTGGAATGGTGATAATAAGATGAGTGATTACTTTAACAAGGAAGATTTGTATTTTACAGAATCAGTAAAATGGATGGAGTTTCTTTAGCCGACATTTTCAAACGAAGTCTAGCGGCTATTTCTACTGTTTTTTAGGGGGAATCTCAGTCCCCAGCACAGTAACGTACTGGGGGTCAGGACCCGACTTTCATGTTCTTATTTTTCATATCTTTCAATGCCGTGTAATTCAAATAATTCTCCTGAATTAAAAAGTACTATTGTAACTTCTGCTGAAACACTTGTAATTCCATTATCACCATTTGCGATTTCCTTTAATGTCTCTAATGCTTCTTGTGTTCTATAGTCAACTAATAAGGCATAAACACAAGTGCTTGATAAAACACTAGGGAGTTCGCTTTTAAGTAATTGATCTATTAAATCTTTAGCTAGTTGGTGATCCCTCTTCATCATGTCTCCGATTTCAATTATCCTTTCAGAGGAATACTTTCCATCCTTATATTTACCACTTTTTTGTGTTTCCTCAAATTTGATTGCGTGCATTGTAAATTCTTTTGCGAGTGGGTCGATAATATTTTTTATATATATACCGCCTTATTACTATTCTACTTGCTTCATTATTATTTAAGCCGTATTCATATTGGTAGTCAAAACTTTTCCCTGGCTTTGAATGATAGGGGCAAGTAATTCTGTAATGATGTTGTGTATTTGATGCTGCAGTAGTTCTAGTGTTTTGAATTGATGAGGTATGTAGAAATCGTGGCCTGACCACCATCACACTAACGCATTAACGTACCGCAGGTCAGGCCCTTTTATTCTGCCGCTATTCTCATTTTTTCAAAAGTAACCGGATTACTGAAATCCTCTTTAGATATATTCAAACTCTCACATGCATAATAGAGGTGCTCCAACCAGTCATCATCTCCACAGTTGACAGCTTCTTCGCATTCTTTCTCAATATAGGGAGTGCTGATATCCTTACCTACATCCCTGAAAGTTGCTATTGCTTCCATGGCACCTGGCCAGTTCCGGTCCTGTAATAAGCGGACTAATTTGGGTAATGCCTGTTTGTTTCGCGGGTAGCCCATAGTTCTTAATAGGGACACACCATTTTCCCAGCATTCTTTTCCGTACGTGGGAATCAGCAAATCCACCTGATCAGGAGGCAATTGAAAAAGAACCTTCTTTGCTACTTCCTGCTGTTCCTCAGGAAGTAACCAGTTCAGATTGTAGACATAGTAGATAATCTCTTCTTTTTCCAAAACAATATAGTCAGTCATAACGTTGGTAAGCACCTCAGTTTTTAGAAGATACAGAAATAGCCTGAAGGATTTTTGAGGAAATCAGACTTCTTGACCCCCTCTAATCATTCTTTAGTAATCTCATACATTCCTCCCTGTAAAAGAATGGACTGGTCTTGGCGGCCGTTTTCAAGCTGCAGGCCAAAAGGTTTTTCGCCAAACGCCTGGAGAAAATCCTTAACCACGCCATCCTCAACAGGAGTACAAAACAACAGGTTTCCGTGCGGCAAGTAAAGGCGCTGGCATTTTGCACCCCATTCCTCATTTATGTACGTCTCTCCGATTTGCAGATCGAAAAGGGAAGACCAGCTGAAAATTGTATCATCCAAATCTTCAACTGCAAAATACACATCCTTTATTTGAGGAGAGCCGGCTGGATGGCTGGAGTGTACCTTCAGTTTCTCTCTCCTAACCGCATCACCTTCTCCCCATTGGATGAAGAAGGGAAGGGGAAGTGTTGGATGCTCCTCTGCGATAAACAGCATGGACCATTGCAGAAGTTCTCCACTGTCCGTTAACCGCGAACCTTTAACAGGGCCATGGAGTTTAAGACCTTTTTCTTTAAGTTCGGCAGCAAGTTGATCCATGTTATTCGTCCTGAGTGCGATCCTCCCCGGGTGGTCACCCAAAGGCAGCTCAGCCACAAGCTGTTGAATCAGCGGGTTATCGTCAACCTGTATGGAAACAGACCGATCCTGAATTCCGAGCCATTCGATATAACTCAAACCAAAATATGCAAGCGTGTTATGAGTCCCCCAGTTTTCATGCTTCCCACCCTCAATAGCCTGGATGCCGTGCTGCAGCATTTTATTTTTCGCGGATGCAGGGTTAGATGAAAAGTGGACAAGGTGGTCAAAGGCGAGTGAAGTCATTTTGTATCCCTCGTTTCTGTTTAGTGATGTGATTCTATTTTAGCAGGTTTCCAGAAATATCTAAGTGTCTTTGCTTCTACCGTATTAACGCATCGGCTATATTTATCGACAAATGTCGGGAAGTCACTGTGACATTAAATCAATAGATTTATAGTATCTTTAAAACGATTGGACATCCTTAATATTACAGTTAGGGGTGTTCATTTGTTATAATAGATTAATAATTCAAAACTTTAAGGTGAGTATATGCAGTATATAATTTATTGTGATGAATCCGAGAAAACTGGGAAATTTTACGGAAATTTTTATGGTGGTGCTCTTGTCCGTTCAACTGATTTCCATATTGTGAAAAATACACTTGAAGATAAAAAAGTTTCCCTGAATCTGTTAGGTGAAGTGAAATGGCAAAAAGTCACTCCTAATTATTTGGAGAAGTATGTGTAATTAATGGATTGTTTCTTTGATTTTATTCAAAACGATTTAGTGAAGATTAGAATTATGTTCACTCATAATAGATACCTGGCCACAAACTTGTCTAAGGAACAAAGGGATAAAGAGTATTTTTTATTATATTATCAATTTTTCAAACATGCATTTGGCCTTAAGTATTCAAATAATACTAGTAATCTGATTTCTTTATACATTTTCTTTGATCAGCTCCCTGATACCAAACAAAAAAATAAAGAATTTATTGATTATATTCATTCCTTACAATATGGAGAAGAATTTAGAGAAGCAAAGTTAGTTTTCAAAAGTAAAGAAGACATTGCAGAAGCTGTTTCACATAAGCATGTAATTCTGCAGTGTTTGGATATCGTTCTAGGGGCCATGGAGTTTAGGTTGAATGAAAAACACAAGGTAAAACCAGAAGGGCAGAGGGTTCGAGGGAAAAGAACTATCGCCAAAGAAAAGCTATATAAGCACATAAATGCTCGCATAAGAGATATTTATCCGAATTTCAATATAGGCGAAACGACTGGTAAGGGTGAGGGCATATCTAGTTACTGGGATCACCCTTACAGGCATTGGAAGTTCCAGCCTTCTACTCGTAAGCTGAACACAGATTATGTAAGTAAATATAAGAAATGAGCCCCCTCTTTTCTACTAAGTAGCCTACGTGGCACGTAAGCCTTCGAAAAGAACAAGCTCATTTCTTTCTTAATAATTATTTTCACCTTTATTATAACTAATAATCAAAAAAACACAACAATTTTATTGTAAAAAAGTTGGAAATGTAATATAATTTGAAATTTTATGCTAAGCAAATACGGGTTCAGGGCCTGACCCTCCAGCACACTAACGTATTAACGTATCGGAGGTAAGGCCCCTTTATATTATCGGCAAATGTGGAACGTCACTGTGACATAAAAATAATTAAAAATTCAAAAAACATATTGCGCACATTTAATTTTGATGATAATATTCAGCACAGGTAATTAAAATTGAAAAGCAAGCTTTCAACTCTTATCGAGAGCAGGCGGAGGGATTTGGCCCGATGAAGCCCAGCAACCGACCGTAATTCCGTTGTGAAACGGGGCGCTAGCAAGTTTTGCGCCGGTATGTAAATACCTTAAGGCACGGTGCTAATTCCAACAGAAAAGATATTCTTTTCTGGGAGATAAGAGGTATGGAGATTTGATACATAATCTTCAGCCTCTTTCTCTATGGAGAAAGAGGCTTTTTTATATCTAAAAAGGAGTGATAGGCAGGCCAGCAGCAATAAATTCAAAGCAAAAGCATTAAAAAAAACACTAAAGGAGAGAGAAAATGATGAATAAAACGTGGAGCTTTTTACTGAGTATGATTATAGTTGCCCTGCTTATAGCCGGGTGCCAGCCAAAGACAGGCGTCACCACCGAAGGAGAGGCGGCAGCCAATGAAACCAATAGTGATAACCAGCTTGCCAATAAAAAAGTCGCTTTAATTATGCAGCAAAATCTTGGTACGTTTTCTGCTCAATATATTGACGGTGTAAAGGAGCAGGTGACGAAATTCGGTGGAACGACGACAGTATTTACTTCTGATGGGGACCTGGCTAAAATGTCTTCCAACCTGGACGCAGCGATCAACCAGGAATTTGATGCGATTCTAATAGACCATGGCACGAAAGAAGCATTGGCGGCCGGAGTAAAAAAAGCAATTGAGAAAGAAATTCCAGTCGTTGCCTTTGACGCTGAGATAAGTGAACCTGGTGTAACCGTGCTTGAACAGGGTGATCAGCAGATGGCCGAGAGCACTCTTGAGAAGCTGGTTGAGGACTCAAATGGAAACGCAAATATCGTAAAAATCTGGGTCGCCGGCTTTGCCCCGATGGAGCGAAGACAAGTCGCCTATAAGGAATTCCTTGAAGAGAACACGGGGATTGAAGAAGTTGCTGCATTTGGAGCAGCAACGCAGAATACGGCTTTGGATACACAATCACAAATGGAAGCGATTCTGAAGCAGTATCCGGAGGAAGGGCAGATTACAGCGGTTTGGGCAGCATGGGATGAATTTGCCAAAGGAGCCGTTCGTGCTATCCAGCAGGCCGGCCGGACAGATATCAAAGTGTACGGAATCGATATGAGTGATGAAGATCTGCAAATGATTCAGGACAAAAATTCTCCTTGGGTGGCAACTGCAGCCGTTGATCCTAAGGATATTGGCAGAATTCAGGTTCGCTATGCTTATCAAAAATTATCCGGAGAAGAGACTCCAGACAATGTTAAATTAACACCGGTGTTCGTTTCAAAAGATGACCTGCCGGAAGAGCCAATCACAACTGCGGAGCTGAATGAGTATGTGGAAGGCTGGGGCAACAGCGACCAGGGATATACCGAAACGCTGAAGGAATTGGAAGATGGCAAATAATATATGGACGACATTAGGCTGCCGGGATGAAAGGCCGCCTGATGTTTTCCTTTGAAAGGAGGAAACGTGATGGGTGCATCACTTCTTGAAATGAGAAATATCTCTAAGAGCTTTGGTGCAGTAAGAGCGTTGAAGGGAGCTGGACTGCATTTGGCCTCTGGTGAAGTACATGCTTTACTGGGAGCCAATGGTGCAGGAAAGAGTACGCTTATCAAGATTTTGTCAGGTGCTTACAGCCATGATGAAGGAGATATTTATCTTGATGGAAAGCCAGTCAGCATCCATTCTCCTAAAGAAGCTAAGGATCTGGGCATCCACTGTGTGTACCAGGAGGTGGATACGGCATTAGTGCCGCAGCTTACAGTCGCGGAAAATATCCTGCTTGATTTCTTTGCCGGAGAAAGCGGCTTTTTCATCTCAAAAAAGAAGCAGAGACGAAAAGCGGAAGAAATTCTGGCGCTCCTAAATGAAGAAGGAATACTCGTAGACCAATATGTCTCCCAATTGACACTCGCTCAAAAGCAAATGGTGCTGATAGCCAGAGGGTTGGTCAAAGAAGCCGGCATCATCATTCTGGATGAACCGACGGCCCCGCTGTCGATCGAGGAAACAAAGTACCTTTTTAACATGGTGAGAAAGCTGAAGACTAGAGGGGTGGGCATCATCTTCATTTCCCACCGGCTGCCGGAAGTATTTGAAATCAGTGACCGCATTACCGTCATGAGAGACGGTGCAACCATTGCGACGGTAAAAACAAGGGAAGCTTCTCATAAGCAAATTGTGGAAGCCATGCTTGGCAAAGACCTTGTAATCACAGAAAAACAAAAAACGGTACCTGGGAAGAAACTGTTAGAAGTCGATGGGATAAGTGATGGCGGGTTAGTGAAAAATGTCAGTCTTTCGGTTTCAAGAGGAGAAATCGTAGGAGTCGCAGGGCTGGTGGGAGCAGGAAAGACAGAGCTGTCACGAATACTGTTCGGCCTTACGAAGACAGAATCAGGTGAAATAACGATGAATGGGAAAAGGGGTCCCTTTAAAAGTCCGGCGGATGCGATACGTGCCGGTGTGGTTTTAATCCCGGAAGAAAGGAGGAAAGAGGGATTGTTTATCAATGAGTCGATCCAACATAACCTCTCTTTCCCGCATCTAAAATCGTTTTCCTCTTTCCTTTTCATGAATAGAAAATCGGAAAAACTCCATGCGGAAAAAATCATTAAAAACCTGGGTGTTAAAACAGGCGGAAGCACTGACCCGGTTCTTCATTTAAGCGGCGGAAACCAGCAGAAGGTGGCGATCGGAAAATGGATTGGAGCAGACAGTGACCTCTATCTCTTCGATGAACCGACCAAAGGCGTGGACATTGGTGCAAAGAAGGAAATCTTCGACCTTATCCAAAGCCTGGCGGACGAGGGGAAGGGCATTCTCTATCTAACGAGTGAAATCTCAGAAATCCTGACTGTCTCAGACCGGATCTTAGTGATGTATGACGGGATGATTGTAAAAGAATTTTCAAGAGAAGAGGCCTCACAAGAAAAAATCCTGCTTTATGCGAGCGGGGGAAAGGAGGAAAACGATGAGCAGCCAAGTGTTTCAGTTTGTATATAAATATGGTGCCATCCTATTGATGGCGCTGATTTTGATTTATTTCAGCATCGTGAACCCGGCATTTTTTTCTTACAGTAATATATCCGATATTCTGCGTTCCATTTCCATTGTCACCCTGCTCGCTCTAGGAGTGACATTCACCCTGATAGTGGACGGATTTGATTTATCGGTAGGATCCACAATGTCCCTTGCGACGGTCATAACCGCTTCTTTGATGGTATGGTTTCAGCTCCCGCTTTGGGCAGTCCTGATCCTCCCGATTTTGGCGGGCGCTGCGGTGGGGCTCTTTAACTCCCTTCTTATTGTAAAAATTAAAATACCCGATCTGCTGGCAACCTTAGGGGTCATGTATATCATTTCCGGGCTGCACCGCACATACACGGAGGGATATTCTATCTACAGCCACATGGAACTGACAACAGGAGGAAAGGCACCCGGGGAGTTCTATCAAAGCTTCCTTTGGATCGGGCAGGGAAGGCTATGGGGAATTCCTGTACCTGTAATCTTAATGCTGGTATTGGTGGCTGCTGTTTACGTGATATTGAATAAAACCCGGTGGGGAAGAATCCTGTACATGACCGGGGGGAATGCAGAAGCAGCCCGGCTGTCAGGAATTAACGTAAAAAAGGTGAAAACCCTTGCTTATGTCGTTTCCGGCATATTTGCATCGCTGGCAGGAATTCTTTTTACAGCGAGGGTTGGCTCGGGACAAATAGATTCAGGGGCTTCCTTGCTGATGGAGGCTGTAGCCGCTGTCTTCGTCGGATTCTCCGTTCTTGGAGCGGGAAAACCCAATGCATTAGGAACTTTCTTCGGAGCAGCTTTAATAGGAGTGCTCCTCAATGGGCTGACCATGCTGAATTTACCATACTACGCATTTGAAATTGTAAAAGGTACCGTTCTTGTTCTTGCGCTTACGGTTACGTATTTTCGGCTTAGTGCGAAAAGATCAGTGCGTACGAAAGTGCAAATGAAGAGTGCTGGTTGATGATTGGCAGATGAAAATAAGGCCTGATCCCCAGTACACGAACGTATTTACTTGTTGGGGGTCAGGCCTTTTTTATTTATTAGCATTCGACGAATATTGGGATGTGGCTGTAACATTAAATTACTCAGAACTAAGGTGTTCAATGATAGTTTCATGTCTCATATATTCTAATTTTGACATGAAAATTAATGCTCTCAAGAAATATACAAATTCTTTTCTTTCGGTTACATTAACCTCTAAGTTGAATTTCTTCTTATCTTGATAAACAATATAAAAAGTAATTTTAGGTCCGTCATTAAATTTGTATTCTAGATCGAAAAATCTAAAGGAATTCTCATTATTTGACCCAATTTGTACATGATAATTAGAAAGAAACATGGTTATTGTTGATTCTATTACTGAGATAAAAGCTACTACTAAATCATAATAAACTTCAATCTCTTGAATATCTGGAATTTTGTAGTCATGTTCCATTTTGTTTCTTATTCTGTTTAGTCTTGAAAGTGATGCTGATTCAATTACACCTATGTCCTTTAAAAAATCCATTTTCTTATCAAACTTTAGGTTGTTCTTTCTTACTATTGAATACAAACCAAAGTGGTGAAAGAAGGAGTCAAGCTGACAATCTAGTGCTCTTTTTAGATGCGAGAGACAATTGATAATATGAATTAATTTATCTTTCTTTTGAGTGAAGTTTTCTAGTTCATTTTTTGCGAATTTCAAGAAATCCCTGGGGTGTAAATCGAATGTTGGGTATATAGCGTGTGTACCTGAAGAAGAGCTAGTCTCTAAATGTTCAATATTATTAATTAGAAAATCTTTTAAAAACACGGCTTTATTCATTTTTATCTTCCTCCTTTCTAAAATAATATGAATATCTTACCATGTAGTGGATCAGGATAGGGAAACATTTATTCTTATTTCTTTATATTGGCCGAGAATAAACAAAGGCAGTTGTTGAGTAGGCTCTGGAAAAATCCTATTTTTATTCGTGAACACTTCTACAAGATAACTCACGAAAATATACTGCTAAGTATGAACTAGTTCCTACTTAATTATCAAATTAGCGTAACTGGGAAATACATAAGGTTGATTGCAACTAAATTCAAGAATAGGGCAGATGTGACATTATCAACTTTTTGAAATGTAATGGCTACCTACCTTATCTAAAATTATTAACCAAACAATATACTACAATTTTATTCACAAATAAGGTCTCATTAGGACTAGGCCTGTATCTTAATTACAATTTATATGTTTTGAAAAAGTTTGATTTATGAGATAATTACTTTGAATTTTGTGACCATTGGAGGATGAATTAATGTATCAACAAATAGAATTACCGTTCGAAAAAAGAGGGAAAAATGGAAAAATCGTGTCTTTTATAAATATGAAAGGTGGAGTGGGCAAAACAACTCTAAGCGTTGGAGTTGCTGACTTCTTAGCGCATTATAGAGGGGATACTAATTTAAAAGTATTAATAATTGATGCTGATCCACAATTTAATGCAACACAAGCTTTATTAGATAGTTATTACGAGGGTGATTATTTTAAAGATATTTTGCCAGTGGAGAAAACAATTAATAAGTTATTTAAGCCTCAAGTACAATTCTCTCAACAATATCAATCTCCTTCTCCTGAGGAAATGATTATACAACTTTCAAGTAATTTACATATAGTTTGTGGTGACTTAAGTCTAGTTCTAGCAAATAAATCAAGTGATTATACACATATTAAGAGACTGAAAAGATTCATAAAAGATAATAGTCTTAGAGAAATTTACGATTTGATAATTATTGATTGTCCACCAACGTTAACGATATATACAGATAGTGCCTTATTTGCATCAGACTATTACCTAATTCCAAACCGAATTGATAGGTATTCAATAATTGGTATATCATCATTACAAAAGGCAATTGGAAATTTAACAGGAGAAGAGGATATCAATTTAGAATGTTTAGGTTTAATTTACACTATTCTTGATGATGAATTGACCCAAAAGCAACAAGAGATGAAGGATAGTTTTGAAGCAAAAGAAGAAGTTCAACAAATATATATATTTACCTCTTATACTAGTAATGTAAAGGATATTCAAGTAGGAAAGCAAGGCCCAATTCCGACTAGGTATAAGAAATCTAGAGAAGATTTAGAAGATATTTGTGCAGAGCTTATAGATAGAATAGAACAAGGAGTTAGTGATGAATGAATAGTAAGCTAAACTATTATAGAAGCGAGCTAAAGTCCAAGAATGTTCCCAAGTATAAGCTGATAGGTATCACAACAGAACTTATCTTGAATACCTCTATTTTTTTAAAAAATGAGGATATAATTCCTTTTTTAGACGCCGTTTATAATCTTACTTATAAAGAATATATTATTAAATCTAGAACAATGATACTTGCTAGGACAGCTAGGGATATTTATAAAATGGAAAACAAAGAGTACGAGTCTGCAAGAAAAAGGTTGCTAGACTTTGTAAGTATTTACTTAGAGAAGTCTGCTCATATAAATGAAATGAAAAACTCTTCAAATAATGATTTTAGTAAATGGATGGATGGAATTAAAGATGGGCACAATTGACATAACATTACCAGAACTTGTAGATCTTAAAGAAGAAATAAATAGTTTTATTGAACTTGAGTTTAATAATCTAGATGAACAAGAGAAAAACCATCTAAGATTCATTTTAAAAAGGATTGTGTTTTTGAAGTATTTGATTAGACAAAATGGCGAGGATTACAGATTAAACGCATTAACTTCTGACATTATGTATTTAATAAGTTCAATAAAAAAAGGGGAAACAAGATATTATTATTTTAATCTAAGGTCAATCATTGAACAAAGTCTGCGACTTATAAATGGTATCACCTCTAAAGATACAATAAGTAATGCAAGTATAATGGAAAAAACTCAAGAATTAGTAAGTGAACACAGTGTAGAAATTAACTTAGATATTATTAAAGACGAGTATAATACCTCATGTCTATACGTACATGGAAATGAGGATGCTAAAATGGAGCTAGCTCAATTTTATAATAATTGTATGGAAAACAAACCCATTAAAGGTTTATCCCAAAAATTAAATGTGCTTGTCAAATTGATTAAAGAGTTATTTGATTTAATTTTAGTTAGTCAAAATTCTATTGTAGACGCTGCTTACCACAGAAGGAAGACAATATTAAAATTCTTAGTTGGCCAACAGTCATATCAAAAATTCGAACAGTATAAACTTGATTAGTTAAAGGGACAGGTGAACTGTCCCAAGTTGATAATAGACAAAATGATTATTCCGATGCTCCTGTCGAATATGTGAAATTTGAGGATTGAGTCTTCAAGAAATTCACTATAGATTAGACAAGGAACCTGTCCCACCTTCCCTTTATGCGAAAAAATATTTCAGGACACCCCTCCTTCTATTGAAGTGATTTATATACTGATTATGTGTTGTATATTAAAATAAAATTACTATACATCCTTTTTTGGGGGGGAGCCTTATATGTCAGATCATGAAATAACAGAAAGCAAAGTAGGTAAATTGTTGGATTGGGCTTATGAAAAGTCTGTAAATGGAATACCAGGCACCGATACAGCCTATGAATTAGCTGAGAATTTTATGTCGAAGCACGATTCAATAGATAAAGCTATTAATAGCCTTATTCGCTGGCAGAACACAAAATCTGCAACAAGTGGTTTTTTATCAGGATTAGGTGGATTGATCACTTTGCCTGTAGCTATTCCGGCTAATATTGCTTCTGTTACATATGTACAAATTAGAATGATTGCAGCCATTGCCCATATGAAAGGCTACGATTTAAAAGATGACCAAGTTAAATCATTTGTATTTGTATGTTTAACAGGTCAAGCAGCATCGGACATACTAAAACAAACCGGCATAAAAGTAGGTACAGCCCTTACAACACAGGCTATTAAAAAAATACCTGTAGAAATCATTAGATCAATAAACAAAGCAGTTGTATAAGGCTGGTAACGAAATTTGGAGAAAAAGGTGTTGTTAACTTAGGAAAAGCTGTTCCTCTAGTTGGAGGCTTTATTGGTGGGACAGTCGATGGAATTGGTACAAATATTATAGGAAAAACAGCAAAGAGGGTATTTGTTTAAAAAAGGGGCAAGGTTCTCAACGTTTCCTCTCTGCCTGATAGACAGATTGTACTCTGGGACAAGGTGGTGGTCCTGTCCCAAGTTTAATTTGGATTATTTATTTTCTACAGGATACTTCACACCATTCTTCTCCAACTTCTCCTCAACAATCTTCTTCACATCCAAATCAAGATCAGAACAAAGCATCAGCGAATAGATGAGAACATCCGCGATTTCTTCCCGGATGTTCTCTTTATTTTCATGAAGTGCTTTTTCGCTGCTGATCCATTGGAAATCTTCCAGAAGCTCTGCTGCTTCTATTGAGATGGAGATGGCAAGGTCCTTAGGGTTATGGTATTGACGCCAGTTGCGGTCATCCCTGAATTTATTTACTGAATCAATTAGACTCTGTATATCACTCATATTGATTTTCTCCTTTGCTTTGCAACTCCAGTAATCTTTTCCTTAATGTAGAATCTGTAGCATATATATATAAGCCGCTGATCCCGCGCTTCATCAGAACGTTGATAGAGTTCAAAATGATTTCTTCTTTTATCTCCTGGTTCTTTTCCGGGGATAGGTCTGTTCTTGAAAAAAACGCTCCGGTGTCTTTATATTTTGAAGGGTCAATTACCAGCCGATCATTTTCTTCATCATAACTGACAGAGGGGCCAAGGACCACGCCGACATAATTTAGGTCAAATCCTTGAACAGTGTAGATTGAGCCGACCTCTTTGATGGATTCGGGATATTCCGCCCACGTGATGTTATCTTGAGTACTATTCCAGGGCATGTTGATTCCTTCTTCGTCTACGATGTAGGTCTTCTTATCTTTTTTATGCAGGTAATCAAATGTTGAGACGATACGTGAAAGACCGACTTCATCATTCTTACACTCAATGGCTTCTTTAAAGGCTGAAGCTTCTTCAAAAATTTTCAGTTCAAACTTTGAATCTTCCTTTTTAGGTGGTAAAGGAAGCAACTCTTTCGCAACAAAGTGATCAATCCACCTCATTGTTTCAGGGTTGGCGTTCATCCTCAATTGATCAGTCAGCTTTACGGTTTTGGCATTGTACTGATTTGTAATTTCCTCAAGCAATCGATCATCCCAGTAGCTTTTAATTTTCAGCACTTGCTTCGGGTCAAAAATAACAATGGTGGTTTTGCTGCGTTTAATAATTTCATCCAGCTGGTTCTGATACCGGAAGTTATTATAGGAATCTTCCTTTGTAAGGAGAAGGTGAGCTTCGTCTACTAAAACGATATCAGCCTTCGAGTCTTCCTTTGTCTTCTGATTAATGAAGGGTGTAGGTTTCATGAGGCTCTTCTTCTTTAGATTAGGCAAGCTGTTAGCAATCCCTTTATAAGTCTTCAGCATTTCTCCATGATTCACCAGGAGGTAATTATCCGTTCCGTGGAGGGAGGAGCTGCTATCATGAGCTAAGTCTTGAATAGTGTTAAACAAAGAGCTTAACAGAACGCTCTTTCCTGATCCGGCGTCACCTTCAATCGCAATCACGTGGTTGCCTTCACGGTTGATATTTTCTTTGCAGAACTCAAGAATTTCATTTTTAATATCAAGCTGCTGAGATGTGAGCTCTTTATAGGGAGATAACTTGTAAATATCTTTATTTCTCAGGTTTTCGATAGTTTCATAAACGACCTTCTCTTCTCTAAGCTTCTCCCAAATCTCTTGAAAAAGTTTTACATCATAAAAGCATTTCTTATAGTAATCGTGCATTTCCCTGGAGTTCGTCTGGCTCACATTCTGCAGCTGGTAGCGATTATCAGCAATAAAGAAGTTTATAAGATTAGACTCGATGTTATAGGTCGCCGACTGATTAAACTTCTCATGACCAATTAAGATCGAACGATTTAAGTTCTTCCGCCTTTTATCTTCTAAATGATTCTTCAAACGCCGTGCAGCTTGAACCGTTTGTCCTATATAGGCAGAGGGCTTTTTCTTGTCATTGTAAAGAATATATACGATTGGATAGTTGTTTAAGTGGACAGTTTTTACATGATTGAGATGGTCATGATTGAAGTCTTTCTTTTCTACGATAAGTTCGTTCATTCTTATAACCTCAAGTTTCTTTTCTTTAAATAGTAACATAACAACAAGGTAAAATTTAACAAAGTAGAATCTATTCAGTCCAATACTTCGGTTGCCACCATAATATAGTATGGTGGCAAAAAGCCATCAATTAATTGATACTCACCCATACCAAATGGTTGCATAATAACGCGATTTACAGAACAAGTTTGTGTAAGAAACGGTAAAATAATAGTATTAATGTATATTTGTAGACTAGGTTATAGAATGATAATAAGTAAAAATTCATTGAAAGAAGCGTGGATAAATATGAAACTTAATAATCTGTACAATTTTAAAAACACTGTGAAGTATTTTTTGGATATAGACAGTATGGAGTATCCAGATAATATTTCGTCCTTTGATATTAACGATTTGAGCTGGGTTGAACCTTTTAATTTTAGAGTAAAAAAGCAAGATGATAAATATCGCACGCTAAAAATTCCAAATATCTTGAACTTTGTGGCTGCATATGAACATTATAAAGATTTATCAAACTTTGATACTATCCAGGGTATGGATCCTCTACATAAACGTTTATCTGCAAACATTAATACTGGGGACTTTGTATCAGGTGAATATGATAGGCAACTAGAGGAAGATTTTAACCGATTATGTATATATGATTATTTAATCAAGGTAGATATAAAGGAATACTATGGACGAATATATACACATTTAATAGATTTTGAAGATCACCAAGAGCGATTTCTATCAAATATGAATCTTGGGAAGACAAACGGTTTAATCATGGGGAATTACTTGTCCTTATATTTTGCAGAAACAAACTTAAAAAATATTAGTCATGAAATAGAAGTTGAAATAAGAGAATCGGGAATAGACTGTGAGTTCTCTTATTTTTCCGATGACTTTTACTTCTTTTGTAACAGCACTGATGAGTCTGAAGTAATAAAAATTTTCGATCAAGTCTTAGAAAAATATGAACTAGAGAGGAATGATGCTAAAAAGGAGGTCTGGACCTATGAGACTTTTAATAATTATAACCTAGTTGCTAGGTATTGGAAAAAAATTATCGCACATTGCAATTTGCGTTTTAATGATGAAAAAACTGATAACAAACTCTATTTCATTAATCAACTTGTTTTCAGACTTTCCAAATTGGAAGATGATAAACTTAAGAAGGTCTTCATTAACAACTTTTTCAAGACGAAATACTTTAGAGAGTTAGATCTTGAGAGGTATCAAGTTAAGGACTATGATTACCATCAGTTGTGTTTCCTACTCAAATTATCTCCAGAATCATTGTTATTTGTAGCTGATAAATTTAATGGGATGAGTAACTTTGATAATGAAAGGTTAAAGAAGTTTCTTCATGTGAGGTATAAGGAAGTACTCCAAAAGCGATTTAACGAAGAACAATTATATTTTTATTATGCTATTAAGATGTTTGGTTTTTCAGATATCTTATCAGAAACAAAGGATGGTGTAATTGAATCAAACAATCAGCTGTTAATATCACATTATCTTAAAGAAGGACTCTTTGAAAAAAAAGATATTGATATTCTTAAAAATATGGGTGAGGAGCAATATTGGTTTCAAAATTATCATTTAATTTTGTATACTGCCGATTTAAGAGGTGATATAGATAATAGTATTGAAAGATATTTAATACCTAAAAGCGCAAACAAGGAAAACAAAAAAAAATCATATAGAAGATTTTATAAAAAAAATATCGAATCGGGAATATCTATTATTAAAGACATTCAAGGTGTACTTGATGCGATTAATGAGTATTTGGCTTTAAGAATAGAGGAAATGGAAGAGGAATTTGAACTTGAAGATATGGACGTTTGATGGATAAATTGACCGGCAATGGAATTTAATGTATAATTTAATAGTCTTGTAAAAATAGTTACAAGAGAGATAGGTTTCTGGCTTGGCAAGCTTCTTTACATAAAGAACCTTCCCAAGCAACCAGACGGTTTCTAAATACTGTACAATTAATTGCAGTTCTTGGACATCAGTCAAACTTATCACAGTTATAGTTACCTCCTTAATGTAATTATAATTGAATGTTTAAAGACTTTCGCTTTTTACAAAGTGAAATAAAGTGGTCAACGGGCAATCTGTTTTATTTAAATAGATCCCAAAACAGTATGCTAGGAGGTTGTTCTGTTATGAAACGGAGTAAGGGGCCACGACGATTACATAACCTTCCTAGCTCTTCTAATATTGACTGGTCCAAATACAAGCAAAAGAGTTATATACATATTGATGATCGAGTGAAAATTGAGCATTTGAAGCCTAAAATCCAAGACAGCAATTGGATTGCTTCTTATGCTTTTTTGCCGTCGATTCATTTTGAAATAATATTCAAGAAGTATATCACTATCACAGAGAGAGATGACCAGGGAAAGAAGAGAAAAAGGAAAGAGATTAAACGCAAAGTTCGTAAGATTTTTTATGCGGCTCATAAAGATAGTTTTATTTATAAATACTATGGAGATTTGTTAAATAATGCTTATAATATATATGCTGAGTCAATTGGAATAGACAATATCGCTACTGCTTATCGAAATAATAAAAAGGGTAAGAATAGCGTAGACTTTTCTTTTGAGGTATTCGATTACATGTTCAAGCAAGAGAAAGCAGTTATTATTTCAATGGATTTCACAAGTTTTTTTGATAATATCACCCATCAAACATTAAAACAAAATTTAAAAAAGGTCTTAAATGTTGATGAATTACCAGAAGATTGGTACAAGATATTTAAAAATATAACTAAATATACATATGTTAATAAAACTGATTTGGATAAGTTCTTAAAAAATAAGTATGGTGTAAAGCAACTGAAAAAAGTAAAACCCTCTAAGTTTATGGCACCTAAAGAATTTAGAGAGTTTAAAAAAGGCAATTTGCATGTGAATAGGGAAAAATTCGGAATTCCACAAGGCTCTGGTATGAGTGCAGTGTGTTCTAATGTCCACTTAATTGAATTTGATAAGGAGATTTCTAACTGGGCAGAAAGAAAAAATAGGAGTATCTTATATAGAAGGTATTGTGATGATCTTATTTTAGTAATACCTATTTCTGATGAAGGAAGAGATACTTTCCAATCGATAAGTGATCAAATATTAGATATTGTTAAAAAATATAAAAAAGATGGACTAAACATACAAAAAGAGAAGACAGAAATTCGACTATTTAAGAATGGGAGAATATATACCGAAAACCTAGAGCTATCTAAGTTAGATTATTTAGGGTTTGTTACTGATGGAGAATTTATCAGCTTAAGAGAAAAGAGTTTATTTAAATATTATTCTAGAGCTTTTAGGAAAGCAAAAACTAGCAAACGGATATCGTTAGCAACCAAACGACCAGGTCCTAAGAAAGAACTTTATAATCTATATACTCACTTAGGTCATCGTTACAAGGGCTACGGTAATTTTGTATCCTATGCTTATAAAGCTCATGAGAAAATGAATCAATTGCCATGTCATAGTTTAATCCGTAGACAAGTAAAAAGACATTGGTATAGAGTGCATAAGAGATTGAAATAAAATTATAGTTAATAAATGAAAACCTGAGGATGTAGACGAGGTAACTTTTTCTCGTTCTCATCCTCAGTTTTAATACGCGTGCAAATTATAATTCAATATTCCTTTGTTTATACATCTCAGGGATCTCTTTTTTTGAACTCCGTAAAACTCTATCCTCCCAAAAATCGATTATTTTTGGGGAGCGTTTTTCAAGAACCTTCTTAATAAGTGACTCTCGTTGATTTCTTAAACCAGCAATACTTGCTCCAATTATCATTAAGAATCCATAAATCATTATAGATAAGGTTAATACAAGGACAGATAGCAATATCGTCCCACTCGGAAAATATTTTATAAGAAAGTAATCCCATATTGAATAAAAGACAAAGATTAGTGATGCTAAGGTTGTAAAGTGAATAGCTTGAAATAGGAAGTGGAGAACTTCTTTGCAAATTTTAATGAAGATATTAGAGGTTAAGGTGCTCTGAAACCACCTATACTCCCCATATAATGAATCAAAATTCTTCCAATATTCCTCATCTACCATAATTCTAAGAGATTCTAACTGTCTCCAGAACTCTTCCCAGTCTTTAACATCTCGACTTATCTTAAATGTCTGATATAGCTTTTCACATTTAAAATGCCAGCGAATGATGAATTTGTTACCGAGTTTGTATAGAGTGGGATTTAGTGAGTTGAATTCGCGAAAAAAGTCATCAATTAGTCCT
Organism: Rossellomorea vietnamensis; assembly: GCF_008180615.1. Classification (GTDB taxonomy): domain Bacteria; phylum Bacillota; class Bacilli; order Bacillales; family Bacillaceae_B; genus Rossellomorea; species Rossellomorea vietnamensis_D. The sequence goes on from NZ_VTEH01000028.1 coordinate 56,456, forward strand.
TCTCGCAATGCAGGGTCATTGGTTTCAGAGATATGCTGTAATGTGAAGTTTAATGGCCCACAAACTTCCTTTAGATTAGTGTCCACTTGTAATAAAAACCTATTTATTTTGCCGCTTCTTTGTCCACTTATATATCCTAAAGAAGCTGCCAGTATAGCAATAACTACAGGCAGATATGGTAAATACTCTTCGATGATAAATCCCCCTTTTAGCATATTTGATTTTTAAATAGTAAAGTCTTATAGGATATTCTTATTAGCCCGAGGCACTAAATAAGAAGGCATTTCCTCTTCAAGCTCCCAAACAAAACTCATTGGTTTGTTTCCTGAGTGCTTAATATAATTCGCAGTACCAAGAAAGATGAAAGGTGAAGGAATGCTGCCTTTCTCTTTTTTGTATTCTCTGACAAACAGGGCGATTTTGTTTCCGGTTTGGCGATGATGGATATACCGCTGGCCGGTCCGGCTTTCTTCGCCCACTTTACTCTGTGTTTCCCAATGGAACAGCTTTTCGTTTATGGCATAGTCCTCGTACAGTGTTGATGGTGAGAAGTCTTTTTCTGATTTGTTCAGGGTGATGAAAAAGATGTCGAGCTTCTTGTCCTTGAAGTATTTGACTCCTTCCCGGAACGCCGGGCTTTGCTCTTCGTTGTTGTAGTCAAATCCGGCCAGCACTTGTGCTGTTGAGTAGCGGCTGTGGACTTGAAGCGGGCAAGGGAAGTCAAAGTTAGGCTGCAGTTCTACCGTTTCTAATGAGTCGTATAATACCCCGATAATTTGTTGAATTTCCTCTTTGAATCTAGGATGCTTCAATACTTTTTCCATACCTTCCATTATGGAAGAGTGTTAATGACGCTCCATAATGTCCTGAAACTGACGGCTCATTTTGTCCTGAACTTGACGGATTTATTGCCTATTAAAGATACAGAAGGGAGGCTTGTGAGGCCTCCCCAAAACATCTATAAATCTACCTCATAGGTTTCATTTTGCTTCAAATAAAAACGGACTTCGTGACTGCCGGTGATAATGTACCAATCTCTGCCGAGCTCAAGCCTGCATGACAACACCTTTCCATAACCAAGATTCAGCTCGAACCATTCGCCACACCTCAGTTTGTAACCTT
>NZ_VTEH01000029.1 GCF_008180615.1 Rossellomorea vietnamensis
GCAAAAAGAATGGTGATTTCAGAGAGAACAGGAAAAAGACCATCTCTTCCGGAGAAGATGATAAAGGAACCTGCCGGTTCTTCAAGACTTCTTCAGGGAGCTAAAAAACCTAACCAGGCAAGAAAGGCTGCCGCCATTATACCTTCTGTCCCGGCCGTGAGTTTCCGTCATATCAGCAAAGGGGGAACGAGTCATGTTTGAGTCCTTCTTTGAGATGCGCCATACGCCATTTTCTCGCAGCATTCCAACGACTGAACTATATGAATCTACTCAGCTCGAAGAGATTATTGGACGACTGAACTATGCCGCAGAACGTCAGCTTTTCGCTATCATGACTGGTGAGTGCGGGCTTGGAAAAACGACAGCTATTCGCAGATTTACAGATCAACTAGATCCATCGCATTTCAAGCTGATCTATTTATCAGATTCTAAGTTGACACCACGTCACTTCTATAAAGGAATGTTAGAACAGTTGGGCCTCGAAGCAAAGTTCTACAGAGGTGATGCCAAGCGCCAATTACATCGTGAAATCGAATTGATGAAAGGCATTCACAAGATAACGCCTGTGGTTGTGGTCGATGAAGCCCATCTGCTTGATCGTGAAATGCTAGAGGAAGTACGTTTCCTTTTAAACTTCCGTATGGATGCGCAAAGTCCCATGGCATTGATTATGGTAGGACAGACTGAGCTGTGGGATCGCCTTCAGCTTCAGTCATTCGCAGCAATCCGTCAGCGCATCGATATCCAGTTTAAGCTTGATCATCTTGACAGAGCAGAAACAGAGCAATATATGAATAAGCATTTGAGCTATGCCGGTGTTGAACGAGATATCTTTAGTGATCTAGCCCTTGATGAGATTTTCAGCTATTCAAGTGGTGCATCACGACTGATCAATAAACTGGCGACACATTGTCTTCTGTTCGCAGCTCAAAATGGCTCAAGAATCATTGATGACCGTATGGTCAAGAAGGTGATTGAAGGAGAACTTGCATGAAGAAAAGTCGTTGGAAGAGTATGTACTTTGATGAGACACTTGATTGTTGGATTGTTAATTGGGGAGATCAAAAAGGTTACAAACTGAGGTGTGGCGAATGGTTCGAGCTGAACCTTGGTTATGGAAAGGTGTTGTCATGTAGGCTTGAGCTCGGCAGAGATTGGTACATCATAACCGGCAGTCACGAAGTCCGTTTTTATTTGAAGCAAAATGAAACCTATGAGGTAGATTTATAGATGTTTTGGGGAGGCCTCACAAGCCTCCCTTCTGTATCTTTAATAGGCAATAAATCCGTCAAGCTCAGGACAAAATGAGCCGTCAGTTTCAGGACATTATAGAGCGTCATTAACAACCAGGAAATAAAAAGGTGCGGTAGCGATGCTAGATCGTATTAGACATCACTCCTATAAAACCCTACAAGACTGGAAATTCCTGCGTAAAATAGTTGAGCCAACTTTAGGCCAAGCTTCTGCAATTTTCAACAGGATTGCTTCATCCGTTGTTAAACCTGTGATATTCCTTTTTAGTAACTTAATATTAGAAATAACAGTGTTTAAATAAAGTTTTGGACTTTACCACACTTACATATAATCAATAAATTCTAAGACGAAAAACAAACCCGCCAAGCCATTAACATTCCACAGCTTAGCGGGGATTATTTTTCATAAATTTACACTGTCTCAACAAACTCTTTATAATTCTTTTCAAAACGCCAAGCATCTCTACACATTGCTATAATGTCACGCTTAGCTGTCCAGCCCAGCTCTCGTTTAGCTTTCGAAGCATCAGCATAGCAAGAAGCAATATCCCCTGTCCTGCGCTCTACTATTTCATAAGGAACTTCAATCCCATTAGCTTCTTCAAATGCCTTAACTAATTCTAGTACGCTTGTCCCTCGACCAGTTCCTAGGTTATAAATATGAGTACCTTCTATAAGATTATTTAATGCTGCAACATGGCCCTCAGCCAAATCTAATACATGAATATAGTCCCTTACCCCAGTACCATCTATAGTCCGATAGTCATTTCCAAAAACCTTTAGTTTCTCAAGTTTCCCTTTTGCCACCTGGGTAACATATGGCATTAAGTTATTAGGAATACCATTAGGAGCTTCTCCAATTAACCCACTTTCATGTGCTCCAACTGGATTAAAATATCGCAAGAGCGCGACAGAAAACCCTGGGGTAGCTTTAACAGTGTCAGTAAGAATCCTTTCACTCATAGCCTTTGTTTCACCATAAGGATTTGTAGTGGGTAGTAGACTCATATTTTCTTTGAATGGTACATTGTTGTCACCATATACAGTAGCCGATGAGCTAAAGACAAATCGTTTAACTTTATAATTTTGACAAGCCCTAACTAGAATCATTGTACTAACAATATTATTGTGGTAATATGCGAGCGGTTTTTCTACAGATTCCCCAACAGCTTTTAGACCAGCGAAATGAATTACCCCATCTATTTCATGATTAGTAAAGATCTTGTCAACAGATTTTTCATCTGTTACATCTACTTGATAAAATATTAACTCTTTTTGTGCAATCTCTTTTATTTTATCAAGTGCTTGAATATTACTATTACTAAGATTATCAGCCACAATTACTGAATACCCTGCTTCAAGTAAGGCTACACATGTATGAGTTCCTATATACCCAGCACCGCCGGTTACCAATATGTTCATGGAATAGTTACTCCTTTCTTTTAATTAACTTTGAATCTTATTAGTTTTCAAGTACATCCGCAATTCTTTTACTCGCAAATCCATCACCGTATGGGTTGCTTGCTTTACTCATTTTTTCATACTCCGTTTTATCTTCAAGGAGTAGCTTGAAATTTTTATAGATATTTTCTTCTTCTGTTCCTACTAATTTCAGTGTTCCAGCAGATATACCTTCAGGTCGTTCAGTGGTATCACGCATAACTAAAACTGGTTTACCTAAGCTTGGCGCTTCCTCTTGGATTCCACCACTATCAGTTAATATTAAATATGATCTTGAAAGGAAATTATGGAAGTCTAACACTTCCAATGGCTCAATAATTCTTACTCTGTCATTATTCCCTAATATTTCATTAGCAGCTTCTCTTACAACAGGATTCATATGGATCGGATATACTGCCTTAATATCTGGAAATTCATCAACAATCCTTTTAATTGCTTTAAACATATTCCTCATTGGCTCACCGAGATTTTCTCTTCTATGAGCAGTAATCATAATTAGTCTACTATCCGATGCCCATTCAATCTGTTCGTGAGAATAATCCTCTCTAACCGTAGTATTAAGTGCATCAATAGCAGTATTACCCGTCACATAAATAGATGATGGATATTTGCCCTCTTTTAATAGATTCTGTTTTGACATTTCTGTTGGAGCAAAATTAAACTTTGCTACAAGCCCTACAGCTTGGCGATTAAACTCTTCTGGATAAGGAGAGTAAATATTGTAGGTCCTTAAACCTGCTTCCACATGTCCAACTGGAATTTGTAAGTAAAAGCAAGCTAGAGACGTCACGAAAGTCGTAGAAGTATCGCCATGTACTAAAACCACATCTGGCTTAACTTCTTCTAGTACACCTTTCATTTTCTCTAATATATTTATAGTTACATCAAATAACGTCTGTTTTTCTTTCATTATCGCTAAATTATAATCTGGAACTACTTTGAACGCATCCAAAACTTGAGTTAACATTTCTTTATGCTGCCCTGTTACACAAACAAAAGTCTTTAAATTTTCACGTGTTTTTATTTCTTTTACTAAGGGACACATTTTAATAGCTTCTGGTCTTGTACCGAAAACAAGCATTACTTTTTTCTTCATTTAAATTACCACTACCTATACTTTTATTATTTTTAATTTCTCCAGAAATTAAGCAATAAAATAACTAACTTTAAAGATCGGCATGTTACCTTTAATTCAACATTTTTATTCAATGATCAACCATTATTAGGTATTATATTTAATATTTAATTATCATACATTAGGTATAATATATAACACAACAACTAGGGATTAGTATTAAGTCAATAACAAAGGTATTTTAACTTAGATTAGAGCATCCTGGAGTTTCTTAATCTCATATAAATTATTAAAGTTATAATAAATAATCTCTTTGCTCTTTACGTTTATACAATTTCGAGTATCAAATATAGTTGGCCGTTTTGCATAATCAAGGATTTTTTCTTCATCTAGTTCCTTAAATTGCTTATGATCAGCTAAAACTAGAATACACTCCGAATCCTTAATAGCTTCTTCAAAGGTTGACAGTGGGAAAAACACTTGTTCTTGTCTTACATATGGATCATAAAAAGAAAGTTCATATTCCTCATCTTGTAGTAATCTGACGATATTCATTGCAGGGCTTTCACGAACATCATCAATGTTTCCTTTATATGTCAATCCTAATATTGCAACTTTGGATTTTTTATTTTCAAGAACTTCAGCTAATTTATCTACAACAAATTGGGGCATAGAATTGTTAATATTTCTAGCTTCTGCTATTAACACCGCTTGTTCGGGGGCTTTCTCAACAATAAAATATGGATCAACTGCTAGGCAATGCCCCCCAACACCTGGTCCAGGTAAATGTAAATTTACACGGGGGTGTAAATTAGCTAACTCAATAACATCTAGTGCATTCACGCCTAATTTATCAGATATTTTTGCAAGCTCATTTGCTAATGCGATATTAACATCCCGATAGGTATTTTCCATTAATTTTGACATTTCAGCCGTAACTGCAGTTGTTTCGATTACTTGTCCATTTACAAAAGTCCGATACACATCTGCTGCTTTTTTAGCAGATACCTTGTTAATTCCTCCAACAATTCTGTTATTCTCAACTAACTCTATTAATATACGACCTGGTAATACTCTTTCTGGACAATGAGCCAAATAGATGTCCTCTCCGGCTTTAAAACCAGCCTCATTCAATATTGGAGCGACTACATCATCAACTGTTCGAGGCGGAATTGTTGATTCAATTATGATCACATCATCTTGTTTTATATAAGGTAAAATAGACTTGGTTGCAGAAACTACATAATCTAAATTTGCTGTATTATCCTCTCTATGGGGGGTAGGTACCGCTATTATAAAAATATCTGCTTTTTGTGGTTTTAGACTTGCTTTAAACCTTCCTTTTTTTACAACTTCTTTTACTAACTCCCCTAAGCCATCCTCTTCAATATGAATGTCACCATTATTTAACGTATCTACTATCCGTCTACTAACATCAACACCAATCACATCAAATCCAATATTCGCAAACACCGCTGAAGTTGGTAGACCGATGTAACCTAATCCAACAACACAAACTGTACCAGACATTTTCAAAATCTCCTTTTTAGTGTAATATTTTAACCTGCATACCCACTGTATAATTGTATTCATCGTTCTGATTTAGAAATTCACCAAATTAGCTACATCTACTGACCTTATTTAACTAATTAAAAAAATTGTAATACCTAATTTTTTAAACTTCTTTACCTCTTAAAAAGGTCATATATATCCACCCTCTCATTTTATTAGGCAATATTCTAACAGGTGCTCTCATACTAATATTCGTAATAAATTCATATAAGTTAATAAAGCCTAAATCTAAATATTCTTTTTGTAATTTAATGTCAGTATAAAAGTATCCTTTCCCGCCCCTTCTTTCGAACATATTACTACCTGCACGAGCATAAACTAAACTTTCGTTTATGTTATACATTTTTGAATTATTAAGGATCATTCTTATCCATAAGTAATAGTCTTCGTTTAATGGGAATGGCATATAATTGCCTGAATCAATAACTGCCTTTTTCCTAAACATTACTGTCATGTGATTAAAGGGATTTCTTCTCTTTGCATATTTTTTAATTTCATTATCAGATATTGGCACTCTTTTAATAGATATAATATTTTCAGGATTTTTATCAAATTCTGTTATATTAGAACCAACTATATCTATTTCTTTATTAAGTTTAAAAATATTTAATTGTTTTTCAAATCTATTTGAAACAGCAATATCATCAGTGTCCATTCTTGCTATAATGTCATAGTTACAAGCTTTGACACCTTCTTTAAGTGCGATACCCAAACCTTGATTCTGTTTAAATTCAAGTATCTTAAATAAACTCGGATAATTTGTTATATAATGGTTAATAATATCGTCTAACTCTTTCGTTAATTCCCCATCCTTAACCAACACTATTTCAGTTGGAACTACACTTTGTTTAACAACACTTTCCAATGAATCCTCTAAATATAACGGATTCTCCTTAAAGTAAACTGACATTAATACCGAGAATTTCATACTACCTCACTCTTTTCAATATAAAAATTGCCAACCTATACACTAAGAAATAAAAATTTAAAATAAAAACTTCCTTCGGCACATTTAAAAAAGTAAGTACCACTAGTAATAAAACATAGTAAGCTACTCGTGCCAAATTTTTATCTCTAAATAAAAACTCTAGAATTTTAAAATTATATTTTCGTTCAGCTGCTTTTTCAAGTAAACGTAAAGTGGAGATGCTTAGAATGAAAATTAAATGTACCCAAAGGAACTCTGTAGAGAATAATAGTACGACTGTCGAATAACGAAGGTTATTTAAACAGAAAAAACTTATTAAATTCCATCTATTCCGAACGTTATTATGAAAAATATAGAATAGCTCAATTAAAACAATATTTAAAATAAAGTAAAATTGACTCTCCTTTGATATCAAGCTAATAATTACTATTAATATTAAAGTGATCAGGTATTTTACAGTAATAATTCTCCTGAAATTTTCCTCAATATATAAATGTTCTTTTAAATTAATTCTTAAAGTCGGAGATGCTTCTTTCTTTATTGTTAATATATCATTTTTGAGATAGCCAACTTCATAAATTGACATTAACCCAAGAAAACCAAATAACATTAATATAATGTCCAAATTATTACTTAGTAGTAATATTAAAATTACGACCGGAATTATAAATGTAAAGAAATACGAAATTTTCTCCTCTTTACTTTTTAATCTTGATTTAAAAGTATAATAAAATGGTAAACTATACTTTAGTATCATTTTTGCACCTCAATAAAATCATACTTAAAGGGTTTGTTCTTTAACCAGAAACGTTTATTTTTCTCATTTATTATAATATAGGAAAAGCTTGCTAATTTTGTTAAATTAATATCAGTTTCATTATCAGTTATAACTACTAACTCCTTATAATTAAGTCCCTTATCTATAAACTTTTTATGCTTCGTTTTAAGAATATCTTCTTTTATTTCTCCAGTATAAAACTCCCCTCTACGTTCTAAAGATGTTGCAATATATTCGTTCACACCAATTTCTTTAGCTACTTTATGCACAATAAAATCATAAGACGCAGATAATAGAATAATATGATATCCCTTTTCTTTATAAATATTTGCTATTTTATGAGTTTCTTCTATTTTCCTTTTGGTTAAGAATTTAGAATAAAAATTTTCTATCTCTTCATCTATGTTTTTAACAGGAATACCTTTTAATAATTTAGTAAACAATATTTTAGTAAGATCGACATTAAATAACTTAAAAAGAATTTTGTTTAATATTTTATATAAAATTAACCCTTTTAATTTCCTTAGTTTAATATACCTTTCATTTTCTTTAAAATAAAAATGCAAAAAATCAAACGTTGTATTTGAACGATACAAGGTATCGCATAAATCTATAATTGCTATCTTCATATACTATTTTCCTTCATCATGATTTTATTCAATTCAGCATTCCATAATTTGGAGATATTTTCTTTGTCAAAATCTTTACTTCTTACCTCACTTACCTTATTGTATTTATCTATCAGATTATCTGTCATCAGAATTTCATACAACTTATCTCCCAAAGCTTTCTCTTCCTCTGAGAGCATTAAATGAGATTGAAGGCTACTTTTATTTCCAAAATCAGGAACTAGAAGTCCATACTTATAATTCTCACTGTAATTTAGTTTTTGACTTAGCCTTTTATCAGGGGCTATTATCTCTCTTGGACCTGAAACGCAATCAGTAGATATGACTGGTAATTTGAAACTCATTGCCTCTATAAGAGTCATAGGTAGTCCCTCGTGCAAAGAAGTTGAAACATAAAGATTAGCGTTTGCCAAATATTTATATGGGTTATCTTTAAAACCTAAAAAGCAAACTTGATTATCTATTCCTAAATCTTTACTCATTTCTTTTAATTTTTTTTCTAACTCGCCCTGGCCAATAATAACTAATTTCACGTCATTTTTCTTTTTTAATAAATGTGAAAAAGCTTTAATAAGGTGCCATTGTCCTTTCTGATATCCTAATCTACCAATATTTATTATCACATCATACTTAAAAATATCCTTCTCATCCGGATCTAGATTCTCTTTTCCTTTTTTTTGAATTTTTTTAATATCATGAAAGTTGTAAATGGTTTTTATTTTATCCTTATATTGATTAAACTTTGCTTTAAGGTATTCCTCTCCTACTTTAGAAACTGAAACAACTAGATCTGACTTTTTCACAATTAATTTCAACATTACCTTCATATACATTGGGTAATCCACTTCGATATTATTATGAATAGTGGTTATAATTTTCTCGTTTCCTTTCGTTAGAACATTGATTAAGTCACTTTTAGGTAGGTGGCTTATGACTAGATCAAATTTGTGGGTTTGCTTTACCTTTTTCAATTTACGGTATATCTCTATATCTTTTAGCACCTTACCTAATAACCCTTTTCTTCTTTTTATATTTAAATCAATTATTTTTCCCGCATATTTAAACGTAACTCTATTCTCATATAATATAATATAAGGTTTATATCCCAATTCTTCGTACAATACAGATAAATTTGCAGCAACCATTTCAGCACCACCATCTGATAACGACGGTACTAAAATACCTATTTTCTTCATAACCAATGTGATACCCTCACTTTTAAATTGATAATTACAATAATAACTCCTAAATAAAAAAACAACTTCTATATAGTTACAAAGTTGTTTTTAGAGCCTCTTTTACTTTTATTAACTGTTTATTCCAAGTAAAGTTCTGTTCTGCTAAAGCTCGGATTTCATTACTTTCTACTTTTAAATTGTCATAAAATGAAATAATGTTATCTATGTTAATACTAGTCTCATTATTACTAATATAGTAAATAAATTTATCTTTTTGGCTGAAGGATGTGTCTTGATAACCTAAGATAAATGGGAGACCTCTTGCAGTATATTCTTTAGCTTTTAATGTTGATCCTTGTTCAATCCCTATTCTATGCATTCCTAAGCTTCCTACAGCCATATGCGATTTTTTGAAAATTCCAGTCAAATCCCTTCCTGACTTTGCACCATGAAAGACAACTTTATCTTGAAGGTTATGCTTAATGACAATTTCTTTAAGGTTATCAATTTCATCACCATCTCCAACGAGATTAAAGATCACCTTCCTTTTTGGATTTGATCTGTAGTAGTCTACCATACCATTTAACAATCGATCATACCCGTGCCACTTAGAAACATTTGCAACAGCTATTAATGATAAGTAATTCTTGCTGTTAGTATATCCTGTGAAATCTATTTGCTCTATACTAATCCCATTTTGCAACTTAATAACTGGAATTCCCCAGATATAGTCATAATTCATAAAAGTTACTATATTGTCAACATGACTCTTTAATAAATTTCGATATATTTTATCAGTAATATTGGATATTTTAGTAGTTAATTTTGTGCTTTCTCTTTCCCTATCATATGGATAAGTTGGTAATTCTATGATTACTTTTTTGCGTAATCCTTTTAGCTTTTTTAGAAAACTCACGAAAAAGGGATCTGAACTTGTATACCTTATATAAACTCCTTGATATGAACCTACCTTTAAATCCTTTAATATTCTTTCATACATAAAAATCCTTCTATTATAATGTGTATTAAAGCTGTAAAACAATTCACCATTGAAAAACATTTGATGAGAATTATAAAATAGCTTATCAACGTTTATATTTAAGCTTTCAAAAGCAGCTATTTGCCCATTAATTTTATTTATAACACCGATATCTTTATTTTCGTTTTCATCAACAGCTGCTAGATATAAAATTTTCAATCGTGGCACTCCCTTTTCTTGGTTGATCTCACTTTAACATTAAGTATTATTCTCCTTTATATGGGCTTTAGTTGAGGGTGAAAGCATTATAAATATATAATTTATAATCCCCATGAATAGAAATAGTTTTAAGTTACTAAAACCTAAATCACCAGATACTAAACTATTCAATAAATAATATATAAATAATACCATTGAAAGCTTCAAATATAGGCAATTTTGATTTCTGGAAAACTTATAGAATTTAATAAAAGTTAATACTATCGGCACTGTTATAAGTATTAAACCAACTAAACCAAGTTCACTTAATACTTCAAGCAACATGTTATGTGGATAATCTCTAACATCAAATCCTCTATATAAATATCCGAAAGCTCCTAAGCCATTACCAAAGAATGGACTTTGATAAGAGAACTCTAAAGCTTTCTCAAATAAATGGGACCTTGAATATTCTCCATACGACGACTCTGAATTACTAATAATAAATCTTGATGCTAGATAATCGAAAGAAAATAATTTGAAAACAACGTACCTTAATAAAACTATAAAACCAAGAAATAATAATGCAAAAGAGAAGTATTTTTTTAACAAAACAGTTTTTTTAATTTTCAAGCTAAGAGTTGAGATATTAACTATACTAACCGCTACAATTAAACTTAGAATTGGACCTTTTGAACCAGTGAACACAAGTCCAACAAATAAGGCTGCAACCAAAATATACTTTAACCAAACACTCAATCTATTATTAAATAAATATAAAAGTAAAATTATTACTTCTCCCAAAAAACGTGATAACCATATTGGGTTAATTTCTCCAATAATAAGCCTTGTATTTAATGTAGAGAATAAATTTTCTGATAATGATAACATAAATAATATTAGTATTAAGTTAAAGTATAAATAAAATCTATAAAACTTCTTTATATCTAGATAAGTATAGTTCATTAAATTAGGGATAAATGCTAAAAAGATAGCTAGAGCGCACCCCATGAGCTTATACATTCCATATCCAGGTGCCGGTGAACTAATTCCCCAACTAAGAAATATATATACAAAGAATAAGATCACAAAGATCATATTTTTATTAAGAATAATTTGTTTTCTATAACTTAAAATCCTTAATGCAATACTAAAAATTAAAAAACTAAATAATATATTTCTTAAATTATATAGGTAAAATCTTTCAGCTACTAATCCATACACATAATCGGCATTTATAATAAAGGAAAAAATAAAAAAATGAAAAAAAATGAGATAACTACTTATTCTAATAGCCATAAAATACCTACCTTTTGTAAATACACTTCTACTTTAAAATTTGCTTTCATTCAACAATTTTTAACTAGTTTTTAGTTCTTAACTTCTTATAAAAACTTAAAATATAATCTAAGATTTCTCTAGTAATAGTATAATTTAAAATAATTATCGCAATTATAATCAGAAACATCATAAGGATTAATCCTACTATAGTATTAACTCCAAATATATTTGTATAAATATAATAAGGTAAAACAAATAATATAATTGATATTAAATTTGCTTTTAGAAAAGATTTATAAGGAAACAAAGCACTAGGTCGACTGTTTACTATTTTTGCTATCTGGAAATTTTGTAATATAATTTGAATTACATTACTTATAACAGTTGCAATTGCAACGCCTACCAAACCAAATGGAATAATAAGTAGACAATTCAGGACTAAATTGTTAGTTAAATGAATAATTGAATTTAAGGTGTATACCTTACTTTTTCCTGCTGCTAAAAAAAATGAACCATAAATATAAATTCTAGATAATGCATTGATTTGGTAAATTTGAAACAAAAATACTGCATTTAAATATTTTTCAGAGAAAAGTATTAAGATTACTTCTTTGGCAAAAACTATTGTTCCAATTGTGATTGGTACAACTACCGTTATCATCACTTTACCAGTTCTTTTCCAAAGTTCAATTACTTCACTAAAGTTGTTTGTGTCTAATTTGCTTTTTAAGTTAGGTACTAAGATATTAAATAAAGAAACACCTATTAAGCCTAATATAGGTATTTCATATGAACCATTAGATATAATAGCAAAAGCTTCATTATCCATAAACCTTCCCACTACTAATTTATCTATATTTATGTTTAAAGAGGCTATAATTGTTGATAACCCTAAAGGGATTCCGAAATACATTACTTCTTTCACCCTAGATGGTTTCAGGCTTTGCAAATCCAACTTTTGTTTATAAATGAAGTATAGGAGTATGGATACTTTTAACAACTCTCTTATTAATAATGATAGTAAAATTAAAAATAAGTTCTCATTATAAAAATAGCAATATAATATGAAACCCATAAATACGAGATTAGGTAGTATTGTAACGATAACTATAAATTTAAATTTATTATAGGAAATAAACAAATTTTCAATGATTGAAACAATAAAACTTAAAGAGATTATTACAGCTATTAAAAAATAACTATCCGTAAACATATCAGTACTAAATATGGTGTTAAAAAGAACCATAATAGGATATGAAAGGATTATAAATGCACCCGATAATAATAACAATGAAAACATTAGATTAGGTAAGTATTTATCTTTTTCCTTGCCAGATAAGAAATACAAAGCAGATGAAGGTAATCCAACAGAAAAAATAGAAACTAATATACCAACTACGGTTATTATCTGTCTATATTCACCATAATTACTCACTGATAAAAACCTAGCAATAATCATAATAGAAATCATGTTAATAATGAGTCCAAATGACTTGCTTATTAGAAGTATTATACTTTTCGACTTATTACTCATACTTAACCCCGATATCCATTTATATTGTTTATCTCCCTTATAAAGTTACTATCTATCATTTGTTTTTGAGCTGGCAGTGACCTTTATGATACCAAACAAATCTTTTTGTATGATTACTATATGTTTTACTAGCTACGCCTAAATAGCTGAAGGTTCATCTAATACAACTTCTGTAACACTTATCTATTTACTATCTTGCACCTTCACCGGTTACAACTATTCTAACTGTTTTAAAAATAATCTTTAAATCTACCAAAAAAGACCTATTCTCGATATAATATAAATCTAGCTTTAATTTTTCTTCTGGTGTAATGTCATAGCCTCCATTTACTTGTGCCCATCCTGTTAATCCAGGTTTAACTACTAACCGCTTAACAAAGCCAGGTATTTCTTCATTAAATTGTGCTGTAAACATCGGACGTTCAGGACGTGGGCCAATCATGCTCATATCGCCTTGCAACACATTAAATAATTGAGGAATCTCGTCAATTCTTGTTTTACGAATGAATGCACCTATTTTCGTTACACGTGGATCATTTTTATCAGCCCACTGCGCCCCTTTCTTCTCAGCATCAATACCCATTGATCGTAATTTAATGACTTTAAAGTACTTCCCATTGCGACCTACCCTTTTTTGCAAATAAAACACTGGTCCCGGAGTCTCTATTTTAATAGCGATACAAAAAAATAATAAAATAGGAATTGTCAGAATAAGTCCAGTTAACGCCATTACTATATCCATTAGACGTTTAATTGCCGAATAAGATTGTGGGTATGAATAACTCTGTTGTAATCCTTTTTGGAGAGTTACTGCATATTCTTCATGTAAATTGTTATGAACCTTCCTTAAAGACACTCGCCTCACCTCTATCAGAAAAATATTTTAACTCTAGATATTTTTATCACAAAAACCTAGAAAAGGGAGAAATGTTACTTTATGCTCTTATAACACTCAGAACAAAGCTGCCCTGCCCCTTCCATATAACCATGACGTTCTTCTATTGGCTGATTTCGCTTTATATTTGTTTGGCATTTACAAATTGCACAAATTTCATATAACTCTTCTTTCTTCTTTAAAAAGATATTATTTTACTCACCATTTACTTCCTCCTATAATGAAGTTGTACTTAGATAATTTTTACTTTAGTAAAATAGGACTTAATTGGAACCTTCAAATCTGTTACTCCAACCAACTACTAAACCACTAAAATAGTTATCTACTACTGTTAGCCACCTCGTAATATCTATTCAATCTACCATGCAAATATGGAATAGATATTCACTTCACAATCACTCAAAACCGGGTTCTTCCTATTATATTTACCATTCAATCAATCTATAATTCTCACTAAAAACGCCTCAAACCCTTATGCCCAAGGCTTCCAGCATGTTATCTGATACGATACTCAGTTCCACACCAACATCCAATCAATAAGGGAATCTGAAATAAAAAAACAAAGCAGCCACTAACTGTTCCCCTGGTGTTACTCACCTACAAAAACGGAACCCCATTGTCCCCACTATCATCTTCCTCTTCTTCACCTGATTCAGCACTATCCCCATGCTCAATACACTCAACATGCCCATCAACATAAGTAATATCTCCAGTCACAGGACAAACCTCACCAAACTTCACAAGATAAGAAGTGAACCTGAAATCAGAATGCTCAACCTCATTAAGAATCAGATCCTGATGATACTCCTTCTCCAACTGCAATTGATTAGCCTCACAAACCTCTTCCTCAGTATCGCATATCACACCCAGCACTGCTATAACAGCAATAGAACTGATTATCCCTAGAATAACCACAACAGCCAACAACTCAATAAGCGTCAATCCTCGCTTATCTAAAACAAAAGAAGCCAACCTCTTTAAACAATTCAACCTCGATCTCCTTTAACAAATTATTAAACATGATGTTAAAGACCAAGATGGTAAGAAAATAAAAGAAAGTTGTTCGAAGAACAACCTACAAAAAAAACAACAATCAACTTAATCTTACAATGAACATGCACTTTACAACCAGCAAGGCTGTTCGAAAGAACAGCCCAACCTAACAGCATGCAATATAAGTAAAAAGGAAAAGTTATCTCCCAACCTTCTCCTTACTTAAAACACCCTCTAAATAATCCAAAACATCATCCCTCAAATCCCCACGCTCAAGCGCAAACTCCACAGTAGCCTTAATAAACCCAAATTTATCCCCAACATCATAACGCTCACCCTTGAACTCACAACCAACAACCATCTGCTGCTCATTCAGCTTCTTGATCGCATCCGTCAGCTGAATCTCATCGCCAGCTCCAGGCGCTTGGTTCTCAAGGATTTCAAAGATCTCGGGTCTAAGGATATAGCGGCCCATGATCGCATAGTTAGAAGGCGCGTCCTCTTTCTTAGGCTTTTCTACCAGGTCATCAATCCCGTACACACCTGGTTCCATCTCGCCGCGTCCGATGGAAATCACTCCGTATTTGGAGACATCTTCTTCAGCAACCTGCTGTACTCCGATGACAGAAGAGTTATATCTTTCATATACATTGATCAACTGTTTTAGACCCGGGTTTTCAGGAGAGTGAACAATATCGTCCCCAAGAAGGACGGCAAACGGCTCGTCTCCGATGAAACGGCTCGCACATCCGATGGCATGTCCCAGTCCAAGCGGTTCTTTCTGGCGGATGTAGTGAATGTTCGCCAGCTGTGAAATCTCCTGGATCTCTTTCAGTTGCTCATATTTCTCTTTTTTGACAAGCGTTTCTTCCAGCTCATACGACTTATCAAAATGGTCTTCGATTGCTCTTTTTCCCCTGCCGCTGACAATAATGATATCTTCAATTCCGGACGCTACCGCTTCCTCGATGATATATTGAATGGTTGGTTTATCAACTATCGGCAGCATTTCTTTCGGCTGCGCTTTTGTTGCCGGTAGAAACCTTGTTCCTAATCCTGCCGCTGGAATAATTGCTTTTCTGACCTTTTTCATCTCATACACTCCTTAATTTATACTTTTCACTAGTAGATTTTCTTTCGCCAAATCCAACACATAATGTGCCAAAATTACGCTCAAAGCTCGGATTACTTTCTAACAGGTTATACCTCTCTCAAACAGCATCAACAACGATACCCTTTTCTGATAACTCAATGAAATCCCTTCTTTCCTTAAAGATTTTCTTGATGAACAGTAATAAATAGGTAATGGAAAAACACTGTATCCTTAATGTTCTTTCATTACATATCTACTCTCTCTCACCAGACACTTTCTTCTTTGCGATTTCGAATCGCAGCTTCAATGACTTTCTGTATATCTTCCAATCTTTCTAATGGTGCATTATGATAAATGTATCTCACTGTCTTCTGAATCGTTTTTGGCAGATCTTGAAATTTCTTCATCTTTTACTCTCCTAAATGGTTTATTACTTATACTTCAGGGTAAATAAAAATGGGCATCGAACCCATCCTCACACCATCCCACTGACAATAGATGTCTAAGGTCTGACTAGATCAGCCCACAGCATGGTCGAGTGCCTCCGACGATAGCGGGTAGGAGACATAGCCGTTACTTCCTCACTTTTATTACAACGTTAAGAAATTGTTAAGATTTTCACATTACCTGTATGCATAACAAAAACTAGCTTAATGAGCTAGTTTATTAGTTTTTAAAAAAGGCCCAGGAACTTCTTCTTTTTGATTGGCTCTGGGATTTCCCGGTAGACGGTTTTGTGATCGACCAGCAATTCGGCATTTTCCTTAAAGTAATAGATCATGTCTACTCCGTACCTTTTTTCTATATCGTTCAGCGCTTCTTCCATCTTAAACGTTCTTGAGGTTGTATTGTGAGCATCCGATGCCACGAAATGAGCCAGATTGGACTCGATCATCTGATGAGAGAACTTCTGGATCTTCTTGCCGAAGTACCCTGTCAGACTCGCCCCGGTCACCTGTGTCAGCGCACCGTTTTTCACCAGCTTGTACAGCTTGTCCGGCCTCTCAATCAATTCTGCATTTCTCTCAGGATGGACGATGACCGGTGTAATTCCTTCCTGCTGAAGATCAAACAGCAGCCTGTCCGAATAGCGCGGAACAGAACCTGAAGGAAATTCGATGAAAAGGTAAGAAGTGCTTCCTCCCAGCGTCAGGAGTTTTCCTTCTCGGTAATCCTCTACCAGCTCACCGTAAATCCTCGTTTCCTGCCCTGGAAGAACTTCCAGCGGGATACCCTCTTTTTCTATCTCTCTATTCAACTCTTCCACCAGCGGAAGAATCGCTTCTTTATCATTCTCGTATTTTCCATTCATATGGTGAGGAGTCGCAATGATCGTCGTGATGCCTTCTTTCACTGCCGCCCTTGCCATTTCCAGGCTGTCTTCCAGGGATTTTGCTCCATCATCGATTCCCGGAAGGATATGGCTGTGGATGTCTATCATCGTTGTCCTCCTCACAAGAAAAGATAAATAACCGTACATTATTTCGACATAATATTATTGTAAGTTCCATCCCATTGAATCGCAATGGGTGTAATTTGTCGAATCGCGGTTAATTATTTCCATAATAGTAATAGTAATTGGTATGTTCCTGCTTTCTATTGTTCAGGACAACCCCAACAATTTTGGCGCTTGCAGAATCGAGAAGTTCCTTTGCTTTGACAGCACCTTCTCTGTCAGTCGTACCGGAACTTACGACCAATACGGTGGAATCGCATAGATTGGCGAGCACCTGTCCATCAGTTACAGTCAGCACCGGTGGTGTGTCAAAAATAACCAGATCAAATTGACTGCCTGCTTCTGCCAGGAATTCCCTCATTGCGTTGGAGCTCAATAGCTCTGCCGGATTTGGCGGCACAGGTCCGCAGGTAAGCAGGTATAGGTTTTCGACATCTGATTCAACCCTTGTCTCCTGAAGGGACTTCTGTTTCGTCAACACGGTCGTCAATCCAAATGTATTGTTCAGGCCGAATGTATAATGAGCAGTCGGCTTTCTCATATCTCCATCTACCAGCAGAACTTTCTTTCCCTGCTGAGCGAATACCACGGCTAGATTCGCTGCCGTTGTCGACTTCCCTTCCCCAGGACCTGCGGACGTGACCATAAGCGTCTTGATTTCTCTGTCTACGGCAGAAAAATTGATATTGGTCCGGATCGTCCGGTACTGCTCGGTAATCGGTGACCTGGGACTTGTTTTTGTAATGAGCTTTCTTTTTGTGTTCAGCATCTGTTTCTTCATTTTACTAAGAGCCAACGGATTCACCTCTTACACGGGATTTTCTATCACTGCGGCTTGAGACTTGCTGCGCTTCTTCATCATTGATGGTTGTAATAGAGCCCAGTACAGGAAGACCAAGAAGTTTCTCCACATCCTGTTCTGTCTTAATTGTATTGTCCAAGTATTCTAGCAAGAATGCCAGGCCGACACCAGCCATAAGACCCACAACCATCGCAATGGCGATATTCAAGACAGGCTGAGGCTTGATTGGAGACTGATTTTCTCCTACTTCTGCCTGTGCCAGCACACTGACGTTATCCACATTCATGATATTCGGAATTTCTTCTTGAAACACTGAAGCCACTTCATTGGCAATCGAAGCTGCCAGGTTCGGGTTTGCGTCTGTCACCGAAACCGTTAATACCTGTGACTGGTTCTCACTGCCCACTGTGATTTTATCGTTCAGTGTGCCCCTTTCCATGTTAAGGTTCTCTGCGACCTTATCAAGGATAGCCGGGCTTTTGATGATAACATTATAAGTATTAATAAGTTCCAGGTTTGTTCGTATATCATTCACATCAAACGCCGGCTGGTCGCTCTTCGATTGATTGACGAGCAGCTGTGTGGAAGATTGATAGATTGGTGTTAATAGAAAGAAGCTGACGGCCCCGCTGACTACCACTGCTGTTAAGGTGATCAATATGATCAAACGGATGCGCTTCTTCAGCGTTCCCATTAATTCTTTCAAACTGATTGTTTCTTCCATGAATATCCTCCTAAGATAAAAATATGTAGTATTATAACATATAGTGTTGTAATTCTATGTTAAACTTGTCATAATTTTAATATAAATGTCGTTTTTAACTACTTTACTATTAAACTACACTTATCTGTAAAATAATAGGGTTTTTACGTTTTTGGCAATTATTACTTACATTCTAGGAGGTTCTCTCTTGAAGAATTTTTCATTGATCTTATTCGCCATCTTTTGTTTCGCTTTTTTACTTCTCGGCTATACACACTGGCAGGATCGAATTGCTGTTGAACCAGCAGCAGCCACTGCAAATACACCTGCAGCTCAAGAAGAAGAACCCACTGAGCCTGAAGAGGAGAACGATATCACTTCCCTCATTTCCAACTGGCCCGAAGCTGCCCAAGAAACTTTTCTAGAAGCACAATCTAATGGAAACACTTATAAGCTCGCCATTGTGGGATCGACCGCACTCGGAACAGAAGAAAATGGCTGGAGCTTACAACTGACTTCCGCCTTGGAAGAGACCTATGGCGAAAGCATCGAGGTGGAACTCTTTGAATATGACACCATTTCGATTGAATTCATTAACAGCCAAGACATGGAAGAAGTCCTCACCTTCTCTCCAGATATGGTATTGTTGGAACCCTTCTCTCTGAACGATAACAGCAGGGGAGTTGCCGTAACTGATAACCACGACAGCATTGAAATCTTCTTGTCAAATCTGCAGATGTCTAACGAAGATGCAACACTTATCCTTCAGCCGGCAAATCCACTTTATGAAGCAACTTACTATCCTTCGCAAGTTGAAGACTTGAAGTCCTTTGCAGATACATCTGGCATCACTTATCTAGATCACTGGCAGGCTTGGCCTGAAACGAACGAGGAAGAACTTGATGGTTATTTAACTCAAGGTGAACCTAATGAAAAAGGACACGAGATATGGGCTAAGTACCTAACTGAATACTTTATTGCTGAATGACCTTCTTTTAGGGAAGGTTCTTTTTATGTGAGCAGGGTAAATACAATACATATAAGAATTTAACTATCTATTTTTACAGAATTTTGCTATTCTATATTATAGTTTGTAAAAAGGTGAGGTAGGCTCATATGAGAAGCGATAAACATAGATTAACAAAACGAAAATGGTTGAAAATAATGGGGATTGCAGCATTAATTCTATTAATCAGCGGTGGAATTTTCGCCTATTTCGTATACGATTCATTGAACGATGCTGCGGATACCATGCATATTCCTATTGAGCGTGATAAGTCTTCAAAGAGAACAGATGAGGTTAAGTTCGATGACCGCCAGCCATTCTCAGTCCTATTGATGGGTGTGGACGAACGGGAAGACGATGCAGGGCGTTCAGATTCCATGATTGTCCTGACTGTCAATCCTGATAAGGAATCTGTCAAGATGCTCAGTATTCCTCGTGATACGTTAACTGACATTGTCGGCCATGGAACTGAGGACAAAATTAATCACGCGTATGCTTTTGGAGGACCGGAAATGGCGATGGATACAGTAGAAAACTTGCTCGATATCCCAATCGACTATTTTGTCCAGATTAATATGGAAGGTTTTAAAGAAATTGTTGATGCTGTCGGAGGTGTTACTGTCCAAAATGACTTGAACTTTTCTTATGGGGGCTATGATTTCCCTGAAGGAGAACTAACGTTAAGTGGGAATGAAGCGTTAGCGTATTCCCGCATGAGGTACGAGGACCCGCGTGGTGACTTCGGCAGACAGCAGCGTCAGCGCCAGATTATTCAGGGAGTCATCCGCGAAGGTGCAAGTGTATCAAGCATCTGGAAGTTTGATAATATCTTGGATGCTCTTGGCAAGAATATTAAAACCAATATGACCTTTGATGAGATGTCCGATATCCAGAAGCATTATAAAGAAGCCGCCCGTGATATCAGTCAAATTCAGATCCAAAATGGACAAGGAACCAGGATTGATAACATTTATTATTATATAATTCCTGATGAAGAGTTAAGTTCGATACAGGATGAGTTTAAGGAACATATGGGGATCGATTCGTGACAGTCACGCCCCGAGTTTTGTCGAATTATCATATAGAAAATGTAAGAAGCTCTAGCTACAAAATTACAGCAGGAGCTTCTTACATTTCTATATTAAGGTTAATTCCCCACAAAACCCCTCCTTTAAGATAAGGCTGGGAATGAGCAATATTGAAGTATTCACAGCAGAGGAATAAGGGCATACTTTCATATGAGGAATTTAGTGCTGAAAAAATTGAGTTAAAGAATATTTAAATCTGAATTATACAATAGAACAATTTCCGTTTTTTAAATCTTTAAAAATAAATCAATAATGTATTAGTTTCCCTTTTAATTTGAAGTTCCAATAATTACATAAAACAAAGGCAAGCCATCAACATGAAGGCTTGCTTTTGTTGTGTTAAGAAGAAAAATACTAATTTAATATGTTTTTCCCATCCACAATCAATGATTCATTAAAACTAGACCATTTATTGATACCTACAAAGTAGGTATCACTGGCAATGGTAAGAACTCCATTATGGATATCCCAAAAGGTGTTATTACTATATTCTATGTTCTCTATTTTAGCAGTTTCCTCTTTAAAGTAATCTTTTATTGTTACAATAGCTTTTGAGTAGTTTATAATTTGTTCAACGGATTTACCAGCTGTATTTACATTACTTGGCATCGTCACAAGGTGCATATCGTAACTGTTTGCTTGTTTTATCAAAACGGTGTCTTCAATGGCAGTATCATGTAGTTTGACTTTATCATTTCCACCCAATTCCAAGATTTTGGTGTGAATTAAGCCAGATGGGATTTCAAATAGTGTATCATCTTGTGGTCCTTGGTAAATTGAATAATGTTCATCAAAATACTGCTCTACGTCATTCGTTATGTCGGCAGCCAACTCGGGTATATTATTCCACTCCCAACTATGCGCACATTCATCAGGATCTGAATTGCTTGTGCATAGTGCTGTCCATTCAGTAATATGCTTCTCTCGAGCAGTAAATGGAGGGAATTTAGCATTAGCAGGCCCTTTTACATCTACCCATTCTCCACTGAATGTCAGGAAAGAGTTATAAGATAATTCATCTTCTAAGTCAAGATTACTTGTTAAGTTATTTAAATTCATTGAAAGCAGTTTATAATTTCTATTGCTCCTTATATCCATCTCCTCAGGTAATAAAAGATTCGATAAAGCTGATTCGAAATCTTCTAAACTGGTAATACCTGCTGGTTCTGAACTGATACCGTATACTTGATAGTTACCGCTGACCGGGTAAAGGGCATGCGCTCCTTTAGCCATTGCTAAAATTGGGTGAGAGTGATACTTCGGCAAGTTTTGATCAAATGGCACACTCACTCGACCTGAGCTCCATTCCTGGTCATTAAATAATCCAGGGGTTGCTAAATGAATAGGTTGGCCCTCCATATGAGCGCCATACACAAGACGCGTTGGCTTTTTTGTATCTTTATTGAACACTAAACTAACACTTTCTCGATCGAAGTTATGTCCAAAGGTACTTGGATCTGTTGAGTTACCTGTCTTTGGATCGAAGGGATATAAAAAATGATAGTTAATGTAAAATTGGTCGCCTCTCTCTAAATATGAATAATAAACAACTGATTCCTCTGCGCTTCCGGTAAGATTACTTAATGATTTTTCCCCTGTGACATTAGAAGACTTCATATCCATAAGGGATTCTGAATGTCCATTATATGGCATAAATTTCCCCAAATCTTCAAATGGAACCTTCACTCCACCGAAAATAGTAGTAAACTGGATATTACCTAGTTTGTTTTCTTCCAAGGTATCATTAAATATATATTTTAGGGAAACTGGATAATATTCTTCCTCCTTATGACGGAGAAGAATTGGCGCATATGTTTGGGCCATTTCTTGAATTTCAGAATCAGAGAATAGAACTGATTCGTTTTCAATAAATACCTCTTGTTCCCAAACAGAATCGTCAAACCAATAGTCCTTCTCTTTTATCTCGATAATATAGGCTCCACTTTCAGGGAAATTTTCCTGAATTAACATATCCTTGTAGTCAATTTCTTTGCTCCACAAAACTTGTTTGGGGTTATCTGATTTTTTGACTTCGTAAAAAAGTTCAGGAAGTCCATCAGAACCATCCCATATTTCTGCTAATTTATTGTTTTTAAAATATGATAACTCAACTTTCAAATTTAAATTTTCATTCTTTAATATATTAAATGCTTTATCATATTCCTTAAGACTAGCAGTACTAAAAGTACTTTCAACTTTATTTTTTATTGGGAGGATGGTCGTGCTTTCGTTGAGATAAAAAGTTGTTTCATTGGTATTCTCGTCATTGATGAATGGAGTCCACTTTTTCACATTTGTCTCTTTATCAATAAGCAGAACTTTATCAGGTTGTTCGTGAAAACTAGTCTTAATAGAAACTTTGTTCTCTGATCCTCCTTCGTTACCAAAGTTGATCTTGATAGGAGCCGAGATGGAGGTTGTGGAAGCTTCGCTATTTAATACCTCATCTATATTAATCGAGTCATCATTAACAATGGTGATGTGGTCAATGACACCTTCTTCACCGGATATCAGATATTCATTCCCTGCCTCATCCTCTAATTTTTTTTCTCCAGCTTTCTGTCCTTCAGGGGAATATGAAGAACCGTCGACCCTAATGTATAAGTCATTTAAGAAACCATTATGATATTCTTCTTGAGCATTAGAGAGGCCGTCTTTATATAAAATATCTAGTGCTGAAGCTATGTACCCGTCCTGATAAAGATATACATTCTTTAAGCCTGCGGTGTTCATTTCAGATGTTTTTTTTAAACTATCTTCATTCATAAATTCTATTAGTGCATAATATTTCTTCACCTCTCCTCCGATATAAATTCCATCATTAGGTGCCGCCCAAACTGCCAATGGCAACTTAATAAAAAGGAAAGCCATCATAACTAAAAATGATATTCTTACTTTCATAGCACTTACCCTCTCCTTATGGTAAATTTTATATACATATACAATATTATCATTTTTTTTGAGGTGAGGTGTTAAATTGTTTAAGAAGATAAAGGGAAGAACTGCTTTCTTTCTGACTATTACTATATTACTTTTTGTTCCACCTTTCTCTAATTTATTTTCTACTCCTTTTTTGTATCCTTCTGTTATGGCAGGGAAAAATATTAGCTTTTATGTAATTTCTATTATTTGCGTGTATTTATTGTTCTTTTTCACCTTCTTTATTGAGGATAAAAGCAATAAACCTATACATCGCTTTCGATATATGATTATAATACTGCTAGTTTTATGGCAGTTAATTTATTGGGGGTTGGGGCTATCACTAGGAGTTTAAGAGCTGTTGAGTTGAGTCTTATTTCATGTTAATTATTATATTATCCACTCCCGTATACCATTAAAATCCAACCATGCAGGGTATAACAATTTATAGACCCTGATTATAATTTTATTATTATTAATTGCGCGGGTTAGGGTTGTCTCTTTTGTTGATTTTCTATCCTTTAAGATCTATAGATACAAAAAAGCCACGCTTTTCTCCTGATGGCTCAGTCTAAATCAAGTAATTTCTTTTCCCACCTTCTTGCCTTATCCTGAAGGTAGGGAAAGAAATCCAAGCTAGCCAACTCTGATTTTACTGACTAACCAAATGGATCGTAATAATACTGGAGGTACCCTTTATAAATTTGCAGCCAATCACCAACCGACAGATGAAGAAGTTAAGCAATTTGAAACCTATACTATGGAAGAGTATACAAGCATAAGTTATAAATCTCATGTAAATAACCACATATATTTGTTAACTAATAATTTCGTAGCGCTAGCCTCTCAAAAAGAAAAAAAATTTATGTATTACTTCGTGTATAATTTCATGGATAACACCGGATTTTTCTATATCACTAACCGAACATCCTAAGGGTGAGGGGGACTATTTAACGAAGAGAAATTGGAAATGTTCTTGTAAGAGATGTAATTAAGTGTGTACTGGGTAATCATAGTGCTTCGTGACACCACTCCAAATTTGTCGAACACCCCCCCACGATTTCTCGTGGGGGGGTGTTCTTGGTTATATTATGGGTATTTTTGCTGAACGATTCAATACCGGGCGCCTCCCGATCGAGATGTAGTCCATTTTCACTTTTTCGGTTTCTCTCAAATCAAAGCAATTTCGTCCATCAAATATGACCGGGTCATTCATTTCTCTCACTAAGTTTTCTAACTGAGAGGTTTTAATTTCTTCCCACTCTGTGATAATGAAGGCCATATCTTTTTTTCTAACCGCTTCTTCCACGCTGCTTGCATAAGATATACGGTCGCCAAAGATACTTCTCACACTTTGAATAGCCACGGGGTCATAAACTACTATATCTACTTGTTGTTGAAGCAGTTTCTCTATGACTTCCAGGGAAGCTGCTTCTCTGATGTCGTCTGTGTTTGGTTTGAAGGATAGACCGAGCACCGCCGCTTTTTTGTTTTTTATCGATCCGAAATGGGCTAATGCTTTTTGAACTAATTTTACTTGTTGACGACTGTTAACATTAATGACCGATTCCAACAGGTCAAACCGGTGTTCCACTTCTCCAGAGATCTGCACTAAAGCAGAGGTGTCTTTCGGAAAGCATGAACCTCCGTAGCCTATTCCTGCTTGAAGAAAGAGGGGTCCAATTCTTTTATCCATTCCCATTCCAGCTGCAACCTCTCCTATGTCTGCTCCCAGCTTTTCACAGAGATTGGCAATTTCATTGATAAAACTTATCTTGGTCGCCAGAAATGCATTTGAGGCGTACTTGATCATCTCGGCACTTTGTATGGAGGTGAGAAGAACCGGCGCGTTGATAGGTTCGTACAAATTCATCAGCTTCTTAGCTGCCACCTCTGAATCTGTTCCAATAATAATTCTGTCTGTCTGGAATGTATCCTCAATAGCCGATCCTTCCCTGAGGAACTCCGGATTGGAGGCTATCTCGAAGTCCAGGGACAACGGAAGTCTTCCTGCAATCCATTGCTTGATTCTTTGATTGGTTCCTACCGGGACCGTACTTTTTGTGACAATGATGGTATGATTTCTTTTCATATTAACGGCAATGTTTTCCGCCGCATCTTTTATAAAAGAGAGATTGGCCGATCCATCCGGGTTTGAGGGGGTACCAACTGCAATTATGATGACCTCAGCCTCTTTGCAGCCAACCGTATAATCCCCTGTAAAAGAAAGCCTATTTTCCATCTGGTTTCTTTGCATAACTTCTTCCAAGCCAGGCTCATATATGGAGGAAAAACCCTGTTGTAATGCTGTTATCTTTTTTTCATCTATATCCAGACAGACTACCTCGTGCCCAATTTCCGCAAGACATACTCCCGTGACGAGTCCTACATAACCTGTCCCGATGACCGTAACTCTCATTAAGCACCTCCTAGGATTTTTGCGTTGCTTTAATCAAGCTGGACATATATCGAAGTAACTCTTCCCTCAATTCAGGGCGCTCCAGGGCATAGTCAATCTGCGCTTGTATAAACCCGAGCTTATCGCCGATGTCGTGGCGTTTTCCTTGAAACATATAGGCATAGACAGGGTGATATTGGTTGTAAATATTAATTGCATCTGTCAGCTGATATTCCCCTCCGGCACCGGGTTTGAGGTCCTCCAGGATTGGAAAAATTTCCGGTGTCAGGATGTAGCGGCCGATGATCGCAAGCTGAGATGGAGCAAGGTCCGCCGGCGGTTTTTCCACCAGGCCCGCGATTGGAAATGTTGTGTGGCTGTTTATACTGGATAAAGCAGGTGCGATGATTCCGTATTTGGAGACATCCTCCAACGGAACTTCCTGCACACCGACGATCGATGCCCGGCACCTTTCGTATTCTCGCATCATTTGCTGGAGGCAGGGTGTCGGGGACTGGATGATGTCATCGCCAAGCATGACGGCAAAAGAATCGTTCCCTATGAAAGAGCGTGCGCATAAAATGGCATGGCCCAGTCCCAACGGTTCTTTTTGGCGGATATAATGGATATTGGCCAGATCCGAAATTTCCTGGACTTCTTTCAGCGGTTTCCATTTTTGTTTTTTTGCCAAGACCTCTTCCAACTCATATGACTTGTCAAAGTGATCTTCAATGGCACGTTTTCCGCGTCCTGTCACGATAATGATGTCTTCAATTCCTGATGCGACTGCTTCTTCGACGATGTACTGAATTGTAGGTTTGTCTACGATCGGCAGCATCTCTTTCGGCTGCGCTTTGGTTGCCGGAAGAAATCGGGTCCCGAGACCGGCTGCGGGTATGATTGCTTTTTTCACCTTGTTCGCGGTGTCGAACATCGGGATGTCGCCAGTTGGATCAGAAGACCATTGAGAGCTTAATTGAAACAAAACCGCCACCTCCTCCGATAAGATACTTCCATCTTATCAAACGAACATTTTGGATAGTACAAATTGACAGATAATTAAAATATACTTAACAATTGGGGTTTTGGGGGTTTGGGCTCTTGGGATTTGGGTTCTTGGGCTTTTGGACTTTGGGCTTTGGGCTTTGGGTTCATTGGTGACAGTGAATCAACCCCCAATAAATGGACAGTCGAAAATACGACATTTTAAGCTGATTTTAAGTAATCTTTAAGGTATTGTTTTGGCGAGACGAATCCAATTTTACTGTGGATTCGTTTCTCGTTGTAACGCTTAATGTACTTTAAAAGGTTTGCTTGAAGAGTAAGTGAATCTTTATTTACTGGATAAAAACAAGGGAATTCAGTCTTTAGGTGAGAGAAGAAACTTTCTATTACTGCGTTATCCCAACAGTTCCCCTTCCGCGACATACTAGGAG
>NZ_VTEH01000003.1 GCF_008180615.1 Rossellomorea vietnamensis
CTCTTTGTATGAAAACTCCTTTGGCCAGAAGGCAACACTAAGCTAAGCCCTCCATCTTCTCATTTTTTTGGGGGCCAAGGATCATCTGTTAGCTAATTTATTACTTATTGATTATTAGGCAGACTTATCTTCTCTCAATTCTATGTTGTAGCCTTTCTTCTTTAGATATTGAATTATTTTTTGGTCTTTGTTTTGTTCTTTCTGCTGATAATAATCAGGGCCTAGTTCCTGATAGGGTTCTTTTGTTTTTAGAATGTTATAAGCAATTGTTAAAAGTAAATGAGCAGATGCGATACGAGCTTTGGCTTTCCCTTGTCGTTTCATAATTCTTTTTCGATGTGCAGAAATGCGGTTAACCTGTCTGTCTGTAGCGAATGAACACTCTACGGCAACCGTTCGGAGAGCTTTGTTTCCATWGGTCGTTTTACTTTTTTTTTAATCCCAGCACTCTCATAGTTTCCTGGACTTACACCAGCCCAAGACGCCAAACGCTTTGCTGATCCAAAAACCGACATGTCCACTCCCATTTCGGCTATAAAAATCGCGGCTGAGTCTTTATTCACGCCAGGTATCGTATCTAACAGTTCGCATTCCTCTCGATACGGAATGAGTACCTGATCAATCTGTTCGACTATTTTATCGATGGTCTGATCCAGGTAGGAGATATGTTCCCAATGAAAACGCAACATATCACAATGGTGTTTGCGGATACGTCCATTTAGCGCTTCGTAAATTTCTGTCAGGGAGGCCTTTACTCTTGGGTCCACCATTTGTTGAAGGGAGTGGAGTTCAATCTTTTCTCCGTTAATGAGAGCTTCAAGAATACGACAGCCGGTAACACCAAATAAATCTGAAAACACAGAGGTTAGCTTAATATTGGCGTCTTGAAGTATTTTGTGTATTCGATTGCGCTCGGCAGTACGAGAATTAATCAGCTTTTTTCGATACCGAGTTAAATCACGCAAATCACGAATATCCACTGGTGGTACAAAACTGCTTTCGATTAACCCTGATCGCAGTAATTTTGCCAGCCATTCGGCATCTTTAACATCTGTTTTCCTTCCTGGAACATTTTTAACATGCCGGGCATTGGCAAGCACCAGCCGCACACTATGTTCAAGTACATTCCAGACTGGCTTCCAATACACACCGGTGCTTTCCATGACGGCATCTGTTACTTCGTGTGAGGCTAACCAATCACTTAACGCCAGAAGACCTGATGTAGTGGTTGGAAAAGTTTGAATTTCTTTTTTAGGTCTCTTATCCAAAGGACCGAACAAAACACAAGCTACTACTGTTTCTTGGTGTACATCTAGGCCTGCACACCGCTCAATCATTGCTTCCATTTCAACGTCACCTCATAATAAATTACTAACAATACAAGCGACAGGCGAATTAATACAAAATTTTTGTATACGTACCACACACAGGCACAATAGATGGTTCTTCAAGTCTGTCACAACCAGTTTTTCGTACAGGGTATCTTCAATTAGAAGATCCACCAAAGAGTCTCCGGACTGGCAGTATTGTTAGGCTCATTATGGTCAGACAATTATAAAAGCAGACCTTTATATAGGGTAACGTCTATTTTGATGATAGATGGTGGCGGCGGGAAGCGCCGTCATGGGAGTTTTTCGTAAACTTTGTTATACAAGCGACAGGCGAATTAATACAAAATTTTTGTATACGTACCACACACAGGCACAATAGATGGTTCTTCAAGTCTGTCACAACCAGTTTTTCGTACAGGGTATCTTCAATTAGAAGATCCACCAAAGAGTCTCCGGACTGGCAGTATTGTTAGGCTCATTATGGTCAGACAATTATAAAAGCAGACCTTTATATAGGGTAACGTCTATTTTGATGATAGATGGTGGCGGCGGGAAGCGCCGTCATGGGAGTTTTTCGTAAACTTTGTTGCTATTTAACATTAAATGCGGAGATATCACCTTAAATCACCGAAAATAATGGGAAGAAAGAAAAGAGCTGCATCCTCTAATTAGAGAGGAAAACCTTAGTATCCGGGGAAAAATCCGGCTCTTGGGACTTTTCTGAAAGCTACAATACATGCGAAGACAGCCTTTTTGTATTGAGATTCTTTATTCCTTTAAGAGGGACTGTCCCTTTTAATACGGTGACGCAATGAAGTGTGCCCTTGGAAATTGGCTTGTTCTTATTCTAAAACCCTTCGAACTGAATATGAAAGTTATAAGGAAACTTCGAAGGGGATGGTTCCCATGAACATCGATGGTGTGTTTTCAGGCGGCGGAATCAAGGGGTTGGCACTAATTGGCGCTTACAAGGCTATCGAAGAAAAAGGCTTTAGATTTCAACGGGTTGCGGGGACGAGTGCCGGCGCAGTTATAGCCGGGTTCATTGCAGCCGGCTACAACAGTGACAGCCTGCTTAATATAATGGATGAAATTGATTTGCCAGATTTACTGGATAAAAATCCATTGCTTTCTTCATTGCCATTAGTCCGGTGGCTGAAAGTGTATTGGAAACTGGGGCTTTATAAAGGGGATGCTCTGGAGCAGTGGATAGAGGAAAAGTTAAGGGTCAGGGGAATATATACCTTTGCTGATCTGAGGCCGGGCGCGCTGAGGGTAGTGGCATCAGACCTGTCCAATGGCCGGCTGATGGTGCTGCCTGATGACCTGGAGAAATACGGTATTCCCAAAGAAACTTTTCCGGTAGCAAGGGCAATCAGAATGAGTGCGAGTCTGCCTTATTTTTTTGAACCGGTGAGGCTGAAATCACTGGATGGGTTAAGTATAGTCGTCGACGGAGGGGTCTTAAGCAATTTCCCGATGTGGCTCTTTGATAAAGAAAATACAAAGAAGGTAAGACCTGTCTTGGGGATCAAACTCAGTCATGATGCACAGGATAGACCGAAAAACGAAATCCACAATGCCATCGACATGTACGGAGCACTGTTTCAGACGATGAAGGACGCACATGACTCCAGATATATTTCCAGGAAGCATTCGGCAAATATCATTTTCATACCGACTGAAGGCGTGTTGACGACTGAGTTTGAGCTGACGGAAGAAAAGAAAAGAGAACTTGCCGGGTATGGATATAATCAGGCGAAAGAATTTCTGCGGATATGGAGTTACGGCTAAGAGAGAGGGAGACCATAGAGCGGTTGACATTGCTCAGAAGTAAGCTGATTTTTCCCCAAGAATTCATTTAATAAATAAAAAAATCGAGCTTAGAGAGAGGCTCGATTTTTTCTATTTTTTTTACCCTCAATCACTGTGAGGTTAGCCTGTGACTTTTTTCGGTATGACTTTTTGCGGAATGGGTTTGGAGCACTTGCTTTAACAGGTGCAGCTATTTTCTTATGATTATACCGCTTCTTGGATTGTCTTGCGGCCTTCAGGAAAGCTTTTTGATCCTTATTTTTTCCACTGCTTCCCCCGCCCATCATCACTTTCCGGAAAACAAAATAAATGATTCCCGCAATAGCTGCAAAAATGAGTATTCTTTGAAGAAGTGCAAGTGGATCTCCTATTAGCATGGAAACCAACCCGATTGATGCAAATAGAATAATAGCCCCTGCAATTAGCGTACGAGCACTCAAGAAGGTCACCTCCTTTGGAATTGGATATAAGCGCAGTAGTCCTTTACCTATATTTTAGACTATTTCTGTCCTTTTTAACCGTAATTCTGATTTGTTTTCCAGAAATTCTTTTCTCTGAACTATGGTTACATTAATAGAAAGAACTTCCATGAAAAGATAAAGGGGGAGTTTATTGTAAAAATAATATTTCATAGAAAAAATGAAGTAATGCAGGCTTAGTACAGATGGATTATCCAGTTTTCTCAAGTCAGATAGTGCTTGCTTATTTTTCAAAGTCCAGAAGGCATTAAAGTTCTTGAACTTGAAATTCACTCTATTTCCTTAATATCGGTATTAATGAAAAACTTTTAAGGAAATGGACATACTACCCAATGGAGGTGTTTATATGTCTGCAAGAGAACAAGAACCATCAAGTGATAAGAAGCTGGAACAGAATAAGCAGGAGAAACCATTATCATTTATTGGAATGGTGGTCACCACCGGGTTCGCCGGAGGGATTCTGTGGAGTCTGATATCTTACATCTGCTACATGTTCTCCTTTACTGAAATCGAACCTAATATCATTCTGGAACCATGGGCTGCGGGCGATTGGAAAGACAGCTGGCTTGGGATCGTCATTTCCATATTGGCATATGGCCTGATTTCCATTGGTGCAGCGCTGGTATACTATGCTGCTTTACGAAAACTTACATCCATGTGGGTGGGGGCGGGGTACGGCATAGCCCTGATGCTGGTTGTGTTTTTGGTATTGAACCCTCTGTTCCCGAGCATGAAAGGGTTGACAGATACCGATTATAACACGCTTATTACCGCAGCTTGCATTTATATCCTTTATGGTGTATTCATCGGTTATTCCATTTCTTATGAAGAGAATGAACTCCGCCATCAGCATGAAAAAGAAGATGCGGCAAGTCATTAGAGTTCAGACATTGTAGTAGGTTTGTCAATTAGTTTGTGTTAGAATGTTCATGTTGAACATTCTATTTTTATGGGTGAATACATATGGATAAAATTCTTCTGCTAAATGGTCCGAATCTGAACCGTTTAGGGAAAAGGGAACCAGAAATTTATGGAACCACCACGCTCGGGGAGCTTGTAGGCAAGATGAAGAAAGCTGCCTTGGCGGCCGGATATGAACTGACAGCGGAACAATCGAATCATGAAGGGGTACTTATTGATTTCATCCATATGGCTGAAGATGCAGGATATACCGGTATAATTTTTAATCCCGGCGCCTTCACTCATTATAGTTATGCAATCAGAGATGCCATAGCCGGAATAGATGTCCCTGTGATCGAAGTTCATATTTCAAATGTTCATAAACGGGAAACCTTCAGGCACAAATCTGTTCTTGCAGAAGTGACGGCCGGCCAGATTGTCGGGCTGGGTCTGCTTGGATATGAACTGGCCCTGCAGGCTCTTGTAAAAACATAAGGGAGATGAAGAGGTTGAGTAAAATTGATAAATTAAGAGAGAAATTTTCTGAAAACAATATTGATGGTATACTGATTACCAGTACATACAACCGCCGTTATATGACCGGATTCACTGGTTCATCAGGTGTGGCGCTTATTACGGCTGACAGCGCGGTTTTCATTACAGACTTCCGCTATACAGAACAGGCCGCTGAACAGGCGCAAGGGTTTGAAATCGTTCAGCATAAAGGACCGATTCCTAACGAAGTGGCAGCACAGGCAGAGAAACTGGGCATAGAGAAACTTGGATTTGAAAAAAATTACCTTACCTATTCTGCTTTTGAAAGCTACCGCAGCAAAGTTGGTGCTGAGCTGGTCCCTGTAAGCGGTCTGATTGAAGATATCCGTTTAGTCAAAACGGAAGCAGAAATGGCAATCATCAAGGATGCTGCTGATATCGCTGATGCTGCATTCAAACATATCCTTGATTTCATTGCTCCTGGGAAAACGGAACTCGAGGTATCCAATGAGCTCGAATTCTTCATGAGAAGAGCAGGGGCGGCTTCATCTTCTTTTGATATCATCGTCGCTTCAGGTCTGCGTTCTGCGCTTCCTCATGGTGTTGCGAGCGATAAAGTCATCGAAAAAGGCGATTTCATCACATTGGATTATGGTGCCTACTATAAAGGATACTGTTCAGATATGACTAGAACGGTTGCTGTCGGGGAGCCATCAGAAAAACTGAAAGAAATCTATGATGTTGTCCTTCAATCACAGCTGAAAGCAATGGATGGGATCAAGCCGGGTATGACTGGTGCTCAGGCAGATGCAATTGCAAGGGATTACATTAAAGAAAAAGGCTACGGTGAAAATTTTGGCCACTCACTTGGTCACGGCATCGGCCTTGAAGTTCATGAAGGACCGGGACTATCCCACCTTTCTGAAACAGTATTAAAGCCTGGCATGATTGTAACAGTTGAGCCGGGAATCTATGTCCAAGGTGTCGGCGGCGTTCGTATCGAGGATGATACAGTCATCACCGAAAATGGCAACGAAACACTTACACACTCAACAAAAGATTTGATCATTCTTTAATAAAATTTTTGCGGCAAGAACAGAATATGGCATAATGAACATGCAGTAAATAGTCATTCTTCGGCTATTCAAATATTAGGAGGAACACTCATGATTTCAGTAAATGATTTTCGTACAGGTCTTACAATCGAAGTAGATAACGGAATTTGGCGCGTAATGGACTTTCAGCACGTTAAACCGGGTAAGGGAGCAGCGTTTGTACGCTCTAAATTAAGAAACCTTCGCAATGGTGCGATCCAGGAAAAAACATTCCGTGCAGGTGAAAAAGTAGCGAAGGCACAAATTGACAACCGCAGAATGCAATATCTTTATGCAAATGGGGATATGCATGTATTCATGGATACAGATTCCTATGAGCAAATCGAATTGACTGCTTCAGCGATTGAATATGAATTGAAATTCTTAAAAGAAAACATGGAAGTTCAAATCATGATGTATCAAGGTGAGACACTGGGTGTTGAGCTGCCAAACACAGTTTCATTGACTGTAACGGAGACAGAGCCGGGCATCAAAGGAGATACGGCTACTGGCGGATCCAAGCCGGCAACCGTAGAAACGGGCTTGACTGTAAACGTACCTTTCTTCGTCAATGAAGGAGACACTCTCATCATCAATACAACGGACGGTTCATACGTTTCCCGCGGGTAATATTGATTGATCAAAAAGCTGGAGGGCTTAGCCCTCCAGCTTTTTTTGTTAGATAAGAGAGTATGCCGTTCCTGCATTTGTAATTAAGCAAGTTTTAGGGAGCCGTCTTCAGCACCAGAGGTCCGTCCTTACTGTGAGGAATCAGCCCCTCATATCCTCATTTGTATCTTAAAGGAAAACACGGCCCTCACAACCGTAGTTACTGCTCTTATACCTGTCTTAATGAATGTCCGCCACGACAAAAAGCAGTTTCACCTCATACAGATCTCAACGAAAATCAATTTCTCCAGACTGAAGCCGCCTCAACATTATACACATCTCAGTGATAATGCCTCTCTCCCAACCGAAGCAGTCCCACCTTCATACACATCTCGACGAAAATGCCTCTCTAAATACCGAAGCCACCCGAACTTCCTACAGATCTCAATGAGAACCCATCGTTCCTGACCGAAGTAATCCCGATAACTTACACATCTCAACGGAAATTCCTCTCTCCTGGCCGAAGTAGCTCCCTCTTCATACATGTCTAAGTGGGAATGAGCACTCTCCAGCCGTGGAGGGATATTTTCCCTCGCCCTTTAAAGGGGTACTTGCACTTTTTTAAGTAATAATCTACTGCTTTAAAGCACGAAAAGGGACTGTCCCTCTCCGCGCTTTAAAGCGCCGAAGCACAGTTTCTTTTAGTTTCTCTACAATAATAAAGTCATAATCTCCTGATCTCCGAATACATTTTAATAACAAAAGGCATGTACTACAAATTTCAGAATTGTACTTACAGCAAAATAAGGAGGAGGGAATATGGAAGAGGTCCTATCAATAGTTCCATCCATTATCGCAGAAAAAATCATTAGCATGCCATCCCATATTCAGCCGCTGATTGAAGAAATAAGAATAAGGATTGACCGTCCGCTGGAAGTGACAGCCAGGGGCATACCTTATTTTCTTCCCTATGTCGTAACAAGGAAAGATGGAGAGCAGTTAATCAATAAGCTGGCGAACCATTCGTTTTATACATTGGAAGAAGAGTTGAAAAGGGGTTATATCACGATAGAGGGCGGCCACCGGGTGGGACTTGCCGGAAAAGTGATTCTTGATGGAGGAAAAGTGAAAGCAATCAGGCATCTTGCCTCTTTTAATATAAGGATTGCCAGGGAAGCCATCGGAATTGCTGCTCCATTGATTCCATGCCTGTATGACGGGGGGTGGAAGCACACTATGATTATCGGGGCCCCACAGAGCGGGAAAACGACCATGTTGAGGGATATCGCTAGAATTGTCTCAACAGGCTTTTCAGAGAACAATATTGGGCCCTGTAAAGTTGGAATCGTAGATGAACGTTCCGAAATTGCTGGGTGCGTGCATGGAGTGCCGCAGCTTCAATTTGGGCCGCGAGTGGATGTGCTCGATGCCTGTCCTAAAGCAGAAGGGATGATGATGCTGATCCGATCGATGAGCCCTGAGGTCATAGTTGTGGATGAAATCGGACGCCAGGAAGATGGCCAAGCCATCCTGGAAGCCGTTAATGCCGGTATATCCCTGATAATGACAACCCATGGCCATTCGTTAGAGGAGATTTCCAAGCGTCCGAACCTTAAGGAAATTGTGGAGATGAATGTGATAGACAGATATATAGAATTGGCCAGAGGAGACCACCCAGGCCAGATAAAGGATATCAAAAATCAAGCGGGATATTCGCTTTTGAGCAAAGTGAGCGTGACATAAATGATCAAGATCATCGGTGCTGTGTTTATTATCCTCTCGACGTCCTGGGCGGGATTTGAAGCTTCAAGATATCTGAGTGAACGGCCAAGGCAATTAAGGATACTGAAGTCAGCTCTTCAATCGCTGGAAGCGGAAATCATGTATGGACATACTCCTCTTCATGAAGCTGCACGCAAACTCTCGAAGCAGCTTCAGCGTCCGGTTGCCTGGTTTTTTGAAGTGTTTGCTGAAAAGATTACCACCCAGGAAACAACTGTCCATGAAGCTTGGGAGGCCAGTCTGAAAGAAGTTTGGAAGTTGACGGCATTTAAGTCCAGGGAGTATGAGATCCTCAGTCAGTTCGGAGAGAGCCTGGGGAAACATGACCGATTAACACAGCAAAAGCATATTGTATTGACACTGACCCATTTGGAAAGAGAAGAAACAGAAGCACTGGATAAGCAAAAAAGATATGAAAAAATGACGAAAAGTTTAGGGTTTCTTTCAGGCCTGCTTCTCATCATTTTATTGCTGTAGTGATCAGGAGGAGAAAAGATGGGAATTGACGTAGATATGATTTTCAAAATTGCCGGAGTTGGAATAGTGGTGGCTTTTCTTCATACCATTCTCGATCAGGTCGGAAAGAAGGAATACGCCCAATGGGTCACGCTGTTTGGTTTTATTTACATTTTATTCATGGTGGCATCTGTTGTAGATGACTTGTTCCAAAAAATAAAATCAGTATTTCTATTTCAAGGGTGAGAGGGGGAACAGGCCATTGAAATCATACAAGTAGTGGGAATAGCGCTGGTATCCACTTTCCTCGCCTTAATTATTAAAGAACAAAAGCCTAACTTTGCCTTTCTGCTCGTCGTTTTTGTAGGCTGTGCCATCTTCCTCTTCCTGGTCGATCAGATTTACGAAATCATCCGTATGATTGAGAAGCTGGCAGCCAACGCGAACGTAAATATGATATACGTTGAAACCATCTTGAAAATCATTGGGATTGCTTATATAGCGGAGTTTGCATCACATATTACAAAAGATGCGGGACAGGGAGCGCTCGCGGCAAAGGTGGAATTGGCAGGGAAAATACTTATTTTAGCAATGGCGGTGCCAATCCTGACTGTCATCATCGAAACTATCATCAATATGATTCCTGCCAGTTAAGGATAAAGGAACTGCCTTCAGAGGTGAAAAGATGCGTCGATTATTGAAAATTATATGTTGTACTCTACTTTTTTTTATTCTTGGAACAGTCACTGCTGCAGCTGAAGGAGAAGACGCAGAACAGAATACACCAATGGGAGAAAAGTTATTGGAAGAGCAATTGGAAAGACTGGAAATGGATGAATTGAAAGTGTATTGGGAAGATGTGATGACCCAATATGGCGGCTTTTTGCCAGAAAGCCAAAAAGGCAGTCTGGTCGACTTTATTAAAGGGGACAAGCAGTTCTCATTCAAAGCGTGGTTTTCCGGAATCCTCCATTTTGCGTTCCAGGAGTTGATCATGAATGGGAAGCTTCTAGGGACCTTGATATTGCTGACCATTTTCAGTATGTTTCTGCAATCTCTGCAAAATGCTTTTGAAGGGGGCAATGTCAGCAAAGTCGCCTATGCAATAGTTTTTATGGTCTTGATCATCATTGCCCTCAACAGCTTTCATGTCGCAATTGATTACACCAAAGAAGCGATCGGAACGATGACTAATTTCATTATAGCGCTTATTCCATTGCTGCTGGCGCTCATTGCTTCTTCAGGTGGTCTGATATCAGCAGCGTTTTTCCATCCCCTCATCATTTTCCTGATGAATACAAGCGGCCTTCTTATACAGAATATCGTGCTTCCGCTGTTATTTTTATCAGCATTACTTAGCATCGTCAGTACATTGTCGCCGCAATATAAGGTAACCCAGCTGGCAAACCTTTTGAGAAACTGGAGCATTGGGCTTCTCGGGATTTTCATGACTGTTTTCCTTGGTGTCATTTCTGTTCAAGGAGCCACGGCAGCAGTAACAGATGGGATCACTGTCAGGACAGCCAAGTTTGTAACCGGTAATTTCGTACCAGTAATCGGAAGAATGTTTACAGATGCAGCCGACACTGTTATCAGTGCCTCTGTCCTGCTGAAGAACACCGTCGGAATCGCCGGGGTGGCCATCCTCTTGATGATTGCCGCCTTCCCTGCAATAAAAATCCTGATGATTGCTCTGATCTATAAGCTTGCAGCCGCCTTACTGCAGCCTTTAGGAGGAGGACCGGTCATCACGTGCCTGGACACGATCAGCAAGAGCGTCATTTATGTATTTGCGGCACTGGCAATTGTTTCGTTTATGTTTTTCCTCAGCATCACCATCATGATTGCTGCAGGAAATATCACTCTGATGGTCAGGTAAGGAGGGGGAAAATGTCATTTTTAACAGAGTGGATCACCAATATCATTGTTTTTATCTTATTGGCTAGTGTGGTCGATATGCTCCTCCCTAGTTCCAATATGCAGAAATACACGAAGGTTGTCACTGGGCTTCTTCTGATCACCATAATCCTGACTCCGCTCATGAAATTATTCAGTGCTGATTTTGAAGAAACCATTGGTGCCATCAATTTGGAAGGACCAATCAAGACGGCTTCAGTAGAAAATTCAGTAGAAATGAAGAAAAAAGAAATACAAGCCTCACAACGTGCATATATTTTAGAACAGATGGCTGTCCAAATGAAAAAAGATGTAGAAGAGGAGATGATGAACCAATATGATTTAACGGTTACGCATATCCAGCTGGAAGCGGAGGATCTCGAAAACCTGCCGGAAAGCATCTTGTCTGTATCCATTCACTTGGATACCTCCAAAGAAGAAGCAGTCACAGCAATTAAAACAGTAGAAATTGATACTTCCAAAAGTGTTCCAAAAGACGAAAGCAGCGACGGAATCCAAAGCATGCTTTCAGAAAAATGGAATATACCAGAAGACAAACTAGTGATCATGATTGAAGGAGGTGCAGAAACCAAAAATGAAATTTGATCGAGATCCGCTCCAATTCTTGAAAAATTTATTCTCAAAAGAATCAGAAGAGAAGGCAGAGCCCGGAAAGAAGCCGGGAAAGTACCAATACTTCTTAATTGTCCTTCTGTTTGGGGTCGCGATCATGCTCATCAGTGATATGTGGGGAGGCGGCGAACAAGAGGCATCAATGGTAATGGAGACTGGTACTCAACCTGAAGAGGATGTGCCGGCCTTTGGAAAAAAGGACTCTAAGGATTCCGTCATGGAACAATACGAAGACCGGTACGAAAACCAGCTGAGGGAAGCTCTTGAAGAAATTGCGGGAGTTAGTGATCCTACCATTGTCATCAATGTCGAGTCGACAGAGCGAAAGGTATATGAAAAGAATTCTTCTTCCCAGACGCAGTTGACGAAAGAAACAGACAGGGAAGGCGGCAATAGATCCATTGAAGATAAATCTTCGGATGATCAACTGGTCATCATTAGAAACGGAGATACTGAAGTTCCTGTCATTCTGGAGACAAAGAAACCTAAAATCAGCGGCGTTCTTGTAGTAGCCAAGGGTGCTGATAATATACAAGTGAAAAAATGGATCATTGAATCTGTGACTAGGGTGCTTGATGTTCCCAGCCACCGGGTAGCAGTAATGCCTAAAAATTAAGGGGGAAATTAAATATGTTATTGAAAAAGCAAACAGTATGGTTATTGACAATGTTGAGCCTTGTGATCGTTCTATCAGTCTATTACATTACTTCTCCGACACAGCAGGCAGCCGATATGGCCTCAAGTGAAGAAGGAACTCCGGCTCAAAGTGAAGAAACATCTGCAGGCAATGAAGAAACAGCTGCTGAAGGTGAAGTGGATGTCGTTACAGAAGCAGCCGGTGATGAAGTCTTTGAAACTCTTCGTATGGAGTTCCTAGATCAGCGTTCCAAGAGCAGAGAAGAATTGGAAACAAAGGTAGCATCAGCTGACCTGTCAATCGATGAAAAAAATGAGGCAATTGAGCAAATGGATCAACTTAAAGAACTTGCCGAAACTGAAACTGTCTTGGAAACGTTGATTAAATCTATGGGCTTTGAAGATGCATTGGTAAGAGCAGACGGGGAACAAGTCCGCATCACTGTTAAAGCGAAAGAACACTCTGCTGCAGATGCCAATAAAATCATCCGATTGGTGAATGATGAACTTGGCGGACCCATGCAAAAAGTGGCTGTTCAATTCCAGCCAGCAAACTAATAAGACCAGAGCCGGCGCCTTCAGAGGCGGCGGCTTCTTTTTATGGGGCTGCATTAAGGTTAGACCGCATGAAAAGGGGATGATTTATATTGGAACCTCATTGCCCGCTAGTGACACAGTAAATCGTCTCTCTGCAGCAAGGCTAGGGAGGATCTTTTCATAGTATTTCGGAACATCATAGACATAATTAAGCGGACTAATCAGGTAAGAAACTATAAAACCGACTAATCAGATAAGCAACTATAAAACCAACTCTTTAATAGAGTAACAAGCGGTAAACATTAAGGGAATATTTCACCGTTAAACAAATATTTCCTTCTCAATTCACACTAAATAGAGGAAGGTTTTTCCCTTATAAAAAGAAAAGTATCTATTTTTCAAGGTTTTTAGTCAAATAAGAGAAATTTTTCCTCTATTTGAGCTATTTTCACGGTTATTATGGAAATAAGGGAAACTTGTTCCTCTA
Source organism: Rossellomorea vietnamensis (assembly GCF_008180615.1). Taxonomy (GTDB): domain Bacteria; phylum Bacillota; class Bacilli; order Bacillales; family Bacillaceae_B; genus Rossellomorea; species Rossellomorea vietnamensis_D. The sequence goes on from NZ_VTEH01000003.1 coordinate 13,151, forward strand.
ACCGAGAAACGGGGAGTGCATGAAAAGTTGCCCGCTGGTTCCGCATGAGTCCGCATCCCTTCCTCTCCAACCAATCCTTCGATAGAGATAGAACCTAAATTTAATGAAGTTAAACATTGTACCTCAGCAAACAAATCTTGTAATATCAATGTCCAGTCCTCTTTATGCAGAATTAAGCTACCCTTTGACTTCCATTCCCCTGCCTCAAATAAATTTTTGAAAACTAACGCCATAATGGAACGGAAATCTCCTGTTCAGCAGGAATTACTGATTAGGGAAAAAAGTTCCGAGTTGAGTGGGGATATACGGGACTTGAGATTTCCAAGAGAGCGATAGTTTATAAAAAACTTTCTTTAAAGACTTTTTAACCAGAAAAGCGAGAAAACCTATTTGCACTCGAGATCTCCTCAGAAGCACCTTATGAATCTTGTTTCTATTCAAAAAAGGCGCAGCCATTAAGAGGATGCACAATGATCCAGCCTTGAATTTCAGGGAGATATTTACAAGAATGCCTCCCTGTGACTTTGAAAATATGAAAAAGAAGCTTACAATAGAAATAGGACTAAGTATGGGATGGTATAGCAAGCTCTTTTTAAAGGAAGTTGTTTTCTATAGGACTTGAACTCCTTCTTGATGGTATGTGGATTAGAGCCGAAGGTGTGCGCCTGGGACGGAACTCCAAAAGAGCATTTTAGTAAGAAAACAAGGATTCAATAAGATTAGTTGTATTATCATATTGAATTCTTACAAGGTCTTATCGTATGATATTAGTAGCTAGTCCTAATTTTGATTAATTACTCTAAGGGGTGTCATTATGTTAAAGATCCAAGAATTACGCGAGTTGATTAAACTTGTTGATCAATCAAGCATTGATGAGTTTTCATACGAACTGGATGGCAGCAAAATTAAAATGAAAAAGAATAAGGCTGTTACCTATGTGGAAGAAAAAGCAGCAATTCAAAATAGCGAAGTACATAAAGTGGAAGAAGCAGTTTCAACTCCGGCGGCACCTGCACAAGCGCCTAAAGCACCAGAGGCTCCGGTTAAAGAGGAAGCCCCTGCTCCTGCAGCGGATGAGAACCTTCATAAAATTGTCTCTCCGATGGTGGGGACTTTTTATCAATCTCCTTCACCAGATGCGGGTGCTTATGTAAAAGCGGGAAGCAAAGTTACGGACGATTCAGTTGTGTGCATTGTGGAAGCGATGAAGCTTTTCAATGAAATTGAAGCGGAAGTAAAAGGCGAGATTGTAGAAATATTAGTGAAAGACGGTCAATTGGTTGAATACGGTCAGCCGCTATTTTTGGTTAAGCCTGAATAAGGAGCGAACATTCTATGATAAAAAAGCTGTTAATAGCAAATAGAGGAGAAATAGCTGTACGTGTCATTCGAGCCTGCCGCGAAATGGGGATAGAAAGCGTGGCTGTTTATTCCGAAGCTGACAAAGAGGCGCTTCATGTACAGTTAGCCGATGAAGCTTATTGCATCGGGCCGACTGCAAGCAAGGACAGTTATTTGAATTTCACCAACATCATCAGTGTAGCCAAGCTGACGGACTGTGATGCCATCCATCCGGGATATGGATTCCTTGCAGAAAATGCTGATTTTGCAGAGTTATGCCGGGAATGCAACATTACCTTTGTTGGTCCTTCACCGGAGGCAATCTCCAAAATGGGTACCAAGGATGTAGCGAGAGAGACGATGAGGGAAGCCGGAGTCCCGATTGTACCGGGTTCACAGGGAATCGTAAAGGATGCCGAGGAAGCGGTTTCATTGGCAGAACAAATCGGATATCCGGTTATTATTAAAGCAACAGCTGGCGGCGGGGGCAAAGGAATCCGCGTAGCTAAAACAGAGCAAGAACTGGTTAAAGGCATTAATATCACCCAGCAGGAAGCAGCGACTGCTTTCGGCAATCCTGGTGTGTATATTGAAAAGTTTATTGAAGATTTCAGGCATGTTGAAATTCAGGTCCTTGGCGACAACTTTGGAAACGTAATTCACCTTGGTGAAAGAGATTGCACCATCCAAAGGCGCTTGCAGAAACTGATTGAGGAAACTCCTTCACCTGCTCTGGACGAAAAAATCAGGAGCGAGATGGGAGAGGCTGCGGTGAAAGCCGCCCAGGCTGTTGACTATTCAGGTGCGGGTACAGTGGAATTTATTTTTGACCATGTGAACAAAAAGTTTTACTTCATGGAAATGAATACACGTATCCAAGTGGAGCATCCTGTTACGGAACAAGTAACAGGAGTCGATCTTATAAAGCAGCAGATAAAAATGGCTTCTGGGGAACAATTGGAGTTAAAACAAGAAGCCATCGAATTCAATGGATGGTCAATTGAATGCCGGATCAATGCTGAAAATCCCGAGAAAAATTTCATGCCGTCAGCTGGAAGAATTGAATTATACCTTCCTCCCGGCGGATTGGGTGTAAGGGTCGATTCGGCAGCTTATCCCGGTTACATGATTCCTCCTTATTATGATTCCATGATAGCCAAGCTGATCACGTATGGTGCGACAAGGGAAGAAGCCATCGCCAGGATGAAAAGGGCATTGAGTGAGTTCGTCATTGAAGGTGTTCATACAACTATTCCGTTCCATCTGAAAGTATTGGAGCATGAAACGTTCGTAAGCGGTGATTTCAATACGAAATTTTTGGAGATACATGAGGTAATGAAGTCCTAGTCAAAGCTGTGATATAATAAAATATAAGTATTCAGGCGAAATCAGTGGAGGTGTACATTCATGGCTGAAAATCAAAACCAAAACCAAAGCCTATTGCAAATGTCACATGGTAAAGATGGTTTAGGGAAAATTGAAATAGCACCGGAAGTAATTGAAGTCATTGCCGGCATTGCTGCTTCAGAGGTAGAAGGAGTTGCGTCCATGCGCGGTAACTTTGCCAGCGGTGTTGTAGAAAGGCTTGGAAAGAAGAACCATGGCAAGGGAGTTAAAGTCGAGCTTGCCGAGGAAGGCATCCAAGTGGATGTTTATTGCATCATGCAATTTGGTGTATCCATCCCGAATACCGCTCAAAAGATTCAAGACAACATCAGACAGGCGCTTCTTAATATGACAGCATTAGAAGCTGACGAAGTGAATATTCACGTTGTGGGAGTCCAGTTTGAGAATCAGAAGACAGAGCAGGAACTGGAAGAAGAAGAATAAGCTGGTGAAAAAATCAATGACTGAATGGTAAAAACCAAAGGCTGCAGCCTTTGGTTTTTGTTTGTAAACTGGAAGATGAGAAGTTTAATAAATCATCAATTGTGATAATTTTAAACAAGACACTTTATTGAAGGTGCAAAGACTTTTAAGAGGAAAAGTTACTTGGCATCTCTTGTTATATGTCAAAGAGCACATTTTTCAGAATAGCGGATTTATTGGTGTTTGCGTGCTTTCATACACTGGGTTATGCTATTATCATTGATATGACGAAATTTGATGAGAATAAAAGGAGTACAAAGGAATGAAAAGACGTACAGCGCGTGAAAAAGCTTTACAAGCATTGTTTCAAATGGATATGTCCGGAATGACTGCTGAAGAGGCATTAGTGAATATATATGAAGATGCCCCTTCTGATGAATATCTGGACAGCCTTGTGAACGGGGCGACAGACAACAAGGAAAAAATTGATGGATTGATCAGGGAAAACCTAGAAAAGTGGTCTTTTGACCGATTGGCTAAAGTGGATAGAAATATCCTGCGTGTAGCCGTTTTTGAATTATTGGAAGTGAATGATGTACCAAATAAAGTCGTCATTAATGAAGCAATCGAGATTGCCAAGTCATACGGAGATGACCAATCAGGAAAGTTCATTAATGGTGTGCTCTCAAAAGTTAATTCAATGATTGAAGAGCAGGGTGAACAAGGGGGATTATAATGCCCGCAAAACTGATCGATGGAAAGAAAATTGCCAATCACTACAGAAACTCCATTGCCGAGGAAGTTAAACAGCTTAGGAAAGATGGTATGGCACCGGGGCTTGCTGTCATCCTTGTAGGCGAGGACTCCGCTTCACAGACTTATGTTCGTATGAAACGGAAAACCTGTCAGGAAATGGGGATTCATTCAATATTAATAGAATACGGTAACGAGGTCGGCGAGAACGAACTTCTTGAAAAAATCCAGCAGCTTAATGATGATAAGGCCATTCACGGAATCCTGGTTCAATTGCCCCTTCCAGAAGGGATCCAGACGGAGAAGGTGATTGAACAAATCTCTCCTGACAAAGATGTTGATGGGTTTCATCCTGTGAATATAGGAAGAATGATGATAGGTGAAGATTCCTTTCTTCCTTGTACTCCATATGGGATTATGAAAATGCTTCAATATGAGGGAATATCACCCTCAGGAAAGCATGCAGTTGTAGTGGGCCGAAGCAATATTGTCGGAAAGCCGGCTGGTCAGCTGCTTCTTAGGGAGAATGCAACCGTAACGTATTGCCATTCAAAAACGGAGAATCTTGTCTCCTATACAAGAAGTGCCGATATTTTGATATCTGCTGCAGGACGTCCAAATTTCATTAGTGGAAAAGATATCAAACCAGGTGCGATTGTGATTGATGTAGGAATGAACCGTGATGAGAATGGCAGGCTGTGTGGAGATATAGATTTTGAGACCGCAAAAGAAACAGCAGGTTATATTACACCGGTTCCGGGCGGTGTCGGACCGATGACTATTACCATGCTCATGTTTAATACAGTCAAATCTGCGAGGCGGGCAATCGGTTAAAATTAACCTGAGAGTATGTTTTTGGTACACCCGCCCGATTTTTTGTTAAAATAGTACTATCCAGAAGGCTGCATTCCAGACAACGGAAAGCAGCTTTTTGTTAAGATTGGCGCTTACATAATGAGTGTTAGTTAAACGATAGATTCAATAATAATGAAATTAGATTATTATAGTGACAAAAAGGCTGAGGGGAGACGAATAATGGATAATTCCCAATACCTGACGATTCAGGCATTAACAAAATATATCAAAAGAAAATTTGATAAAGACCCTCACCTTTCAGGAATTTATGTGAAGGGTGAAATTTCGAATTTCAAACGCCACTCAAGCGGCCACATGTATTTCACCTTAAAGGATGAACGGGCAAGGATACTGGCTGTGATGTTTTCTTCCGCAAACGCTTCAATGAAATTCAACCCTGAAAATGGAATGAACGTTCTGGTGAGGGGCGATATTTCTGTCTATGAGTCAGGAGGGCAGTATCAAATATATGTAAAAGAGATGCAGCCGGATGGCATCGGTGACCTATTCCTGGCCTACCAGCAGTTAAAGGAAAAACTTGAGAAGCAGGGGTTATTCTCGGAAGGCCGAAAGAAGCCTATCCCTAAATTTCCCCGCAAAATCGGTGTTATCACCTCGCCGACAGGTGCAGCTGTCAGGGATATCATCACGACCATCGAGCGCAGATATCCTATTGGAGAAATCGTTGTTTATCCCGCTTTAGTTCAAGGGGAAAGGGCTGCACAATCAATCGCGGAATCCATCAAAAAAGCTAATAAAAATGAAGAAATTGATGTTCTGATTGTTGGGAGAGGCGGCGGCTCGATTGAAGAACTGTGGGCTTTCAATGAAGAACGGGTCGCACTCGCTATTTCTAACTCAGAAGTGCCAGTGATTTCTGCCGTCGGGCATGAGACTGATTTTACGATTGCCGACTTTGCAGCAGATATGAGGGCCCCGACCCCGACGGCCGCTGCTGAATTGGCCGTTCCTCATATCGATGATCTCCTGGAACGGGTACTAAACCAAAAAATCATGCTCATCAGAGGGATGAAAACCAGGTTGAAGAGTGAAAGGGCAAGGTTGAAAAGCGTCACTTCTTCCATTATCTTCAGAAATCCACGCCGATTGTATGAACAGAAAATCGAGGCTGTTGACTATTTAACAGAAAAACTGAATAGAAACCAGCGTGTAAGGATGCAGGCGGGAAGAGAAATACTCGGGCACTTGGATTCAAACCTGAAGAGAGTACATCCCAGAAGACTGTGGGAACAGAAAAATGAGCAGCACCTGCGTACCGCTAAGCAGCTTCAAACCAATTTCTCCACGATTTTAAGGCAGAAGCAAAACGATTTCAGCAGGACCATTTCTACACTAGAGGCCTTAAGCCCGCTGAAAATAATGGATAGAGGGTACAGTCTTGTATACTCCAAAGACGTAAAACTCGTTAAATCGAAAGATGCTGTAAATGAAGGGGAAAAGGTAACGGTTCACCTTCAGGACGGGAAGCTGCATTGCCATATAGATTCAATAGAGGAGAGTGAAAAATGATGGCTGAAGAAAAGAAGATGTCATTTGAAGAAGCAATGGAAAGACTGGAAACCATTGTCCAGCGTCTGGAAGAAGGAGAGGTTCCCCTCGAGGAAGCACTGCAGCAATATCAAAAAGGCGTAGAGCTGTCGAAGTATTGTCACGATACACTTAAACACGCTGAAAAACAAATGACGAAGTTAATGACGGATGAAGGAGAAAAAGAATTCTCATTATCTGAGGAGGAGAATTCGTGACTGCTGTATCATTAGAAAGTTTTACAAAAAAATATAAAGAATTGGTAGAAATCCGGCTGGATGAGCTGGTTACAGGACTTCAAGCCCCTGAAAAAGTCAAAGAAGCTATGAGCTATTCCTTAAAAGCAGGCGGAAAAAGGATCCGGCCGGTACTTTTATTTGCGACTCTGCACGCTTTTAGAAAAGATCCTGCAATCGGGCTGGAAGCTGCTGCTGCCCTTGAAATGATTCATACATATTCTTTGATCCACGATGACCTGCCAAGCATGGATAATGATGATCTCAGGAGGGGGAAACCCACAAACCATAAAGTTTACGGCGAGGCAACAGCTATTCTGGCGGGTGACGGACTTCTCACTTACAGCTTTGAAGTACTGTGCGGAACCAAAGGCAGCTCACCTGAGAAAATCATACGCCTTATTTCCCTGTTAGCAAAATCAGCTGGTCCGGAAGGCATGGTGGGCGGACAGGCTGCCGACATGGAAGGTGAGAATAAAAGCCTTACAGTTGAAGAGCTTCAATATATACATAAGAATAAAACAGGAAGACTCCTCGCCTTCAGCGTCATGGCAGCTGCCATTCTTGCAGACGCATCCGAAAGCCAGGTAAGGTCATTAGAGGACTACGCCTATCATATCGGTCTCGCCTTCCAGATCCAAGATGATATCCTTGATGTCGAGGGCAGGGAGGATAAGATGGGGAAAAGAGTAGGAAGCGATGAGAGTAAATTCAAAAGCACATACCCTGCACTTTTAACGCTTGAAGGAGCAAAAGAAAAGCTGGAAAACCATCTTCAAAAAGGGAAGTCGGCCCTTTTGTCTTCTGATCTCGATAACGGTCTTCTAGTGGATATCGCTGAAATGATTGCATCGAGAGATCACTAGTTCTGCCTATTTGAGATATTGGCCGATTCGTGATATAATGATGGTAATTGAATAAGGATGGTGCAGTATTCTAGTCGATCTACCAGTTCTGAAGGTGGGCCTAAAAATCCACTAAAGGGCACATCGATGAAGTTCCTGGTTTTGGCTTGAGGCGCCCAGCCTTGGGTCGAAGCTGGGAGTAAGGCACAAGGGCGATCCACAATGGCATGTGGGCGTTGACCCTTGCGCCGCGGAGGTTCCGTTTCTAGGCCGGCACGATGCATGAGCAATAGAACGGAGTATAGACCTGCGATGCGGTGACAACCGCTAGCAGCGTAGCCTGCCTTGAGTGAAGTGTGAGGGGATTATGGTTACAAGGTACACATCAGTTGGCCATTGATATGTGCTTTTTCGCCCATATGAAATCCACTTTGCAAAAGAGGCTAAGAACCTGGTTAAAGGTTGTTGAGGAAAACTCCTAGACTGTTCCCATTTGAGACATATATTGAGGATTATAGTGCGGACTAAGTGGTAATCCAGTCTAACTGCTGGTGACACAGTTAAGTCGGGTTTAAAGGGAAACCGCCGGTATGGCGACATCCGGTATCCGATTGGGAAAACCTACTGGACCTAAGCTGCAATTTTTACTCAATGTATGACCATCCTTTTACATATGAAAAAATATCCTTGCCTAACATAGATTATTTATATAGAAACGGTGTGTATCTGCCTTATGAAGGACGTTTTGAAAAATTCAATAAAATGGAGTCTCAGCATTGCCGTTATCACGTTTGTGTTAGCGGCAATTTTTTCAATCATTTCCAACTTAATTCTGAACGAAGTTACCTGGGTGATCGGCCTCGTAGTTGTGCTTATCATTGTTTTTATAGGTATCTTTTTTGATATGCTTGGAATAGCTGCTACAGCTGCAGATGAAACCCCTTTCCATGCAATGGCTGCCAAAAAGGTCTACGGAGCAAAGCCATCCATTCGTATTGTCCGTAATGCGGACAGGTTTGCCAGCTTTTGTAACGATGTAATCGGGGATATTTCCGGAATTATAAGCGGGGCGGCCGCAGCGATTGTGCTGCTTGGCCTGACCATCGATCTGCAGATTAACAACGGTTCTCCTATGGAGTATGCGATAAATGTATTTTTGACAAGCTTCCTAGCGGCTTTGACCGTCGGGGGGAAAGCCATCGGAAAAACAATGGCCATTCAGTATTCTAAGGATATTATCTTTCAAGTAGGAAAAGTGTTACAATTTGTGGAGGATAAATTTCACATTACCATTATAAAAGATAAAAAAGATAAACAACGAAAAAAACGTGAAAAGTTAAAACAAAACATTTAGGTATGAAAGTTGGTGAACTGGATGGATCTGTTATCAATTAAAGACCCTTCCTTTCTTAAATCATTATCTCAGCAAGAACTTGAACTATTGAGCAAGGATATCAGGAAATTTTTAATAGAAACCTTATCAAAAACAGGCGGACATATCGGTCCCAACTTAGGTGTGGTTGAACTGACAGTTGCCCTTCATAAATGTTTTGACAGCCCCAAAGACAAAATCCTTTGGGATGTGGGCCATCAATCTTATGTTCACAAAATATTGACGGGCCGGGCCGGTCAGTTCGGTACCCTCCGCCAATATAAGGGCTTATGCGGCTTTCCGAAAATGGTGGAAAGTGAACATGATGTATGGGAAACAGGACATAGTTCTACCTCATTGTCTGCTGCTATGGGAATGGCGATTGCAAGAGATGTTAAGAAAGAAGACTCCTTCATAGTACCGGTAATCGGTGACGGAGCATTGACTGGCGGTATGGCGCTTGAAGCATTGAATCACATAGGTCACGAACAGAAGGATATGATTGTCGTACTGAATGACAATGAAATGTCAATTGCGCCTAATGTAGGTGCCCTTCACAATGTGCTTGGAAGGCTGAGGACCGCGGGCAAATACCACTGGGTCAAGGATGAACTTGAGTATATCCTTAAAAAAATCCCTGCTGTGGGCGGCAAGTTGGCGGTTACGGCAGAGAGGGTCAAAGACAGCCTGAAGTATTTGTTCGTGTCGGGAATGTTCTTTGAAGAAATGGGTTTCACTTATCTCGGGCCTATCGACGGACATGATTATAATGATTTAATGGAAAACATCCAGTATGCCAAAAAGACGGAAGGCCCTGTCATTTTGCACGTTATCACAAAAAAAGGAAAAGGCTTTCATCCTGCGGAAGCTGACAAAAAAGGCACTTGGCATGGGACAGGCCCGTACAAAATGGATTCGGGTGACTTAATAAAGCCGGTAAACGCACCTCCGTCCTGGAGCGGTTTGATCAGTGAAACAGTCCGGAGATTAGCAAGGGAAGATGAGCGGATCGTAGCCATTACTCCGGCTATGCCGGTCGGCTCAAAACTGGAAGGATTCGCAAGCGAATTCCCTGACCGCATGTTTGACGTGGGGATTGCTGAACAGCATGCAGCTACAGTGTCTGCGGGACTTGCTACTCAAGGAATGAAACCGTTTCTGGCTATATACTCAACCTTTCTTCAGAGAGCCTATGACCAGGTTCTTCATGATATATGCCGTCAAAACCTGAACGTCTTCATCGGTATCGACCGGGCGGGACTGGTAGGGGCGGATGGTGAAACGCATCAGGGTGTATTCGATATAGCCTTCATGCGCCACTTGCCGAATATGGTGCTGATGATGCCTAAAGATGAAAATGAAGGCCAGCATCTCGTTAATACAGCCATTCAATATAATGATGGACCGATTGCTTTGAGGTTCCCCCGGGGCAACGGACTCGGCGTGAAGATGGACAAAGAGCTGAAAACAATTCCTATCGGAGAGTGGGAAGTGTTAAGGGAAGGTGATGATACCGCCATATTAACCTTTGGGACAACGATTCCGATGGCTTTAGAGGCTGCAGAGCAGCTTGAGAAACAAGGGGTTTCCGTGAAGGTTGTGAATGCAAGGTTCATCAAGCCTCTGGATGAGGAAATGCTCACTGCCATTATGAAGAATGATACGCCGATCTTGACGATCGAAGAGGCAGTCCTGCAAGGCGGGTTTGGAAGTGCAGTGTTGGAATTCGCTCATGATCAAGGATTTAAGGAAGCCAGCATTGAACGTATCGGGATACCTGATCAATTTATTGAACATGGCAGCGTAAATGAGCTGTTAAAAGAAATTGGCATGACAACAGAAAATGTAGTGGACCGTGTTCATTCTATGACACCAAAAAAACAAAAAAGGGCTTGAAAATGAAAGTAAAAAAACAACGATTAGACGTACTCCTCGTTGAACGGGGAATGGCCGAAACAAGAGAAAAAGCAAAAAGAGCCGTTATGGCGGGTTTGGTATACAGCAAGGAATCCAGACTGGATAAACCTGGAGAAAAAGTGAATGAAGATATTCCCCTTACAATAAAGGGGAAGGTTCTTCCTTATGTCAGCAGAGGCGGACTGAAGCTGGAGAAGGCATTGAAGCACTTTGATTTAAATGTAGAGGGAAAAACGATGATCGACATCGGTTCTTCCACTGGCGGATTTACAGATTGTGCCCTTCAAAACGGTGCAAAAATGTCTTATGCCCTTGATGTCGGCTATAATCAGCTTGCCTGGAAATTGAGACAGGACGAACGAGTTGTTGTCAAGGAAAGAACCAATTTCCGTTATGTAAAACCGGAAGATCTTTCAGCAGGCATGCCTGACTTTGCCACTATCGACGTTTCTTTCATTTCTTTGTCACTTATCTTGCCTGTTTTGAAAACACTGCTTATCCCAGGCAGTGATGTCATTGCGTTAATCAAACCGCAATTTGAGGCAGGAAAAGAGCAGGTTGGAAAAAAGGGTATTGTTAAAGACCCTAAAGTTCACCATGCTGTTATAGAAAAAATTGTAGAATTGGCCGTCCAAGAGGGCTATGATGTGCGGGATCTATCCTTTTCTCCGATTACGGGCGGAGAAGGAAACATCGAGTTTCTTATTCACTTATCATGGAATCAAAGAGAAATCGGTGAAAATCAGCTCTCGTACACCATACAATCAGTCGTGGACGATGCTAAGGGTGAATTTAAGGCGAAGGAATAGATCTTTTCAATCAGCCCGAGAACATGTCACAGGGAGATAATGAAAGTAATTATATCTGCCTCTTTAGACTACGACCACTTGGAGATTATCGGTATATCAAAGGAGAAAGAATAAACTCAACGTTTATTCTTTTTTTCTTTCAAGAGATGAAATGGATATTCTAATGGATCGGTAAATAGTGTTAGCCATCTTATTCTTTTTTTCGTTGGCTCTTTTTGTAAACTTTGGCGCCGTTTTATACTAAATCCGTAAGGTAATGCCAATTATCGGCGGAAGCGCAGTTGAAGGTCTATGCCCTTGCCGGAGTATAGTATCTAGCGGGGAAATAAGCGGAATTTTTCCGGTTAAATGCAGGGCTGAGCCTTTTTATTGGTGAATAAGCGGAGTTTTTCCGCTTAACTAATGCAGAAGTGCCTATTTGATAGTCATTTGAGTTAAATAAGCGGAATTTTTCCGTCTATTCCCGTGATTTCCGGTGCTATTTTTGAAATAAGTGGAATTTCTCCGCCTAATTTAAAAAGCAGAAGCGGCCGCGTCCTGAAAGAGATCGCATTCTGGTATGCCATAAGAAATGAGCGGTTCACCTGTGTAGAATGAAAAATCTTAGTGTCCGAAATGAGACTCTGCGGCAAGCAAAATTAATGCTTAAACAGTCTATTCTATTTAAAAAGACAGTTTTTTTAATTAATTGCTGATTTAGAATGAGCTTTACCTTCATCCCCCTTACCGTAGGAAGATTGAAGCGGAAGGCTTTTGATCTCCTGCGGGACAAGCGTTCGTCTAGTTCCAGCGCCTAGCCCCTCGGGGTCAAATAACCTCAAGAGAATAAAAGGGAAGACCGCCTTTTTTTCTCTTGAGAACATTTGCCTGTCGGGGCTGTTCGAGGCGCTTCTACTTTTGGTGCCGTCTAGTTCCAGCGCCTAGCCCCTCGGGGTCAAATAACCCCAAGAGAATAAAAGGAAAAACGCCTTTTTTTCTCTTGAGAACATTTGCCTGTCGGGGCTGTTCGAGGCGCTTCTACTTTTGGTGCAGTGTTTTTTATTGAGTTAATAATTCAAATAAGCTAACATGAATAGAGAAGTATAAATATACAGCAGTTAATGAGTTAGAGGTGTGGGTATTATGATGAACAAAGGTCAAAGATTGATTAAAATCAGGGAACTCATTTCCAACCATGATATTGAGACGCAGGATGAGCTTGTCGACAGACTGAAGAATGCAAACTTCAATGTGACACAAGCTACTGTTTCCCGTGATATTAAAGAACTGCACCTTGTCAAGGTTCCTCTGATGGACGGCCGATATAAGTACAGTCTTCCGGCTGATCAGAGGTTCAATCCGCTGCAAAAATTGAAAAGGACTTTGACGGATGCGTTCGTAAAAATTGATTCTGCAGGACATATGCTTGTAATGAAAACGCTGCCAGGAAATGCGAATGCGATAGGTGCCCTTATCGATAATTTAGACTGGGAAGAGATACTAGGGACCATTTGCGGTGATGATACATGTTTGATCATCTGCAAGACAGAAAAAGATACGGAGAAAATATCGCAGCAATTTCTTGATATGCTTTAATTGAGGTGAATCAGTATTGTTACAGGAACTTTCGATAAAAAACTTCGCAATCATTGACGAATTGACAGTCTCCATCGAAGAGGGACTGACGGTGCTTACAGGAGAAACAGGTGCAGGAAAATCCATCATAATCGATGCCGTTCATCTCCTAGTAGGCGGCAGGGGATCATCCGAGTTTGTCAGACATGGTGAAAAAAAGGCTGAAATTGAAGGGTTATTTACTTTGGAAGATGAAAAACATCCCTGCTATAAAAAAGCGGAAGAATTCGGGATTGAAGTCGAAGAAGGTATGATGATCCTTAGAAGGGATATTTCAGCACAAGGAAAAAGCGTCTGCAGAATAAACGGAAAATTGGTTACGATTGCGATCTTAAGGGAATTAGGCTCAACGCTCATCGATATCCACGGCCAGCATGAACACCAGGAACTAATGAATGAAACTCTTCATCTTACCTTGCTGGATCAGTTTGCTTCAGCTCAGTTGAAAACATCTCTTCAAAACTACCGGGAAGTTTATAAAGAGTTTGAAGCTGTTCAAGACCGTTTGAAAAAATATAACGAGAATGAACAGGAAATGGCTCACAGGCTTGATTTAATTCAATTTCAGTTGTCTGAGATAGAAAATGCCTCTCTGGTTCCCGGAGAGGATGAGTCACTCATCGAAGAGAAGAATAAGCTGATGAATTTCGAGAAACTCTTTCAATCCCTTCAGAACTGTTACAACAGTATTCAGGGAGAAGGCCGCGGTTTGGATTGGACAGGCCTGGCCATGAGTCACTTAGAGGGTGCAGCTGAAATCGACTCTAAATACGACGGGCTCATGGAAGCAGTCTCTAACAGTTTTTATCTGCTGGAGGAAGCTGCAGGAACCGTGCGTTCCGAATTGGATGAGCTGGAATTTGAGCCGGACCGGCTGAACGTCATTGAAGGCCGCTTAAATGAAATTAATACACTGAAGAGAAAATATGGCTCATCCATAGAAGAAATCCTGGAATACAGTTCTGCCATTGAGGAAGAAATCGAAACAGTGACAAATAAAGATACACTTATTCATGATTTGGAAAAGAAGCTGCAGTCATTAGAGAAGGATTTGTACTTGGAAGCAGAGCAGCTTTCTTCTATTCGCAAGAAAGCGGCAAAAAGGCTGACAGCTAAGATTCATGAACAATTGAAGGAACTGTATATGGATAAAACCACCTTTGAAGTGCGATTTATTCAGGAGCCTTCCAAGTCCGGCGGATTCAAATACAGAAAAGATGGAGCGGATCAGATAGAATTTTATATCTCCCCTAACCCAGGGGAACCATTAAAGCCCCTTTCAAAAGTGGCTTCAGGAGGAGAGCTTTCGCGAGTCATGCTTGCTTTAAAAACGATCTTTTCAAAGCACCAGGGCATCACATCGATCATATTTGACGAGGTGGATACAGGTGTAAGCGGGCGTGTGGCACAGGCAATCGCCGAGAAGATTTATCAGGTGTCGGTAAATTCACAAGTAATGTGCATTTCCCACCTTCCGCAAGTAGCTGCGATGGCTGATTCCCATTTGTATATTGCCAAGAAATCAACAAGAGGCCGGACAAGCACTTCCGTTACGTCCCTGAAAGTAGAAGAAAAGATAAGGGAAATCGGAAGGATGATATCCGGTGTTGAGATTACGGATTTGACAAGGGAGCATGCCAAAGAACTGCTCAGCCTTGCAGAGTCCATTAAAAGTAAATAATTATGAGAAGCTTCAGAACCACAACGGTTTTGGAGCTTTTTTTTTTTCTATGTATAGTTTTACTGGGGCTGTGTCAATTTAATCCTATTATGTCTGATGTGCAAAGATTTATTCATCTTTTACAGCATTCCCACTGCTATCCAAAATGGGTAGCTTTTTTTACTGAACGGCTGTTATAAATGTTCTCTTTCAAGGCAAAATTAAAACTGTAGCCAAGAAGAAAGTGTGTGTGGATTAGAAGCGAGGAGAGTGAAAAAATGAATTCAGATTTACTAAGGAAATTGATTGGTGGAATTCTCCTTGTTTCACTTTGCTTCATAGGTTTTTTGAAACCTGTTCAACAATATATCCAACTTCCAAATAAAATAGTCATGATGCAGGATGAAGAAGTTATTCTTCCGAAGGCGGCACCTGTATCGGCGATGTCAGCTTCTCATTCGAAATTGGCACTGAAGGATACGACGGAAGCTTTAACGATTCAGGCTGATGCTGCCGGGAAAGAGGAAGTACTCCTTGAACTCGCAGGTGTTCCTATAAAGAAGGTTGATGTGGAAGTTATCAAGGACTTCAAAGTCATTCCGGGAGGGCAGTCCATTGGAGTGAAATTGAATACCTTGGGTGTACTGGTGGTAGGTCACCATTTGGTTCAGACGGAAGGCGGCAAAGTATCCCCTGGTGAGAAGGCGGGAATACAAGTCGGAGATATGATTACGGAAATAAACGGCGAAAAAATTGAAGAGCTTGCAGATGTGGCACCTTTTGTTCAAGAAGCAGGTGAAAGTAAGGATGCTTTAGATGTTATTGTCAGAAGGGATCAAGAAACAATCCAAACTGAATTGAAACCAATGAAAGACAGTAATGAAAATTCCTATAAACTTGGGTTATATATCCGTGATGCTGCGGCAGGAATCGGTACGATGACATTCTACGATCCAAACTCCAAAAAGTATGGAGCTCTGGGCCATGTGATTTCTGATATGGATACCAAGAAGCCAATCGTTGTAGAAGATGGCGAAATCGTCCACAGTACGGTCACTTCAATTGAGAAGGGCAGCAACGGCAAGCCTGGAGAGAAACTGGCCAGGTTCACCGGAGATAAAGAAATCATCGGGGACATTACACGCAACAGCCCGTTTGGAATATTTGGAAAACTTAACAGAGATATCAAAAATGGAATGCTGGATAAAGCACTGCCGATTGCTCTGTCTCATCAAATCAAAGAAGGGCCTGCTCAGATACTGACTGTGGTGGATGGTGAAGAAGTGGAGCTTTACGATATTGAAATCGTCAGCACCATCCCACAGAAATTCCCTGCGACAAAAGGGATGGTCATCAAAGTGACAGACCCTGACCTTTTGGATAAAACAGGAGGTATTGTACAGGGAATGAGCGGCAGTCCGATCATCCAGGACGGAAAGTTGATCGGTGCAGTGACACACGTATTTGTAAACGATCCAACTTCGGGGTATGGTGTTCACATCGAGTGGATGTTAAACGAAGCAGGGATCAACATCTATGAAGAAGGAAGAGAAAAAGCTAGTTGACAGGCGGGTGATACCGTCTGTTTTTTTTGTTAAATAAAGGCTCTTTTCGTAAACTTGGTTGCTATTTCAGTTGATTTTTTAAAAAACGTACCATAAAAAAGTTGGAATTCATAAGAAAACGGTACGATAAAGCCAAGTGCAATCGATGAACTTATATAAAGTGAACAGGAACCTATAAGTTGTTCAAAACAAAGGTTAAAATGAATAATATCAACGAAGGAAAGAAGGCCCAGAGTAAGTCCAGTTAAGGAGAGAAACCTCATTAACGGTTTAAAAAAGCAGGTTTTTCAATCAACATATTTCTGTTAAAATACAGATGTAAAGATTTTTCGACAAACCAATAAAGCTGATATCGAATCAGGTCGAAAATAAGAGAAATCTAAAGGAAAGGCAAGAAAATATATTATTTTTGAGATTTTTTTAAAAAATAAGAGGATTTCTTATTGCTTTGTCGAAAATTTACTTTAGAATGAAAATAGAGATTGGATATGGAACATATCGGATTGAGGAGGAAAACTGTAGTGAATTCAATTAAAGTGTGTGTAGTAGATGATAATCGTGAGTTAGTATCGTTACTTGAGGAGTATATTTCATCCCAAAATGACATGGAGGTCGTTGGGGTCGCCCATAATGGACAGGAATGCCTGGAAATGCTCGATGAAGTGGAGCCGGATGTTATTGTATTAGATATCATCATGCCGCATCTGGATGGCTTGGCGGTGCTTGAACGCATCAGGGAACGCAAGGTTATTCCTAATGTAATCATGCTGACTGCTTTCGGACAGGAAGACGTAACAAAGAAAGCTGTTGATTTAGGGGCTTCCTATTTTATTCTAAAGCCATTTGACATGGAAAATCTGGTCAGCCATATCCGTCAGGTAAGTGGAAAATCAAGTCCGATCTTCAGAAAATCATCTACGACACGATCTGCTGCAGAATCTAAGCCCAGGAATCTTGATGCCAACATTACAAGCATCATTCATGAAATCGGTGTTCCTGCCCATATCAAAGGATATCTTTATTTGCGAGAAGCCATCTCCATGGTATACAAAGATATAGAGCTTTTGGGTTCAATTACTAAAGTTCTCTATCCTGATATTGCCAAGAAGTTTAATACGACCGCCAGCCGGGTGGAACGCGCTATCCGTCATGCCATCGAAGTTGCCTGGAGCCGAGGAAATATTGATTCCATTTCCAATTTATTCGGATATACAGTAAGCATGAGCAAAGCTAAGCCTACCAACAGCGAATTCATCGCGATGGTTGCCGATAAGCTTCGTTTGGAGCATAAAGCTTCTTGAAAGAGTGAGGATTAATAAAAGCAATTATACTTTATAAGGGTAAATATAAACAACCTGGTAAATCATTTGGTTTACCAGGTTTTATTTTTCGTTAATGTGATAGAGGGTATGGACTCATAGAGGCCGATAATCTTTCAGCCGTATGAAAAGGAGTTGTTTTTTATGACATTGATATTTGCACACCGTGGATCTGCAGGCACCCACCCCGAAAATACCATGGAAGCTTTTGTGGAGGGAGAACGAGCGGGTGCCGCTGGAATGGAGCTGGACGTACAGCTTACTAAAGACGGTGAAGTAGTCGTGATTCATGATGAAACTGTTGACAGGACGACAAATGGAAAAGGTTTTATCAAGGATTTAACACTTAAAGAAATTAAAAAGCTGGATGCCAGTTTTAAATTTAAAAAGCTATTGCAAAAGGTACGGATTCCGACTCTCAGGGAAGTTTTTGACTGGATGAAAACAAATGAAATGATTTGCAATATCGAATTGAAGAATGGAATCATTCCCTATCCTCAGCTCGAAGAAAAGGTGTTGTCACTTATTGAGGAATATGGTTATCAGGACAGAACCATCATCTCTTCATTTAATCACTATTCAATTGTGCATTGTTACAGACTCAATCCAGAAGTCGAAATTGCCCCTCTGTACTCTAATGGCTTGTTCATGCCATGGGTATATGCCCAGTCAATAAATGCCAAGGCGATTCATCCTAATGTAAAGGTTGCGCCGGATGCACTGATCATTGACTCCATGAAAGCTGGAATTGCAGTGAGGCCTTACACGATAAATAGTGAGGCACTTATGGAAAGGCTGTTTGCTATTCAGTGTTCAGCCATAATAACAGATTATCCTGAGAAAGCTGTTGAGCTTAAAAAGTCAATGGGAGTGTAAGTATACAAACTGGATGGCCATCATCAAGTTATGAATTTAAAGCGTAATTAAACTTATTCAGTAAAATAAATGGCGTTTTAACTCTTCATCATTTCGAACCAAAAAAAATCTATCCTCTGAAATAAGGGTAGATTTTTTTGTTCGGGAAATTTTTGAGTAACCTAAGGGGGATAACTTTTAATCGTGTAATTATCAGTTTCTGCGCTCGGGGGTTCATTTTGAGATTCAAACGGACTCAGCTCCTCGGGGTCAAATAACCCCAAGAGAATAAAAGGAAAGACCGCCTTTTTTTCTCTTTCGAACATCTGCCTGTCGGAGCTGATCGAGGCGCTTCCGCTTTTGTTCCGTCCAGCTTCAGCGCCTAGCTCCTCGGGGTCAAATAACCCAAAGAGAATAAAAGGAAAGACCGCCTTTTTTTCTCTTTGGAACATTTGCCTGTCAGAGCTGATCGAGGCGCTTCCGCTTTTGTTCTTAAGATTTCCTGTCTCTGAAACGGTCTTGAACTTTATTTCTTTTTCGATCTCTATGAAGGATGAAGCCGGCAATGAAGCCTAAGCCCCCTAAGAAAAACAGAAGTCCCAGAACGAATTGCAGCCAAAGCGCTGGAAAAGGCGGTTGAAGGATTCCAAAAAGCATATCTCTCATCAATTTTATTCCCAATGCTGCCAATGCTCCCGGGATCAGCATGATGATCAAAGCAATCAATCTTTGCATAGCTGTATTCTCCTCTAAATTTTGATTCAGGAGTCATTATATCACATAAGAAATTTGTCAACCAAAGGAAGTTGCGCTAAAATAAGAGAGTATGAAAGATATTGCAGTCTCAATACCAAGAGGTGGAAAGAACTTGCAAAAGGTTTTAGTAGTTGGCGGTGGAAAAGGCGGAATAGCAATTCTAAGAATTTTGGGGGAAACCTCAATGCTTGAAGTGGCAGCTGTTTGCGACCTGAATGAAGAGAGTCCGGGAATCCGATATGCAAAAGATAATGGAATACCTTTCGGAAATGACTGGAGAAATTTTCTCAATGAAGAAATAGATATCATTATAGAAGTCACGGGTGACCAGGCTGTATTTGAGTCCCTCAGAGAAGCCAGAGGGAAAAATGCTGTCGTCATTCCGGGAAGTGTAGCCTATTTGGTTGCGAAGCTTCTGAAGGAAAAAGAACATCTTATTGACGAAATGAAGTTCGGCAATTTCAAGCGTGATCTTATCTTGAATTCTACTGGAGATGGGATGGTAGGGATTGATACCAGCGGAACCATTATTTTATTCAATAGAAGTGCTGAAAAAATGATTGGGACGGCTGCCGCGGATGCTCTGGGTAAACACATTTCCGAAGTAATTCCTAAGAGTGAGCTGCCGCGAGTGCTTGAAACACAACGAAATGAAATCAATAAAGAGCTCGTTTTGGAAAATGGGTTAAAAATCATTACCAACCGAATTCCGATGATTACAGAGGATGACGAGGTCATGGGAGCCTTTTCCGTGTTCAAGGATATTACGGACGTCGTTAATCTGGCAGAGGAAATTACCGACCTCAGAGAAATTCAGACCATGCTTCAAGCCATCATTCAATCAAGTGATGATGCCATATCGGTAGTGGATGAAGAAGGAAAAGGAATTTTGATTAACCCTGCATATACAAGGATAACCGGTCTCACCGAGGAAGAAATCATCGGTAAACCGGCAACTGCTGACATATCTGAAGGGGAAAGTATTCATTTGAAGGTCCTTCAGACCAGGAGAGCTATAAGAGGAAGCAAGATGAGGGTCGGCCCCAACAAAAAAGAGGTCATTGTTAATGTTGCCCCCATTATTGTTGATGGAAAACTCAAAGGCAGTGTCGGTGTCATTCATGATGTCTCCGAGATCCAGTCATTGACGAATGAATTGGACAGGGCCAGGCGGATTATTAGAACCCTGGAAGCCAAGTACTCCTTCGATGATATCGTCGGTGTTTCGGAAGAGATGAACCTGGCAGTCGAACAAGCGAAACTTGGTGCCAAGACACCTGCGACCGTTTTACTCAGAGGAGAATCCGGAACGGGAAAAGAGTTATTCGCCCATGCTATCCATAATGCCAGTGACAGGAAATATAATAAATTTATTCGAGTGAATTGTGCTGCGATTTCGGAGAACCTTCTTGAAAGCGAACTTTTCGGTTATGAGGATGGTGCTTTCTCCGGGGCCAAGCGCGGAGGGAAGAAAGGGTTATTTGAAGAAGCGAATAACGGCAGTATCTTTCTTGACGAAATCGGTGAATTGAAAGCGGATACCCAGGCCAAGCTCCTGAGAGTACTGCAGGAAAGCGAAATTGTAAGAGTGGGCGGAACGAAATCCATTAGTATTAATGTAAGGGTGATTGCGGCGACCAATGTGAACCTTGAAAAAGCAATCGCCATCGGAAGCTTCCGTGAAGATCTTTACTACAGGCTGAACAGAATGCCGATTCAGATCCCTCCTTTGCGGACCAGGAAAATTGATATTCCAACTTTATGCGAGGTGCTCATTCATAAAATCAACCAGGATTACGGGCGTAATGTTGAAGGGATCAAGCCTTCCGCAATGGATAAGCTGATGGATTATCACTGGCCGGGTAATGTAAGGGAGCTGGAAAACATCCTCGGACGTGCGATAATATTCATGAAATACAATGAAACGATCATCGAACCGAAACATCTCCCTTTTTTAGAAAAAGCTCCAGAACGGAAGGACGCGGTGATTCTGCCTGCAGGTCCAGAAGGAAGTGACCTGGCTTCCATGCTGGTACAGTATGAAAAGAATATTATTAAAGAAGTTTTAGAGCATAATAAAGGCAATAAAACAGCTGCTGCCAAAGCACTGAATATTTCGGTGAGAAATTTGTATTATAAGCTTGAAAAACATAAAATTGAAGAGGATGGCATGCAGAATCTTGCAGACTGAGAAATATTTTGCATATGATTATTCTCGATAATTAAGCGTTTTCATGTTTTGATAGTTGGCATGAATCTTGCATGTGTATAAAAGTGTGAAGGCTAGTTTTAGGAAAGGGGTTGAAACACCTTATGAAATTAGACAATTTAATAGAACAGGCAACCCAATTGAAAGATGCGACAGTTGCAGTCGCTGCGGCTGAAGATAGAGAAGTCCTGGAAGCTGTTTCTATGGCAGTGGAACGCGGTATGGCAAAATTCCTGCTATTTGGTGACAGTGAAAAGATAAATGAAATTTTGAAAGCTGTTTCACCTAAGCTTTTAGAAAGTCCTGTTGTATCTGTTCTCCACGCAGGCAGTACGAAAGAAGCTGCAGAATCAGCTGTGAAGGCTGTGCGTAACAACGAGGCAACCGCTTTGATGAAAGGGAATATTGCCACTGCGGTGATACTAAAAGCAGTTTTGAATAAAGAATACGGTCTAAGAACCGGCAGTGCCTTATCCCACGTAGCGGTTTTCGAGATTCCGGGATATGACAGGCTGACTGTTTTGACAGATGCAGGGATGAATATCGCACCGGATCTTGAGCAGAAGGTACAAATCATCAATAATTCCGTCGGTGTTGCCAGACGAATCGGCATCGAGAACCCGAAAGTGGCTCCGCTTGCTGCTGTTGAAGTGGTAAATCCATCCATGCAGGCTACAGTGGATGCTGCGGTTCTTACCCAAATGAACAGAAGAGGGCAGATCAAAGGCTGTGTAGTTGATGGACCGCTTGCACTTGATAATGCCGTTTCGCTTGAGGCTGCGGAGCATAAAGGAATTCACAGCGAGGCTGCCGGCAAGGCTGATATTTTACTTGTTCCAAATATTGAAACAGGTAATGCACTATATAAATCACTTATATATTTTGCAAGGGCTAAGGTTGGAGCAGTCATTGCGGGAGCAAAGGCGCCTATCGTCCTTACTTCAAGAGCGGATAGTGCTGAAAGCAAAATGTATTCATTGGCATTGGCAATCTGTTCTGCCTCTAAATAAAAGGCTGTTTGCGCATATATTGTTGCTTGAGGAAAATCCCAAGAGCCGGATTTTTCCCCGGATACTAAGGGATTTTCTCTGAGCCGAGCCAAATAAACATAAAAACATACTCAGGGAGGAAACAAAAATGAAAATCTTTACTTACATGGAGAAATACGACTACGAGCAATTACTATTCTGCCAGGATGAAAACTCAGGATTGAAAGCGATCATCGGCATTCACGATACTACACTTGGGCCTGCTCTTGGCGGTACCCGCATGTGGACCTATGAATCCGAGGAAGCAGCCATTGAGGATGCTCTTCGCCTTGCAAAAGGAATGACATACAAGAATGCGGCAGCAGGCCTGAATCTTGGTGGAGGAAAGACTGTTATCATCGGAGATCCCCGCAAAGATAAAAACGAAGAGATGTTCCGTGCATTCGGACGTTTCATACAAGGTTTGAACGGACGCTACATAACTGCAGAAGACGTGGGAACTACTGTGGCTGATATGGATCTTATCCATGAAGAAACTGATTATGTAACAGGTATTTCGCCGGCATTCGGTTCTTCTGGTAACCCTTCTCCAGTAACGGCATACGGTGTGTACCGCGGAATGAAAGCAGCTGCTAAGGAAGCTTTCGGAACAGATTCACTTGAAGGTAAAACGATTGCCGTCCAAGGTGTAGGAAACGTTGCCTTCACACTTTGCCGCCACTTACATGAAGAAGGCGCAAAGCTGATCGTTACGGATATCAACAAAGAAGCTGTTCAGCGTGCCGTTGAGGAGTTCGGTGCCAAAGCAGTAGACATCAATGAAATTTACAGTGTGGATTGTGACATTTATGCTCCATGTGCATTGGGAGCAGTAATCAATGATGAAACGATCCCTCAGATAAAAGCAAAAGTAATTGCAGGTGCTGCAAACAATCAGCTTAAAGATACAGCACATGGTGACACTATTCATGAAATGGGTATTGTTTATGCCCCTGACTATGTAATCAATGCCGGCGGAGTAATCAATGTTGCTGACGAGCTTTATGGTTACAATCGTGACCGTGCGATGAAAAAGGTAGAGGGAATTTACAATAACGTTGAGCGTGTAATTGAAATCGCAAAGCGTGACGGAATCCCAACATACCTTGCAGCTGACCGCATGGCTGAAGAGAGAATCGAAAGAAACCGCAAGTCTCGCAGCCAGTTTCTGCAAAACGGGAAGCACATTTTAAGCTACCGCTAAGCAGCAGGAAGAAACGCTTGGCTTCAGAGAGGCGAAGCGTTTCCCTGTTTATAAGAGAGCTTCTCAGGGCAGTTGATATTCTGCCCGCAATGAACAAGGGGTGCAGGAACAGATCTAGAAAAAAGGGGCCACTAAAGAAGGGCATAAGCTTTTCTACATTGGAGGTAACAACATTGGAAGCGAAAGAACATCGAATTCTGGTCATCAATCCTGGTTCTACTTCTACAAAGATTGGTGTATTTGATAATGAAATCTCGATTTTTGAAAAGACATTAAGGCATGATGCTGAAAAAATTAATGAATTTGAAAGCATCATTGATCAATATCAGTTTAGAAAAGAAACAATTCTTGAAACTCTTGATGAAGAAGGCATCAATATTTCAAAGCTTAGTGCCGTTTGCGGGCGCGGCGGACTATTGAAGCCGATCGAAGGCGGAACCTATTCGGTAAATGAAGAAATGCTGAAGGACTTGCGCGAAGGATATTCAGGCCAGCATGCGTCCAACCTGGGAGGCATTCTTGCCTACGAGATTGCCGAAGGTCTCAACATACCTTCTTACATCGTCGATCCGGTTGTGGTCGATGAACTTGCACCGATTGCAAGAATATCGGGTGTTTCCCTTATCGAGAGAAAAAGTATTTTTCATGCCCTCAACCAAAAAGCGGTTGCAAGAAGGGTTGCGAAAGATCTGGACAAGAAATATGAGGACCTTAACCTGATTATCACCCATATGGGCGGTGGTATTACCGTCGGAGTCCATAAGAACGGCAGGGTTATAGATGTGAATAACGGCCTTCATGGCGACGGTCCTTTCAGTCCTGAACGCGCGGGTACAGTTCCGGCCGGCGACCTGGTCGACCTATGCTTCTCCGGAAATTATTATCGTGATGAAATCATGAAAAAACTTGTGGGACAAGGCGGGCTGGTTGGATATCTTGGAACCAATGATGCTGTCAAAGTTGAGAAGATGGTGGAAAAAGGGGACAAGAAAGCAAAGCTTGTATACGATGCTATGTCTTACCAAATTGCAAAAGAAATCGGATCAGCAAGTGCGGTGCTTGAGGGCAAAGTAGATGCGATTGTCCTGACCGGCGGATTGGCTTACGGAAAAGGATTCGTGAAACAAATCAGTGAAAGAATCAATTGGATAGCGGATGTCATTGTTCATGCGGGAGAAAATGAGCTTCAGGCACTAGCCGAGGGAGCGCTTCGCGTGTTGAAGGGTGAAGAGCAGCAAAAAAACTATCCAGGGAATGTGAAAACAAAAGCGACAGTGTAATATACAGGAGGAGGAATACCATTGGCTGAAGAGTATGATGTAGTCATCCTTGGGGGCGGGACAGGCGGTTATGTTGCTGCCATCCGGGCTTCACAATTAGGTTTAAAAACAGCTATTGTCGAAAAAGGGAAATTAGGCGGAACTTGTCTGCATAAAGGCTGTATCCCTAGTAAAGCGCTTCTTCGCAGTGCCGAAGTGTATGCCACTGCCAAAGAGGCCGATACATTTGGAGTCATGATCAATGATGTAAAGCTTGACTTTGCACGTGTTCAGGAAAGAAAAGAAAAAATTGTTGAAGGCCTTCATAAAGGTGTGCAGCACTTAATGAAGCAAGGGAAGATTGACGTGTTTGAAGGAATGGGGAGAATTCTTGGGCCTTCCATTTTCTCGCCTATGCCAGGAACAGTCTCTGTTGAAATGAACAATGGAGAAGAGAACCCAATGCTGATCCCTAAGAATGTCATCGTTGCTACAGGGTCCCGCCCAAGAACGCTGCCAGGGCTTGATATTGATGGCGAATTTGTTCTTTCTTCTGATGAAGCGCTTGAACTTGAGAAACTTCCTGAGTCTATGATTATCGTGGGCGGCGGTGTTATCGGAATTGAATGGGCTTCCATGCTTTCTGACTTTGGAGTGGACATTACTGTTATCGAATACGCTGACAGAATTGTTCCGACAGAGGATCACGAAATCTCCAAAGAAATGAAGCGCTTGATGAAGAAAAAAGGCGTCAAAATCATAACTGGTGCTAAGGTGCTTCCTGAAACCATTGAAAAAGACAGCGGTGTCAAAATCAAAGCTGAAATCAAAGGAGAGCAAAAAGAATTCTCCGCAGATCAGCTGCTGGTTTCAGTAGGACGACAGGCAAACACAGAAGGAATCGGTCTTGAAAATACTGATATCGTTGTAGAAAAAGGGTTCATCAAGGTCAACAAACATATGCAGACAAAAGAGTCTCATATCTATGCCATCGGTGATGTGATCGGCGGTCTTCAGCTGGCACACGTTGCCTCTCATGAAGGAATATCAGCTGTTGAGCATATGGCCAATGAAAATCCTGAGCCGATTGATTACAGCCTCGTATCAAAATGTATCTACAGCAATCCGGAGATTGCGAGCGTAGGGCTGACTGAAAATGAAGCAAAAGAAGCAGGTCACAATTTGAAGGTCGGTAAGTTCTCTTTCCGTGCTATTGGGAAAGCGCTTGTTTATGGTGAATCAGACGGTTTTGTCAAAATCATTGCTGACAAGGACACTAATGATATCCTTGGTGTTCATATGATAGGTCCTCATGTAACAGATATGATTTCCGAAGCAGGGCTTGCCAAGGTGCTCGATGCGACTCCATGGGAAGTGGCGCACACGATCCACCCTCATCCATCGTTGAGTGAAGCAATTGGGGAAGCAGCATTGGCGGTTGACGGAAAAGCGATCCACTCTTAAGTTTGCAGAATATTTTTCCCACATCCAATCCAGGATGTGAGCACATACAAGGAGAAGGAGAGCCAGCAGGTTCTCCCTCTATAAATGTTTGGGAGGTAAAATAAATGGCTGAAAATCGTCATGAAGCTCTTGGTCTATCCAATGAGAAAGTATTAGAAATGTATGAAACTATGTTGATGGCTCGTCGTATCGATGAGCGGATGTGGTTATTGAACCGTTCGGGTAAAATTCCTTTCGTTATTTCCTGTCAAGGCCAGGAAGCAGCACAAATTGGTGCAGCTTTTGCATTGGATCCAGAAAAGGATTACGCACTGCCTTACTACCGTGATATGGGAGTGGTCCTTACTTTCGGAATGACGGCAACAGAACTTATGCTTTCTGGTTTTGCAAAAGCAGAAGACCCTAACTCAGGCGGCCGTCAGATGCCTGGTCACTTTGGACAAAAGAAAAATAATATCGTAACAGGTTCATCTCCGGTTACAACGCAAGTACCGCATGCTGTAGGTATCGCCCTTGCAGGGAAGATGGAGAAAAAGGATCTGGTTACATTCGTTACTTTCGGCGAAGGTTCATCCAACCAAGGTGACTTCCATGAAGGCGCTAACTTTGCGGGGGTACATAAGCTTCCAGTTATCTTCATGTGTGAAAATAATAAATATGCCATTTCTGTTCCTATCGAAAAGCAGCTGGCTTGTGAAAATGTTTCCGACCGTGCAATCGGCTACGGTATGCCAGGTGTGACAGTTGACGGAAACGACCCTCTTGAAGTATACAAAGCGGTGAAGGAAGCAGCAGACCGCGGCCGCAGAGGCGAAGGCCCTACTTTAGTTGAAACAATCTCTTATCGTCTGACTCCTCACTCCTCAGATGATGATGATCGCAGCTACCGTTCTCCGGATGAAGTAGCTCAAGCGAAAACAAAAGATCCAATCATCACATTTGGTGCTTACTTGAAAGAAACAGGCGTTATGAATGATGAGCTCGAAAAAGAAATCAATGACCGTGTTATGAAAATTGTCAATGAAGCAACGGATTATGCTGAAAATGCACCATATCCAGAGCCTGAGAGCGCACTGAAACACGTGTACGCAGAAGAGAAGTAAGGGGGAATAATTCATGGCAGTAATTTCTTATATTGATGCAGTTACAATGGCAATACGTGAAGAAATGGAAAGAGACGAAAAAGTATTTGTTCTTGGTGAAGACGTCGGTAAAAAAGGCGGAGTGTTCGGTGCAACAAGAGGTCTTTATGATCAATTTGGCGAAGATCGTGTCCTGGATACACCGCTTGCTGAATCTGCTATCGCTGGTGTTGGAATCGGTGCGGCAATGTACGGTATGCGCCCAATCGCAGAAATGCAGTTCGCTGACTTCATCATGCCTGCAGTGAATCAGATTATTTCTGAAGCATCACGCATCCGTTACCGTTCCAATAATGACTGGAGCTGTCCTATGGTTATCCGTGCCCCTTATGGCGGCGGTGTCCATGGAGCGCTTTATCACTCTCAGTCGGTTGAAGCAGTATTTGCTAACCAGCCTGGACTGAAAATTGTCATGCCTTCTACACCTTATGATGTGAAAGGACTGCTAAAAGCAGCCATCCGTGATGAAGATCCTGTTATGTTCTTTGAACACAAGCGTGCTTACCGATTGATCAAAGGTGAAGTTCCTGATGATGACTACGTTCTTCCAATTGGAAAAGCAGATGTTAAGCGTAAAGGTGAAGACTTGACTGTCATCACTTACGGACTATGTGTCCATTTCGCTCAACAGGCTGCTGAAAGACTTGCTGAAGACGGCATCGAAGCAGAAATCCTTGACCTTAGAACCATCTATCCATTGGATAAAGAAGCAATCATCGAAGCAGCTTCCAAAACAGGTAAAGTACTTCTTCTTACAGAGGACAATAAAGAAGGAAGCATTATGGGTGAAGTGGCGGCCATCATCTCCGAGAACTGCCTGTTTGACCTTGATGCTCCTATCATGCGACTGGCGGGACCTGATGTTCCTGCAATGCCATATTCACCTACAATGGAGAAATACTTCATGGTGAATCCGGATAAAGTCGAAAAAGCAATGCGGGAATTAGCCGAATTTTAATAATAGAGACTAAACAAAATGCAGTTAAGGAGGGTTCCTCTTTGGGTATTGAAAAAATGAAAATGCCTCAGCTCGGGGAAAGTGTTACAGAAGGTACAATCAGCAAATGGCTTGTAAGTCCTGGAGATCAAGTTAACAAATATGACCCGATTGCCGAAGTGAATACAGATAAAGTCAATGCGGAAGTACCATCTTCATTTACAGGAACAATCAAAGAATTGATCGCTGAAGAAGGAGACACTTTGGAAGTTGGCGAATTTATCTGTTCTATCGAAGTGGAGGGCGGCGGCTCAGCTGAAGAAGCTCCAGCCCAACAAGATCCAGTAAGTGATTCTGCTCCTCAGGAAGAAAAGACAGAAGCTAAGAAACCTGTAAAGAAAGCTGAAAAAGGCGAGGGTAAAGTCCGCTTTTCTCCAGCGGTCCTGAGATTGTCCCAGGAACATGATATTGACCTTGATCAAGTTGAAGGTTCTGGAAGAGAAGGAAGAATCACTCGTAAAGACCTTCAAAAGCTGATTGACTCAGGAAATATTCCTAAAGCCGGCGATGCCAAAGCATCTGCACCTGCGAAGGAAGAGCCTAAGCAAGCTCCTGTAGTGGAAGCACCGGCACCGGCTGCCGCAGCTCCTGCCAAAGCATCTGCAGCACCTAACGTACCGGTTATGCCTGGCGATATTGAAATTCCTGTAACAGGAATCAGAAAAGCGATTGCTTCCAACATGCTTCGCAGCAAACATGAAGCGCCACATGCTTGGACGATGATGGAAATCGATGCTACAAACCTTGTGGATTACCGCAGCAAGATCAAAGGTGAATTCAAACAGCGTGAAGGCTACAACCTTACTTTCTTTGCTTTCTTTGTAAAAGCAGTAGCACAGGCTCTAAAAGAATTCCCAATGATCAACTCAATGTGGGCAGGGGACAAAATCATCCAGAAGAAAGACATCAATATCTCAATCGCCGTGGCGACAGATGATGCTCTTTTCGTTCCAGTCATTAAGAATGCGGATGAAAAAACAATCAAAGGCATTGCCCGCGAAATCACTGAGCTTGCAGGGAAAGTCAGAAGCGGCAAGCTGAAATCAGAAGACATGCAAGGCGGAACATTCACAGTGAACAACACAGGTTCATTCGGGTCTGTTCAATCAATGGGGATTATTAACTATCCTCAAGCTGCCATCCTGCAGGTTGAATCAATCGTTAAGCGCCCGGTTGTCATGGACAATGGCATGATCGCCGTAAGAGACATGGTGAACCTATGTATGTCACTCGATCACCGTGTACTGGACGGATTGGTATGCGGACGCTTCTTGCAGCGCGTCAAAGAAATCATTGAAAACATTTCAAAAGAGAATACTTCAATCTATTAATAGTAGTAAAAAACCGGTCTGCCCAGTGCAGATCGGTTTTTTAGTAAGCTTTATCCCTTTAAAGCGAGAAAAGGGACAGTCCCTCTAACACTTTAAAGCAGTTGAGCGCATTTATTAAAGTTTCACCGCTATCATTGAAGTGGCCGTAGTTTTTTTATATACTGAAATAGCATTAGTATAAAAATTTTGAATAGTCTACAGGTTTTATGAAACCGATTACAAAAATCGGGAGGGGGAAGCGTTAAGCGAAAATATGGACATAAATAAGATGAAAACGGCCTCATTTGAACGAGTGGGTTTCCAAGAGTGGAAGGCGAAAGCCGAGGAATCTCTTAAGGGCAAGCCGATAGACCATATATATAAGGAAACATATGAAGGATTTACCTTAAAGCCCTTGTACACAAAGGAAGATATTGATAAAAAACAATCAACAGAGCGTCATTCTTCAAAGAGGGACTGGAAGGTAGCGCAAAGAGTCACAGCAGAAGATGAGGACAGTCTGCCGGATTTGCTTTCCACCGCTCTGACAAGAGGGCAGGACACAGTGTCTTTTACAGATTACCACGGAAGTCTCAGCAAGAATGTTATGGAGAAGATTTTCACTCTGGCAATCAAAGAAAAAGCGCCTTTATTTCACATTGCCTCTCTAGATTCAGAAGGCTTCAGCCTGCTTAAAGAAGAATATTCTCGCCTGACAGGTGTATTCGGAGCAGATCCTGTCACTGAAATGGTGGGGGAAAACTCTTCAGAAAAAATGAATACTTGGATAGAACACATTACATATTTAAAGGAGAGCGCTCCCCAATTAAGAACCATTGTGGTGGATACATCCTCATTAAATGAAGCCGGAGCTAATGCCATTCAGGAAATGGCCTATGCGCTGGCTGCAGGAGTTACAGTATTAGAGAAACTGAAGAATGAGGGATGGTCTGCGGAACAAGCTGCAGGGAAGCTGATCTTTAATTTCTCCATAGGAAGCAGCTTCTTTACAGAGATAAGCAAGCTCCGCGCTTTCAGGACACTTTGGAAAAATGTTGCGGAAGCATACGAGCTAAGTGATACAGAGGCAGTCATCAGTGCAGAGACCTCTGTGTTCACAAAGTCAAAGCTGGATCCTTATGTGAATATGCTGCGTGCCGGAAATGAAACTTTTTCAGCGGTGCTTGGCGGAGCAGACTATATTCACACAGCCCCTTTCGATCAAGTGTCAGGAACAACTTCACCTTTCTCAGAGAGAATCGCCCGCAATACTCAGCTTATTCTAAGCCAGGAATCCCACCTGAACAAAGTGAGCGACCCCGCAGGTGGTTCATACTACATTGAATCACTGACAAACACTTTGGCAGAACAAGCGTGGAAGAAATTCCAGGTGCTTGATGGAAACGGCGGTTTGATAAAGGTGCTGAGAGATGGAACTCTACAAAACGAAATCAAGCTTGTGTTTGATAGAAGACAGAAGGACGTTGCCACAAGAAAACAAAACTTGATTGGAACAAATGTATTTTCCAATCTGGAGGAATCCTCTGCAGGAAATTTGTCTTCTGAGCAAAAGCAGCAGCTGCATGGAATGAAGCGCCAGCGCCTTTCTGCTGAATTTGAAAATCTTCGTCAAAGAGCTATTAGCTTGAAAGATAAACCTCTAGCCGGCTTGATCCTTCTCGGAAAGATTAAGCAGCATAAAGCCAGAGCCGACTTTGTAAGCGGGTTCCTCGCTGCGGGCGGCATCGGCGTGCTGCGAAGCAGGGACTGTCTAGGGGTACAAGATGCTGTATCATTTGTTGAAGAGTCGAAAGCGGACTATTTCGTGATTTGCGGAAGAGATGAAGACTATGAAGCTACGGCAAAAGAAATTCTGGCTTCTATTAAACGTGAGGGCCGGCAGATAGATTTAGCAGGAAGACTCAGTAAGGATGCAATGGAAGAATTACAGGAAGCCGGACTGGACAGCAGCATTTACCTGGGGCAGAACATGACAGAAAAATTAGATGAGCTTTTAAGAGGATGGGAGGGTACTTCATATGAAAAGTAAACCTGATTTTCAAAACATAAATATAAAGCAAGTAAATCATAGTGAAGGTCACCAAATCCCAGCCTCTGTTTTTGAGACCAACGAGAAAATTCCAGTAAAGCCTTTTTACAATGAACAAGATACAAAAGATATCTCACATGGCGACGACCTCCCGGGAATTGCCCCCTTTACAAGGGGACCATACCCGACAATGTATGTAAACAGGCCATGGACTGTGAGACAGTATGCAGGTTTTTCAACGGCGGAAGAGAGTAATGCGTTTTACCGCCGTAATCTCGCAATGGGCCAAAAGGGATTATCGGTTGCCTTTGACCTAGCGACTCACCGTGGGTATGATTCAGACCATCCCCGTGTTGTCGGCGACGTTGGGAAGGCTGGTGTGGCTATAGATTCCATTCTGGATATGAAGGTTCTTTTTGATGGGATACCGCTTGATCAAATGTCCGTGTCAATGACAATGAATGGTGCCGTATTGCCGATACTCGCCTTTTATATCGTGACGGCTGAAGAGCAGGGAGTCTCACCAGAGAAATTATCAGGAACCATACAAAATGATATCTTAAAAGAGTATATGGTACGCAATACTTATATCTACCCGCCGGAAATGTCTATGAAAATCATAGCGGATATATTTGAATATACATCAAAAAATATGCCGAAGTTCAACAGCATCAGTATTTCGGGTTATCATATGCAGGAAGCTGGAGCTCCGGCAGACATAGAACTTGCCTATACACTCGCAGACGGCCTGGAATATGTCAGGACAGGTCTCAAGGCAGGCATACCGATTGATAAATTTGCGCCAAGGCTATCTTTCTTCTGGGGAATCGGTATGAACTACTTCATGGAAGTGGCGAAAATGAGGGCTGCCAGAAGGATTTGGGCAAGCATGATAAAGACGTTTGGTCCACAAAACCCTAAGTCGATGGCGCTAAGGACACATTCTCAAACATCTGGATGGAGCTTGACGGAACAAGATCCGTATAACAACGTCACCAGAACGTTGATTGAAGCGCATGCTGCGGCGATGGGGCATACACAGTCCCTTCATACCAATGCCTTGGATGAGGCTATAGCCCTGCCGACCGATTTTTCAGCCCGGATTGCAAGAAATACACAATTATATCTGCAGGAAGAGACAGGGATAACGGATGTGATTGATCCGTGGGCGGGATCTTACTACGTTGAAAGCCTGACAAAGCAGCTGATGGATAAGGCATGGGAGCATATCGAGGAAATCGAAGAATTAGGCGGCATGACAAAAGCGATTGAAACCGGCTTGCCTAAAATGAGGATTGAAGAAGCTGCTGCTGAAAGGCAGGCGAAAATTGATTCAGGTAAAGAAGTCATTATCGGTGTAAATAAATACCGCCTTGAAAAAGAAGATGATCTGGAAGTATTGGATATCGACAATACCGAAGTCCGCCGCAAGCAAATCGAAAGGCTGGAGAGATTAAGGTCGGAGCGTGATGACAATACAGTAAAAGCGGCGTTAGATGAACTGGCAAACGCAGCAAAAACAGGAAAGGGCAACCTTCTGGAATTTGCCGTTTCAGCTGCCAGGGAACGAGCTTCGCTTGGAGAGATATCGGATGCGATTGAAAATGCGTCGGGCCGCCATAAAGCCGTAATACGCTCAATCAGCGGTGTCTACAGTTCCAATTTTTCAAATGAAGAAGAAATCAACAAGGTGAAAAGAATGGCGGAAGAATTCAGCGAGGATGAAGGGCGCCGGCCTAGGATCATGATTGCCAAGATGGGGCAGGACGGCCATGACCGTGGTGCTAAAGTAATTGCCACCGCATTTGCCGACCTCGGATTTGATGTGGATATCGGACCTCTTTTCCAGACGCCTGAAGAGACTGCACTGCAAGCCGTGGAAAATGATGTCCATGTCATAGGAGTCAGTTCCCTTGCAGCCGGACACAAAACGCTGCTTCCTGCTCTAAAAAAAGAGCTTGCTAATCTGGGCAGAGAAGATATCATTATCGTCATCGGCGGCGTCATTCCGCCTAAAGATTATAGTTTCTTAATGGAAAACGGGGCTGCAGCCATTTTTGGGCCGGGAACAGTCATACCGGTTGCTGCGCAAAAAGTGATAGAAGAAATCTACCGCAAACTCGGGTATGAGGAAGTGACAGAGTAGATGCCGGATTCCTTCAATCAGGGAAACAAGCTAAAGAGATTCAGGAAAAAATCACAAGCTTATCAACCTATTCATGAACTGATACAGGGAGTGAAGTCGGGAAACAGACGAGATCTTGCCAAAGCCATAACACTGATTGAAAGCAATTCACAGGAACATTTTCAGCGGGGGCAGGAGCTGCTCAAAGAATTGACTCCCCACACAGGAAACAGTATCAGAATTGGCATTACCGGCGTTCCGGGTGCAGGGAAAAGCACTTTTATAGAAACGTTTGGTGAATCGCTTTGTGAGCAGGGGTATAAAGTAGCCGTGCTGGCGGTGGACCCCAGCTCTACTGTTACAGGAGGAAGCATCCTCGGTGACAAAACAAGGATGGAGAATCTGTCACGGAACCCAAATGCTTTTGTCCGGCCATCTCCTTCAGGAGGAGTGCTTGGCGGGGTACACCGGAAGACACGCGAAACGATGCTTCTATGTGAAGCGGCAGGCTATGATGTCATTCTGGTAGAGACGGTAGGTGTCGGGCAGAGCGAGGTCATTGTGAGGGGAATGGTGGACTTCTTCATGCTGCTCGTTATAACTGGAGCGGGAGATGAACTTCAAGGCATGAAAAAAGGCATCATGGAGCTTGCAGATTTGATTGTGGTCAACAAAGCGGATGGAGACAATCTGCCTGCAGCCGAGAAAACGAGAAGAGAATATAAAGGAATTCTTCATTTCCTGCAGCCGGCGACTAAAGGGTGGGAAACTCAGGCTGTTACCTGTTCGGCGCTGCATGGGAAAGGGATAGGAGACATATGGCAAGCCATCGCAGATTTCCAAACTGCAACAAAGAGTAGCGGAGTTTTTTCCTCACGAAGGAAATCTCAAACAAAAGAATGGCTTCACTCCATGATTTCAGACAGGATTTTGAACAGCTTTTTTCATGACCCTGAGATAAAAAGAAACTTTCCAGATATTGAAGCAGAAGTGATTTCTGGAAGAAAGACTGCTTCTCAAGCGGTCGAACGGTTAATGGAGCTCTATAAAAAATGACAGCAGGCAGCTTATCTGAGAATCCGCTTAGGAATCTGGATAGCTGCCGTTATTTATATATCATGAGTCTATTTATTTTAAAAAAAATGCCTATAGTAATTCCTTCTTCAACCAATGAATTTGGCGAGCCGGCATATTATTTGAAAACGCTCTTTTCAACATCGTTGCTGCTATTTAATATAGGGTATTAGTGTAGCGCCTTTATTCAAATATATTCAAAAATCCTCCTGTTTTTAGATGATGATTGGAGCGGAAAGTGTATGACCTCCTGCGGGAATAGCGGGACAGGTGAGACCCCGAAGGCGACGCGAGGAGAGGCTGCGGGAAACATTCATACTATATAAAAACACCAACTAGTAGACCGATTAATAATCTTAATACAAGTGCTAGGTACCCAAGTTCTTAGGGGGGATGTAAAAGGTTACCAAGCGAGCGTCTAGGTGCCCAAACTCTTGTGGAAATTCAAAAAAGGTAACCAAGCGAGCCTCTAGGTGCTTGAACTCTTATGAAAAAGCAGAAAAAGGTAACCAATCGAGCATCTAGGTGCTCGAACTCTTGTGGTAAACCCAAAAAAGGTAACCAAGTCCACAAGCGAGCATCTAGGTGCCCAAACTCTTATGGTAAACCCCAAAAAGGTAACCAAGCGAGCGTCTAGGTGCCCAAACTCTTGTGGAAATTCAAAAAAGGTAACCAAGGGAGCATCTAGGTGCCCAAACTCTTGTGGTAAATTCAAAAAAGGTAACCAAGGGAGCATCTAGGTGCCCAAACTCTTGTGGTAAATTCAAAAAAGGTAACCAAGGGAGCATCTAGGTGCCCAAATT
Organism: Rossellomorea vietnamensis; assembly: GCF_008180615.1. Taxonomy (GTDB): domain Bacteria; phylum Bacillota; class Bacilli; order Bacillales; family Bacillaceae_B; genus Rossellomorea; species Rossellomorea vietnamensis_D. The sequence goes on from NZ_VTEH01000003.1 coordinate 49,070, forward strand.
CTTGTGGTAAAACCAAAAAAGGTAACCAAGAGAGAGTCTAGGAGCCCAAACTCTTGTGGTAAACCCGAAAAAGGTAACCAAGCGAGCGTCTAGGTGCCCAAACTCTTGTGGTAAACCCAAAAAAGGATACCAAGCGAGCGTCTAGGTGCCCGAACTCTTGTAGTAATCCCAAAAGAGGTAACCAAGCGAGCCTCTAGGTGCCCAAACTCTTATGAAAAGGCAGAAAAAGGTAACCAATCGAGCGTCTAGGTGCCCGAATTCTAGGGGTAAATCAAAAAAAGGTTACCAGGAGGCTCACCGCCCGCCCCGCGGAGTCGCGCACCCGGAGCGGAAATCTACTTATTTCAGAACAGACAATATGAAAATATAGAAGTGGTCAGGCATCAGTTGCTGACCATTTTTTTTGAGAATAACATTGATACTGGGCTCCGTATAACTCTACCATTTTATTTGTAAATTAGAAGTTTGCAAAACAGAACCCATAACCATCTTTCCGAAAGGCTGTTTTCGCATATATTGATGCTTTCGAAAAAATCCCAAGAGCAGGATTTTTTCCGGGATACTAAGAGTTTTATCTCTTATCGAGGTAGAGTAGCTCTTTTCTTTTTGGTGTAATCAGTTTTCATCCCCCTTAATATGGTGTTTCTGAAATTAGTATCGATTAGCAACAAAGCTTGCGAAAAGAGCCTTACGAAAACAGCCATTGAAAATATGTATCGGATTCTGTCCTCCAGGTTAGGTTAAGTCTGCGGATACCAAACTAGAGTTTATGCAGACAGGAGAATGAGCAAATGCAAAAAATGTTAAATCTTCCCGCACTATTGATTCTGGATGTACAAAATGGTTTCGATGATCCCTACTGGGGACAACGCAATAATCCAGAAGCCGAATTAAATATAGCAAAGCTGCTGGCTGAATGGAGAAAGAGAAGAGGCACAGTACTTTACTCTAAGCACTTATCCTTGCAGCCAAACTCGCCTCTGTATCATCGAAATCCAGAAGGCACCCAATTCAAAGATATTATACAGCCGGCTTCAGGAGAAAAAATCTTTCCGAAAAACGTCAATAGTGCTTTCATTGGTACAGATCTTCAATCGTATCTCGACAAGCAAGAAATAAACTCTCTCGTGATAACGGGCTTATCAACGCAGCATTGTGTTTCGACAACCACACGTATGAGCGGCAACTTTGGGTATCAAACCTATCTCGTTTCTGATGCCATTGCGGCTTTTGAAGTAACCGATTCGAAAGGTAAGAAACATTCACCTGAGTACATCCAGGAGGCTGAGCTGGCTATGCTTCACAAAGAATTTGCCACTATTATCACCACTGATGAAATACTTAATGAGGTAGACCAGTTACCCTTACAGCAGTAGTTTTCATGGATTGCTCAGGAATTAAGCCTATTAAAGCTTCAGGCGGCGATTCTGCCTGAAGCATTTTTTCTGTTTCCTCATATTCCCGCCATGGGATAAGAAGGGATTTGTCTCCTTATAAAGAAGTAGTAGAGAGAAGAAAACAGGTAAAGGAGAATAGTGGAATGGACAGCATTATTTTTGATTTGGACGGAACTTTGTGGGACTCGATGGATACGGTCCTGACAGCTTGGAACAGCATCACCAAGGAACATCCTAAAGTGTCATGCGAATTCACAAGGGAGGAGTTCAGTTTTACAATGGGCCTGCAAATTCAGGAAATTGGACAGCGGCTTTTCCCTTCCTTATCTGAAGTGGAGCGGAAGGCTCTACTAAAAGAGTGCTGCGACCTTGAAAGTGAATACTTAGGAAATCAAGGCGGCGTTCTTTACGAGAAGATCGAGGAAGTACTTGGTGTTCTTGCAGGTAAGTATAAATTATTCATAGTCAGCAATTGTCAGGATGGATACATAGAGGCATTTTATAAATTCCATGGGCTTGAAAAATATTTTATGGATTATGAGAATCCTGGCAGGACAGGGCTTTCCAAAGGAGAGAATATCAAACTCATCATGAAACGAAACAATCTGTCCAGTCCTGTATATGTCGGAGATACTGAAGGAGATCTGAGGGCGGCAGAATATGCCGGCATTCCATTTGTTTACGCAAAGTATGGCTTTGGTGAAGCAAAGGAATGGGATTATTCCATAGAAAAATTTGAGGAGTTAACTGATTTGTTCATTTAGTATTAAAATTTTCGAAATAATGAAACTTTTTCCATTTAGTAATCTTCTAATTAGAAAAATCAATAAGAAGGTGAAGAAGATGGAAAACTTTAATATAGAAGAGAATACAACAATTAAATCAGATAAAAGAAAATTTTGGCTTGCCAAAACGTTGTCTGTTGTCTTCATAGCTGCCAGTTTCTCTCTACTTATGTTTTTTGGAGCAGCGGAGTCAGGATTGATTGAAAGGGGAAATGGAGAAGTTGCCCCTTCAGGTTTCTTTAAAACGGAACGATCTCAGATAGAATTACCTTCACAATTAAAATTTCCCGGATTTGTTCCTTTTGAGGTAGCAGAAACCTCACCTGTGGAAAAGATAGAAATGGAAGCTCCTTCTCTAAACCCTTACTGGATTAAGATAGAAGGGAAGGAAGAACAAGTCCTGCATCTCAGGTATACACCAGGAGCACAGTTTGTAGATCAAACTGGCGAGAACCTCCCGGAAGCTGTGAGGGAAACCTCTGTAAAGATAGAAGCAGTGACGGTTAATGGAAAAGTTGGAAACTATCATGAAACCAGATATTCGAGCATTCTTTCATGGCAGGAGGAGGATGTTTCAATGACGATTTCTTACGACCGTGGAGGCTCTGATAAAATGCTGGGCAAATCCGACCTCATCTTGGTGGCAGAATCCCTTAAATAAATACTGACAGAAGAAGTGGACGTTTCCGTAAACCAGCGGCCTCTTTTTCTATGGTTTTCTTGATTCCTTTTACTTCAACATTATTTTTAAATAAGGCTCTTTTCTTAAACTTTGTTGCTATTTGATAATAATTTTGAAAAAATAACCCTATTACGAAGATGATGGTAACACCGAAAAGAAAAGAGCTGCTCTTTCCCGTTTAGAGTTAAAACTCTTAGTATCCGGGGAAAAATCCGGCTTTAGGGATTTTTCCGAAAGCAACAATATATACGAAAACAGCCTTAAATAAAGAAAAGTCGGATTCATCTTCTCTTGCTGTAGTTTCAAGGGATTTGTATTGTCGAAAGTGCCAGTAAAAAAGTGACTTTAAACCATTACGTAGAACTGTACACTTTATTAGAAAGAGAGTATAATAACGCTGAGGTGATTTATTTGGGAAGTTGTATAAGATAGGTGAACTGGCTAAAGTCTGTGAAGTTTCCAGGCGAACTATCGATTACTACACGAGAATGGGGCTTCTTGAATGCACCAGATCTGCTAATAACTATCGATATTATGATACCAATGCCCTGGAAAACTTAAAGTTGATTGAACACTGCCAGCAAAATCACATGACACTGGCTGAGATCAAACAGAGATTGTCACTAAAGAAATCAGATAATATAGATTATAGAGTGGTTGAGGAGCAAGTCAATCATATCCAGAATGAGATGGATTATTTGAATGGTGAGATCAATGACATTCTTCAAGTTGTTAATACACTAAATGAAGAAGACAAAAAGAAAGTTTTGAACAAAGTGTCCCCTCAAGCGGTAGCATTGCTGCAATCACTGGTAATGCTTTCGGTTTGATCAATATAAATAATAGTTGAAAATATTTTAGGAGCGTGACGTTTTTTTGGACGATATACCACTGTATTCATTGATTTTTCTAGGTGTTTTAATTTTACTTTCTGCCTTTTTCTCTTCTGCAGAAACTGCATATTCAAGTGTCAATAAAATCAGATTAAGGAATTATGAGAGTGAAGGCGCAAGAGGCAGCAAGAAGGCACTTTATATTGCTGAAAACTTTGATCGTGCCTTATCAACAATTCTGATTGGAAACAATATTGTAAATATAGCAGCTGCAAGTATTTCAGCTAAACTGGCAACTGATCTTTTTGGAGGAAACGCAGGATTGGTCATCAGTACTTTTGGCATGACTATATTAATCCTGATTTTTGGAGAAATTCTGCCAAAATCATTGGCTAAAGAAAATGCTGAAACCTACTCATTGCAAATATCAGGCATACTCTATCTTTTAATTAAGGTTTTAACGCCAGTTAATTTCTTCTTTATTAAATTAAAGGATTGGGTATCCAGGGTTTTTTCCAAAAACGACTACATGCCATCAGTCACTGAGGAAGAGTTAAAAGTGATGCTTGATATAAGTGAAGAAGAAGGAGTCATTGACAGAGATGAAAGAGAATTGATTCACCGGTCAATGGATTTTGATGATATCATGGTATCGGAAGTATTGACACCGAGAATTGATGTCATGGCAGCAGAAGTGAACCAGTCTGTTGAGGAAATAAAAGAGATCTTTTTCGAAGAGCGTTTTTCACGTATTCCTATTTATGAAGATCACATAGATAATGTTATCGGTATCCTTTCAGAGAAGGAATTCTATACTCACTTATTAAAATATGGTGAAGCGAATATCAGGGAATTGATACGAGAACCAATGTTTGTCTTTGAATCAGCCAAAATTTCTACTCTGCTGACTAAATTGCAAAAAGATAAAGTTCATATGGCAATCGTGGTGGATGAATTCGGAGGAACAACCGGTTTGATCACACTTGAAGATATTCTTGAAGAGATAGTTGGAGAGATTTGGGATGAACAAGATGAAAAATTTCATTCCATGAAAAAAATCAGTGACAATGTCTATACATTCGATTCCCAGTATCAGCTGGACGAATTCACTGATTTACTAAATCTTCCTGAACCTGAAAGCTCCTACCATACTATAGGCGGATGGGTAGTGGAAAGCTTTGAAGATATCCCTTCAGAGGGAGAAAGCTTTGACTATGAGAACGTAAAAATCACGGTTGAGGAAGTAGATAACCGGAGAATCAGGACGATTAAAGTGGAAGTCTCAGAAGAGGCAGCTGCTGAATAAATAGAATCATTGAAAGGCGTCAGGTACATGCTGGCGTCTTTTTTTGTTGGAGGAAAAACCTCTTTCAGATATGAGCTAAAGGCTTCTATCTCCAATTTAGAGGGAGGATTTTTTATGAATAACTTATGTGACTTACCTGCAGAATGAAAGCATCTCATCTTTAAGTGATGCTCTATTGCTCATACTAGCCTGTAAACTAAACATAGATTCAAATTAACTCCAATTTTAATTCTATATTTATTGAACTATTAATTCTACTATTATAGAATATAAAAAGGGAGGTTTTAGAATGGATATTTATTCTATAGGAAGCAGGAAAAGAGAAACATACAGGATTGAGTTTAAATTTTCCCTTTTGTGGGAGGCAGCACTGGGAATTGCAGCAATCACCAATGAATCTCTGGTTGAAACTCTTGATTTTTCCAAAGAAGAACTGGACGGGATACGCAGGTCCTTCTCCAGGGAACTAAATGACCAGCTTACATATGTCAAAGAAAATAACACCTGGAAAACACTTCTTCAGTTGCTTCATCAGGAGGACTTTCAAGACTCAGTCTCTTTTGACTCCTATGTCATGGATTTATCTGAGGAAGAGCTCAAGAGGGCTGCCATTCCTTACTTAGGGAAAAACCTGAACCCAGCAGTTTCACAGCTTTTACAAGGCTCTAGGGAAGCGTTGGAGATGCTGCAGGATGAAACTAGGGAGAACTCATTTATTCCGGCCTATTTAGAGTTCATTTTTACAGTAGAGGCGGAAGAGTTAAAACACCATCTGATTACAGTTATGAAGGGCTGGTATGACTCTGTGATAAAGTCCCGGGAAGGTACCTTAAAGGCGATTCTTCGAAGAGATATGGAAGCGAAGCGTAACATGAGTGAGAAGATGGAACCGGAGCATTTTGTCGAGTGGGCAACGGATGGCATTAAATATAGGCCGGAACCAAGTGTGTTCACTGTTTTATTGATTCCTCACTATTTTTATCGTCCATGGAATGTTGAGGCTGACCTGGAAGGCACCAAGGTTATATATTATCCTGTAGCGAATGAAAGTCTTTCACCAGACAACCAATATGTTCCCGATAAAATGCTCGTTCAACGGTATAAAGCATTGGGAGATGCTAACCGTTTGAAAATCCTGAAACTCATCAGCGAAAAAGAGAGGACCCTTCAAGAACTGACTGAGATTATGGGAATGGGAAAAACGACTGTTCATCATCACTTAAAGCTTTTGAAATCGGCTCGTCTTGTAACCGACAGTGCATCGAAATACTATATAAATGAACAAATTCTTCATTCAGCGGCAGAAGAACTTAAAAACTTTTTAAAAAAGTAACAGCGCAGGGGGAGACGGAATGGAAGAGTTAATGAGGAAGGTGCCAATCGAGAAGGAACAGCCCCAATTTAAAAAGAATTATCAGGTGTTTAGGTTTATTGGGGGAAACCTGGTGTCATTCTTTGGAGATCAAATTTACATGATAGCTCTGCCGCTCATCGTGCTGGCTATTACCGGCTCTCCGTTGAGCATGGGAATCGTGGCTGCGCTTGAAAGGCTGCCGATCCTATTACAGCCGCTTGCGGGTGTTTTTGCTGACAAACTGAATAGAAAAAGGATCCTGCTTTTCTGTGATGCGGTGAGGTTCATAATAAGCGGGATAATGGGAATTCTTTATTTACTGGACAATCTTTATATCTGGGAAATCTACCTTGCAGCACTCGTGATGGGGATTTTGACTCAACTCTATAATACTTCTCAATTTGCATCCGTTCCAAAGCTGGTGCGGAAAAATGATCTGCAGCTGGTGAATTCCATCAATACAGGGATTTTTCAAACAGCTGTTTTCATTGCCCCCGGGCTCGGCGGCATTTTGATCAGCATATTTAATCCAGGGGTTGGTTTGCTGATCAACAGTTTATCGTTTGCGATGGGATTCTTGGTTGTGTTCAGCTTGAATATTACTCATGAAAAGCGTGAGAAGGGCAGCGGATGGCTGGCTGAGTTAAAAGAAGGCTTTGTGTTTGTAATTAAGGAAAAGCCGATTCTTTATACCAATCTGGCCATGCTCTTTTCGGTTTTTGGAACCACGCTTTTTATTACCATGCTGGTGGTCCACCTTAAGTTGTCAGCAGGTTTCAGTTCCGCCGAAATCGGATACCTCTTGTCAATTGGAGGCGCTGCAGCGATTATGGGTGCTTTGCTGACGAACTTCATCAAGAAGGCTTTTACATACAGGATGATTCTTTTTACAGGAGGAACGATTGGAGGAGTTTCGATCATCGGATTTGGACTGGCCGACTCATTTGTTCTTCTGGCAGTGATGAACGCAATCGGGACAATTTCGGCAGCCATTATGAGCACCTGCATCGTGACAATCCGCCAAATCTTAAGTCCGGAGCAATTGCTGGGGCGTGTTGGAGCGACAAGCCGGTTCATGACCTGGCTGTTGATGCCCCTGGCCGCATTGACAGCCGGGGTGATAGCTGAAACGTTTGGAACCGGCCATGCTATTGTCATTGGCGGTTTGATAGCAGTCCTGTCTTCATTCATTTATTTGGCTCCGTCACTTAAAACCATAAACTAATGGCTGTATTAGCTGGCACATAAGATTTTGACACAGTGTACGTCTTTTGCTTGGAGGGACTTTAATCTCCTTCGCCGGGAAGACTAAAGGTCCGGCATATAGTTAATATAAATGAGTAAATCTAGTAAGCTGGAATGAAAAAAGCTGTTCTCCAGTTTAGAGAGAGAACAACTTAGGATCCCATGGGATTTTTCCGAAAGCAACAGTATGTGTAAAAACAGCATTAAAAACAGCCTGTTTTCGCAAAGATAGTGGCTGTTTTAAAAGTGATGGATTTCCACTCCAGGCGCGCGACTCCGCGGGGCGGGCGTTGAGCCTCCTCGGCTTCGCCTGCGGGGTCTCATCTGTCCCGCTAGTCCCGCAGGAGGTCGCACGCCTTCCGCTCCAATCCTTCTACGTATGAGGAGATGTAGGAGAAATTTGCATTTAAAAGCAATAATCTTTTTGAAAGGTTTTTTCACAAATTTTTTTTTTTGAAAGATCCCCAAGATACGTGATTACCTCGGATACTTAGGTCTCTCTTTAACATGGAGGGAGTAGCTCTTTTTTTTTTTTTTTGCTTACCAGGATAGCTCCAATGAATGATAACGTCACTTTACGACATTCATATTATATAGCAACAAAGTTTACAAAACATCCTATAAAAGAGATATATTTCCAATTTGATATGGTGTCCTCTTAGTAAATTCTTATTACAACAAAGTTTTCTAAAAGAGCCTCTTAAAAGGCTCCTTAAGAAGATATAAATTCTTCAGCCGTTACTGTTTCGGCAAACCAGCGCAAAACCTCGTTATGATGCTCAATGATAGAAGAGGCTGAAAGGGTTTCCTTATGGAAAGTCGAATGAGCATCCTTAACTAAGGTCATCTTGTAGCCAAGGCTGAATCCTATTCTGCAGGCTGTATCGACACAGGCTTCAGTCTGGATGCCGGTTATGATCAGGTGTTCAATTTCCATTTGGCGCAAGTATTTCTGCAGGCTGGTTTCATAAAAGCTGTCAGGCGTTTTCTTATGTATGATCATATCCTCTGCTGCGGGCGATAAATTGTCATGAAGGCCCCATCCTTCTGTGTTTTTCTCAAGGGGACTGTTATTCGGGCCGGAATGTTGAACGAATATGAGAGGAATCCTTCTATCTCTTGCATAAGAAATCATTTTTTGGATATTTTTAAGTAGTTCATTCCCTTTATGAACAGGCGGCTCCATTGTAAACATAGCGCGTTGAACATCTATGACTAGTAAAGCTGTCTTCATCCTATTCCTCCTGATTTACATTATCTATTTTAAGCCGGGAGTATTCATTACGCTATTGCTGTCCGTCTGTCCCGCTATTTCTTACTATTATACTTTAACGTTAATGATATTAGGGTGGGAGATAAGTATGTTTTGAAGGTAAATTGAGAGAGTGGAAGCGGGCAAAAAAAGAGGATAGCTCCTGTTTGAGCTATCCATCATCTAGGGAGTTTAGGGGTATGGATCTAGATGTATTTTTATAGTACCCGGCATGCAGGGTACTAAACCTATCTTTAAATATTTTTTAGGATAAATTGTCCATTTTTTTTTGAAGGCAGAATGAAGGAAATAAAAAAGATTATTTGATTGATTAGGGACGGGTAAAATTGATATGATATAGATACTGTATGACTAGCATTTTACAGAAGATGCTATTTTAAGCATAAAGGAGAGTGCAACACATGGAAATGGATTTCGATTTATTCATGAATGACGTTGTCCGACAGGCACGTCAAGAGATGGAGATTTCAGGATATAAACAGCTGACTTCTGCCGAGGAAGTGGAAGAGACGCTTTCCCAAAAAGGTACAACTCTGGTTATGATCAATTCTGTATGCGGCTGTGCCGGCGGTATTGCCCGTCCGGCAGCGGCACATGCTGTACATTATGATAAACGCCCTGACAACCTTGTAACTGTTTTTGCGGGACAGGATAAAGAAGCGACTGCGAAAGCACGCAGCTACTTCACAGGATACCCGCCGTCTTCCCCTTCTTTCGCGCTGCTTAAGGATGGAGAGATTTTGACGATGGTCGAGCGCCATGAAATTGAAGGCCATGACCCTATGTCGGTTGTCAATAAGCTGCAAGGCTACTTCGACGAGTATTGCGAAGAAGTTTAAGCTGAAAAAAGAGTGATTCTGTCACTCTTTTTTCTTTTTCAATCTTTCTTTTCCACCGGATATACACTTTAAATAAGGATTTTTCCGAAAGCAGCAATATATGTGAAAACAGCCTTAAATAAAGATTAATTAGGCAACACTACATAAGAAAAGAAACTAGTTCAGGAGCTGCAGTTTATGTTTCGTATAGGATATCGTACAGCCAAGACTGCTGTTGGCACAGCGGTCGCCATCATGATTGCCCAATGGTTTGGGCTCGAGAATTTTGCTTCTGCAGGAATTCTCACCATACTGTGTATACAGGATACCAAGAAAAAATCCTTGAAAGCCGCTTGGAGCAGGTTCCTGGCCTGTATACTGGCAATAGCTTTTGCCTCTATTTTGTTTGAACTGATTATGTATCACCCGGTTGTCATTGGACTGCTGCTCTTATTTTTCATTCCGACCACCGTCATGCTGAAAATCACTCAGGGAATTGTCACCAGCAGTGTCATTATCCTTCATGTATACTCAGCTCAAAACGTCACAATGGACTTGATTTTGAATGAACTTGGCATTATTGCAATCGGAATAGGGATCGCGCTTCTGGCCAACTTGTATATGCCAAGTGTGGAAAGTAAACTGATCGCTTACCAGAAACAGGTCGAAGAAAATTTTCACCGCATTTTCACAGAAATTGTCCGGTATCTAAGAACCAATGAAGACAGAGGCTGGGCGGGCAAGGAAATCACTGAGGTGGAAGACCTTATAAATGAGGCCAAGACGCTGGCATTTAAAGATGTTGAAAACCATTTTCTCCGTCATGAAAATCTCTATTATCTATACTTTAAGATGAGAGAAAAGCAATTTAATATCCTGCAGCGGCTCCTTCCTCTTGTGACTTCTATTTCCCTCAAGGTGGAACAGTCTAAAATGGTGGCTGATTTCATGGAAGAGTTAAGTGAACATATCCATCCTGGAAATACAGCTTTATTATATTTAAAGAAGCTGTATGATATGAGAGTGAAATTTGAAGAAATGGAGCTTCCCCAAACAAGGGAAGAGTTTGAAGCAAGAGCAGCCCTCTATCAGTTCCTGAAAGAAATGGAAGATTACCTCCTGATCAAAAGTTCCTTTAAAGGGATCAGGCCTAACCAAGAGAATGAGATGAACACAGAAGAAGCAAACTAATTCTTACTAATCCTTGAGAGGGTGTGAAGGAATTGCGTTTGCTTCTTTCTATTTTACTGATTGTTTCCCCTATCTGGCCGCTTGGCAAAAATCCGCTGCCGGGAGATCCATTTTTAATTGTCAATAAGCAAACCAATGAAATTGCCTATATACAGGGTGAGAGGATCCGTGAGCGGTATAATGCCGCAACAGGAAAGACAGATGAGCTTACACCCCAGGGGCTTTTCACTATTATTGTAAAAGCTGAAAACCCTTACTATCGAAAATTGGATATACCGGGCGGAGATGCTGATAACCCGCTCGGAACTAGGTGGATGGGCTTTGATGCTGAGGGAACGGATGGCAGGATATACGGAATTCACGGAACCAACCGTCCTGACAGTATCGGCAAATATATTTCAAATGGCTGTATCAGGATGCATAATGCCGAGGTAGAGGCACTCTTTGACAAAGTTCCATCCGGTACAAAGGTGCTGATAGTCAAGAGCGGAAAGTCTTTTGAAGAGCTGGCGAGAGAATATGGTGCGATGAGGTGAGGAGAATTTTTCTGGTTAGCAAGAAGAAAAGAGCTGCTCTCCAGTTTAGAAAGAAAAACCTTAGTATCTGGCGGAGAGTTTTGTATATGATTTTTACGAAAACCAATAAAAAATTCTATCTTAGGTTTTTAAATGATAACTATTGCTTTAGACTGTTATTTACCTTCATTCCCTTTACTTAGAAGGATTGGAGCGGAAGGCGTACCACCTCCTGCGGGACTAGCGGGACAGGTGAGACCCCCAATCCAGTTGCAGCGCCCAGCCCTCGGGGTCCAATAACCCAAAGCGAATAAAAGGAAAGGCCATCTTTTTTTCGCTTTGGAACATTTGCCTGTCGGGCCTGAGCAGGGCGATTCCCCTTTTTATACAGGCAAAGCAGAGGAGGCTCACCGCCCGCCCCGCGGAGTCGTGCGGCTGGAGTGGAAATCCATTACTTTTCCAAAGCCATACTCTATGTGAAAAGAGCCTAAGAAAAAGAGGTGCATCCCGATAAGGGAAACACCTCTTTTTAGTATTTTTTATAAGAACATGGATAGTCCCATCATGATAGTTGAAGTGATCATAGCGAATAACATTACATAAACAACTGTTTTTTGAAGTTTTTTATTGTTCATTTTTTCAACTCCCGCAGTAAAAATCTTTTTCTCCCTTATTTTATCCTCACTTGCTCAGATTGACAACCCCTGTTTAAGTTGAAACCGCTTTCGGAAATTTAGTTTTTTTGAAGGAATTTGATTTATTTTATCGAATTTATTACATGTTAAGCTTCTTAATGAAGGGGAGATATTCATGAAAAAAGTCGATCATATTGGGATAGCTGTCCAATCTATAGAGAAAGTACTGCCTTTTTATACAGAAACACTGGGGCTTTCTCTGCTTGAAATTGAAGAAGTTCAATCTGAAAAAGTGAAGGTAGCTTTTATAGATGGAGGAAATATAAAACTGGAACTGCTGGAACCTCTCGATGAAACAAGTGTGATTGCGTCTTTCCTTTCGAAAAAAGGGGAAGGCATCCACCATGTGGCATTCGGAGTAGCCGGCATCCAGGAGAGAATCGAGGAACTGCAGGAAAAAGGTGTCAGAATGATCCATGAACAGCCGAAACCAGGTGCAGGAGGTGCACAGGTAGCTTTCATGCATCCAAAATCGGCTCATGGGGTTTTATATGAACTTTGCGACAAGACCAACATCAAGGGGGAGTAAGAATGGATATCTATGAAAAAATTAATGAGTTATATGACCGCCGCAGGGAAGTCGAACGTGGCGGAGGAGATAAACGAATTGAAAAACAGCATGAAAAAGGAAAGCTGACGGCCAGGGAGCGCATCGACATTCTTGTGGACGAGGGCTCATTTGTTGAACTGAATCCATTTATTGAACATAGAAGCACAGACTTTGGCCTCGATGAGATGAAGGGTCCGGGAGATGGAGTGGTAACCGGATACGGAAAAGTGAATGGAAGGCCAATCTACTTATTTTCCCAGGACTTTACCGTTTTCGGCGGTGCACTCGGTGAGATGCATGCGAAGAAAATTGCAAACGTCATGGATCTGGCTGTTAAAAATGGAGCGCCGTTCATCGGGCTGAATGATTCCGGCGGCGCGAGGATCCAAGAAGGAGTCGTATCTTTGGATGGGTATGGCCACATCTTCTATAGAAACTCCATCTACTCAGGTGTGATTCCGCAGATTTCGGTCATCATGGGACCATGCGCAGGCGGTGCGGTCTACTCCCCGGCCATCACTGATTTTGTCTTCATGGTCGATAAAACAAGCCAGATGTTTATCACAGGGCCGAAGGTAATCGAAACCGTAACGGGTGAAAAAATCAGCTCCGAAGATCTCGGGGGTGCGAAGGTACATAATACAATCAGCGGGAATGCTCATTTCAGGGGAGAATCTGAAGAGGAAGTTCTGCAATCAGTCAGGGAACTTCTTTCCTATCTTCCGCAGAACAATGAAGAAAAGCCTCCTATGTTATCAGCCGATGAGGAAGACGACTATCGTCCGGATCTGACAGACCTTATTCCATTTGATGCCATTCGTCCTTATGATGTTAGGAAGGTCATCGGGCAGGTAGTGGATGAAGGGTCTTTCATGGAAGTGCAAAAGGAATTTGCCAAGAACATTGTCGTAGGCCTTGCCCGGATCAAAGGAGAAGTAGTCGGACTTGTGTGTAACCAGCCGAAAGTAATGGCCGGTGGACTGGACATTGATTCTTCCGATAAGGCCTCCCGTTTTATCCGTTTTTGTGACAGCTTTAATATTCCGCTGATCACATTTGAGGACGTTACCGGATTCTTTCCTGGAATCAAGCAGGAACACGGCGGGATCATCCGCCACGGAGCGAAGATTCTTTATGCCTACTCCGAAGCAACGGTTCCAAAGATGACAGTCATTCTTCGAAAAGCTTATGGCGGAGCATACGTGGCATTGAACAGTAAGTCGATTGGTGCTGACCTTGTCTTCTCCTGGCCGAATGCGGAAATTGCAGTAATGGGGCCTCAAGGGGCAGCCAACATCATATTTGCAAGGGAGATTCAAAACAGCGAAAACCCTGAAGCCGTCAGGGAGCAGAAGATCGAGGAATATCGGGAAAAGTTTGCGAATCCTTACGTCGCTGCAGCAAGGGGAATGGTCGATGATGTCATAGATCCCCGGGAAACTAGGATCAAACTGATTCAAGGCCTTGAAATGATGCGAAATAAGAAAGAAGAACGCCCGAAGAAGAAGCACGGAAATATCCCGTTATAAAGCCGGGATTTCTAACATTTGTAGACCTTCACTATAAAAGATATACTTATCTAGTGACTACATAACTGGAGGTATAAGTATGATTAATCATGAGCGTTTACTGAATGAATTCTTAGAACTGGTACAAATCGATTCTGAAACAAAATTTGAAGCGGAAATTGCCAAAGTCCTTACGAAGAAATTCGAGGACCTCGGGGTGGAAGTTTTTGAAGATGATACCATGGAACAGACAGGTCATGGTGCAGGAAACCTTGTCTGCACGCTTCAAGGGACTAAGGAGGGAGCGGATACCATCTACTTCACTTCCCATATGGATACAGTGGTTCCCGCGGTAGGCGTAAAGCCTTCTGTTAAAGATGGGTATGTGTATTCTGATGGTACGACCATTCTTGGCGCGGACGATAAAGCCGGCCTTGCTGCGATGCTGGAAATGGTGCGTGTACTGAAAGAGCAGAACATTTCACACGGTACAATCCAGTTCATCATCACAGTTGGTGAAGAATCCGGACTGGTTGGAGCAAAGGCGCTTGATTCTTCTTTGGTAAAAGCAAAATACGGCTTTGCATTGGATAGTGACGGAAAAGTCGGCAACATCATTGTTGCTGCACCAACACAGGCCAAAGTGAAGGCCACCATCAACGGAAAGACTGCCCACGCAGGGGTTGCTCCTGAAAAAGGTGCATCTGCCATCACTATGGCATCCAAAGCAATTTCCAGAATGCCCCTTGGCAGAATAGACGAAGAAACGACAGCCAATATAGGCCGTTTCGAGGGCGGCGGAGCCACAAACATCGTTTGCGACCGTGTCGATATTCTGGCAGAAGCGCGCTCACTTGTTCCGGAAAAAATGGAAACTCAAGTAGCCAAAATGAAAGAAGCATTCGAATCAGCTGCTAGTGAATTGGGTGGAAGCGCTGAAGTAGAAGTGACGGTTATGTACCCTGGCTTCAAATTCGGGGAAGGCGATCACGTAGTGGAAGTTGCACGCAAAGCAGCACAGCGAATCGGCCGTCCAAGTGAATTGCTGACAAGCGGCGGAGGCAGCGATGCTAATGTCATTGCCGGCTTCGGAGTGCCAACAGTCAATCTTGCTGTGGGTTATGAAGAAATTCATACGAAAAATGAAAGAATGTCTGTTGAAGAACTTTCTAAACTGACTGAAATGGTAGTTGCGATCGTTCAAGAGGTTTCAGGCGAATAATAGTAATCAGAGCAGACCCTGCTCTCAACACGGGGTCTGCTTTTTGTTGTATAAGAAATTAAAAATCACACTCTGTAGAGAACGTATAGCTATATTATTTACGTCCAGCTTCAGCGCCTAGCCCCTCGGGGTCAAATAACCCAAAGCGAATAAAAGGAAAGACCGCCTTTTTTTCTCTTTGGAACATTTGCCTGTCGGGGCTGATCAAGGCGCTTGCGCTTTTGTTCTTTAGTAGAGTGGTTTTTAAGCCAGCCGGTATTCCAGGTGGAAAAATTCTTAGCCGAACACTATATATTATTGTTTTTTTTACCGATAAAAAAGAGAGGTGTATTTATCATCTTCTAATTAGTTCTCACAGAAATTAATTTATATGGTAAATTAGTTCTATACATAAAACTTGGAAAGCTTACCCAATAAAGGAGCGTCATTATGGATATAAACAAAAAAGCAATTATTTTTCATGCGGGAAAAGAAGAATACGCCATTCCGGTCGGTCATGTAATATCAATTGAAAAACCTGAAAATATCACCCCAATCCCTCAGCTTCCTCAATATGTATTAGGTATTACAAAGGTAAGGGGAGAGCTGGTGCCGGTTATCGATTTTGCCAATATCCTTTATGGAAGAACAGAATCCACTTCAGATAAAAAACTGATAGTATTGAAGTCGGAAATTCTTTCACTGGGGATTATAGTGAATGAAGCAAAGGAAATATTGGATATTCCGGAAGGAGCCCTCACGCAAATGGGCTTAATGGCATACTCCCGGACGAAGTACTTCTCTGGTGTCATCAATCTTGAAGACAGGCTGATCACGATGATTGACCCTGATATTCTTGTAGAGAGTCTTGATGGAATCAGGGAAATACAAGAATATATGAAGACTCATCAATAAAAGCCTCGGTGAGGTGCTGCTGGTCTCTCCTAGAGTTGATACATGAAGATAAAAGGGATTTTGATGTACTTTGATTAGACTGCGAGGTACATCATCTTATCGTTTTCTCATTTTGATGTACTTCGCTTCGAGTGCGGGGTGCATCATCTTGTTATTTTCTCATTTTGATGTACTTCGCTTCAGGTGCGGGGTACATCATCTTGTCATTTTCTCATTTTGATGTACTTCGCTTCAGGTGAGAGGTACATCATCTTGTCATTTTCTCGTTTTGATGTACTTCGCTTCAGGTGAGAGGTACATCATCTTGTCATTTTCTCGTTTTGATGTACTTCGCTTCAGGTGCGGGRTACATCATCTTATCGTTTTCTCATTTTGATGTACTTCGGTTCGGGTGCGGGGTGCATCATCTTGTCATTTTCTCATTTTGATGTACTTCGCTTCGGGTGCGGGGTACATCATCCTTTCATTTTCTCCTTTTTATGTACTTCGCTTCGGGTGCGAGGTACATCATCCTTTCATTTTCTCCTTTTGATGTACTTCGCTTCGGGTGCGAGGTACATCATCCTTTCATTTTCTCCTTTTGATGTACTTCGCTTCGGGTGCGAGGTACATCATCCCGTCATTTTCTTATTTTGATGTACTTCGCTTCAGGTGCGAGGTACATCATCTCGTCATTTTCTCATTTTGATGTACTTCGGTTCGGGTGCGAGGTACATCATCTTGTCATTTTGTCATTTTGATGTACTTCGCTTCAGGTGCGGGGTACATCATCTTATCGTTTTCTCATTTTGATGCACTTCGCTTCAGGTGCGAGGTGCATCATCATGTTATTTTCTCATTTTGATGTACTTCGCTTCAGGTGCGAGGTACATCATTTTTATTTTTTTTACATGCAGCGTTCAGCTTGCGAGGTGCATCCCAAAAGTCTTCCAGAGTTCCCAATGCTGTCTTTTGGAATCCCGAACGTGTGCTCTGAGAGATTATATAGTACACTAATAGAGAGGGGAAAAGGGCTTGAGTGCTCATCCCAGAGAGTATTTGAAAAAAAGGGCTGGTTAGCATGCATCCTCACTATCCTAAAAACGGAAGAGTCATTCTTCATGTCGATATGAACAGCTTCTACGCTTCTGTTGAGGCTGCCTATAATCCTGAACTAAAGGGAAAACCTCTGGCAATTGCGGGGAACCCGGATGAAAGGAGAGGGATTATCGTCACCTGCAGTTATGAGGCACGCAAGTTCGGGGTCAAAACCACGATGACCTTATGGGAAGCGAAAAAGCTTTGTCCGCACATGATCATCATGCGTCCGAATTTTGACCGATATCGTGCTGCGTCGCAGGGGATGTTTGAGATATTAAGGCAGTATTCCGAGCTCGTGGAACCCGTTTCGATCGATGAAGGGTATGTTGATATAACGGACAGCCAAACATTGGGAAGCCCGTTATTTATCGCTGAGTCCATCCAGAACCAGATTCTGTCCCAGCTGGACCTGCCTTCAAGTATAGGTATCGCCCCCAATAAGTTCCTTGCCAAGACTGCTTCTGATATGAAGAAGCCGATGGGCATTACGGTACTCCGCAAGAGGGATTTACCAGGAAAGATTTGGCCGCTTGATGTAAAAGAGATGCATGGTATTGGTGATAAAACGGCTCAAAAATTATATACATTGAAGATCAACACAATCGGGGAACTGTCTAAAGCAGACGAAATCCAATTGAAAGCACAGCTGGGCATCAATGGACTCCGCTTGAAAGCAAGAGCCAACGGGCAGGATGACAGGCCCGTGGATCCTGATTCTGTTTACGACTTTAAAAGTGTCGGCAACTCGACGACTCTGCCAAGGGACACCGCGAACCAAAAGGAATTGTTGAATACGCTGAATCAGCTGTCCGCAAAAGTGGCATCAAGGATGAAATCGAAAGAGACACTTGCCTCAACGGTTATGATTACGATGAGATTCAAGAATCGAAAGACCATAACAAGAAGCAAGAAGATGAAGAACCCTGTCGGCTCGCAGGAGGAAATTTTTACAGCAGCTAAAACGCTGTTTCTTCAGCATTGGAATGGCAATTCAATCCGTTTGCTGGGAGTGACGGGCCAGGATCTTGTGGAGCGGAATGATGCCGCCCTCCAGCTTGATATCTTCTCGTTTGAAGAACATGCCAAGAAGGAGCCCCTGTACCTTGCATTAGAAAAACTTCAGACCAAGTACGGAAAAGATATGATTAAAAGAGGAATCTCGGCGAAACAGGAGAAGCGGGATCCCCATAATGATACGAGTTTTAATAAGGATTTTTTGCGGAGAGATAAGTAACCGGCAGCGGATATTATTTTCCAGATTATTTTATCAGGCCTAATGCAACAATAAGGATGAGGTGTATTGTTTGCACTTGGCCCGCTGTCTTTGTTAAATTTATAAAGATTGTTTACTTAACTAAATACAATATGAAAGGACGTATGAACATGTCGAAACAACAAATCGGTGTGATCGGCCTTGCGGTAATGGGTAAAAACCTGGCATGGAATATTGAAAGCAGAGGATATTCAGTGTCTGTTTATAATCGTTCACGTGAAAAAACGGATGAAATGCTTCAACAGTCCAAAGGCAAGAATGTAGTTGGTACATACAGCATAGAGGAATTTGTACAGTCTCTTGAAACACCAAGAAAGATTTTGCTTATGGTAAAGGCTGGAGGTCCTACAGATGCTACAATCGAACAGCTGAAGCCTTTTCTTGATAAAGGAGATATCCTGATTGACGGTGGTAACACCTTCTTCGAGGATACCCGCAGAAGGAATCACGAGCTAAGTGAATCTGGAATTCATTTTATCGGTACCGGCGTTTCCGGTGGTGAAGAGGGTGCGCTTACAGGCCCATCCATCATGCCTGGAGGACAGAAAGAAGCGTATGAACTGGTTGCACCAATCTTCAAGGATATCGCTGCAAAAGTAGATGGCGAAGCTTGTACCACATATATCGGGCCGGACGGTGCTGGACACTATGTAAAAATGGTCCATAACGGAATTGAATATGGTGACATGCAGCTAATTGGGGAATCTTATTTCCTATTGAAGCACGTAGCTGGGTTCAGTGCTGAAGAACTGCATGAAACGTTTGCAGAGTGGAACAAAGGCGAATTGGACAGTTACCTGATTGAAATCACGGCTGACATCTTCACCAAGTATGATGAAGAAACAGGAAAGCCGATGGTGGATGTGATCTTGGATAAAGCAGGGCAAAAGGGAACAGGCAAATGGACAAGCCAAAGTGCGCTTGACCTGGGAGTTTCTCTTCCAATCATCACAGAATCCGTTTTCGCACGCTTTATCTCAAGCATTAAAGACGAGAGAGTGAAGGCAAGCAAGATCCTTTCCGGACCGGAAACGAAACCATTTGACGGTGACAAAAAAGAATTGGTTGAATCCATCCGTAAAGCTCTTTATATGAGTAAAATATGTTCTTATGCACAAGGATTTGCCCAAATGCGTGCTGCTTCTGAAGAATACGGCTGGGATCTCAGCTATGGCGAAATCGCGATGATTTTCCGCGGCGGCTGTATCATCCGTGCCCAATTCCTTCAAAAAATCAAAGATGCATATGATAAAGAGCCTCATCTTTCCAACCTGCTTCTTGATGATTACTTCAAGGAAATCGTTGAAAGCTACCAATATGCTCTTCGTGACGTCATCTCAACAGCGGTGCAAAATGGTATCCCGGTACCAGGGTTCTCTGCAGCTCTTTCTTACTATGACAGCTACCGCACAGAAACTCTTCCTGCCAACCTTATCCAGGCGCAGAGAGACTACTTCGGAGCCCATACGTATGAGCGCACAGATAAAGAAGGAATCTTCCATACAGAATGGATGTCCAAATAATCGAGAAAAGCTCTCCAGGTCTTGCTGGAGAGCTTTTTTTAATGATTTTCCTCATCTTTATAAGAAAAGAGAATCATTTTATAAGGTTTTACGCCTTCTTTTTTTTCGTTCTTCACCTCGCGTTTATCCACGAGCTTCCTTACCTCATCATTCAGGTGCTGCCACTCTTCCGGGGTCAGCTCCAACCCGTATTCAGTGAACATCGCGCTGTTCTCCTGCCTTGCCGAATCACCTTCCAAATCACTCTTTAAAACGTTTAATCCCTTATTTAAACTGAACATCATCTTGGAAATCAGAAACTCCCTGTGTTCCATGGCGAATTCACCTTCGAAATTGAAAGTGATGTCATTATCGTAAAGATGCTTGGATGAATAATATTTTTCTATGATGTTGCCTACTTTTCTTTCCTCTACAACCATGATCAAACCAAGATTCTGCAGCTTTTGGATGGGATAATACAGGCGTGATTGCTTTTCATCCAGCTCTGATGCAATCTCTTTTACTGTTTTGCTGCTGAATTTTACGCTAGTAATAATCCTTTCCAGCTTCGGGTCAAAAATGGCTTTAGCTACTTCCAGATTATCAATCTTCAAGTCAATCACCTCTCACTTTGTTGTCCTCAATCTATTTTATCAGATTATTACGCTGAAAAATATTAAATCGTTAAAATTATTTTTAATGATATGCGTTTACAAAATATATTTTATCGTTTAAAATTATTTTAATGATAAAATATATTTAATTAATGGAGGAGATGTCTTTGTTCCAATTACTCAAAAACCGTTCTTATCGTCGTTTATGGTCTGCTCAGGTGATCTCTGAATTAGGAGATGGAATTTCTCATTTGTTAATATTATTTCTGGCTTCCAAGTTGACCAGCAATCCCATGGTGTTTGGTTACATTCTTATTGCCCGTCACCTTCCTGGAATGTTGTTCGGGACACTCGTTGGCCCATTGGTTGATCGGTTCTCAAGAAAGAGAATGATGATCGGTGCTGATTTATACCGGTTTGTGATTGTTCTATTAATGATTGCCGGCCAGTCATCCATCACGTTGCTGCTCCTCTTGATATTTTTGCAGGGAATTGGGGCTGTCTTCTTTGAACCAGCGAAGTCCGCCGTCATACCGACCATCATGAGAAAAGATGAGATACCCGCAGCTGTGAGCCTTTCTCAATCCACCTACATGATGATGATGATCATTGCTCCTTCCATTGGAGGATTTCTTTTGCTGATTGACCATATTTCACTGATTTTCATATTGGATGCAGCTACTTTTCTCATATCGGCCTTGTTTCTGCTAGGGTTGAAGCTGGATAATAGAGAAGAAGAGAAAAGTCATCAAGAGGCGGGGATCTCTTATCTGCAATCCCTGAAGCAGGGACTTCAGTCAGTAACCAGTAACCGTTTTATCACAGGAATATTCATCCTTCTTACCTCCGCTGTTTTCGTGCTGAGTATTGTAAGCGCCAATGTGTACGCGATTATCCTCAATGTGTTTGAAGTCAGCCAGGTGCATTTCGGTATGATGGAATCTCTTGAAGGGGCTTTTGGCATTCTTGGTGCCCTTGCTGTTCCACTCCTTATGAAAAAGGTCAGCAATAAGGCGCTTATCATGTATTCTTTTGGTTTTTCAGGACTATTAGCGGCAGTAGTGATTCCTGTGTATGACTTACATACAATGGTCCCGCTTGTTTCCCTCTATATATGGATGAGCTTGATCGGAGCCACTAATCCATTCATCAATATCCCTTTGAACAGCATGCTGATGCAGGGAGTGCCGGAAGAACTTCTCGGGAGGATCTCCGGAATCCTGACAACCTGTTTTAATGGAAGTCTGCTTGGCGGGCTTCTGCTCGGAGGATGGCTTGCCACTCTCGCTGGGCCATTATGGACAGTAACCGCAGGCGGTCTTTGTCTGATTGCTGTCAGCTTGATTTTTCCGCTGTCCAAATTCTACAGCTATCTAACAGTGGCGGTGTCTACTCCTGAAAATGCTGAAAGGGCGGGGTGACAGCATTGGAGTTACTAAAGTTTGCAGTAGTAAATAAAGCTGCTGCAGCTGAAAATTGTTAAAGTAATAGGAAACCTTGCGGGATTTCATTCGTAAATACAGTTATTAACCAATAAATGGAGATGGGAAAGAGTGATCATTGAAATCCTTGCCAATATCGGTATGGCGATGCAAATGTTTCTGCGTGGCATGCCGGAAGAAGAAAGAATCAATAAAAATATTGAAAAGCTTCAATCCTTAGAATGGTTTCAGCAGGTGTATAAAGAACATAAGGGAGCTATAGAAGAAGACCCTGATGTTCGTTACCTGATTGGATGGACAAAGGTGGATAAGGTTAAGAGAAGTGAATATCGCTCTGAGAAGTTGAGAGGAAAAATCTTAGGTATCATAAATAATCAATAGATTTTATTTGTATGTGATAATAACCAGCAGGGATATTACAAATGACTTTGACAAGTGCAACGATAAAGGATATAATCTTTAGAAAATTCGATATAATCGAGTGTTGATGAGAACAGTAGTCAGGAAGTAGATATTCACAGAGAGCTCCCTCCCGCTGAAAAGGAGCAATATCCGCCTTGATGAATAAAGCCTTGGAGCTTCTTGCCAATCTAATGAACCGCATTAGGGATAGCGAGACGGGTTCTTCCGTTATGAAGATAGGGTATGACAGTACCTGAAGAGGTTGGTATGGCGACATATCAACAAACTGAGGTGGTACCGCGAAGTGATAACTCTCGTCCTCAAGAATCATTTTCTTGGGGGTGGGAGTTTTTTTATTGTCCAAAAAATGAGTCGATGTTGTGCTCATTGAGAGTAAATCAATTCAGAAATTTTTACGATAATCCGGCTTTACTATAAACTAGTATTTCAGAAAGGTGAGTTCTATGAATCCGATTTTATTAGATGTTCCTTTACAAATTGAAACAGAGAGACTGATCCTTCGGGCACCGCACCAATCAGGGGATGGTGAAATTGTTAATCAGGCAATCAGAGAATCTTTTCCTGAGCTAAAAGCCTGGCTTCCATTCGCGCAGGAAATTCCAGCTGTTGAGGAAACAGAGGTTAACTTGAGGAATGCTCATATTAAATTTCTCCAAAGAGATAGCTTTCGTTTTCTTATCTTCCTTAAAGAGACCAGTGAATTCATCGGAACAACCAGTCTCCAGGGGATTGACTGGGACATTCCTAAATGTGAAATCGGTTATTGGATTAACACTAAGTTCAGTGGTAATGGATATATGACCGAAGCTGTAAAGGGCATAGCGGACTTAGGATTATATCATATCGGATTCAGGAGAATTGAAATCAGATGTGAATCAACTAACCTCAAAAGCCGTTCTATTCCTGAGAAACTTGGTTTTACATTTGAGGGCACGCTGAGAAATGATGACCTATCCGCGGATGGCAGCAAGCTGACTGACACTTGTTTTTATTCGGTGATAAAATAAAATGGAAATAGACTTTTATTAAAGAGGGAGCTGAATCTATATCTCCCTCCTTCAGCTGTCTCATTAGAAAGGATCATTTCATTTTTTTAAAGGAGAGGAGAAAATTGCTTGTAGGTCAAATATTATATTTGTTGGGGTTGGCTTTTGTCTTTTTTAGTATTGTATTTATAATTATGAATCTAATCCTGGGTGGCGTCGGCGGAGTTGTCATCCCGCTGTTTGCTTTGCTGAATGGACTCATTGCAATGGGTGTAGGGGATATGGTAATAGACCTCAATTATAATAAGAAAAAACTTGAAAAGAATAAGAGTAGTATTTGAGAAGAAGATATATCCTGGATTGTAACCAATAATCCGTGTATCTGAATGAGAAGAGTTGCGATGGAAGGTTGATTGTTTCAGTGGCTTGGCTAAAGGGGGGGCTTATTATGAGATTGATTTATATCGGTATATATTTTATTAGTGCCTTGGCGACAATAGTAACGTTTATCCTAGGAAACCTCCTGACCGAACCTTTAATGACTGAAAGCGGATTGGGGGAGGAGGCAACGGCAATCCGGGCCTTTTTCCTTTCGTGGTTTTATTTCCATTCTTCCTCATCTTCATTTACGGAACCTATTGGTTTTTCAGCAAGTGGATTGAAAATGTAACAATCAAGTCTAAATGGGGCTTATCTATTATCAGTTGCGCAGTTTTTACCCTGATCTTTGCGTTCACACTCAATAAAGCTGATTCACTTCGTTATTTGATTGTTAAACAGAACCCATCGTTTGAGAATGTGTCGCAGGTTGACCTTATAAATACTTATTCTAATTCAATATTCTTTAATTTTTATACTTTTATGGCACTGCTCCTCATCATTTTGGTTGCTGCGGGTATTCGGGCTCTTTTAGTGAGAAGATAATCAAACAATTTACGATGGTCGGAAGGGAAACTATTCAAGAGCTTTACCAAATGCAGCTTTTACCCAAAACAGAAAGATTGTTATCCTAGAAGAAGGCTGTTTTCGCATAAATTGTTGCTTTCGGATATCCCCGAATATTAGGTGGGTTCTCTCGAATCAGGGAGAGCAGTTCTTTTCTTTTCACTATCAACAGATTATTGGAGTGTTTTATGGTCATTTTTTTCGTAATTAATTTCAAATAGCAACAAAGTTTACGAAAAGAGTCTAGAATAAAAAGAGGTGATTTTGATGAAGGCTAAAGCAAAAATTGAGGATATAGTTGAACATATGGAATTCCAGATTGACGAATGGAGGAATTTATTAAATATAGAAACGGGAAAAGTAGTTTCCGTTTCAACAGATGAACTGGCTGCAGCTGAAGACGGAGAGCCATTTGACCACCTGCCCCAGTGGCAGAAGGAACAGCGGATGGAAGCTATGGAAGTGGTCGAGAACTTTGAAGATTACAGGGAACTTCCAACCAAGTTCGATATCAATGAATACGACATCATGAAAGATTTTTGTTTCTCTATTACCAATGAAGAACAGAAAAGTGATCTTTTAAGAGCGATCAGAGGGAGCGGCGCTTTCAGAAGCTTCAAGGATACAATCGCCGAGTGGGGTTTGAATGACCAATGGTATTCCTACAGAACAGAAAAATTTAAACAAATTGCCATTGAATGGTGCAGGGGCAACGAGATCAGCTATGTGTAAGAAGAATTGAGATGATGTAGAAAAGACTCGCCAGAATATCTGACGAGTCTTTTTACTATAAATATTTTCTTATCCGATCAACTCATCCATCAAAATAACACGTGCAGGCGATGCATCCGTGCCTTCAATTTTTAATGGGGCGGCTACCATGAAGTAGGAGCCTTCTTCAATGTCTTTCAACTGAAGGCCTTCCATGATGATGATGCGGCTGCCCATCAAGGTTCTGTGAGTCGGATGTCCTTCTTGTGCTCTTTCAATTCCAAGAGAATCGATTCCCGTTCCGGCCACTTTCTTTTCCTTCAAGTATGAAGCTGCGTCTTCTGCTACATAGATGAATTCAAAGTTAAACTCTGTATCCCAGGAGTTCTTTGTTTTAAAAAGAAGGAAATCATTTTCCTGGATATCATAGTTTTCAATATCTTTCTTGGTGATCTTTTCTTCGACAGAGGTCAGGTCCAGTACTTTAACCGGACGGACAAGCTGCTGGATATCAATCGTTTCGATTGTTTCGCCGTCATTGATCATATGAAGAGGGGCGTCCACATGGGTTCCTGTATGAACATCCATGGAGATCCTTGACTCGGTCACATGTCCATTTGTATTCGTGTTGATTTCGGGCTGTTTTTCCGGCTTGTTCTTATATACTGGCATTCCGTTAAAAATTGGTGCAGTAATGTCATAAATTTTCATTGTTCATCATCCTTTCAAGAAATATTAAATATTAACAGTCGTCGACTTCCAGTTCAGAGAATGGCCACCAGAAGAATCCGTCCTGTGCCAGCAGTTTGTCTGCGGCCAGCGGCCCCATTGTTCCTGATTGATAGTTAGGGAATTCTTCCTCAGTTGTGTTTTCCCAAACATTTGATATGGTATCCGTAAATGCCCAGGAAAGTTTAACTTCATCCCAATGCGTAAAGTTGGTTGCGTCGCCGCGCATGCAGTCATGCAGAAGCTTTTCGTAAGCCTCAGGTGTGTTCATGCCGTCGACTCCATTGTTCACAAAGTTAAGTTTGACCGGTGTCGTTTCAATATTCTGGCCCGTTTTCTTGGCATTCAAGTGAAGGGTGATTCCTTCTTCAGGCTGGATATGAATGACCAAAAGGTTCGGCGACAGTTGTTTATCGGTATTGTAATAAAGGTTCATCGGAATATCCTTGAACTGGATGACAATCTTGGTCGACTTGGCTTTCATTCTTTTTCCCGTGCGGATATAGAATGGCATGCCTGCCCAGCGGAAGTTATCGATCATCAGTTTTCCAGCGACAAATGTTTCTGTATTGGACTCAGGATCAACATTGCTTCCTGCACGGTACCCGGGAACTTCTGTATTGTTGATGAATCCGGCATCGTATTGTCCTCTGACAAAATAATCTTTCACTTCTTCCTGTTTCATTGGGCGGAGGGCTCTAAGCACCTTGACCTTTTCACTTCTGATTTCATCTGTCGTCAATTTGATCGGCGGTTCCATTGCCAGAAGAGCGACCATCTGCATCATATGGTTCTGTACCATATCTCTTAATGCTCCGCTCTTTTCATAGTACCGGCCGCGGTCCTCGACGCCCAGTTCCTCACTGGAAGTCACTTGGATGTTCGAAATGAAGCGGCTGTTCCATAAAGGTTCAAAAAGGGCATTTGCAAAACGGATGACTTCGATGTTTTGGACCATTTCTTTTCCAAGGTAATGGTCGATACGGTAGATCTCTTTCTCTGAGAACGCTGCACGAATTTGATTGTTCAGGACTTCTGCAGAAGCAAGGTCATGCCCGAATGGTTTTTCTATCACTAGGCGCTTGAATCCTTGCGTATCCGTCAAGCCATCTTGTTTCAAATGGTCGGTGATGGTGCCGAAGAATTCCGGTGCCATTGCTAGATAGAAAATTCGGTTTCCTTGCAATTCATACTGTTCGTCCAATTGTACAGCCAGCTTATTTAACTCTATGTATGAATTACTGTCGGCCACGTCATTGGACTGATAATAAAAATGAGAGACGAATTCTTCGATGTTCTCATCTTTGCCGATGGATGTCAGGACCGATTCCTTAACATGTGCCTGGAATTCCTCATTGGAAAGCTCGCGTCGTGCCACACCTATAACGGCGAAGTTTTTAGCGATTTTTCCTTTTCTAAAGAGGTGATACAGAGAAGGAAAAAGCTTCCTTTTAGCCAAATCTCCAGTTGCTCCGAAAATCATTAGTAAAGTTGATGGCGTATCATTATGTTTCACTGCTAAGACCTCACTTTTTTTCCTATTAAAATAACTTTTCCTCAAGAAAGGCCCATATGTTAACCGGCTCAAGATACCCTTCTATGCGAAAAGCCTATTATATGCTGTACCTTTTCTGAAAAACACTCTATACAAGTACTTAATTTTAAAGACTTCAGACGTATTTAGCAAATCATATGCTGTGCGATTTCAGACAGGTCCTTCTATATAGTACACAA
Organism: Rossellomorea vietnamensis; assembly: GCF_008180615.1. Classification (GTDB taxonomy): domain Bacteria; phylum Bacillota; class Bacilli; order Bacillales; family Bacillaceae_B; genus Rossellomorea; species Rossellomorea vietnamensis_D. Next base: position 76,777 of record NZ_VTEH01000003.1, read on the forward strand.
TAATTCTTTTTAGTGACATACTATTTTAGAATTAAGTTATGCTTTATTAAATGACCGTACCTTTTCAATAGTGTTTCCAATTGTGTTCTTATTATTTTGGGTGATGCTTTCTTGCAGAGTGTGGAGTTTTCCCTCAATCAGGTTAGTGGAGAAAGGAGCTTTAATACCACGCATGGTGCTGGGTTGTGCTATTATGGAGGGGATAAAAATCAGGAGAGGAGGAGCTTCAATGGACTTGCTTTTTTTGGGAACAGGTGCCGGCGTGCCTGCCAAGTCAAGAAATGTTACCTCTATTGCTTTGAAACTTTTGGAAGAGAGAGGGGCAGTCTGGCTGTTCGACTGCGGAGAAGCGACGCAGCATCAAATCTTACATACAACGTTAAAACCGAGAAAGATAGAGAAGATTTTCATCACTCATTTACATGGTGATCATATTTATGGTCTGCCGGGATTGCTGGGGAGCCGCTCCTTTCAAGGGGGAGAAACCGAATTGACGGTGTATGGTCCTCCAGGGATCAGGGAGTTCATCCAGGTTTCCTTATCCATCAGCGGAACTCATCTGCTTTATCCTTTACATATTGAAGAAATAGAAGAAGGGCCAATTTTTGAAGACGAACTGTTTTCTGTGGAAGCGCGTCTGCTTGATCATGCGATTCCTTGTTTTGGGTACCGTATTGTAGAAAAAGACAAGCCGGGCGTTCTCCAGGCGGAAAAACTGAAAGATTTGGGGGTCAAGCCTGGACCTATTTTTAAAAAGCTGAAAGAAGGTGAGACAGTCACCTTGGAAGACGGCAGGGTGATAGATGGAACCGACTTTCTCGGCCCTCCTGTAAAAGGAAGGGTTGTTACGGTCCTTGGTGACACCAGGGTTTCTACCGCAGCTGAAAAACTTGCGGAGAATGCTGATGCCCTCATTCATGAAGCCACTTTCAGCGGGGACCAGGAAAAAATGGCTCATGATTATTTTCATTCCACAACGAAGCAGGCAGCTCAAACCGCTTTGTCAGCCGGTGCAAAGAAATTGTTTTTAACCCATATCAGCTCGAGGTTCACAGAAGCGGAATGGCCTGAACTACAGCAGGAAGCGCGCGAAATCTTTCCTGAAAGTTATATAGCAAGTGATTTCTTTGAGGCGTCCATAACGAAAGAGTAGATTATCCTGTACTGATGTGCAGGCAGTGTATCAGCTGTTTGCTTGTCCGTGCCGGATATTTTTATTAATATCGGATAGAAAGCGGGGAATTACAGATGAAAAACTTATATATTGTGCGTCACGCAAAAGCGGAAGGACAGCCCCCTGAAGCAAAGCTTACGGCTCTTGGTGAGAAACAGGCCCATTCTCTGGCTGCTTTTTTTGAAGGCAGAAAAATTGATGCTTTATACAGCAGCCCGTTTTTACGTGCCAGAAAGACGATTGAGCCGCTGGCAGAAAAGAGAGGCGTTCCTATTATAGAGGATGACCGCTTGGGTGAAAGGATATTGAGCGGCACCGATCTTGATGACTGGATGATGCATCTTGAAAAGAGCTTTGAGGACTATGAATATATACTAGATGGAGGCGAGTCAAACCGTACAGCTTATGAGAGAGCTTCCTCGTTTCTTGAAGAGATCATCGAGAGCGATGATGACCATGTAGCTGTTGTTAGCCATGGCAACCTGATTACGCTGCTTCTAAGGTACTTTGATGAACGGTTTGGCTACCAAGAGCTTATGAAACTATCCAATCCGGATGTTTTTCATGTGAGTTTTGAAGATGGGGAACCTTCTGTCGATCGGATTTGGAGTGAGTGATAGATTATAGTGTTGACTCTTTAGGTTCTAACTCACTCAGATTATGGATGGTTTGAGGGATACCCTCTAGTGTCTTTGGTAGATGAGGGAGACCTAAGTCGAAAAGAAGGCTTCTAGGTGTCCCTCGAGATGGCGCCGAGCGACACCAGAGCATGAAAAGAGAGCCTCAGGTGTCCCTCGAGATGTCGACGAGCGACACTAGAGCTGGAAAAGAGGGCCTCAGGTGTCCCTCGAAAAGTCACCGAGAGACACCAAAGCTGGAAAAAAGGATCTCAGGTGTCCCTCGGGAAGGCGCCGAGGGACATCAAAGTTGAAAAAAGGCTTCTAGGTGTTCCTCGAAAAGAGTCAAGCCCTTATTCTTGTGTAAATTCATTTATACAATGTTTCAACCTGCTATAGTGTTTATGATTTTTTTGACAGGAAAGGGGGTACCCCCTTTCCTGTCAAAAAAATTTCGCGCTTCGCTTCACCTGTCATTACCTATTTCTTTTGTTCAATTGAAGGTTCTCATTTTCCATCAGAAAAGCACCTATTAATCGAAATGCTGATTGAGTGTTTGGAAAAATTCTGATGACTCTTTCACGCCTCCTGATTTCCTGGTTTAATCGCTCCAAAGAATTCGTGCTACTTATATTTATTTGATATTTGTCATCTTCATTCAGGTATTGAATAGAGTCTTCAAAGCCCTCTTCCAATATGTTTAAAGCGTTCTCAAGCTTTTTATTATCTCCGTACTTATTAATAAATTCTTCTTTGGTAGCTCTTGCTTCAGATCCTGATGCAGATTTATAAATTTTCCTCAGATCGGATATGACTTGTTTCATATTTTTTTTAGGTAGTTTTTTTATAATATTTCTTTTCAAGTGAACAGTACATCGCTGCCACGAGGTTCCAATAAACTCACGTTCAATTGCTTTTTTTAGACCAGCGTGGGCATCAGAAATGACTAATTTCGGTGATTGTAGTCCACGTGATTTTAACTCTTGAAAGAAGCCTTTCCAAGCTTCAAAGCTCTCTACATGGTCTACTTTCAGCCCAATGACTTGACGTTTTTTCTTCTCGTTCATAGCGGTCATGATATAGACTGCCTTGGACACAACTTTATTATGTTCCCTAACCTTAATGTACATAGCATCGGCATAGAGATATGGGAAATATTGAACATTGAGAGGGCGGTTGGCCCACTTATTTACAATGGGATCAAGCTTTTCTGTTAACGAAGAGACAAAAGACTTTGAAACACCTTGTCCACAGAGCTGTTCAACGATATTTGTGACTTTTCGTGTAGATACTCCGTTTACAACCATTTCAAGCATTGAGAGAGTAAGAGCTTGGTCGACACGTGAGAATTTTTCAAACACAGTAGGAGAAAAGTTGCCTTCTCTTGTCCGTGGAACGCGCAATTTTATCTTGCCGACACCGATTAGGAGATCACGCTCATAATATCCATTTCGATAATCTTGTCTCTCATTGGAGCGTTCATAAGCACCGGCTTGTAAGTAATCATCTCTTTCTTTTTCCATGAGTTGGTTTAACACCAGTACAAGTGAAGATTTCATTATAGTATCAAGGTTAGAATTCATGACAGAATCTTTTAAAATATCCAAATCTAGGCTAAACTGTATTTGAGTCATTTTTATTCCTTCTTTCAATGTTTTTCGTGGTTGAAAACATTGTTGACAAGAAAGATAAAAATGACTCTTTCTTTTTACACAATTATATGGACTTTATCCTCTCGAAAAGTCACCGAGAGACACCAAAGCTGGAAAAAAGGATCTCAGGTGTCCCTCGGGAAGGCGCCGAGGGACATCAAAGTTGAAAAAAAGGCTTCTAGGTGTCCCTCGAAAAGTCGTCGAGAGACACCAGAGCATGAAAAGAGAGCCTCAGGTGTCCCTCGAGATGTCGACGAGCGACACTAGAGCTGGAAAAGAGGGCCTCAGGTGTCCCACGAGATGTCGACGAGCGACACTAGAGCTGGAAAAAAGGGTCTCAGATGTCCCTCGGGAAGGCGCCGAGGGACACCAAAGCTGGAAAAAAGGATCTCAGGTGTCCCACGAGATGTCGACGAGCGACACTAGAGCTGGAAAAAAGGGTCTCAGATGTCCCTCGGGAAGGCGCCGAGGGACATCAAAGTTGAAAAAAAGGCGTCTAGGTGTTCCTCGAAAAGTCGTCGAGAGACACCAGAGCATGAAAAGAGAGCCTCAGGTGTCCCTCGGGAAGGCGCCGAGGGACATCAAAGTTGAAAAAAAGGCTTCTAGGTGTCCCTCGTAAAGTCGTCGAGAGACACCAAAGCTGGAAAAAAGGATCTCAGGTGTCCCTCGAAAAGTCACCGAGAGACACCAAAGCTTGAAAAAAGGGTCTCAGATGTCCCTCGGGAAGGCGCCGAGGGACATCAAAGTTGAAAAAAAGGCGTCTAGGTGTCCCTCGAAAAGTCGTCGAGCGACACAAGAGTCGGAAAAAAGGTTCCCAGGTGTCTCTCATAAAGTCGCTGAGGTACACCAGAGTCGAAAAAAAGAGCCTTAGGTGTCCCTCGTAAAGTCGCCGAGCGACACCAGAGTCGAAAAAAAGAGCCTTAGGTGTCCTTCGGGAAGGTGACGAGTGACACCAGAGCTGAAAATAGCAAGATTCCCCCCACCATTAAGCTACAAGCCATTTGTTCTATGATATTACTTAAACAGACAATCTTCATCCAAAAATCAAACAACAAAAAAGAGTGCAAACGCTATGTTTGCACTCTTTATATTACCAAGCCCTGTCATATTGCTTAGGCGGCTCGATTTCAACTCTAAGTTCTTTAGCAGCAGTTCTTGGCCAGTACGGGTCGCGAAGGAATTCCCTTGCGAGCAGAATAAGATCAGCACGATCATTTTGAAGGATTTCTTCTGCCTGAATTCCAGATGTGATCAGGCCGACTGCGCCTGTCGGAATTTCTGCCTTGCTTCTGATGGTTTCGGATAGTTTAACCTGGTAGCCAGGATAGACATCGATTTTCGCCGGTACGACTGCCCCGGAGCTGACATCGATCAGGTCGACTCCCTGTTCTTTCATCCATGATGAGTAAATGGCATAATCCTCTGCATCCAATCCGCCTTCCGCATAATCTTTTGCTGATACACGGACGAAGAGAGGGCCGTTCCACACCTCATTGACCGCTTCAAGCACTTCGCGGAGGAAGCGGTAGCGGTTCTCAGCAGAGCCGCCGTATTCGTCACTCCGCTTATTGGAAAGAGGAGAGAGGAATTCGTTGATCAAGTACCCATGTGCTGCGTGGATCTCGATTACGTCATATCCGGCTTTCTTGGCTCTTTCTGCTCCTTGTTTAAAAGCAGTGACCGTTTCTTCAATATCGTTTTTACTCATTTCTAATGGTGTTTTCATCTTCTCATTGAATGCGATGGAGGACGGAGCAATGATGTCTCCTTCAATCACAGCTTTCCTTCCTGCATGGGCCAGCTGGATACCGGTATGGGCGCCCTGTTCTTTCATCAGAGATACGAGTTCGCTGAGTCCTTCGATATGGTCGTCGCTCCAGATGCCCAGGTCCTGCGGGGAAATCCGCCCCTGTGCAGTCACAGCTGTTGCTTCCTGAATGATCAGTCCGACGCCGCCTACCGCCCTGCTCGTATAGTGGGTTTTATGCCAATTCTCCACTTTTCCATCTTCATTATGTGAAGAGTACATGCACATTGGCGCCATGACGATTCTGTTCTTCAAAGTAAGATCTTTGATTTTATATGATTCAAATAATTTGGCTGACACGCTATCCGCTCCTTTTTGATAAGCTGTTTTTCGCATTAATTGTTGCTTTCGAAAAATCCCAAGAGCGGCTCTTTTCGAGACAGCAACAAAGTTTACGAAAAGAGCCCTTATGATATTTCGCCTTCCTAAATACATGCTTATTATATCAGCAGAAAATTTTCCGAAAAAGGATTTTGCCTTAGTCCTTCTCCATGCTGCGGAGTTCCTCTAAAGAATATTTGGTGCCCCGCCAGATTACGCCTCCTCGGATAAAGGTCAGCACAACCGCTCTTATGATACTGAATATGAAGATGAGGGCGGTTACCGGAAGTGCCAGGAACAAGGCTGGATGAAAGTCAGTCATTTTTTTGATGACCGATGTGTAGCTGCCCAAAATCAAAAGGATCACCGCCAAGCTCATCAGCCTTACAGTGGTATCCGATGACAAAAGCGTCAGGAAAGGGAATACCTGTGAAAAAAACACTCCGGAAATGGCCAGGAGCACCATTGAATAGCGGTAATAAAGGCCTGCGAATGTATTCTTCTCCAGCCCTTGAAAAGCGGCTTTCAATGTAGGGTACCACTCCACCCGCAGGAGGCTGATGGCGGTCACCATTCGTTGATTTAATTTATATTCTTTGACTTTGAAGCCGAGCTGCAGATCATCATCCGGCCGGTTCTTCAAGCTTTTGTGGGTACCAATCGTTTCATAGGCCGGCCTGGTCATCAGGTTGAAAGCGCCTATTCCCATTCCGATGGAAGACCGTTCATCGTTAGCTTTCCATGGCCGTTTGAAATAAGAAAACCCAAACAGAAAGAAGGCGATGAATGACTGCAGCCAAAAGCCTTTCGCTGTCAGGGAAGGAGCCGCCGTGAGATGATCGGCATTCTCGGTTTGCAGAACTCTCACTGCTTTTGAGATAGCGTCAGGGTTATAATGGACATCGGCATCTGTAAAAAGAAGCAGCTCACCTTCCGAGTGAAGATATCCCTGATAGAGGGCATGGTTCTTTCCAAGCCAGCCCTTTGGCAGCTGAGTTAAATGAAGCGTCTTGATTCTCTTGTCCATAGAGGCGATTCTCTCAATTTCTGCACCCGTTTCATCAGTTGAGCGGTCGTTTACGATGACCCACTGAAGTCTCTTATACGTAGATTTCAACTGCGATTCTATGCTTTTCCTGATAGTGTGGGCTTCATTTCTGGCAGGCACAATGATGGAAATTAGCGGCCCATCATGCTCCGGCTCGGCCTTTTCCAATGAATCGATCTTCCGCAGTCCCAAGGCTATATCTGTAAATAAGATGGCCCAGCCAATCAAATTGATCGCAAGCAATATTAAAAGCATTCATCACTTCTCCTGTACTTTAGTCTCGTCTATTGCAATTCACTGCGTTTTTATCTATTGTAGCAATTAGTGTCTTGTCGTGCAGTTTTCAGTGTTTATCCTAGTATTTCCATTGATGTTTTGAAAAAATTACATCCTTCTCATGACATCTAGTGAGAAAAGAAGTAAAATAAAAGAATGAATACTCATTCATTTTAATTATAGAAAAAGTGGTGAAATATATGAATGCCTATTGGGCTGGAGATATAGCAAAAATAGTGCTGCCGACGCCTTTTGCAGTCGGGGATGTAAATGTCTACCTAGTAAAAGGGGAAGCGCTGAGCCTGATTGATGTCGGCCCGCAAACCGCGGAAGCCAGAAAAGTCCTGGAGTTAAATCTTGCAGAATTAGGGTATTCAATACAAGACATCGAGCAGGTCATCCTGACTCATCATCACCCGGATCATGCCGGGATGCTTGACTGGATGCCGGACCACATCGATATAATCGGCCACCCCGCCAATGAAAGATGGCTTATGAGGACCGATGATTTTCTGGAAGAGCATGACCGTTTTTATGTAAAATTATTTTTGCAGTCCGGTCTGCCGCAAGAATTCCTGCACTTCATCCATAAAATCAGGGCTCCCCTTGAGTTCATGGGAAACAGGGGGTTGACTCGTACAGTAATGCAAGGGGATCCGATTCCCGGCATGAAGGAATGGACTGTATTGGACACACCGGGCCATGCCCAGAGCCATATTTCTTTTTGGCGCGAGAAGGACGGCACGATGATTGCCGGGGACCACATTCTCTCTCATATCTCGCCCAATCCGCTGATCGAACCTCCTGAGAAAGAGGGAGAAGAGCTGCCAAAGCCTCAGCTTCAATACAATCAATCCCTGCAGGGGCTTTTGCAAGTGGATATCAATTTTGCTTATACAGGGCATGGGGAAGAGGTTGTCGATGTGCATTCTCTTATACATAAACGGCTGCAAAAACAGCATGACCGGGCAATGCATGTGAAAGAGCTGTTGAAAAATGATCCGCAGTCTCTCTTTTCACTTTGCCGAAAACTTTTTCCATCCGTTTATCGTAAAGAGCTTGGTTTGACGTTGTCTGAAACACAGGCTCAAATCGATTATTTAGAAGCGGGACATGAGATATCCCGGGAAGAACGGGATGGTGTCCTGCTGTATTACTGTTAAAAAGAAGGTGAAACCGTGAATCAGCGTTTAAAAAATAAAAATGTAGTCATTACCGGAGCGTCCGGCGGAATTGGTGAAAAAATCGCACTCAAAGCAGCGGAAAGCGGAGCAAATGTCGTGCTGATGGCCCGCAGTGAAGACCGCCTAAAAGAACTGCAAAAAACGATCGAGAGCCGGTATAAGGTGAAAGCCTTCATCCACAGTGTCGATGTATCCCGGTTTGATTCGATTCCCTCCGTTTTTCAATCGATTTACAGGGAGGTTGAGAATGTAGATGTCCTCGTCAACAATGCCGGTTACGGAATTTTTGACGAAGCCGATCAAGCAAGCTTTGAAGATATCAAAGGGATGTTTGATGTGAATGTTCTGGGGCTCATTGCCTGTACCAAGCATGTGCTGCCGATCATGAAAAAAAGAAATTCAGGGCATATCATCAACATTGCTTCCCAGGCAGGCAAGCTCGCGACACCTAAATCGAGTGCCTACTCCGCCTCAAAGCATGCTGTGCTTGGGTACACAAACAGCCTGCGCATGGAAGCATCCTCTTCAAACATCTATGTAATGGCTGTCAATCCAGGACCAATTGCAACCAACTTCTTCAACGTCGCAGACCGTTCCGGCACTTATGCCAAAAATATGGAGCGATTCATGCTCGACCCGGATGCAGTTGCCGAAAAGATCGTTGATAAGATGCTCACCAACACCAGGGAAATCAACCTGCCGCGCTGGATGAATGCGGGCAGCGTCCTTTATACCCTGTTTCCAGGGGTTGTCGAGCGTCTCGGGAGAAATGCTTTTTTCAAGAAATGATGAGAAACCCAGGACTATTTGGTCCCGGGTTTTTTCATTGTTTGCTCTCACCATCTATAACCACGCTATAAGAAATATTTAATTTATCCCAAACCCAAGCTTGAAATATTTTATCTATTTGTATCTTCAATGCTTTTTCATCCATCCCCTCGTCGATGCCTAGCTCTTCAAGAGTGAATGTTTCGGCTGCCCCTGTGCCTTCATAATTTGTACTGCTAAAAGAAAAAGTGACTGTTTTACTCAATTTGTCTCCTCCAATTAATTTCAAATATTTACAATTTTATCACAAAGAACTTGCTGGTATGGGTTCTTTAAGTAGTAAACGGTACTGTTTTTAACGGGACGCTTGGTATTGTCCAGCCCTGTCAACTTTCTAATTAAACTGTATTTCCTCGTTTGCCCTCAATTGTCCATTCCTTGCTGATTACCCTTTTTTGTCCAGAATCTCAAAATTTTTCACTGTGTACCAACAAATAATATTTGAAAACGAACGTATATTCGTATACAATTTTAGATAAAATAGAACGAATGTTCCCTTTGAGAAAGGAGTGGAGAAAATGACTGTCGACTATGGTGATCTTCCCGACCAGAAAATTTTATGCATCGATATGAAGAGTTTTTATGCAAGCTGCTCGGCTGTCATGATGGGGCTTGATCCATCCGACTGCTACCTGGCGGTGGCGGGAAAATTGGACCGCCCCGGAAGCGTCATCCTGGCTGCTTCCCCCAAATTGAAAAAGGAATTCGGCATCAAAACCGGTTCCCGTCTGTTCGAAGTGCCAAAGGACCCCAAAATTCTGGTAGTTGAACCTGCTATGGCTGCCTACATCCGCATTTCCACCGAGATCACCCGTCTGTTTCACCGGTATGTACCCAAAGATGCAATCCATACGTACAGTGTCGATGAAAGTTTTTTGAAAATAGACGGAACCTCCCATCTATGGGGTGACGCCCATACCATCGCCTGGAAAATCAAACAGGACATCGAAAGGGAGTTCCAGCTTCCCTGTGCCATCGGAATCGGCCCGAATATGCTGATGTCGAAGCTGTGCCTCGACTTGGAGGCCAAAAAGCATGGAGTCGCTGAGTGGACCTATGAAGATGTTCCTGAGAAGTTATGGCCGGTTTCCCCGCTGAGTGAAATGTGGGGAATCGGCAGGCGGCTTGAGAAAACCCTGAACCGCATGGGAATCTTCAATGTCGGCCAGCTTGCGAAATTCGATCTGCAGAAGCTGGAAAGCAAATTCGGCATCATGGGCAACCAGCTGTATTATCATGCCTGGGGAGTCGATTTGTCTGAAATCGGAGCGCCGATCATGGATGGGCAGGTAAGCTTCGGCAAAAGCCAGATTCTTCTGCGCGATTATAAAGAGGAAGAGGAAATCAAAAGCGTCATGCTTGAGATATGCGAAGAGGTGGCCCGGCGGACCCGGAATCACCGGCAGGCAGGGCGGACCATCAGCTTGAGCATAGGCTACAGCCAGGAGGAATTTGGCGGAGGATTCAACCGGTCGCGATCGATAGAAGAGCCCACGAATATCACCATGGACTTATATAAAGTCTGCCTTCAACTCTTCAAGGAAAACTACAACGGCAAAACCGTCCGCAGCATCTCCATCAGCCTCGGAAACCTCTTTCCGGATGAAAGTATGCAAGTCAGCCTGTTTGAGCCAGACCGCTGGAAAAAACGGGAGCTCGGATATGTCGTCGACCAAATCCGCCACAAATATGGTTCAGGTGCTTTGCTGCGGGCCATTTCCTACACCGCTGCCGGCACTGCCAAACACCGTGCGACTCTGGTGGGAGGACATAAGGCGTAACATGAGGGTCAAGCCGTCAAGGTCCGTCCTGTATATGCTTTCTCTTAGCTTCGCCCTTAGCCTGAAAGAGAAACCCGCAATTTTTGAAGTCAGCCGAAATAGCCAAATTGAAAGAGAAAGAGGTGATCAAAATGAACCGCGACCGTGGAAGAATCAAGTGGACCTCCATGATGCTGCCCGAGCATGTGAAACTGCTGAGGGACTGGGCACACGAAGACAGCTTTGAGCAGCAGAAGAAAGTGGATGAGCAGCATCTTGAGGAGTTGAACGAAATCACAGCGGAAGCCATGGAGTTCAGCCGCCTGGTCACCATTACCCATTATGCCGGCCGGCGCCATGAATTACTGATCGGCCGCATTCATTATTACGACGGATTGAAGGGAAAGCTTCATGTCCTTGACCGCTTCGAAAAGAAATATTACCTGTCAATCAATGACATTGCCGACATTCATTTTACAGAAGAATAATCACAAAAAAAGCCTGATATAAAGGAGGAATCCCTTTCTCAGGCTCATGGAAAACTTATTTATCATCCATTACTTTTTCTGCGCGTACACATGATTCAAACTTGCCTTTATGAGATGCATCACAGAAAGGCATTCTCGTTGAAAGTCCGCAGCGGCAAAGAGAAAATACGTTTTTTGTCGGAAAAACATTGCCTTCTGCGTCCACAAGCTCAACGTCACCTGTTACTTTTAAAGATCCATTGTCATTCACTTTGATTTGCACTTTTGTCATAAAAATCATCCTTTCTGTTTGTAACAAAGAGTCCCCACCTTGATAGTAAGTGGAAGGTTGGAAAAATGCAACAATTTCTGTGATCCTATATAGCGGCTTTTGAAATATCCAAGAGTGGAAATAATAGATGAGCCAGTTTAAAAAGGCCTTATACTTCATAATCCCTAAAAATGAAAAACAGCCAAGTCATATGGTAAACTAACGCCACAGGCATAACGTCAAGGAGGTTTACAGATGAACATCACAATAACCAATGAAGCACAAGAGGTTTTGAAGACAAAAATAGGCGGTCAAAAAGGCTATTTGAAAATAAAGTATGAAACAGAAGGCTGCGGATGCGTCATGAGCGGAATCCCTGTTTTAGAATACGTCACTCAAAAGGGGTGGGATGATATCGAAATCAGTACAGAAGCAATGCCGGTACTGGTCGAGAAATCAAAAACAGTCTTTTACGACAAGGATTTGAAAATCGACTTTTCCTCTTCCGCTAATACATTTCAGCTGAAGAGCCCCAGCCAGATATTAAATGGAAGAATGAGCTTCATCATTCGTTAAATCAAAAGGATGACTCCCTTGAATGGAGTCATCCTTTTTTATTGAGGATAAGTTAAGAAACCGGATGGGGTGCAGAAACGTCCTCCAAAAATTCATCGATAGCTTTTTCATACTCTTCCTTATTCTCATTATAGGATTGCGCATGAAGTCCATTTTCGGCAAGATATAGTTTCTTGCTTCCGCTTTTTTTATCAAACAGTTCCTGGGTCATGGAAGACAGAATAAAATCATCAGGGGTGCTGTGAATAAAAAGCACGGGTTTTTTTATGTTTTCAACAACCGATCGCGGTGAGATGTCCTTCAGGGTATAACCCTCGCGCAGCTTCAAAAACAAATCGGCAAGTGGAAGGAGAAGCCCATGGATCGGCAGCCTGACTTCCTTCGTCATTCGGTAAGAAAGCTGTTCGCCAAAGTCGGAATATGGACAGTCCGCGATATAAAAATCAGCCCGGTCCTCTACAGATCCTGCATAAAGAAGCATGGTGGAAGCCCCCATTGATTCTCCGTGGATCCCAAAGAAAACATCCTCACCCTGACGCCGAATGAGTTCCTGGACCACCGCCTGCAGGTCGTGCTTCTCATAGAAACCATAGCTCGAAGTTTTGCCGCCTGACTCCCCATGCCGGCGATGATCATAAACTACTGCATTGAAGCCCCTTTTAAGAAATAGGTTCATATACTTTAAGGAATTAAGCTTGGTCTCTGTGACGCCGTGACAAAAAATCATATATTTATTGCCGGGGTTTGGATTCACAAAAACCGCCTTAATCGTGTAGCCAAAGGGAGAAGGGATGCTGACTTCCTCCTTAGGCAGCGCATTGTAATCCTCCATATTCAAGCGTCCGGCTGAAACTTCCCGGTGAAGTATTTCCTGTTCATCCTTTTTCTTTAAATACATAAACTGGTTCGTTAAATAAATGCCGAGCCCGGCGGCGGCTGCAAGAGCCCCGCCAACAGCGGGAATCCACTTTTTCATGATAAAAGCCTCCAAGATTTAGTTCTCTATATTTTACCACTTCATGTAAACCAGGTATAGAAAACGCTCTTTCTTAGCCGGGGAAGGGAAGGTGGTCGGGGGAATGGGTCATTAACGGCAGGAAGCGAAGTACATTAAAAAAGAAACAATACATTATGATGTTCGTCGGACGGGGAGCGAAGTACATCAAAAGAGAAAAAACATGATTTAATGTGCCTCGGATCGAGAGCGAAGTACATTAAAAGAGAAAAAACTCAACAAGATGTCCATCGGAGGGAAAGCGAGGTACATCAAAAGAGAAAAAATTCAATATGATGTTCCTCGGACGGGAAGCGAAGTACATCCAAAGAGAAAAAACATGATTTGATGTCCCTCGGATCGAGAGCGAGGTACACCAAAAGAGAAAAAATTCAATATGATGTCCCTCGGATCGAGAGCCAGGAACATCAAAAGAGAAGAAACTCAATATGATGTCCCTCGGATCAGAAGCGAAGTACATCAAAAGAGAAAAAACATGATTTGATGTTCGTCGTGTGGGAAGCGAGGAACATCAAAAGAGAAAAAACATGATTTGATGTCCCTCGGATCGAGAGCGAGGGGAATCAAAAGCAAAAAAAATCAATAAGATGTCCTCCAGACCGGACCACCAATCTCTCCGTCTCCCATCAACAAGCACTCCACCCACAAAAAATAGCCGGTCCGCAAAACATACGGACCGGCCATAAAAAAATTCACATCACTGCTCAGAATTCTGGCGGTTTGTTGGATGCACAGCTTTTTCGAGTTCTTCTTTTGCGATTACATTCTGAACTGTGTCAGCATTCGGTTTCCCTTTTTGGCTGTATCCCTTTTCGCGCTTTTGGCTCATGTTTGTCTTCCTTTCCTAATAGGATATAGGATTAGGATGCTCAAGGGAGTGGGAGCTATTCAGGTTATTGACCAGCAGTTTGCAGTTTGTAATAGCCGGTGTCGATGCTGCGGGAAAGGTGAGGTGCGACAATATTCACCGCGGCAACAAGCCTGTCGAGATCAACTCCTGTGTCGATCCCCATTTGTTCAAGCATAAAAACAACATCCTCTGTGGCCGCATTGCCTGACGCACCGGGGGCAAACGGACAGCCTCCGAGTCCGCCGGCGGAAGTGTCGAAACGATCCACTCCAGCCTGAAGGGATGCAAGAATGTTAGCAAGCGCCATTTTACGTGTATCGTGGAAATGGGCTGTTATCAAAACATCCGGCAGAGTTTTCTTCAGCAAAGAAAAAAGCTCGTAGGACTCTTTCGGGTTAGCCATGCCGATTGTGTCCGCGACACTCAGTTCGTCCACCCCCATATCAGCGAATTCCCTGCACAATTGAAGAGTTTCCTGTGGAGGAATTTTTCCTTCGTAAGGGCAATAGAATGAGGTAGAGATGCAGGCGCGGACATAATGGCCTTTTTCTTTGAGTTCAGCAACAATCGGTTTCAGCTCTTCAAGGCTTTCGGTTGTCGTTTTATTGATGTTTTTCTTGTTGAAACTGTTGCTGACTCCGACAAAAACGGCAACCGCTTTTCCTTTGGTTTCAAGAACACGGTCAACACCTCTCCGATTTGGGGCAAGCACCATGTCCCGTTCGCTGTTCAAACAGGCTTCCACGATTTCACCGGCATCTTTCATCTGGGGCACCCACTTGGGCGACACAAATGAAGTGAGTTCCATTTCCTTCAAGCCCGCCCCTTTGAGAGCACGAATAAACTGTATTTTAATGTCTGTGGGAACAAAGTTTTTTTCGTTTTGCAGTCCGTCTCGCGGGCCGACTTCTATCATTGTGACTTTTATTGGTAAGTCCATTGAAATTCCTCCAGATTCAAAGATAAGTTCTATCTACATTGTAGAAAAATTCAGATTTAAAAAGCAACTATAAATATTTTGACGAATTAAAAGGAATTTAAGCGCTTACATAGAAAATATAATAAGTAGATGTAAAAAAGAGAGGCAGCTTGCCCCGTTTTCTCGCAAGTTCTGCTTAAGGAGGAACAAGATCATGAAAGAAGTAGTAATCGTGAGTGCGGTCCGTACAGCCATCGGCAGCTTCAACGGATCTTTAAAGGATATCCCGGCACCGGAACTGGGAGCGATAGTGATCAAGGATGCACTGGAAAAAGCAGGAGTATCGATGAATGATGTAGATGAAGTCATTATGGGGAATGTGCTGCAGGCAGGTCTCGGGCAGAACCCGGCAAGACAGGCGGCATTAAAAGCAGGCATGCCTGAAACGGTTCCTGCCCTGACAATCAATAAAGTATGCGGATCGGGGCTGAAAACGGTCCATTTGGCTGCACAAGCAATTATCGCAGGTGATGCAGACATAATCGTTGCGGGCGGAATGGAAAATATGAGCCAGGCACCTTATTTGCTTCCAAATGCAAGGAACGGCTATAGAATGGGCGACGGAAAAGTGGTCGACAGCATGATTTCAGACGGCTTATGGTGTGCGTTCAATGATTATCATATGGGAATGACGGCAGAAAATCTTTGCGACCGCTATTCCATCAAAAGGGAAGAGCAGGACGAATTCGCGGCATGGAGCCAGGAAAAAGCAGCGGCCGCAATGGAAGCAGGTAAATTTGACAGCGAGATTGTACCTGTCGAAATTCCTCAAAGAAAAGGGGATTCCCTTATTTTTAAAACCGATGAATTTCCGCGGAAGAGCTCGACAGCAGAGAAATTGTCAGGTTTAAGGGCGGCATTTAAAAAAGAAGGAAGTGTCACGGCAGGAAACGCATCCGGCATCAATGATGGAGCGGCTGCAGTTGTCGTCATGTCAAAAGAGAAGGCGGACCAGCTGGGAATCACTCCGCTTGTGACGATCAAAGCAAATGCCAATGCTGCGGTTGATCCGGCAGTTATGGGCATAGGACCAGTATCTGCCGTAAAGAATGTTTTGGAGAAATTAAGCTTGTCCCTGACAGATATGGACTTGATAGAAGCGAATGAAGCATTTGCTGCCCAGTCTCTTGCGGTTGACCGTGAACTTCAATTTGATAAAGAAAAGCTGAATGTGAATGGAGGGGCGATTGCCCTTGGCCATCCAATCGGCGCAAGCGGGACACGCATCCTTGTGACCCTCATTCATGAAATGGGCCGCAGAAATGCGAAGCGCGGACTCGCGACCCTTTGCATCGGCGGCGGACAAGGTGTAGCAACGATAGTAGAAAAAGTTTAGCCATAAAGCGAAGGAGGAACCTTGATGAAACAAGTATTTACTTCTTTTAATGACGCAATTGAGGATATTAAAGATGGAGCCACATTGATGGTCGGCGGATTTGGGCTGTGCGGAATCCCGGAAAACCTGATTCTTGCCCTTGTTGAGAAAGGTGTAAAAGACTTAACGGTCATTTCCAACAACTGTGGAGTGGATGACTGGGGACTTGGCTTGCTCTTGCGCAACAAGCAGATCAAGAAGATGATCGGATCCTATGTGGGCGAAAATAAAGAGTTTGAAAGACAGGTGCTTTCGGGAGAAATCGAGGTAGAGTTGGTGCCTCAAGGGACACTTGCCGAAAAAATCAGGGCAGGCGGAGCGGGAATCCCTGCATTCTACACCCCTGCAGGAGTCGGAACGCCGATTGCAGAAGGAAAAGAGACCCGGACATTCAACGGAAAAGAGTACTTATTAGAGGAAGCGTACACAGCTGACTTCAGTCTCGTCCGGGCTTGGAAAGGCGATAAAATGGGAAATCTGATCTACAACAAAACGGCAAGAAACTTCAACCCTATGATTGCAGCGGCTGGAAAAGTGACGATCGCAGAAGTGGAAGAGCTGGTGGAAACGGGCGATCTCAACCCGAATGAAATCCATACTCCAAGCATCTATGTGAAGCGCATCATCCAGGCTGAGCAGGAAAAACGGATTGAAAGAAGAACAGTCAGAAGCTAATAAATCCAAGTCAGGGAAAGGAGAGAAGAAAATGGACCGCGCGAAAATGAGAGAAAAAATAGCCAGAAGAGCAGAAAAAGAGATACAGGACGGATTCTATGTCAATCTTGGAATCGGAATGCCGACATTGGTTGCCAACTATATTTCAGACAATAAGCAGGTTGTTCTTCAATCAGAGAATGGATTACTCGGTATCGGGCCATACCCTTCAGAGGAAGAGGTGGATGCTGACCTGATCAATGCTGGAAAAGAAACGGTAACAGCGATCCCGGGCTCTTCCTACTTTGACAGCTCGGAATCTTTTGCCATGATCAGAGGCGGTCACATCAACGTGGCAATCCTTGGCGGAATGGAAGTGTCCGAGAAAGGAAATCTGGCCAACTGGATGATCCCAGGCAAGATGATCAAAGGGATGGGAGGCGCCATGGATCTTGTTCATGGAGCTCAGAAAATCATCGTCATTATGGAACATGTGAACAAAGACGGTGAGGGCAAAATTCTAAAAGAATGCAGCCTCCCGCTGACAGGAGAAGGCGTAGTGAATAGAATCATCACCGACCGTGCCGTCATTGACGTAACGGACAATGGGCTGGTTCTGCGGGAAGTGGCAGAAGGCTACACTGTTGAAGATGTAACTTCGACAACCGAACCTCAATTGATTATTGGAGATAACTTGGTGACCGATGCATTTTAGTTTCTTATACGCGAATTAGGAGTGACACTCAACTACGGAAAATAGAGGTCAGGTGTCACTCGTGCGGTTCACGAAGGACACCAACCCACAGAAAGTAGTATCCAGGTGTCACTCGTACGGTTCACGGAGGACACCTAACAACAAAAAACAGGGATTTGGTGTCACTCATATGAACCACGAAGGACACCAAACCTCGAAAAACAGTATCCTGGTAGTTTTTTGCAGAGGGAAGCGCTATGCTTCTCTTTTTTTATTTTTTTGGTAAAATCATGGTATTGCAGTTTCGGTATGGCTGATTCTCTTTAGTCTGAGAGGAGAGCTCAGAGGTTTTGAGGAAAACGTACCATCAACAAAGAGCGCTCCCTTCGATAACGGTACGATTCAGAAAGAAACGTACCAACATCAAGGACCGAGTGACAAGATAATGGCAGGATCCGGAAAGAAACATACCATTAACAAAGAGCGGGTTCTAAGATAACGGTATGATTTGAGAGGAAACGTACCATTAACAGAGAACCAGCACCTCGATAATGGTAAGTTTCTAGAAAAAACATACCATAAACAAAAAGCACCCCCTCGATATGGTGCGATTTAAAGGAAAACGCACCATCAACTAATTGCGGGTACCGCGTTAACGGTACAAATCAGAAAGAGGAGGAAAATCCCCATGAAGAAAAAACAGCAGCGGAAGCGTCCATCCGCAAAGAATAATGAAGAATTGACATTGAAGGACACATTGCAATCTGATGTTTTTCAGGCGTTAAAGGATAAAAAGAAGGAGCTTGAAAAAGAAGAAACCACCCGGAAGGAAGAGGAAGCGGAGAAAAAAAGGGAAGAAGCGAGACAGCGTGAGAAAAATAAATCATTTGAAGAACTTCTGGGTGAAAGCGGCATGAACTGGAAGGATTATAAGTGATGTCGAGGAAAGTCGAGGTGACTTCTTACCGTCCTCAGTGGAGAGAGCAATATCTTCAAGAAAAGAAAAGGCTGGAAACAGTTTTTCAAGGAACGAACGCGGTGATTCATCACATCGGCTCGACGTCGGTGGAAGGATTGGCGGCCAAACCGATCATCGACTTTCTTATTGAAATTACAGACATTGGTGCGGCGGATGACAGGACTGACAATTTAGAGGCACTGGGGTATGTGGGGAAAGGTGAAAATGGAATAGCCGGCCGCAGATATTTTTTCTTTGAAAATAAAGAAGGCGAAAGGTTGTATCATGTTCATATCTTCGCGTCAGGCAGTGAAGATATCGAAAGGCACTTGCTTTTCAGAGATTATCTGAGAATGAGGAAAAATGAAGCGGAAAAATACGGCAGGCTGAAAAGTGAATTAGCGGCAAAATATCCGAATGATATTGAAGCTTATATAGAAGGAAAAAATGATTTTGTCCAGGAGTTGGAAATGCGAGCTTTGAAATGGGCACGAAGCAGGTGAAATCAAAAGTACAGGCTGCTGCTTTTCCATGGTACAATTCCCTACCCCGCTTTCCATTACAGAAAAAAAGTAGTGTCTGGTCAGAAATCAAATCTGAACAGAACACTACTTTTTTTATGCTTACAGCTGGACTGCATCACAGAGGGATTAAACCAGCAGAAGAAGAGCAAGATACACGGGAAGTTTCATTTTATCTAAAAGGCTCTTTTCGAAAACTTTTTCTCACTTACCGAATTATAGAGTCTGTTTTTACCTTTGAAGACCTTGAATTGGTATAGACAACTATACTGATTGGGTGCTAAGATTAAAGAGAATAAAGGTGTACTGTATATAGAAAGAACCGAATGGTCTCCACTCTGAAAGGATGAAATAAGAATGACGAGCCATAAACCTATTTTGCTTAGAGGAATGCAGATTTATTCCGGGGACTCAAAGCTGGAAAAGGGTTATATAAAGATGAAAGACCACAAGATTGTCGACATTGGGCCAGAGGAGGAGTTAACCGGAGCGGAAGGATATGAAATTCTCGACTTTCCTTCTGGTTCCAAGGCTGTTCCCGGCTTCATTGATGTTCATATCCATGGAGTGAACGGTGCTGATGTGATGGATGCGACAGAGGAAGCATTGGATAATATGGCAAGAACTCTTCCCCAGGAAGGGACCACCAGTTTTTTAGCGACCACCATCACTCAAAGCAGGAATGAAATTGAAAAGGCTTTAAAAAATGCGGGAAGTTACATTCATAGACAGAAAAATAACGGGCAGTCAGAAATCATCGGCATCCATTTAGAAGGGCCATTTGTGAATGAGAAGAAGGCAGGAGCCCAGCCGAAGGAGCATATTGCAGATCCCGACGTGGATGTTTTTAAAAAGTGGCAATCTCTATCGCAGAATTCTATTAAGCTTGTCACATTGGCTGTTGAACAATCTGGCGGCCTGGAAATGGTACGGTACTTAAGGGATAACGGAGTCATTGCATCCATAGGCCATTCTGATGCTGCCTATGAAGAAGTCGGTGAAGCCATTGAGGCCGGTGCCAATCATGTCACCCATCTATTCAATCAAATGAGAGGGCTGCACCACCGTGAGCCTGGTGTTGTAGGAGCAGCCTTTTTAAGAGATGAGTTAAAAGCTGAAATCATCGCTGACGGAATTCATGTGCGTCCTGAAATGATCAAGCTGGCCTATAGGGAAAAAGGGGAAAAGGGAATCATCCTGATTACGGATTCCATGAGAGCGAAATGCTTGAAAAATGGACAATACGATTTGGGAGGCCAGGAGGTCATTGTCCAGGACGGGAAAGCAGTTCTTGAGGACGGCACCCTCGCAGGCAGTATTCTGAAGATGAGTAATGCTGTCAAAAATATGATGGCTTATACCGGCTGCGAGCTCCACGAGGTTATTGAAATGGCATCGGTTAATCCAGCAAAACAATTGAACATATTCGACCGAAAAGGAAGCATCAAAAAAGGAAAAGATGCGGATATCGTCATATTGGATGACAAAATGGATATTCTGATGACCTTCTGTCGAGGAACGATTGCTTTTAAAGAAGAGGAGAATTAAAGTGAAAATCATTGAAGCAGGAGACTACCAGGAAATGAGCCGATTGGCAGCGGATTATATTTCTGGAAAAGTCCGCAGTTCTGAAAAAATAAACATTGGCCTCGCGACAGGCGGAACACCGATCGGAACCTACACCAAATTAATTGAAGATCATCAAAAAAATCAAACTTCATATACAAACGCATCCACATTCAATTTAGATGAGTATGTCGGTCTTTCTGGAGACCATCCCAATAGTTACCGACATTATATGAATGAAAAGCTCTTCAATCATCTCGATATAAAAAAATCAAACACGCACATTCCTCGCGGCGATGCACGGGACATGCTGCAGGAATGTCTGGATTATGAAAAAAAGATAGCAGAATGCGGGGGAATCGACCTGCAGATTCTTGGGATCGGAAGCAACGGGCATATAGGCTTCAATGAGCCGGGAACCTCATTCAATTCCAACACCCATCTGGTACGATTGGCACCATCAACCCGGGAGGCAAATGCCAGGTATTTTGAAAGCCTTGAAAAGGTACCGACGAAAGCCATCACTATGGGAATTTCAACAATCATGAAGAGTAAGGAAATCCTGCTCCTTATTTCAGGTGAAAGAAAAAGAGAGGCTTTTGCCCGTCTCATGGAGAATGAAGAGACCGAAAACTTCCCTGCTTCTATATTAAGAAACCACCCCCAAGTTACAATAGTTGCTGATAAAGCAGCTCTGGGAAATAACAGTTGGTTTTTGTGAGAAAGCTTAAAAGAAAGGGTGTTCGTCTAGTAAAATGATTAAAAAAAATTCCCCTATCCCTATATATTATCAACTTGGTGAAATCATCAAAGAAAAGATAGAAAGCAGTGAGCTGAAGCCAGGTGACTCTCTCCCTGCAGAAAGAGAATATGCCGAGCAATTTCAAATCAGCCGGATGACCGTGAGACAAGCTTTCACACAATTAGTGAATGAAGGGTATTTGCACCGCATACAAGGCAAGGGCACATTCGTAGCGGAACGGAAGCCTAAAATTGAACAGGCCCTGCAGGGATTAACAAGCTTCACTGAAGATATGGTATCAAGAGGATTGAAACCCGGGAGCAAGTTGGTTCAATTTGAAATCATCCCCGCGACAAGCTACATAGCTGCTCAGCTAGGGATACAGGAAGGTGGACCTGTCTATGAAATAAGCAGAATTCGTTTAGCGGATGATATGCCAATGGCACTGGAAACCAATTATTTATCAGCCAACTTCATCAAAGGCCTGACAGAAAAGATAGTAAATCAATCACTTTATGCCTATATCGAGCAAGAATTGGATTTGAAAATTAACCATGCCTCCCAAGTGATCGAATCATCTGTGGCCAGTGAAATGGAAGCTGAACTTCTTGATATTCAACCGGGTGCACCTGTGATGCTGATCCAAAGACATACCTTCCTTACAGACGGAACCCCTGTGGAATTTGTTCAATCATCCTACCGGGCGGATCGTTATAAATTCAAAATTCAAATGAACAGATGATGGAGTGGGGGGATTGGATCGTGCTTAAGCAATATTTTAAGAAGCTTGAAGAGTTATTGAATACTGTAGAGAATGCCGAAATTGAAAATATCAAAAAAGCCGCAGTGGAAATAGCACGGAGCATCCAGCAAGGCGGAATAGTCCATGTATTCGGTTGCGGACATTCACATATCCTTGGTGAAGAATTATTTTACCGTGCCGGGGGATTGGTTCCCATCAGTCCTTTATTAATAGAAGATTCGATGCTCTATAAAGGTGCGGTACGTTCCTCACAATTGGAAAAAGAAATAATAGGCTGAAGGTTATCATACCAATTGGTTTAGATGGCTATTTTATATGAATGGGGAATTTGAGGGGTATCTCAGGCACCGCTTGGCCAAGAAAACCGAAGTGAAGAGGTTTCTAAAAAGTCTTAAGAGACCACATGGCCAGGAAAACCGACGTGAAGAGGTCTCTAAAAAGCCTCTAGAGACCACATGGCCAGAGAAACCGAAGTGAAGAGGTCTCTAAAAAGCCTCTAGAGACCACATGGCCAGAGAAACTGGAGTGAAGAGGTCTGTAAAAAGCCTCTAGAGACCACATGGCCAGAGAAACCGAAGTGAAGTGGTCTGTAAAAAGCCTCTGGAGACCACATGGCCAGAGAAACTGGAGTGAAGAGGTCTGTAAAAAGCCTCTGGAGACCAGCTGGCCAGAGAAACCGAAGTGAAGTGGTCTGTAAAAAGCCTCTAGCCACCACATGGCTGACAACGAAGTAAAATAGAATGTAAAAAAGTTAACACTGAACTCTTTTCCCGCAAAAAAAATCACAGCAATAAAAAAGCAGGGGCCATGGTTCACCACCACGGCTCCCTGCTTTTTACAAAACCTCACCCATCTTCGAAAACCTAAATGCGGTGCTGTTCATATACATTCTGCTTCGTTAATTCCTTCAATACCTGAATCTCCTCTTTGGCAAGCGGCTCTGATTTTACGGCCTTGGCGTTTTCCTGAACCTGGCGGACAGAACTTGCGCCTGGGACGACGGCGGAAACTTCCTCATGGCTTAGGATATATTGAAGGGCGATTTCGTTCATGGATCGCTCATCTGCCAGTTTGCCATGAATGCTTGAAAGGACTTCCTCGAGCTCCTGATAAGAGTAGTCGAGATATCCATTCTCTTTGATTTTTTCTGAAGCTTTTTCAAGCATCTTATCACTAAGCAGCCCCTTTGCGACAGGGCCTCTTGTCACGACGCTCACATTTTTTTCTTTAAGGAGGGGGAACAGTTCCTCCGGACGTCTGTCCAATAAGCTGTACTGCATCATTACAGAGACCAGGTTGGAGGACTCTGTGAAGCGTTTTATGACATTTTGCCGGATAGAGGAGATTCCGTAATAACGGATGATTCCTTCCTGTTGCAGTTCTTCGAAGGCTTCAATTGTTTCATCAGCGGGGTCCTCAATGGTACCGCCATGAAGCTGAAATAAATCAATATAATCAGTTCCTAGTCTTTTTAGGCTGTTCTTAGCAGCTTCCTTTATATATTCCTTAGAAGGATCCCAATGCCAGTTATCCTTGGCATCATTCCAGCGATTGCCGGCTTTAGTGGCGATGATGACATCCTCCCTGGCTGATTGCAGGGCTTTGCCGACGATTTTTTCGTTTTCACCGAAGTCGTAAAGGTCGGCTGTATCAAAATAATTGATACCCGCTTCTAAGGCTGCTTCAATGATGTGCTGAGCTTTATCAGGATTTTCTCCAAGGGACATACAGCCCAGCCCCATTTTGCTTACATACAGTTCAGAATTGCCTAATTGCCGTTTTTCCATGATTGCCTCGCGTCCTTTCTTCCTTTTTGTTAATGATATTGTACCGAATAAGGACAAGAGAAACCAAGTTTACTGTTTCGCATTCTTGGAGGCCTGGATCCACTCTTCAACATTCTGAAACTGTTTACTGTATTCTTTCAGTTTTGCTCTGACTTCCCATGCTTTTCCACAGAGAATGAATCCATTAGAGCGAATAATGACTTTCATCTGTAAAAACCTCCGCAAATGAATTTTAAAAATGATAAGGAATAGACTACAGACAGGTACGGTGTGATTAATACATATTCAAAAGAGGAAATAGTATGAGTGAAAGCAAGAAAGAAGGGATGGTAAAGAAATTTTGCTATAATGGATGACAACTATAGTTTTAGGACAGGAGTGTTATGATGAAGAAATTTGAAGAAAAGACATTGAATACAGAAAAGATTTACCAGGGGAAAATCATTGATTTGCAGGTGGATGAAGTAAGCCTGCCTAACGGAAAGACTTCAAAGCGGGAATTGATTAAGCATCCTGGTGCAGTCGCAGTCATTGCGCTGACAGAAGAGGGCAAAATCGTGATGGTCGAGCAGTACCGAAAAGCGCTGGAAAAATCAATTGTAGAAATACCTGCCGGGAAATTGGAAAAAGGCGAAGAACCTATGAAGACGGCGGAAAGGGAACTGGAAGAGGAAACAGGGTATGGCTGCAGAACCATGAAGCCGCTCATATCCTTTTATACATCACCCGGATTTGCTGATGAACTGGTGCATTTATTTATCGCAGAAGATATTTACAAGATGGAAAATGCGAGCGGGGCAGATGAAGACGAGTTTGTAGAACTGCTGGAGGTCACTCTTGAGGAAGCGCAGTCAATGATTGAGGATCAAAGGATTTTTGATGCAAAGACTGCTTATGCTGTTCAATATTTGCAATTGAAAGAAGCAATGAAGCGCTGATGAAAGAATACTTTGCCGATCTCCACATCCATATTGGAAGGACTGCAAAGGGGCGCGCGGTAAAAATAACAGGATCAAGGACCTTGACACTGCAAAATATCCTGCGTTATTCCGGAGAACCAAAAGGCCTTTATATGACCGGGATCATTGACTGCCATTCCCCTGAAGTCATTCAGGAAATTGAAGAGCTGCTCGGAACTGGGGAACTGATGGAACTGGAGGATGGCGGCTTTCAGCACCGTAACGGTCTTGTTTTGATTCCCGGAAGTGAACTTGAAATATATGATGAGAACTGTAAAGGCCCCATCCACGTCCTAGCGTATCTTCCAGAACTCGCGGCGTTGAAATCATTTTCAGCATGGCTGAGTGAAAGAGTGACCAATATCCATCTCAGTTCTCAGAGAATCTATGCAGGGGGACAGGAACTTCAGCGGGAAGTGAAGTCCCTCGGCGGCCTGTTCATACCAGCCCATATTTTCACCCCTTTCAAAAGTCTGTATGGTAAAGGAGTAAGGAACTCCCTAAGTGAAGTGTTCCTTCCAGACATGATTGATGCCGTGGAGCTGGGCTTGAGCAGCAATACGGAGATGGCCAATTCCATTGCCGAGCTGCATGCTTATACCTTCCTGACTAATTCGGATGCTCATTCGCTTGCCAAGATTGCCAGGGAGTACAACTCCATTACAATGGAAAGCCCTTCTTTTAAAGAGCTTGGAATGGCCCTTCGGAATGAAGAGGGAAGGGGGATTGCAGCCAATTACGGTTTGGATCCTCTTTTGGGAAAATATTATGAAACGACTTGCAGCGATTGCAGTACCATAGTTCCCGATAAAGGGGAAGAGTGCCCGGATTGCGGTCATACTAGAAAAATCAGAGGGGTAAAGCATCGGATCGCGGATTTATCCGGAGAGGCGGTCCCGCCGGCAAGGCCTCCATACATTCCGCAGGTCCCACTGGAATACATTCCCGGCCTAGGCCCCAAAACAATGGAAAAACTGCTGAATCATTTCGGCACAGAGATGGACATCCTTCACTTTGTTCCGAAAGAAAAGTTAGCAGAAGCCACGACTGAACCTCTTGCAGAAAGCATCCACAAAGCAAGGATTGGAAAGCTTGCCATTCATGCCGGCGGCGGAGGGAAGTACGGGAAGGTCTCCAGACAAAATAATAATCAGTAAGCATGTTATCCTTGTCGTCTTAATCATTGGAAAACAGGAGACTGAAAGAAGAGGTTCCTGAATAGTATCGTCGTGTTATCTCAACTAAATGACAATAAAACGTCCTGTGATTTGCACAGGGCGTTTTATTGTTTTAGAAGTTGCTATTGCAGAAAATAGATAACTTTTTGAAACATAATGGAAGCGGTCAGCGTCTAATCGTGAAAGAGTGTTTCAGTTGTAGTAAAGGGATGATGAGATGGACTCCATTAATCTGAGGGTTTCTATGGCAAATTTCATTAGGGATTTCAGCGGTTGCTTTTCTTTTCGGTATCATGAAAAAAATCCTTGGTTCTGCTGTTGATTAGTTTCTTAACCTCTTTATTCTTGCACCTGCTGGCGGCGAAAACGTTCAATAGCAAAAAGACTCGTTTCTTGACGAGTCTTTTTGCTATTGACCAATGCAGGTTCGAGAATAAAACTGGTCCTTCACCCTTTAGGTACTTCCCGCTCAAGTTATCCCCTCTCATTCAAGTCAAGAAACTCACAGATATTACTCACATACTCCTGTTTAGGATACGAGTTGTATAAGATACCGGCAAGGCGGACAGGGTCACCAAAGAAATACCTTTCATATTGAGTCTGCCTGGTGCCAAAGGGGCTCATGGTAAGGTCCCATGCCAGGCGGAATATCCTGGTTTTGTCCTCAGCGGTTTGGTTCGTTCCTTTAAGATACTTATCAAGGTCAGGCTTTATTGGTGAATCAAAGGCGTTTTCTGCAGGGAGGGTGACCATTCCGCTTGCTCCGATCAGCTGAAGAATTTCAGCGAAACGCGGATAGATTTTAGGAAAAATGTTCGTCGCTACCCGAAGAGGGATGATGCTTGGGCGCATGAACCCTTGTTCATCCTGTTTTGCATCATTTTCGGATTTCTCCAGCATGGCTTTCATGGTCTCGAGTCCAATGATGACTTCAGATACTTTCTCTTGAATATGGAGGTATTCTCTCACACCAATTGTCTCTATCAGGAGTTCAGCCAGGCCAAGGACAAACTCCAGCTTGACGATTTGCCTGGTCAGGACCTGGTGGGTAGCAAAGTGATGAAAAGAGCTTTCCAGGATAAGTTTGTTGGACGCGTCTGGATTGTCGTAAAAAAATACAGAGTCCCAAGGGACGAGTACATCATCGAAAACAATGATGGAGTCCATCTCCTCATATCTGGAGCTGAGGGGATGATCAAAAGTCGAACTTCCTCCTACAAATGAATCCCTGCAAATGAACTTCAGACCTTTTGTGTCAGAGGGTATTGAAAAAGCAAAAGCTTCACCAGTTTCGAATAAAAGTTTGCTCGGGGCACTGAAGACCAAAACTTCATCACTTAACCCTCCTTGTGTGGCAAGAAGGCGTGCACCTTTTATAATGAGGCCGTCCTTATTCTTATCGATGACCCTGGCAGAGACGGGGGCATCATCGTCTTCAAAATAGCTCTGCGAACGATTGACTTGAGGAGTGATGAAAGTATGGGTAAAGGACAGGTCGTTCTCCCGCGCCCGCTCGTATACTGTCTGAAAATGAGCGGGAAAACAATTCTCTTGCTCTTTTAAAATAGTCGCAGAACAAGCAAAGCTCATGAGAACCGTGCTGAGGTAATCGGGGCTTCTTCCCATCATCCCGCAAGTGTGTCCAGCCCAGCGCTCCATCATTTTCCGCCTAGTATATAGATCATCTTTTGTTACTGGCTGCAGAAAAGAAAGTCCTACAGGCTCCTTTGTGGACGGAGAAGAGTAGGTCATTTCTTTCATGTGATCCGGATTTCTTTGTAAATCATAGAGAGAGGCTTTTGTCTCGATGACCCCCTTGAAGGCGGGGTGCTCAGATAATCTTCCCTCTAATCGCTTCCCATCAAACCAAATCTCTGTTTCCATGCTATCAAGCCGGTTGATATACGTTTTTCCATTGATGGCTCCCAATTGCTTCATCCCCCCGGTGTAATGAAGGCTCACGGCCGTATTTGCGTTCATTATATTCACAGCTGTCTATGTCCGATTGAGGTATGTGTCCATAGGGGGGAATCCAGATTTGAAGAGAATTGAGTGACAGTTAGGCGGCTTTAATGGAGATGATATTCCCATTCATCCGCCAAAACTGAATATACACAGGTGTTTCTTAGGTTCTTTCCATCAGCGCTCAAGCTGTCACGGCGAAGGATACCTTCCAATGTGTAACCGAGACGCTCAGGAATCCGGCGTGACGCAATATTCAATTCATCACAGCGGATTTCCACTCTGTTGGCTGCAAAGTGTTCAAAAGCAAAGCGTGTCAGTTCTCTGACGGCTTCTGTTATATAGCCCTTTCCGCCATGACTAGATACTCCCCAATAGCCGATTTCAACGCTGCCCGCTCTCCAATCCATTCGGTGATATCCTGTCGAGCCCACCAGCTCTCCACTTTCTTTTTCGAAAATATGGAGCCGGAAATCTTTTCTGGCAATGAATTGAGCATAAGACTGCCGTACCCCTTCTTCCACTTCTTCGATGGATTGTTCTTTTTGGGCAAAGGGCATCCACTCTGACAGTGTTTTGATAGATGAGCTGATTGCTTCGTGCACCATTTTTCCGTCGCCTGGCTGGCAGGGCTTTATGTAAAGGCGGTTGGTTTCAATACGTTCTGGAAAATCAATAAGGATGGGTTTATCCATCGTGATTCCTCCTCAGTTTTCTGAAAATTATAGCGGATAAAAACACTGCCTGCAAGACAATTGGACATTTCCATGAAGGAACCTATTTTTCCAACAGACATAATTACTAGATTTGCTACATAGTATCTAGTAACACGTATTTAGGAGGAAAAAAGATGCGAAAGGGAATCTCAGCAAAAAATCCAGTAATTGAACATGTACAGTCACATTCCTCTATCTATTTATTCATATTGACTCTCTTTTTAATGGGTGTGATCTTCGGTGCTGTGGTTGTTAACAGCCTTTCATTTACTCAAAAAGAAGATTTGTATTTCTATCTCGGACAGTTTTTTGGAGAGATATCTGATGGAAAGATTGCTTCCTCAGAAGAATTATTTCGCCAGAGCTTTCTTCATAATGTAAAGTATTTGGGGTTCATGTGGCTCCTTGGCATATCCATCATTGGTCTTCCGCTCATTTTTATCCTTCTGTTTATGAAAGGGGTAGTGATAGGGTTCTCAGTAGGCTTTCTGGTGAATCAGATGGATTGGGACGGTTTCCTGCTATCTTTCGCAGCAGTTCTTCCACAAAACATCGTGATCATCCCTGCATTCATCTTTATCAGTGTCATTAGTGTCAGCTTTTCCTTGACGCTTATCCGCAAGATATTCATGAAGCTTTCACCGCACTCCCAGGTGCAAATGCTACCGCTGCTATCAAGGTACGTCCTGGCTTTCGTTCTGGCCATAGCTGTCATTACAATTGCTGCCGGGATTGAAGCTTATATTTCACCTAACCTGATGAAGGCGATGGTCAATCTATCTACTAAATAATAATTATTATTTAATATATAGTATAATCTCTTCTTTATAATTATTTTATTTTGCTTATTCCTCCCTTTTTGATATAATAATGTAGACATTGACGAGGGAGGGAGACGGATAATGGAAAGCCGGATAGACCGTATTAAAAAACAACTTTCTTCTGCCAGCTATAAGCTGACACCTCAGCGGGAAGCGACAGTAAGAGTTTTGTTGGAAAATGAAGAAGATCATCTAAGCGCAGAAGATGTATACCTCCTCGTTAAAGAAAAATCTCCCGAAATTGGATTGGCCACTGTCTATCGGACCTTGGAGCTTTTGACAGAGTTAAAGATTGTAGACAAAATAAATTTCGGCGATGGTGTATCGAGGTATGATCTCCGTCAAGAAGGAGCGGCTCACTTTCACCATCACCTGGTGTGCATAGAATGTGGAGCAGTTGATGAAATTCAAGATGATTTACTTGAAGATGTAGAAACCATTGTAGAACGAGATTGGAAGTTTAAAATAAAAGACCACCGCCTTACGTTCCATGGAATCTGCTGGAGATGCCAGGAGAAGCCTGATAATGATGAGGAAAAATAGCAGAAAATTAAGAACTGGCTGAAACGGGTCAGTTCTTTTTTTGTCGCATAGAAATTTATTGAGTCATCTTTTGGGATAACTTACTGCCACGTTATTTACGTCGAGTTCCAGCGCCTGAGGGTCCTTACCCACTGGAACGGTCTCAGTCCCTCGGGGTCAAATAACCCTCAGAGAATAAAAGGAAAGCCCGCCTTTTTTTCTCTGAGGAACATTTGCCTGTCGGGGCTGAGAGAGGCGCTTCCGCTTTTGCACGATAACCTTTCACTTTTTTAACTTTTCCCTGGTATAAATAAGCCCTTTTTCGTCATAGCTTGTTAGAAAAGACCTTTATGGAGGACAGGCGCATGTTTCAATCAGGCATGAAGACGATTTGGCACACTGTAAAAGTGTTTATATTATTCACAGGCTCTACGATTCTTTTTTACTATGGTATCATGTGTATAAGCGAAGAATATGAAAGCTACCACAGATATGATGAGCCGGAAGGTGCCGCTGTCAAGGTATCTCAGACTGTTTCAGAGGAGGAACGCAGCTGGACTGACCGGTTATTACTTTTTTATATGAATGGGGAGTAATGCAGTTTGGAGAGCAGGCTACAAGATTTTATCCATTTTTTGATTGTTGAGAGAGGACTGGCTAAAAATTCGGTGGAGTCCTATCAGCGGGACCTGAAAAATTATTTGAAATTCCTTCAAAATGTGGATTCAGTTCATAAGTGGGATGAAGTAAAACGGGTTAACATAACGGGGTTTCTGGGTCACTTGAAAAATGAAGGGAAGTCCAGTAAAACCATTGCACGGCATGTTGCCTCAATACGCTCGTTTCATCAGTTCCTTTTGCGCGAAAAGGTAACTGAACAGGACCCTTCCGTCCATATTGAATCACCGAAGATGGAGCGTTCCCTTCCAAAGGTGCTCAGTATTGATGAGGTGGAAGCCCTTTTGGAAGCACCGCAGGAAAGCACGCCTCTTGGTATAAGGGATAAGGCGATGCTTGAAGTGCTGTATGCGACAGGCATCCGAGTCTCTGAATTGATCAAGCTGCAGATGGATGATGTTCATTTGAAAATGGGATTTGTCCGATGTATCGGTAAAGGCAACAAGGAACGAATCATCCCCATCGGCAAGGCAGCCATCTCAGTCCTGGAAAAGTACTTGCACGAAGGGCGTTCCCAATTGGTCAGTAAGAAGCATAAAGATGATTCGCTATTTTTGAATCATCATGGCAAAGGATTATCAAGACAGGGGTTTTGGAAGATCTTGAAAGGACTTGCTTCGGAAGCAAAAATTTCAAAAGAACTCACTCCCCATACTCTCAGGCATTCTTTTGCCACCCATCTCCTGGAGAATGGCGCCGATCTCAGAGCCGTCCAGGAAATGCTGGGGCACGTTGATATATCAACCACACAGATCTATACACATGTGACAAAGACGAGAATGAAGGATGTTTATTCAAAATTTCACCCGCGGGCTTAAGGTCCGGGGGCTTTTTGTTATGAAAGAATTGAAGGAGATAGAAGACACTTTAGTTTCAAGAACTGGCAATAATAAGATTACATGATGCAAGAATAATGCTTATAATAGATAAGATTAACTAAGACAGTGCTTAACTTAAAAGACTGTCTTATTATTGTTTAAATAAGGAAGCCACTCGCTGCGAATAATTCTTGAAAAGTGAAAAACTTATCAAAACAAAAAAACAGTGATTGATGTAAACGCTTGTATTTTGAAAGGTTCAGACTTAAAATAAGGTTGTCTGACTTCTGACAAGTCTTCTTTTGGTTACAACATAGTAATCAGGGTATTATAAGCATAATAATGGCTTAAGGCAAAGGTGATGGTGTTCGCAGCCTTCATACTGTCAAAGAAGGAGCAAATTTCATAAGGAGGAAGAGACGGATGAGCAATTATACATATAAAAGAATCCACCTGGTTGTGATGGACTCTGTAGGAGTCGGGGAGGCGCCCGATGCCAAGGAATTCAATGACGCAGGAGCAGATACATTAGGGCATATTGCAGAAAGAATGAATGGACTCAGCATGCCGAATATGGCTGAGCTGGGTTTAGGCAACATTCATAAAGTACAGGGAATCGAGAAGCAGGAAGCCCCGCTTGCTTACTATACAAAGATGGAAGAAGCATCTGTAGGAAAAGATACGATGACCGGTCACTGGGAGATCATGGGCTTGAATATCAGCCAGCCTTTCAAGGTCTATCCGGATGGTTTTCCTGAAGAACTATTGAAAGAATTGGAAGAAAAAACAGGCAGGCCGATAATTGGAAATAAACCGGCAAGCGGTACTGCGATTATTGAAGAACTTGGAGAAGAGCATATGGAAACAGGTGCTCTGATTGTGTACACATCCGCTGATCCTGTTCTTCAGATTGCTGCTCATGAAGACATTATTCCGATTGAAGAACAATATAAAATCTGTGAAATTGCACGCCAATTGACCAAGGAAGAGAAATACCTTGTAGGCCGCGTCATTGCCCGTCCATTTGTCGGGAAACCGGGGAATTTCCAGCGTACTTCGAACAGGCATGACTATGCTTTGAAGCCTTTCGAACGCACAGTCATGAATGAATTGAAAGATTCAGGCTATGATGTGATTGCCCTAGGTAAAATTTCTGATATTTATAATGGCGAAGGAGTAACCGAATCTGTCAGGACGAAAGACAATATGGATGGGATGGATCAAATGGTAAAATCCTTCGAACAGGATTTCACTGGGCTGAGCTTCTTGAATCTTGTCGATTTTGATGCATTATTCGGCCACCGTCGTGATCCTGAGGGATACGGAAAAGCTCTTGAAGAGTTCGATGCCCGTCTTCCTGAAGTATTCGAGCGAATGACAGAGGATGATTTGCTGATCATCACGGCCGATCATGGAAATGATCCTGTTCATCATGGAACAGATCATACTAGAGAGTACGTACCTTTGCTTGTGTATTCCAAACGCATGAATGGCGGAAAAGAGCTTCCGGTACGAAAAACATTTGCTGATATCGGAGCAACAGTGGCAGATAATTTTAATGTGAAACTTCCGAAATACGGAGAAAGTTTCCTGAATGACATTAGTAAGGAGTCGTAATATGAATTTTGATAAAATTGAGAATGCAGCCCATTTTTTAAAAAACAAGTACACAGGAAAACCTGAAATCGGACTTATTCTGGGGTCTGGATTAGGTGTTCTTGCCGAGGAAATTGAAAATCCAGTAGTCGTTCCATATAAAGAAATACCTGATTTCCCAGTATCAACCGTTGCAGGCCATGCGGGACAATTAGTATTTGGCCAGCTTTCTGGAAAAGAAGTTGTCGCTATGCAAGGCAGATTTCATTTTTATGAAGGATATGGCTTTGATAAAGTGACATTTCCTGTTCGCGTTATGAAAGCACTTGGTGTCGATTCTTTGATCGTCACGAACGCAGCCGGAGGGGTAAACGAATCGTTCCAGGCAGGTGACTTGATGATCATTTCCGATCATATCAATAATATGGGTGGAAATCCGCTGATCGGGCCCAATGATGACCGTCTAGGAGTCCGTTTCCCGGATATGTCGGAGGCTTACACAAAGTCGCTCAGGGAATTGGCGAGATCGGTATCCCAAAAGCTTTCCCTCAATGTGAGAGAAGGAGTGTATGTTGGAAATACCGGTCCTGTCTATGAAACACCAGCAGAAGTCCGCATGATCAGAACACTGGGCGGAGATGCGGTCGGAATGTCGACTGTTCCTGAAGTGATCGCTGCAAGGCACTCGGGAATGAAGGTGCTTGGAATCTCTTGTATTTCCAATATGGCTGCAGGAATTCTTGATCAGCCTCTCACTCATGATGAAGTGATCGAGACGACAGAGAAGGTTCGTGAAGACTTCCTTAATTATGTTAAGGAAATCGTTAAATCGATGTAAGCGGCAATATAATGGAGGCCACAGTAATTGGCCTCTTATTTCTTCGGAAGCTTCCAAAGGCGGCTTCCTTTGTTTACTTATTACTTAAAACTTCTACTCCTGACTTCAAT
Organism: Rossellomorea vietnamensis; assembly: GCF_008180615.1. Classification (GTDB taxonomy): domain Bacteria; phylum Bacillota; class Bacilli; order Bacillales; family Bacillaceae_B; genus Rossellomorea; species Rossellomorea vietnamensis_D. The sequence goes on from NZ_VTEH01000003.1 coordinate 110,860, forward strand.
TTTTCAGGAGAGCAGCACAGCATAAGACAGCAGCATGACAATATGGTTGATGACAATGCACACGAGGTGAATGGAAATGAGAATGGTGGATGTAATTGAAAAGAAACGGGACGGCAATGAGCTGACCGCAGAAGAAATCAATTATTTTGTTGATGGATATACGGATGGATCGATCCCAGATTACCAGGCGAGCGCTTTAACAATGGCAATCTTCTTTCAAGGAATGTCTGAAAGAGAGAGGGCTGACCTTACAATGGCAATGGTTAAGTCAGGAGATCAAATTGACTTGTCAGCGATTGAAGGAGTTAAAGTTGATAAGCACTCTACAGGCGGTGTAGGCGATACGACGACTCTAGTCCTCGGGCCTCTTGTAGCGGCAGTCGGGGTTCCTGTTGCGAAAATGAGCGGCAGAGGTCTTGGCCACACTGGCGGGACCATTGATAAGTTAGAGGCCGTTCCAGGTTTCCACGTGGAAATCGATAACGATGAATTCATCCGTCTTGTAAATGAAAACAAAATTGCCGTAATCGGTCAAAGCGGGAATCTGACACCTGCAGACAAGAAACTGTATTCTTTGCGTGATGTAACTGGAACAGTGAACAGCATTCCCCTGATTGCCTCATCGATCATGAGTAAAAAGATTGCGGCAGGAGCTGACGCGATTGTCCTTGATGTAAAAACAGGGGCAGGGGCATTCATGAAAGAGCTCGATGATTCAAAAGAACTTGCACAAGCAATGGTCAATATTGGAAATAACGTCGGACGTAAAACAATGGCGGTGATCTCTGATATGAGCCAGCCGCTTGGATTTGCAATCGGAAATGCCCTGGAAGTAAAAGAAGCCATTGATACACTGAATGGAGAAGGACCTGAGGACTTGACAGAGCTTTGCTTAACGCTTGGTAGTCATATGGTCTACCTTGCCGGCAAGGCAGAATCCCTTGAAGAAGCTCGGGGAAAATTAGTTTCTGCCATGAAGGATGGCTCAGCACTGAACAGCTTCAAGCTTTTCCTAAAATCACAGGGCGGGGATGAATCAGTCGTTGACCAGCCGGAAAAACTTCCAAAAGCTGCGCATGTTTTCGAGCTGGAAGCCAAGCAGGATGGATATGTATCAGAAATCATTGCGGACTCTGTAGGAACAGCTGCTATGTGGCTTGGAGCAGGAAGAGCAACGAAAGATTCAGTAATCGATTTGGCTGTGGGATTGGAACTCAGGAAGAAAATCGGTGATAAGGTCCAAAAAGGCGATTCTCTTGTAACCATCCACAGTAATACACAAGATATTGAAGATGTAAAAACAAAGTTGTATGAAAGCATTAAAGTGACAGAGAAACACGTGGACGCTCCTATACTTATACACGGAGAAATCAAAGAAACAGAATAATGGAAGTGCGTGTCCACTATCCAGTAAAGGCAGAAGGCCCCTCGGGGCCCTCTGCCTTTTTTTAAACCCTGGCTATGCCGGAGGTTCCAGAGAACTTATAACCTGGTATAGAACACCCTCTTTCTATACAAAAAGCCGGTTCCTTATCACTAGATGCCATTCCAGCAGGAGGGGAGGTATCCTTTGATTGGCATTAATATAGCCTAAAATAAGCGGAGTTTTTCCGGTTAAGCTTAAGAATTGAATGTGATTTAGGGTATATAAGCGGAATTTTTCCGCTTAAGCACAGCGTAACGAACTATTTTCGCATCTTTTATACAATTAAGCGGAATTTCTTCGCTTATTATAGCTATTTTTTACACTATCGCTATGACTTAAATAAGCGGAATTTCTCCGCTTATTTCTCCACGTTTTTTCAGCCGAAATAAGGAAGGCTTCCAGCCGCAGAGCAAACCACCAGTTTAAACTGGTGGTTTTGAGTATATGAAAGAGAAATTGAACTGCATTAATTTTACAAATTCGTTGGAAATGACTGTATAAAAAAGAGAAGGATGGAAAAAATGGTGCTATGCATGTTATGAAATTTGTACATTGAATGGAGGACCAGGAATGAAACGAATACTATCGGCCATCCTTATGTTAGTCATGATCGCTTCTACAATTGCTCCGTATGCAGCTGCAGAGGAGAAAAAGTCAGAATTGGCTCCTGGAGCTAAGTCTGCTATTTTAATTGAAAGAGACACAGGGACGGTTCTATATGATAAAAACAGCCATGAAAAGCTGCCGCCTGCATCCATGACTAAAATCATGACGATGATTTTGATTATGGAAGCCCTGGACAAAGGGCAGATCAAATGGGAAGACAAAGTGAGGACAAGTGAGTATGCTGCCTCAATGGGCGGCTCACAAATCTTCCTTGAGCCTGGTGAAGAAATGACTGTTAAAGAAATGCTGCTTGGCATTTCAATCGGCTCGGCTAATGATGCATCGGTTGCAATGGCAGAACATATTGCCGGCAGTGAAGAAGGCTTCGTGGAAAAGATGAACACCAAGGTGAAGGACCTGGGATTAAAGGATACCAACTTTAAAAATCCAACAGGACTTCCAGCTGAGGACCATGTCAGCTCAGCACATGATATGTCAATGATGGCAAAAGAACTTTTGAAATATCAGGAAATCACCAATTTCACCGGGACATATGAATCCTATTTACGTGAAGATACGGATAAAAAATTCTGGCTGGTAAACACTAATAAGCTGGTACGTTTTTATCCAGGAGTAGACGGTCTAAAGACGGGCTTTACCAATGAGGCGAAGTACTGCCTGACAGCGACGGCAAAGAAAGACAATATGAGGGTTATCGCCGTTGTATTCGGAGAGCCGAGTCCAAAAGACCGAAACGCTGAAATCAGCAAGATGTTCGACTATGCGTTCAGTCAGTATCAAACGCAGCCTCTTTTTGAAAAAGGTGCGATTGTCGGAAAAACAAAAGTATCCAAAGGGAAAGATAAAGAAGTCGAAGCCATGACCAATGAGCCAATTTCTCTTTTAGCCAAGAAAGGTGAAAAGCTTGACGGTATTGAAAAGAAAGTTAAGTTGGATAAGCTGAAAGCACCTGTCAAAAAAGGAGATTCAATCGGCAAGCTTGTCATTGAAAAAGACGGAAAATCCCTGTCTGAAACTACTTTGATCGCTAAAGAAGATGTCCCTCTGGCAAGCTTCTGGCAGCTGTATAAGCGGGCATTCGGCATGTTTACGAAGAGCGGGAATTAATTGATCGCCTCCTTGTTGAAAAATTCAGCATAAAATGTCTAAATTCTTCTAGTTTTGTCTTGTAGAAGGAATTGGACTATAAAAAATAGAATTGACTCACTATACGACAGAGAAGGAGGCCTGTGAATAGTGAGTCTTACTATTGGTCTGGAAGTTAGAAGTGATGTACTTTGTATACGCCTGAGTGGGGAATTGGACCATCACACGGCAGAGCAGTTGAGGCAGCAAGCCTCTGAATTAATTGAAGAACATGGAATCAAGCACATCGTACTGAATATGGAAGCCCTTGGATTTATGGACAGCTCAGGACTTGGTGTGATTTTAGGGAGATATAAACAAATCAAGCAAAAACACGGAGAAATGGTTGTCTGTGCAATATCCCCGGCAGTCAAACGATTATTTGAAATGTCAGGTCTTTTCAAAATCATTCGTTTAGAGCCGTCTGAAGAATTTGCATTACAAAGTCTGGGGGTTGCATAAAATGAAAAATGAAATGAATATCCAATTCAGTGCAGTGAGCCAAAATGAATCCTTTGCCCGGGTTACGGTAGCTTCATTTATTGCCCAGCTGGATCCGACGATGGACGAACTGACGGAAATCAAGACAGTAGTATCAGAGGCTGTCACAAATGCCATAATTCATGGGTATGACAACAACCCTGACTGCTTTGTATATATCACAGTCAGAATGGAAGAAGGCTTCATCGACATGGAAATTAGGGATGATGGTATCGGAATCGGGGATGTAGAGGAAGCGCGCCAGCCATTGTTTACTACCAAACCGGAGCTTGAACGTTCTGGAATGGGGTTTACCATCATGGAAAATTTTATGGATGAGATAGAAGTAAATTCGCAACCTGGAGCAGGCACAACCGTTCGTTTAAAAAAGCATTTAGCCAATAGTAGAGCGCTATGCAATTAAGGAGCCGTGCTTATGGATGTGGAAGTTAAGAAGGACAAAGAGCAGAGCTTTTTAAAAGATACCGAAGTTAAAGAGCTCATACAGCTAAGCCAGGAAGGTGACCAGTCAGCCAGGGATACCATTGTCCAAAAAAATATGAGGCTTGTCTGGTCGGTTGTTCAGCGATTTTTGAATCGCGGATATGAACCGGACGATCTTTTTCAAATCGGCTGCATTGGCCTTCTCAAGTCTGTGGATAAATTTGACTTATCCTATGATGTGAAGTTCTCAACCTATGCGGTCCCGATGATTATTGGTGAAATACAAAGATTTATAAGAGATGATGGAACAGTAAAAGTAAGCCGTTCTTTAAAGGAAATGGGGAACCGGATTCGGAGGACAAAAGACGAATTATCAAAGGCTTTCGGAAGGGTTCCGACCATCAATGAAATCGCTGCTCACCTGGAACTGTCTCCAGAGGAAGTCGTCATGGCACAGGAAGCCAGCAGAGCACCATCCTCTATTCACGAAACAGTGTATGAGAATGATGGAGACCCAATTACACTTTTGGACCAGATATCCGATAACTCAGATCAGAAATGGTTCGATAAAATAGCCTTGAAGGAAGCGATCAGGGAACTGGACGAAAGAGAGCGGCTGATCGTCTATCTCCGCTACTATAAAGACCAGACCCAGTCAGAAGTTGCAGATAGGCTTGGCATTTCACAGGTGCAGGTATCGCGGCTTGAAAAAAAGATTCTTCACAATATGAAGGATAAAATGAATTTGATATAAGAGTTAAAAGAAGCAAATCGCATGCAGGCGGTTTGCTTCTTTTTTGTATTCGCACAACAGAGAGCATCGAATCAGCATAAACAAAATCGATGTCAACAGATGATTCTCTCTCATTTGAAACTGGGAAAACCACAAAAACACATATCCAACCCATCAGCAAGAACACTATTCATTCCTCCGCAAAAAACAGTTAGCAATTATTGGCTTCATGAAATTTTTGTCTGAAATCCATACTATTTATACAAGCAGGAAAATAATGTTGACCAGGATGTGATCTAGATGGAAGGTTCAGTATATATTCGGCTTAGACATAGGCTGCAGGTTAGACCGGAAAGCAGTATCCTGCTTGAAAATACTGCCCAGATCATCGCGCCTGAACATTATCTTCAGTCCATTCGGAAGATTGTTCTTCATAAGGTGACAGAAGAGGATAAGAATATTATTATCCTCGATCTCATGAGAGTTATTTCTCAAATTAAAGCTGTACTGCCAAATGTGGATGTTCAAACAATCGGGCCTTCCCAGACGATTGTGGAAGTGGTGTACAAGAGGAAAAAGGTTTCACCGCCAATGTTCGCTGCTGTCTGGCTTTTGCTGTTCATTGGGGCAGCTATGGCCATCATGAATTTTCATGAGGATGTCAGTATGCGGGAGGTACATCAGCGCCTGTATCTCATGATGACAGGACACGAAGACCCCCATCCGTTATTATTTCAGGTTCCTTATTCCTTTGGTCTTGGTTTGGGAATGATTTTATTTTTCAACCATGTATTTCGAAAGAGAATCAATGAAGAGCCCAGCCCTCTTGAGGTTGAAATGTTCAACTACCAGCAGGACCTCGATCAATACGTAATAATGCATGAAAATAAAGAGAGCATGAAGCACCTTGATGACCATTAGCATCGTTATCTTATGCTTTGTAGGCCTTGCCGGGGGACTTGCTGTGGGCTCAGGCCTGGTAGCCTTTTTGACAGTGCTGGGAATCATTCCCCGATTGACCCAATTAACCAAGACGATGAAAATGATTCATTTTTATGAATGGGCGGTAGTATTTGGGGCCGTTATTGGAAGCATCTTCAGTTTAAATGAATTCACTTTGATATTCTCGCCGTTTGTTCTAATACCTATTGGCTTAATGAGCGGCACCTTTGTAGGAATGCTGGCCGCAGCCCTAACAGAAGTATTGAATGTTTTACCGATACTCACAAAAAGAATCGGGATCAATGACCGTATCATCACTCTTTTAATGGCGATTGTCTTCGGTAAAGTGCTGGGATCACTGTTTCACTGGTTGTATTTTGTCCGCTTATAAAGGAGGAGAGCTCTTATGGCAGAAAAGAAAAACGTGATAATCATTACTGATGGAGATGAATACGCCAGGAGAGCAATCGAGGCAGCGGCAAGGGAATACGGTGCCCGGTGCATTTCCAGATCCCAAGGCAATCCGTCGGTTCTAAAGGGAAGTCAAATTGCAGGATTGATCAAGAAGGCAAAGGGAGATTTGGTGTTTGTGATGTTTGATGACAGTGGTTTTCTAGGAGAAGGCAGTGGTGAGGCAGCTATGAAATATGTGGTGAATTGCAAGGAATTCAACATTCTTGGAGCTATTGCGGTAGCTTCCAAAACAAGACAGGCTGAATGGACACGAGTGGATGTGTGTGTCGATAAATTCGGGGAACTGACTCCCTATGGCGTTGATAAATTTGGTGTTCCAGAAAATGAGATAGGGCGGCTCAATGGTGATACAGTGTACAGCTTGGACCAGTTGAAGCTGCCTATTGTGGTAGGCGTGGGCGACATTGGGAAGATGGCGAAGAGGGACCATTTCTCCAGGGGAGCTCCTATTACTAAAAAAGCAGTGGAAATAATACTCGAAAGGAGCGGTTATCTTGCCTAATATGGAAAGAGAAAAGACACCAATACCGGGAGAACTTGGAAAATTGGAACAACTGATGATCGACACAACCGGATTGAACAAAAGCTTCGACCTCGGTGTAAGGAAATTGAAGATTCTTCATAAAGGTGTTCACATATATTATATTAACGGTTTGTGTGATACTCAGTTCATTATGAGGATTGTGGAAAATCTGGTTGAGGTTAATGATCATGAAAGGCTCTCATCGAAACTTCCTGAAATTGTTCAGAACAGAATCCCTCATCAATCTATAGCACCGGTGAAAACGGTTGAAGAAATGGTGGATGAGGTCTTGTGCGGCCTGATTGCGGTTGTAGTAGAAGATGAACAGGAAGCGCTGATAGTCGATGTAAGAAGTTATCCAGGCAGACAGCCGCAGGAACCGGATACGGAAAAAGTGGTACGAGGATCACGCGATGGGTACGTGGAAAATATCATCGTTAATACAGCTTTGACGAGAAGAAGGATCAGGGACCCACGCCTGAGATTCGAGATATTCCGGGTAGGTGAAAGATCCAAAACGGATATTTCTATTGCTTATATTGAGGATGTGGCTAATCCTTCCCTGATCAACATCATTAAAAATGAATTAAAAGCTATTAAGATAGACGGCCTCACCATGGCGGATAAAACAGTAGAAGAATTCTTGGTGAAACAAGGCTACAATCCATTTCCACTGGTCAGATACACAGAAAGAGCAGATATTGGCGCGACTCATTTACTTGAAGGGCATGTACTGATTTTCGTGGATACGTCTCCCAGTGTCATCATAACTCCCACTACGTATTTTCATCATCTGCAGCATGCGGAGGAATACAGGCAGTCTCCGGCTGTCGGAACATTCGTAAGGTGGGCCAGGTTCGTTGGACTGCTTGCCAGTGTATTTTTACTGCCGCTTTGGTATTTGTTTGTACTTGATCCATCGCTTCTTCCGCCGCAGCTTGAATTTATCGGGCCGAATGAGGAAACAAACATACCTGTCATCGTCCAGTTATTGATGGCTGATTTGGGAATAGAATTCCTGAGGCTCGCGGCCATACATACCCCGACACCGCTCTCAACAGCCATGGGGTTGATCGCAGCCGTATTGATCGGACAGATTGCCATCGACGTGGGATTGTTCGTTCCGGAGGTCATCTTATATGTGTCAGTGGCCGCGATTGGAACATTCTCCACACCAAGTTATGAATTGAGTGTAGCCAATAAGCTTCTGCGCCTGGCCTTGTTAATAGTGGTGGCGATTTTCGGCATACCAGGGTTAGTCGTTGGATCAACTGTTTTCCTGCTTCTGCTGGTCAGAATCCGCTCATTGAACACACCATATTTATGGCCGTTTATTCCTTTCAGTCCTAGAGCATTTATGCAAATCATCATTAGACGTTCAATGCCGGGATCGAAAATCAGGCCGAGTATCGTCCAGCCGAGAAACAAATATAAACAGCCGGCAAAATCCCGTTAGGATTGCAACACTGCTCATTCTGTGATAAATTTACTTTTAATTACTAAAGCGATAAAGCAGTCAAAGGGATGAGAAGAATGCATTTTAATGGAACTGCCAGAATCAACAGTCGTGACCACTTGGAAATCGGGGGAGTCGACACTGTAGAATTGGCAAAAGAATATGGAACTCCGTTATATATTTACGATGTAGAATTGATCAGAGATAGAGCCAGAGGTTTCAAAGACACATTTGAAGATCTTGGCATTAAAGCTCAAGTAGCTTATGCAAGCAAGGCTTTTTCTTCAGTCGCGGTTTTTCAATTGATGGCTGAAGAAGGTTTGTCTTTGGATGTTGTATCCGGAGGGGAACTGTTTACAGCTATTAAAGCGGGATTCCCTGCTGAACGTATACATTTTCATGGCAATAACAAAAGCGAAGCAGAACTAAGAATGGCGTTGGAGCATGAAATCGGCTGTATAGTCGTTGATAATTTTTATGAAATTCAGCTGCTGGAAGAGGTTTGCCGTGATTTAAACCAGACGATGGATATATTAATCAGGGTAACTCCTGGGATTGAAGCACATACCCACGATTATATCCTCACAGGTCAAGAAGATTCAAAGTTTGGCTTTGGTTTGGAAAACGGGCAGACTGAAGAAGCATTGCTGAGAGCGGTAAAATCCCCTCATTTGAATGTGCTTGGCCTGCATTGCCATATTGGATCACAGATTTTCGAGACGACTGGTTTCGTGCTCGCAGCGAGCAAGATCATTGGCAAGTTGGCTCAATGGAAAGAACAACACGGCTACACGGCAGAAGTGCTTAACCTGGGCGGAGGCTTTGGGATTAGATACACAGCTGAAGATGATCCGATTCCAGCTTCTCAGTATGTTAAGGAGATTATAGCGGAGGTAAGAAAGAAAGCCGAAGAATCCAACCTTGATATGCCGGAAATCTGGATCGAGCCGGGGCGTTCTCTAGTTGGTGACGCGGGGACCACTTTGTATAGCGTGGGGTCCAGCAAAGAAGTTCCGGATATCAGAAAATATCTGGCGGTGGACGGCGGAATGAGTGACAATATCCGTCCTGCTCTCTACGAAGCAAAGTATGAAGCGATTCTTGCGAATAAAGCCGGACAGCCGATTCAGGAAACCGTATCGATTGCAGGAAAATGCTGTGAATCAGGAGATATGTTAATCTGGGATCTTCCCCTGCCTGAATCCTCGCAAGGAGATATTCTTGCTGTATTCTGTACAGGTGCCTACGGGTATTCCATGGCAAACAATTATAACAGAATTCCCAGGCCGCCAGTAGTCTTCGTGGAAAATGGTGAAGCAAAACTCGTCATCAGAAGAGAAAGCTTTGAAGATCTTGTTAAACTGGACTTGTCCCTTAACGAATAATATTCTATAGTGGAGGCGGACACAAAGTGTGTCTGCCTCTTTTTTCAGCAGGGTGCACAGGCGGAATTTTATTGACAAGACAAAGGAGCTGCACGATTATGAGAAAGAAAAATATACTATTATTCATTATTCTTTTAATTATGTCACTGGGTTGGGGAGTTCTCTACTGGATGTTCTTTGCAAGTTGATGCAGGTCTTAAGTTTGATATATCCCTTTTCTCGGAATAAAGTTGAATATTTTTCTTAATTTTAGTAAGATAATAAACGGTTAATACGAATACACGGAAAGAATAAAAAACATTGTGCAGAACATGCGCAAATTATAACGAGGGGTCTTTTATGCTTATACGTTACAAAAAAGCTTTCGAGAAAATTGCGATGGGGTTGCTGTCCTTTATGCCGCAGGAAAAGGATTTGAAAAAGCTGCAGCAGACAATGCTGAATTATGAGCAGGAAGATGACTGGCAGTTATTTCTCTGGAAAGACGAAGATATTGTCGGCTTGATCGGTGTCGTAATCGGGGAAGAAACCATTGAAGTAAGGCATATATCAGTTAATCCTTCACATCGCCATGAAGGTATAGGGAAAGCAATGCTTAGAACCTTAAGTGAAATTTATTCCAACAAAGTGTTAAAGCCGAATGAACATACTGCCGCTTTTTTTGAAAAATGCCATTTGGATGCTAACGATGAAAATTGATATCAGAGGGAATTAACCTCTGCCTTAAATAATACAAAAAGACTGGCATGATTGATGTCAGTCTTTTTGTTTCTGTCTATTTAACAGTGCATCTGATCTCATTTTGATCACGTCCGAGCGGTCTCGGAGTGAATGCCGGTGTATGATGGAATCAGGGATGACGTCCAATTTTCCGATCTTGCGGCATTCCTGTTCACATAGTTGTGTCAGTTCCTCATTGAGAGGAAGATTGATACTCTGATAATCAATTCCGGAAACGATGTTTTTCAAGGTTTCCTCTAGAAGCGGGAGAAGTTTATCAAAGTCAATTCCCAGGCTCTTCAAAGAGTCGGGGTGCTGCTTCAAGATATTGGTCCCTTTTCTAAGAATCCTCACTGCTCCGCTTCTGTTCTTTCGGCGATAATGGTAAAAGCCGACGGCAATCTGTATGAGCCCGACCCAAACAGACTCCCTGTTGCCCGGATCTGTTTCCTTCCAATATTCCTCGAGTACCTCGTGGCATTCAAAATAATCCCGGTCACAGTGGAAATGGATGAGGAAATCTAGATAATCATTTGGATAAGACATTGGCAAATTTCCTCCTTTTCTTCGATTAGTTTACCATATTCCCTATGCCTCGGAAAAACGCAATCCTAAATTTACTATTGGAGAATGCTTTATAATCTACTATACTAATAGATAGTCTTAAAATCGCACAAAATGGAATTGGTGATATTATGGAATACAATGTGAAGATTGATGCCTTTGAAGGTCCCCTGGACTTGCTTCTGCATTTAATTCACTCTTTGGAAGTCGATATTTATGATATTCCGATGGCTCAAATTACTGAGCAGTACTTGTTGTACATACATACTATGAAAAAACTTGAGCTTGATGTGGCCAGCGAATATCTTGTGATGGCTGCAACTTTGCTGGCGATCAAAAGCAAGATGCTTCTCCCAAAACATGAAGAAATAGCTCAAGAGGAAGATTTCGAAGTAGAGGAAGATCCACGGGACGAATTGGTTGATCGTCTGATTGAATACAAACGGTATAAAGAAGCGGCTGAGGAGCTTAAAAGCCGGGAAGAAGAAAGAGGCCGGATGTACACCAAGCCGCCAAGTGACTTATCTGAGTATGCTGAAGAGAAGGCGTCTGGAAAGCTCGATCAAGATGTGACCATTTACGACATGCTCGGGGCCTTCAATAAGCTGCTCCGCAGAAAGAAACTGCAAAAACCGGTAACCACCAAGATCACAAGACAGGAAATTCCCATCGAAAAAAGGATGGACGAAATTCTTACCCATATAAAAGGTTCCAAAGAGAAACAAAGCTTTTTCTCATTATTCCCTGACGAAGACCGTGAACATATTGTTGTTACATTCCTCGCAGTACTGGAACTTATGAAAAGAAAACAGATCATCGTCAGACAGGAACAAAATTTTGACGATTTTACTGTACAGTCATCAGAGGAGGCAGAACTGGTTGGAAATCATTAATTGGAAGGGGATACTGGAAAGCCTGCTTTTCGCTGCAGGAGATGAAGGACTATCCCTCAAACAAGTCTGTGCAGTCTTAGAAATTGAGGAGCACCAGGCAATAGAGATTATAGAAGGTCTTTTTGCCGAGTATAATAAAGACGAAAGCAGGGGCATACAGCTCATTGAATTAGCAGGCACTTACCAGCTTGTGACGAAAAAGGAACATGCCCCGTATTTGAAAAAGCTGGTTGAATCACCAAACGTCAACTCTCTATCACAGGCTGCTCTTGAGACACTGGCAATCGTCGCTTATAAACAGCCGATTACAAGGGTCGATATAGAAGAGATTAGAGGAGTCAAAACCGAGAGGCCATTAAGCACACTGGCGTCCAAAGGACTGGTCAAAGCGGTCGGAAGAGCTGAAGGAACAGGAAGAGCTATTTTATATGGAACAACAAAAGAATTCCTGGATTACTTCGGTTTGAAGGATATAAGTGAACTTCCTCCACTGCCGGAAAATATTGATGAAGAATTTATGTCGGAGGATGCCGATTTGTTTTTTGAAAAGTTTCAGGAAACAATGGATTCTCAGTCCTGACTTTATGGTAAAATTATTACAAGCTGATCGAAGGAGACGGCTTTCAATCTCCCAGATCAGCTTTTTCTTATAGTGTGTTTTCTGAAAGTTCAAAAATCGTCAGTGTAAGAGGAATTGAATGTTTTTTATCTCATAAAGATGGTAAGGAAACTAGTGAGACAATTACACCATTAATAAAAAGAAATTATGGAGGGGTTAGATGAGCAATCCTATCGTCAAATCACAAGTAGAAGAAGTACATACATTCCTGGAAAAAACAGTTGCGGAGCTGGAAGGCTATCTGAATAATATCACCATAGGCTCGCTGCTTCAGGAGAAGAGCGGAGATAGGGCTTACTATGAGGGTGTTCTTTCCAATATTAGAAGGCTCCTTGTTTATTGTGAGGAAGGTCTCGATTCATGTTCTGTTGTCTTGCAAAATGAGCCTTTCATCAAGGGTGCTGCCGAAAAAACACTCTATAAAGTCTACCATCAGTGTATAGAAGAATTTTTCTCCCCTCGCTATGATTTATGGTACGAGGACAGCCGCTCAGCTTACACAGGAAAGAACTCCATCATGTTCCGCCAGGATCTGCCGGAAAGCATCATGAGCCTGATGTCGGCTGCTGAAAGTGGTTTCCAGCAGGTAAGGGAAGAACTTGAATACTATGAAACTGATTTCAGGACTAAAATAACCCAAGCCAGGGGCTGAGTTGAACAGCAGGAAGTGAATCTTTCACTTCCTGCTGTTTTTTGTTGTGCGGGAAATATGTATCCTGCGGTGGCGTGTGGATACATGAGAGAGGAAGTTTGGCGGGAGATATGTATCCAGAGGAGGCGTGTGGATACATGAGAGAGGAAGTTTGGCGGGAGATATGTACCCAGAGGAGGCGTGTGGATACATGAGTGAGAGCGTTTGGCGGGAGATATGTACCCAGCGGTGGAGGGTGGATACATGAGAGAGGAAGTATGGCGGGAGATATGTATCTAGAGGAGCTGGGTGGATACACGAGCGGTGAAGTTTGGCGGGAGATGTGTATCCAGAGGAGGCGAGTGGATACATGAGTGAGAGAGTATGGCGGGAGATATGTATCCAGAGGAGGCGAGTGGATACATGAGTGAGGGAGTTTGGCGGGAAATATGTATCTGGAGTAGCTGGGTGGATACACGAGCGGTGAAGTTTGGCAGGAGATGTGTATTCAGAGAAGGCGTGTGGATACATGGGTAAGAGAGTGTGGCGGAAGATATGTATCCAGAGGAGGCGAGTGGATACATGAGTGAGAGAGTATGGCGGGAGATATGTATCTAGAGGAGCTGGGTGGATACACGAGCGGTGAAGTTTGGAGGGAGATGTGTATCCAGCGGTGGAGGTTGGATACATGAGAGAGGAAGTTTGGCGGGAGATATGTACCCAGAGGAGGCGTGTGGATACATGAGTGAGAGCGTTTGGCGGGAGATATGTACCCAGCGGTGGAGTGTGGATACATGAGTGAGAGAGTATGGCGGAAGATATGTAGCCAGAGCCACCAGGTGGGTACATGAGGGGGGAATTCAGCAGAAGATATGTATCTAAAGCCGTCGGGCAAATACATGAGAGTTGAAGTTTTATAGAAAATATGTTTCCCGAAAGGAGCCAGGTAGATACACAAACGGGCTGAATTTCAGCCAAGATATGTACCTGGAACAGTCAAAAGAAAAAGAGTTGTCTATCGAAGGATAAATGAAATTGTTTTTCTGCAATCATAAATCAAACCGCCCTGCATAGACTTGTACAAACACCTTTGGACAAGGAAAGGGAGTAGATGTTTATGAAGAAGATGAGACTGAGAGCCTTTATTTATAGGGTGATCATCATTTCTATCGTTTTTTCTTCTTTTAATGAAACGGCTGAGGCGGCACCTTCTGTCAGTGCGCAGAGGGCGATTGTCATAGATCAGGATACGGGAAGGGTACTGTACGAAAAAGATGCACATACCCAAAGCCGGATTGCCAGTATAACGAAGATCATGACAGCTATCCTTGCAATAGAATCAGGGAAGTTGGACGAAGAAGCAACTGTAAGCAGCAATGCTGTAAAAGCAGAAGGTTCCTCGATTTACCTTAAGCCGGGAGAGAAGATTAAGCTGGAGGATTTGGTGTATGGCTTAATGCTTCGGTCTGGCAATGATTCTGCAGTTGCGATTGCCGAGCATGTAGGAGGAAGCCTCGATGGGTTTGTTTACTTGATGAACAAGAAAGCGGAAGAAATCGGGATGGTCAATTCCAATTTCGAGAACCCTCATGGATTGGACGATCATGAGAACCACTACTCCACGGCTTATGATATGGCCATCTTGACAAGGTATGCTATGCAAAATGAAACCTACAGGGAAGTCTCAGGTACCAAAGTGCATACATCCCCTGACCCTGAAAACGATTGGGATAGGAAATGGCGGAACAAGAACAGGCTTTTGACGGAAAAATATAAGTATTGCACCGGAGGCAAGACTGGATATACAAAAAGAGCCAAAAGAACATTAGTCACAACAGCGACCAAGAATGAGCAAAACCTGATTGCTGTTACACTTAACGGTCCGGACGATTGGAATGATCATATACAGATGTTTGAATATGGATTCAAGAACTTTGATACCGTCATCGCGCTTCCACAAGGAGAAATCCAGGATATTGAGGACGAATTTTATAGGGATAAGGTCTTTATTAAAAGAGATGTGCTGATGGCAATCAAAAAGGAAGAAGAGGATCGTATAAGGATTGAATACAAGCTTCTAAAGCCTGAAGACTCCTGGAAGAACGGCAAAGTTCCTGAGGTTGTCGGCAGAGCGGTGGTATATCTGGAAGAAAAGGAAACAGAACGAGTACCTGTATTTTTCAAAAATGATGAAACAGAAGAGAAAAAAAGCTGGTGGATGTTTTGGAAACAGTCTTTCATTTCAATCATCGGAGTAAAAGTGGATGGTTAACTATATCTGGGTCGGGATGACCATCATCGGCCTTATCTTTGCTGCTGTGAACGGGAAGATGCAAGAGGTAAACGAAGCTATCTTTCAATCCGCGAACGAAGCAGTCACACTATGTATCGGTCTTGTGAGCATTTTAGTGTTCTGGCTTGGGATCATGCGGATCGCTCAGGATTCAGGTCTGCTGGATAAGCTGTCCTATTTGTTCCGGCCAATTGTCCGACGGTTGTTTCCTGAAGTGCCGCCGGACCATCCTGCTATGGGCTACATTCTTTCGAATATGATGGCCAATATGTTCGGACTGGGCAACGCTGCAACTCCTCTTGGCATCAAGGCGATGGAACAGCTGAAAGAATTAAATGGAGGAAGAGACTATGCCAGCCGTTCTATGATAACGTTTCTGGCGATCAATACATCGAGTTTAACAATAATACCAACCACGGTCATTGCTATTAGAATGAATTATGATTCGGCCTCACCTACTGAAATTGTCGGCCCGACTCTCGTGGCAACCTTTCTCTCTACTATCGGAGCAATTATGATCGACCGTTATTTTTACCACAGAAGAATCCGCAATGGAGTGAAGTGAAATGGAGATTATCTCAACAATTTCATTATGGCTGATTCCAATGCTGATTGGAATCATTCTTTTATACGGAACCTTTAAAAAAGTGCCCACCTATGAGAGCTTTGTTGATGGGGGAAAAGAAGGCATCAAAATTGCGGTTTCCATTATTCCGTTTCTGATCGGGATGCTTGTCGCCATAACGATATTCAGGGCCTCAGGTGCTCTTGAATATTTTGTTTCGCTGATAGAGCCTGTACTTCACGCGATTGGGATACCAGCCGACATAGTTCCGCTCGCTATCATCAGGCCGATTTCTGGTACAGCTGCGCTTGGGATGGTAAGTGATTTGCTGGCTGTCCATGGACCGGATTCTTTCATAGGAAGGCTGGCTTCCGTTCTTCAAGGAAGCACCGATACCACCTTTTACGTCCTAACCGTCTATTTCGGAGCGGTAGGCATCAAGAAAATGGGCGATGCCTTAAAAGTCGGACTGCTCGCAGACCTGATCGGCATCATAGCAGCAATCGTTATCGTGACCCTTATGTTTTCGTGAGGAAAAATCTTAGGACACACTCATAATTATTAGAAAATGTTTTTCAAATGGTTTAGTGTTAGTGCTCTTTTATTTAAACGTTCACATATAGTAGACAAACTCCGCGGCTGCAACAGCGGGGTTTGTCTATTTTACTTAAGTTTTAGAATTCATACTTAATATAGTATTAGCAAGCAGGTATCTACTTTAAAATTTCCTGGTCTATGGGAGCGAGGTTAAGGATCCCTATGTAGAACTGATAGTTTTCTTAGGTTAAGTAATTTAATTGCAAAAATAGAGGTAAAAAACTCCCTTATTTCATTTGTTTCTACAAAAACAGCTAAAATAGAGGAATAAATTTCCTTTACTTGACTCAAAACTTAGAAAATCAGGAGAATTTGCTTAAATAAGGGAAAAAGGTACCCTTATTTACTACCATTGTTAGCTCATAGTTGTGATTAACGGTAAAAACTTCCCTTATTTCTTTCCGCTATCGGCTCAATTAGGGAAATGAAGTTTATTTCATTTATCTTTTTACTGAGAGGGCTGTTCGCAGCAAACGTACGACCTCCTGGAGAACTAGCGGTTTTCCAGTTCCAGCGGCCGAGGATATAGACTTAGTGGAACTGTTTTGCAGGGAAAAGATCCGTCACTCACCTGGGGCATCGCTGCTTTTCTGTCTGTTCCTTTCTTTTGCCACATCAATCACTATGTTTGTTATTTTCCATAACCTATTGCGGAAGCCCCGTAACTGATTCATTGCTGACTGCATGCTTACGATTAAGAATTCATCGACCGGTCTCGGAATCGCAGGCCTGAAACAATAATGAGCAAACTTATTTAAAAAATCGAAGATACTCTAAGTCTTCTTTTTAACAGTGCACCTTTTAAAAAGTCCTTATGTTACCAATACTAATAAAGGACAATCACTTTGCATTTCCCTGCTTATATGTAATAATTCATTCATGTGAATGAATTTCAAAGTATTGATTGTATAGAAGGAATTTTATTATAGAAATCTGAAATAGATCAATGGAAATGAAACACGTATTTAATTAAGAGGTGAATTAGAATGGAACGTTTGCAAAAAGTGATTGCCCACGCAGGTGTGGCATCTAGAAGAAAAGCCGAAGAACTGATACTTGAAGGAAAAGTAAAAGTGAACGGAAAGACTGAAAGAGAATTAGGAACGAAGGTAACAGGTTCAGATAAGATTGAAGTCAACGGAGTGCAGATTGAAAGGGAAAATAAGGTTTACTATCTGCTCTATAAACCAAGAGGGGTCATTTCAGCAGTAACAGACGACAAAGACCGCAAAGTGGTAACTGACTTCTTTCCTCACATCCAGGAAAGGATTTACCCAGTAGGAAGACTTGATTATGATACGTCCGGACTCATCCTTCTGACTAACGATGGAGAGTTCGCCAACCTGTTGACCCATCCAAGCTATAATATCGACAAAACATATGTGGCGAGATTGAAAGGCATACCGCCAAAATTCAAGCTTAAAGAACTGGAAAAAGGAATCATGCTTGAAGATGGCAAAACAGCGCCGGCAAAGGTGAAAGTCTTGAAGATAGAAAAAAAGCAAGACAAGGCAATTGTGGAAATTACGATTCATGAAGGAAGGAACAGACAGGTGAAGAGGATGTTTGAAGCAGTCGGGCATCAAGTTCAAAAGCTGAAACGCGAACGATTTGCTTTCCTTGACCTTCACGGCTTGAATGCCGGAGATTCCAGAGAGCTTACCCCCCATGAAGTAAAGCAGTTGAGAGCACTGGCAGAAACCGGAAATCTCCTGTGAGTGAACTGAAATCGAAAAGTGTCACACTTCCTTCAAAAACAAGCTCCTGAAGGAAAAAACAACAATGCTATAATAGATGAGAATATAATAAACACAGACAAAAGGGACAATCGCATTGTCCCCTTTCGTTTGCAGCAAAAACTGTAAAATGCAAGGAGGCAGTAAAGAGATGGATAAAAAAAAGCGCCGCTTGCTTATCCGGACAATCATATTGGTTGTGCTCGCTGCAGCAGTCATTTATACCTTATATGCTAACTTCACTAAGGAAGAACGGGGAGTCCTGAAAGCAGGAGACCAGGCACCGGATTTTGTGCTTCAGGATATGGAGGGCAATACTCACCAGCTATCCGATTATAAGGGGCAGGGGGTCTTCCTGAACTTCTGGGGAACCTGGTGCAAGCCTTGTGAAAAAGAAATGCCGTATATGGAAAATCAATATCAGGCTTTCAAAGATGAAGGTGTACAAATACTGGCTGTAAATGTCGGGGAGTCAGATTTTCAAGTCAATAAGTTCATTGAAGAACACGACCTTACATTTCCTGTTGTAGTAGATTCCGAGATAGATGTTCAAAACGCATATGGAATAAAGCCATTGCCTACAACACTTCTAGTGGACGAGAATGGAATAATTCAGAGAATTATTACAGGGGAAATGACTGAAACGGACATAGAGCAGCATATGGAAAGCATCAAACCTAATTAACAGGAGGCCGGTTCATCTAAGCAGTATAGCTGCCGGCCTGTAGATTAAGGAGTTTTAGCATGAAGGAAATCAAATGTGAATGCGGTCATGTTAATCCCCGTGGAACGATCCTTTGTGAATCCTGCGGGAGGGCATTGACGGAGGATGCAAAAAAAGACAAGCTTCATGATATGAGATATGAAGGCAGTGCACGACGTTCACAAACGTATAAAAAATCAATCATTGATAAAATTTGGAACTTCTTTTCATCTGTAAAAGTAGGAATCTGGCTAATCTTGATTACATTGATTGCTTCTGCATTGGGAACAGCTCTGCCCCAGGAGATGTATATTCCGAACACGATGCCTGCTTCACAATATTACGGTGAAGTGTATGGCTGGTTTGGTGAACTCTACTATACTCTTGGCTTTCATAATCTATATAGCTCCTGGTGGTTCTTGTTAATGATAGCCTCTATCGGAATTTCGCTTGTTATAGCAAGCCTTGACAGGGTGATACCGCTATATAGAGCTTTGAAAAAACAGAAAGTATCAAGGCACGAAGGGTTCCTGAAAAGGCAGAGATTATACAGTGAAACAGAATTCCCAAAGGCTGAGCAAGCTATTCAGGAAGTCAAGAAGAGGATGGAAGAAAAGAGATACAATGTCCGAGAGGAAAATGGAAGCCTGCTGGCAGAAAAAGGACGTTTTTCCAGATGGGGCCCTTACGTAAACCATTTAGGATTAATCATCTTCCTTATCGGTGCCATGCTCAGATTTGTTCCAGGCATGTACGTTGATGAAGTGCTGTGGATTAGAGAAGGAGAAACCAAGGCGATTCCTGGAACCAAGAAGGAGTATTACCTGGAAAACAAAAACTTTACATTAGAGATGTATGATAAAGACAAAGATAAAGAGGTTTTTGGCGAAGCGCTGGCGAATGCTGGTGAAGTGGCTAAGAATTATCAGACAGACGCTGTCCTTTATCGTGCAGAAGAATCCAATGTTCCTGGAGAAAAGGCTGAAATGCTAGAGGAGAAAGAAAAAGCCATCCAGGTTAACCAGCCTCTTAAGTTTGGATCTTATGCGGTTTATCAGACAAGCTACCAATTAGATGAGTTTAAAGCCATGTCTTTTACACTATCTAATAAAACGACTGAAGAAGAGTTTGGGAAATTCACAGTAGATCTTTTCGATCCTCAGGAAATGTATGAGCTCGAAGATGGCAGAAAGGTAGAATTAATGGGATACTACCCTGATTTTGATGGGTTTGATGAGAAGGGTGAACCTCAAACCAAGTCACCGCTGCCGAACAATCCTGCTTTTCTCTTTAAAATGTTTTCACCTGAAAAGCCAGATGGAGAAATCAGCTTTGTCGGTATCCAGCAAAACCTTGAGCCGTTAGGCGATAACACTTACAAAATGAATTTTGCTGGTCTGGATACAAGGGATGTTTCAGCTTTGACCGTCAGAAAGGACCTGACACTTTGGGTGATTGGAATAGGCGGAGCCATTTTTATGATAGGAGTAGTTCAAGGCGCCTACTGGAATCATAGAAGGATATGGGTCCGCAAATCTGATAAAGGGTTGATAGTTGCCGGTCATACCAATAAAAACTGGCATGGATTGAAAAAAGAGATCACTTTTGTTCTTGATGGAACAGGTATTGAGGAACCAGAAGATCAGCAGGAGATCGATGGAAAAAAAAGAACATGAATTAATTTGGAAAACTATAGCGGCTGCAGGTGAACTATCAGCCGCTGCTTGTAAAAGGAGGATTTCCTGATATGGATTTGGCACAATGGAGTAGTAATCTGTTATATATATCGTTTATTCTTTACCTTATTGCCACGCTCTTTTTTGGCGGTTCCATCCGCGATAAACACAATAAAGAAAAAGGAGTAAACCGCTGGGGTAAGATTGGTATGGGATTGACTTTGGTCGGTTTTGCTGCCCAGCTTGGGTACTTTTTCACCCGCTGGTTTGCTTCTGGCCATGCACCAGTCAGCAACTTGTTTGAATTCACCACGTTTTTCGGGATGATGCTGGTCGGAGCTTTCATCATTCTTTACTTTTTATATCAATCGACCGTACTGGGATTATTTGCACTGCCGATTGCTCTCTTAATCATTGCTTATGCGAGCATGTTTCCAAGAGAGGTCAGCCCGCTTATCCCTGCTTTGCAAAGTGACTGGCTGAAAATTCACGTTACCACAGTAGCTGCCGGTGAAGCGATATTGGCCATCAGCTTTGTTGCCGGTTTGATATATCTTTTGAAAAAAGTAAATCATGCAGAGGATAAGAAGCAGTCATTCTGGCTTGAAAGTGTTATGTATGGCCTGGTGGTAGTAGTCGGATTTATTGTCTCGACAACTGCGTTCAGCCTTATGGGATACAGCGCTGAATTTCAGTATATCAACCAAGCGGGACAGGAAGCGGTTGAAGAATTCAAAATGCCTGCACTTGTTGCTCCCCATGAAGGTGAACTTCTGACTGAAGACCGTTTTGAACCCGCTGCTGACATGCCTGCGCTCATAAACGCGTTAAAGTTAAATACTGTGCTATGGTCATTTATTACTGGAACAGTCATTTACTGGGTTCTTCGTTTGGCGGCCAGAAAGAAAATCAGCTTATGGATTCAAAAATATATTAAGAATGTCAACTTGGACCTTATGGATGAAATCGGGTATCGCTCAGTGTTAATTGGTTTCCCTGTCTTCACTTTGGGAGGTTTGATTTTTGCCATGATCTGGGCCCAAATTGCCTGGAGCCGATTCTGGGGCTGGGATCCAAAAGAAGTATGGGCTCTTATTACATTTTTGTTCTATGCCGCCTTCCTTCATTTCCGTCTCTCTAGAGGATGGCATGGAGAAAAGTCAGCTTGGCTGGCAGTCATAGGCTTTATCATCATCATGTTCAACCTCGTGGCTGTTAACTTGATCATCGCTGGACTTCACTCCTACGCTTAATTGACACGTTTATAGGTATCTATTTCAGGAAATTCGGGCTGTTTTCCGGAGATTTCTTGAAAAGATGCTGAAATAATACCTCCTCCGCTTTTAGTGGAGGCTTTTTTCTATTAAAATAGGAAGTATAGTGTAGAGATTAACTAGTTTAGAGGGGGATATAAAGATGGATCAGGAAGTAAAAGTACTAATCGTAGATGATGAGGCACGGATCAGAAAGCTGTTAAGAATGTACCTGGAAAGAGAAAACTATGTAATAGAAGAAGCTGAAGATGGCGAAGGTGCCTTGGAACTGGCCTTGAATAATGAATATGACTGCATTCTGCTCGACCTGATGATGCCGGGTATGGATGGCATTGAAGTATGCAAGGAGCTGCGTCAGAAAAAATCCACACCGGTCATCATGCTGACGGCAAAGGGAGAAGAAGCTAATCGTGTGCAGGGCTTTGAAGTAGGGACCGATGACTATATCGTGAAACCGTTTTCTCCTCGGGAAGTGGTTTTAAGAGTGAAGGCTCTTTTAAGAAGATCTTCCCAAACAAGTTATATACATACTGATACCAAGGCAAAGGATATGATTGTCTACCCGCATCTGACCATTGACAATGATGCTCATAGAGTTACGGCGGATGGTAAGGATGTCAACTTGACTCCGAAGGAATATGAACTTCTGTATTTCTTATCAAAAGCACCCGATAAAGTATTTGACCGTGAACACCTTCTGAAAGAAGTATGGCACTATGACTTCTTTGGTGATTTAAGAACAGTGGATACACATGTTAAAAGGCTTCGTGAAAAACTAAATAAAGTGTCAGAGCAGGCCGCGAAGATGATTGTGACGGTCTGGGGAGTAGGCTATAAATTTGAGGTTAATAATGAATGAGACTTTGGCGGAGTGTTGTAGGAAAACTCTGGATCACCATCCTGCTGTTGGTTGCATTTGTTCTATTCATCCTAACCATCCTGCAGCTTGAGTTTTTTCAAAATTACCATCTGGAACAGGTAGAGAATGACTTATCTGACACAGCAGAAAAAATTGCTTCTGTGCTGGAAAGTCATCAAGACCTCAGCATGGGTTTGCAGATCTCAAAAGAAATCGTGGATGACCCTCATAATTTGATCGTTGCAGAAGATCGGAACCAGTTGTACTATGCAGAAGATATTACGGCTGAGCACCTGGAGCTTCATCAGGAAATCCTTCAGCAGAAAGAAGTCGCTGCAGTATTTGAACAGCAGGAATCCTTTGTCAAAGAAATTCATTTGAATGGAGAGTCGGTTTCTAACCTCTATGAAAATATTGTGGCAGTTGGAGCGCCTGTACAGCTTGGGAATGGCAATACAGGAGCCGTTTTGATCTTTCAATCTCTCGAAGAAATCAAAGAAACGACTAGGCAGACAACCAGGCTGATTCTGTTGGCAGCAGGAATCGCGATTATATTAACGACCATATTTGCCTTCTTCTTGTCTACGAGGATTACAGCACCACTAAGAAAAATGCGTGAAGCTGCTTTTGAGGTGGCCAGAGGAAGATTCGACACGAAGGTTCCGATCCTTACACATGATGAAATTGGAGAGCTGGCTACTGCCTTCAATCAGATGGGAAAACAGCTGAATTACAATATGCATGCGCTCAGCCAGGAGAAAGAACAGCTGTCCAGTATTTTGAGCAGTATGGCTGACGGGGTTATTACATTTAACCGAGACGGTACCATCCTTATAACAAACCCGCCTGCTGAACGGTTCCTGCAGCAATGGTACTATGAGCAGGAAGGAAATGAGCAGGAAGCGATTCCGCCGAATCTGAAAGAACTTCTCGAGAAAGTCATCCTTCTTGAGAACGAACAAACAGGAGAAGTAAGTCTTCAGGGACGGTCCTACGTGGTGATTGTCAGCCCGCTTTATAATGAAGAGTATGTCAGGGGCGCCGTAGCGGTCGTAAGGGATATGACAGAAGAAAGGCGCTTGGATAAATTACGTAAAGATTTCATTGCGAATGTTTCGCACGAACTCCGAACACCGATTGCGATGCTCCAGGGATACAGTGAAGCCATCATTGATGATATTGCAGCTTCTGAAGAAGAGAAAAAGGAAATCGCTAAAATCATCTATGAGGAATCACTCAGGATGGGCAGGCTTGTGAATGATCTGCTAGATCTTGCCCGGATGGAAGCTGGACATATCACGCTGAATTATGAAAAAACAGATATATCAGGATTTCTCGAACGGGTGACAAATAAATTCCAGGGGATCGCCAAAGAAAAGAATATTGAATTAAGCTTTATAGGTGAAAAATCCAATGACCAAGAACAGTTGATTTATATAGATCCTGATCGCATTGAACAGGTCTTGACGAATCTGGTTGATAATGCACTGAGGCATACCCCTGATACCGGCCATGTCCATGTGAATTATAAACCCACAAAAAGCGGCGTGCTTGTTGAGGTCAGTGATTCGGGATCTGGAATTCCTGAAGAGGATCTGCCTTTTGTATTCGAACGTTTCTACAAGGCAGATAAAGCAAGGACGCGAGGTAAATCGGGGACAGGACTCGGATTGGCCATCGCAAGAAATATCATCGATGCCCATAACGGCCAAATCAGTGTGCACAGCAAACTGGACCAGGGTACGACTTTCTCCTTCTTCCTTCCTCAATAATCGCCAAATTTTTATTGTGGAATAAAGGAGCGGCCGTCCCATAATGGGGATTGGTGACGATTAATCTTGTTACACGGGAAACATTGCAGGCAGCGCCCAGAGAAATCTGGGCGTTTTGTGTTGGGCGGAATTTGTCTTAAGCAGAATAGCCGCTGCATTGAAAGGCTTTTTTCTTTAGGTTAAGAAATGGTATTCTCATATGTGTTTCACCTGCAATACCATATATTTTTTTGTTAGTTTGTAAAATCACCTTCCTTTTTCAAAAAATTAATAATATAGTTGAGGATGTAACTTTCATATAAAAAATCCGTCTAATCCATTGAACGGGGAGGGGAAGAAATGGACTCCGTTTTTGAAGAGCTATATTCAAAATATCATCAGGATGTTTTCCAGTTTTTAATTTATACGGTCAGAAGCCGGCAGCTTGCCGAAGATCTGGTCCAGGAAGTCTATATTCGTGTCTTGAAATCACATAATAACTTTGAGGGGAAAAGTTCAGAAAAGACCTGGCTTTTTTCTATAGCAAAAAATGTAGCGATAGACCACTTTCGTAAACAAAAGGGCTGGAAAGGAAAGATACTCGAGAAATTCGATTGGAGTCAGCCCATTAAAGACGATAAGGATATTCCAGAAGAAGTGGCAATGCAAAAAGAAGAGGTCAGAGATTTATATAGCTGCATCAGAGAGTGTACCACGGATCAAAGAATGGTGATTACAATGAGATATATCCAGGATTTATCCATCTCAGAAACGGCGGATGTACTAGATTGGACAGAAAGCAAAGTAAAAACGACCCAGCATCGTGCCATCAAAACTTTGAAAAGGCTGATGGAGCAGCAAAAACGAGAGGAGGGTGCCAGCAATGAAGAAAAACAATTTGGACGAAACAGAAATTGAAAATCTCCTTAGAGAAATGCCTTCGATGAAAGACAGCAGAAACCGGAAGGAAATTTATGCTGCAGTGGAGAGGTCCAACAATAAGAAAAGGCCAAATACCTGGGGTTATCCAGCAATTGCCGGAATTGCAGCTTTATTGATTCTTTTCCTGATTACTCCATCTCTCTTCAACTCCAGCAATCAGACTCAATATGAAAATTCAGCCGCGGATATGGCAGCAGAGGATTCTGGCGAAGCGGGTTCTGCCCAAAAGGAGATGGCCTCGCTGCAAGAGACTGAAGAAAATGCTGCACTGGACGAAAGCTCCAATAATGCCGAAAGCAGGCAGCAGTCATTAATGGGGAAAGCTGAAACTTCAGAAAGAAGCAATGTTTACCAAGATGATTTGCTGCATTATGATTTATTCACCTTCGGCTTGGTGACACCTGATGCATCCGTTGTTCCGGTAAGTGTCCTTTCAGAAAAAAGAGACTCTGCCGGGTGGCTGGAAAGGTTTGTTAATGTTTCTGAGGAGATCCCTGAACAAAGCTGGGGATTTGATGAGTACTATCCTCTGACAGGTAAATTAGATTTGAATGAGGATAACAGTGAATTGATCTATACTTTAACGGAAGAAGAGATGACGAATCCCGGCAGCGGAGGTGAGGACATTTTCTATGACTCCATTGCTATTACTTTGGAAGGCTCTGACTATGAAAAGGTGACCCTTCAAAAAGAAGATGGTACAGTTCCTTTGTTTTCGCATATGGGTAAAATCTCTGAAATCCCAAAAGCGGGCTCCTCGAATAAAGGGTACTATAAATATTCACTCTCAAATGGAGACACATACCTTGTTCCAGGAGAAGAAGATCATAAAAACATTAGTGATGCGCTGGAGAGGATGAAGATGTCGCCCAATAGTCTGTACGAACCGCTCATTCCTGAGCAGCTAAATCTAGAGGCATCTGCAGAAAATAACCTCTTGACCATCTCATTTGGAGAAACGCTTAAACTGAATGAAGAAATTGATCCTCTTTTTGCCGAGGCACTATTGCTGACAGCCAAGGAGTTTGGCTATGAAGAAGTGTTGTTCAAAAATATTGAAGGTACTGGACGGAATGGATTTGACTTTTCAGAGCCGATATCCGTCCCTGTCAGTCCAAATAAAAAAATAGTGAATTAAAACAGGTAGTGCAGATAAAGAGAGAACAATCTGCTGCCGCTTCTATCAGAGTGATAATAAAGCAGGAGAATGGACGGAGTTAAAAGGAAGTAATTTTTTGAGGTGTATTAAGGCAAAATAGAACCCTGGTCTCACAGCGGATCGGAGTGAACCTCACAATCATGTTCCGGGTCAAAAAGGCTTAAAGGCGCAGTCCTTTAAGCCTTTTTAGATTGTCTTTTAGTCACTAAAGCAGAGGTGGTGGTAAGAGGAGATACTTCTTTTATTAAGGCTCTTTTCGTAAACTTTCTTGCTCCTTGATACTAATTCCGAAGAAATATCAATATTAAGAAGTGAAAAATATGGTAATGATGAAAAGAAATCAGCCACTTTTCCCTGATAAGAGATAAAACACTTAGTATCCGGGGATATTCGAAAGGATTCGGGCTGCTGACTCAATAAACGTTAAAATGGTTATTTTACTCTGCTTAATCAGAGTAACTCCGCAAAAAATATCCCGACCAAAGTTCAATGCTGCAATCTAACCGGTCAATACTACTTCAATGTTAATTCTCTATTTGAATCACGTACTCTCTCATCATGAATTCATTCGCTATGATTTACTATCTTAGTTAGTAAAAAAGTCGCAATTATAGATTTCTTAAATCATATTAGAAATGTCCGTCAGTAAATAGTGCAGAAAGTGCTGCACCCCGTTTGCACCTGTAAAGTAAATACGTAAATTTACTTTATGGAATTTTTTATTGTTCTTTTTTTACTGTCGCGGTATGAATTTCAAGAAATCAAAAACTCTCTCCTCCCAACTCGGTCCATATGACTTGTAGCTGAAAAATTATTTATAGCAAATATAAACCTATGTTGCCAGGAAAATACATAATTAAGGTGATAGGAGCATATGCTATTAGGGTGGACTTTGTCATGAATAAAGCCCTTTATGTCCCTGTGGTTAAGGAGAAATGATACATTTGCCTGTCAGGGCTGAGCAGGGCGCTTCCGCTTTTGTTCCGTCCAGCTGCAGCGCCTAGCCCCTCGGGGTCAAATAAACTCAAGAGAATAAAAGGAAAAACCGCCTTTTTTTCTCTTGAGAACACTTGCCTGTCGGGGCTATACAGGGCGCTTCCGCTTTTGTTGTTCTATCGTGGTACAAGCTGTCATAGTTTTAGAGCGTACCCGAAATTAAAGGAGGATATTAATGGTTGTCGATTATATAAGAAGAATTCTGATTGTCAGTTTGCTTGCCCTGTGTGTTAGTTTGTTATTCTGGAGCGGTTCAGCAGCCCACGCGGAAGAATCAGGAATTTCTACGTGGGTTTTTCCGGCTGATGGGTATATTACCGATCATTATGGAACCAGAGGAGGAAACCACAAAGGGATGGATATAGGCGGAGAGCATGGTTCTCCTGTCTATTCGGTGGATGAAGGAGTTGTTAGTAAATCTTATTATTCTTCAAGTTACGGCCATGTAGTCTTTGTAAAACATCCCAATGGTTATGAAACAGTATACGGCCATCTGCATGAAAGAGCAGTGTCAGAGGGACAGGCTGTGGGGAAGGGCGAAAAGATAGGGGAAATGGGCAATACAGGCAGATCAACGGGCACCCATCTGCATTTTGAGGTCCATAATGGTGAGTGGACTGAACACAAAGACCATGCAATTGACCCTTACCTGGTTTTTGGGGAGGGTGAAACAGGACAAACGGTATTCGCCAAAGAACATGATCCGTATCAAATCCGTGAAGTTGCTCTGAAGGTTACTAAACTAGAGGCTCTGCAGCCCTTATCAGCTGCGATAGGGCAAGAGGGTTCTGATGGAAATGTGTTACATAGAGTAGCAAAGGGAGAAACACTTTGGGGAATATCTCAAGTTTACGGGGTGAGCACCTCCCAGCTAATGAAACAAAATGGTCTTGGTGATTCTACCATAATTTCCGGGCAGCAGCTTATCATTCCTTCCGGAAAAAAGTCGGTGCACCTGGTGAAGTCTGGAGAGACCTTATTTGGGATAGCCAGACTATATAATGTTTCTGTTGACGATTTACTTGTTTGGAATGAAGTGCAGAAAGATGATCCGATTATCCCTGCACAAGAACTAATTGTGAACAAAGATTAAGGTTTTTGGAATAGGCTCTTTTCGTAAATTTTGTTGCTGTTTCAAATAAATTTCTAGATTTACCACCGTATGCAGTCAAAAGCCCGCAGACTTAATTGAGCGGAAATAACTTGATAAGCAAGAAAGAAAAGAGCTGACCTTCCTGGTTAGAGAAAAGTCGGGTTCCAGGGATAAAATCCGGCACTTGGGATTTTACGGAAAGCCACAATGTGTAAGAAAACAGCCTTTCAAGAAAGAAAATAGCTTCGTAATCTGGTTAGTATACAACACTTGCAAGGCTGTGCACAGGCTTGCCGAAGCATATGAGCTAAGTATGTTCTGTGCCAAAGAGCTCAATCACTGCAGCAAGAAACTGTAGTTTTATGAAGCGGTGTAAGCACAGTGATGCCTTAACTGCGGGAGGATATATTTAAGGCTTCACCGGCTCTTCCGAAAATTAATGTCTCGAATTCGAATCAATCTCTTCACACAACAGCCATTCTTTTGTATAATGATGGTGTAACAAAAAAATATAGATTCGTCTTCGGGGCAGGGTGAAATTCCCGACCGGCGGTAATGAATGTTTAATTCTGAGCCCGCGAGCCTGTTTTTTGGGCAGGATTTGGTGTGATTCCAAAGCCGACAGTACAGTCTGGATGGGAGGAGATGAAGGTGGAGCCGCGTTCAAAAACGGATGTTTTGAACGTCTATTTGGGCATGCCTTTGACTTCTCAAGAGAATCTCTTGAGTTTTTTTAGGTTGCTCTGGCAATACTTTTCTTCTAACGTGAGATGAGTCACAAGGGAGAGAGAAAGTATGAAGAAATTGAACACCAGAGGATTTATCCTGATTGGAATGTTGAGCGCGGTATCGTATGTGTTAATGCTGCTGAACTTTCCAATTCCGCCATTCCCTAGTTTTTTGATGGTCGATTTCAGTGATGTACCTGCATTGATCGCAGCAATCACTTTGGGGCCGCTTGCAGGGATACTGGTAGAATTGATGAAGAATGTGCTGGATTATGTCATGACAGGAAGCGACACAGGAGTTCCGATTGGCCACTTTGCCAATTTCATGGCGGGCATTTCATTTATCTTACCGGTGTACTATATTTATAACCGTATTCAATCAAAAAGAGGAATGGTAACGGGGCTTGTTGCAGGAACAATGATTATGTCTATCTTAATGAGCGTATTAAATTACTTTATCATTTTGCCGGCGTATAAGTATTTCATGAACTTTGAACTGCCGACAACCATTATTGTAACCGGAATCCTTCCTTTTAATATACTGAAAGGTATCTTGATCGCCATCGTCTTTGTCCTGTTATTCACCAGGATGCAGGTATGGCTGAACAAACAATTTGCCTTTAAACGTGCGTAATGGAAAGCGGCTGACTCTGTCAGCCGCTTTTTTATTTTGTTATTTAGGCAGGGAAGGGCTTACCTGTTTCATTAAATGAAGTTTGTAATATGGATTTCCGTTCAAGCCGCCCGACTTTGTGAGAATGGCGGTGACCTTTTAAGCGAAAATGCCCGTTCAGCAGAGGAAGGATTTTTTGGCTCTCATTTAAGGAAGGGGATATACAACGAATGTAACGAGTTGAATATAAGGGGAAAATATCCCTTTATTCACCAACTAATTGTGCTTAAAGCTGAGATTAAGGGGAAAAATTCCTCTTTTTTTTTACCGCTGGACTTTTAAAGAAAAGAGCTGCTCTTCCAGATCTGAGCGAAAACCCATAGTATTTAGGGGAAACTCCGGCTCATGGGATTTTTCCGAAAGCAACAATGTATGCGAAAACAGCCATTTATAAAGCACAAACGGCTTGGTTCACCCCTGTTGTGAAAATGTTCTTAAGGTAAATAAAGGAGCTGGGTACTCAAAAAACAGTCTGTTAAAAAACACCTTCAGCCATGAATGAGGTTGTGGACATAGTGATATGGGCTGAAATTCAACCAATGGAACACTCCCTGGACACTAATATTAATTTGTTAAGAAAAGAATTTAAAGTATTTAGACACAAAAAAACGGCTGAGAGTTCCAGCCGTTTCACATGATATTTATTCAAATTTCAAAGCGTCTCCGTTGAACGGCTCATCTGCAACCTTGATGGAATCCGTCGGGCAGCCTTCGAAAGCATCGATCATATCATCTTCGAGTACATCAGGTACTTCAACTGTACCTTCGTTATCATCCAGAACCACAAATGCAATACCTTCATCATCGTAATCATAGATGTCTG
Source organism: Rossellomorea vietnamensis (assembly GCF_008180615.1). Taxonomy (GTDB): domain Bacteria; phylum Bacillota; class Bacilli; order Bacillales; family Bacillaceae_B; genus Rossellomorea; species Rossellomorea vietnamensis_D. Next base: position 141,770 of record NZ_VTEH01000003.1, read on the forward strand.
GAGCAGCAGCGCCGCAAGCCCCACATGCAATGCATGTATCTTTATCAACAATCGTATACTTTGGCAATGAAAAAACCTCCTGAAAAATGGTCGATATTGTTAAGTATCATACACTTGTTCCAATAAGTGTATTAATATTCATATTATTATTCTAATGGTGATTCAGAAAACTTTCAATAGTTAAGGTACCCATCGGTGATAATTTCTATCTTGGCTACTGTAAAGTTAAGTAGGAATAAGTCGCAAAATGTCGGTTTCGTGATACAATAATTTAAATAAGAACAAGTGTTTAAAGGAGTTAGCATATGACCTATATCGAGGCTGTCGTATTGTATTGCCTTAAGGAAATCAAAGGGGAGAGAACCATTTTCTCCATATTCCACTTGCTTAAAGGGAAAAGGTCTTCCCAAACTATACAGGATGCTCATTTATACTCTTTGACTTCTTTGTTTTATTCTTATCCCCCGATTGACCGGGACAGCTTTACAAAAGTGGTCAGGGGTCTTTATAAGAAGAAGCTGATTGCTGAGAGTGAGGCTGAAAAATACATCCTTACAGAAGAAGGAGACCAGCAATTAACCATTTTTTTTAAGGAGAAGCCCTTTCCTGAGTGGTTAAACGGCTGGCTGTATGGGTCAACTGTGGAAGTTCTTTGGAAAAGGCTGTCCCTTTTAGTTCAGGTGCTGTCTCATTACATAAGAGCCAGTCAGCGGTACTATCCTGTTCAGAGAGAGCGTGATGTTCAAACATGGATAAAATCATTTCTTAATGAACCGCCCGTTCCGTTGAAGCAATTAAACAATTTGTTATTTACAGATATAGTGTCTTTAGCCAGACAGGAATCTTTTCCGGATGATCCTGATATTCTGATCTGCCGGCTTACTGGCGGGGAATTTATAGGTCTTACAAGAGGGCAGGCAGCTGATCGATTGGGTATGGGGGAGGATGAATACTGGTACCGTTTTTTGAATGTGCTGCATTATACAGCCGGCGAAGTAACCTCAGAAAAAACAAAGTATCCTGTACTTTATGCCCTTATTAAAGATTTGGTGCCTGAAATTACGCTGACTCAATCCAGTGAAGAAACGTATAAGCTTTTAAAACGAGGCATGGATATAAAGCGGATTTCTGAATTGAGAAGGTTGAAGGAGAGCACTATCGAGGATCATGTAGTAGAAATTGCACTTAATGATAAAGTTTTCTCTATTGAACGTTTCGTCCCCGAAGCTGATATAGAGCATATTCTTCACATAGCCAGAAAAGTGAAGATGCGGAAGCTGAAACCGATAAAGGATGCTTTGCCGCAGCTTTCCTATTTTCAAATCAGATTGACTCTTGCCAGGTATGGTGATCAAATATGAATTTGCGTAATGAACTGAATAAATGGTTTGGTTATAAGGACTTCAGACAGGGACAGGAAGAAGTGATACAGTCGGTGTTAAAGGGGAAAGATACGATTGCAATGCTTCCAACAGGCACTGGTAAATCATTGTGTTATCAGCTTCCTGCGTATATTACTGGAGGGACGGTGCTGGTGATTTCCCCTCTTTTATCACTGATGCAGGACCAGGTGGAGCATATGAAGGTTATGGGAGAGAAGAAGGCTGCCGCGCTGAATTCTTTTCTTGATTTCCGGGAAAAGAATTACTTATTGAATAACCTTGGAAAGTTCCGTTTCATCTTTATTTCTCCTGAAATGTTGATGGGAGAGAAAGTGATAGAAAAATTAAAAAGGATAACGGTTTCTCTATTTGTCGTTGATGAAGCTCATTGCATTTCCCAGTGGGGCCATGATTTCCGTCCGGATTACCAACGCTTGGGAGAAGTAAGGAAACTGCTTGGTTCTCCGGTGACACTCGCCTTGACGGCAACCGGAAATGCGGAAGTGCGGGAAGATATTAAAGACATCCTGCGAATGAAGGACAGTCAGGAAATTGTCTATTCAGCAGACCGGCCAAATATCAGTCTGTCCATCACCAACGTTTCTTCCTATCACGATAAGATGGAACGTCTTCTGGAATATGTCTCTGCCTTTCAAAATCCTGGAATCATTTATTTTTCCAGCAAAAAGATGGCCGAGGAGACAGCTGTTTGGCTTAAACAAAACGGTCTTCATAAAACCTCTTTTTATCATGGTGGAATGGAACAGGAGCAGAGGATCCTCATTCAGCAGCAATTCCTTCATGGCCAGCTTGATATTATTTGTGCTACAAGCGCATTTGGCATGGGCATCAACAAACCCGATATCCGGTTTGTCATTCACTTTCACCTTCCAGCCAGTGCTGAAGCTTATTTGCAGGAGGTTGGAAGGGCAGGAAGGGATGGAGAAAGTAGTATTGCAATGCTTCTCTATTCTCCAGGAGACGAAGGACTATTATATCAAATGATAGACAATGAAATGCCATCAGATTTTCAGATTGAGGAGTATTTTAAACAGGCTGGAATCAAGGCAGACCAGGAATTAATGGACCTGCTTGGATTGAATGAAATCCATTTTAGGTTTTTAAGCTTTTATAACCAGGTATATATAAATAGAACCAGGGATTCAGTTCCCGATGCTGGCAATGCTGCTTCATTTGTGAAGAGGATTAGAGACGTGCGGATGGAGAACAAGCGTATGAAGATTGGTTTGATGGCAGGATGGGCTATGGAAGACGGATGCAGAAGAAAAGGGATTCTGGAAATGTTCGGAGAGGAACCGAGAGAGCTTCAAGAAAAGTGCTGTGATTCCTGCGGCTTGGATTACAGGGAATTTAAAGGTAATCTTTTTCCTGATACCCCTGCAGAAAATTCTTTTACATGGGAAGAGCAGCTGCGTAATATGCTGCTAAACAGCGTTTATGAAAAATAATCAAAAAGAACTTGTCATGCAGATTACAGACCGTGAGTTAACCTTTCATCTCTATGCCACTCAAATAATCCTATTAACTTTGGCTATTATTATGGGTATATTTTTAAATGACGATATTTCAGATTTTACTAATCAATTTGCCTGGAATCGTCAAATCTTGCTATTTGGAGTGAGCAGCGGAATCGCTATTGTCATCATTGATCTTCTTCTGATGAAGCTGCTGCCGGCAAAGTATTACGATGACGGGGGGATTAATGACAGGATCTTCCGCAATAGGAGCATTATTCATATCATGCTTCTGGCAGCCGTTATCTCAGTATGTGAAGAATTATTATTCAGGGGGATCATTCAATATCATTTTGGTTTCTTTGCAGCAACCCTCATTTTTGCCCTCGTACACATCAGGTATTGGGGGAATTGGTTCCTTATTATTAATATTGTCCTCCTCAGTGCCTGGATTGGAATGGTTTATGAATGGACAGCCAATCTTGCTGTCACTATGGTGATGCATTTTATCATCGACTTTTTATTAGGACTGGCCATTAAGTTTCAAGCAGAAAATCAAGAAAAAAGAAGGGATGTTTTATGAGAAGAGATCCTTATCGTGCTCAAGCCGAAAAACTCCGACAAAAAATTGAAAGAGTGGAACGCGTGCCGGAGCAGGAAGTTAAACAGAAGAAATCACTCCCAAAAAGAAGTGATATACATCAGGAGAAAAGGAAGAAAATCAAGTACCCTCTTATAAAAGGAATGCTGGCATTTTTTGTCCTGTTACCAGTTTTAATGTATGGTCTTTATTCATCCTTAGACGTGAGTGGAAATGAGAACAGAAGTGTGGTTACAGAACAAGGACAGCCGGAAGAAGTTACTTATGAAACAAAAGAAGTGAAAGAAAAAGTAGAAAGCGGAGTGGCTGCAGAAGAAAAAAAGGAAACTGGTGACTCTGAATCAGCCTCAGCAGCCGATGAAGCTGAAGAGCCCGTGCAAGCAAAAGAAGTAGAAGAGGAAACACAAGTAGAAGAGGTGTCTAATGAAAATCTTCTGCAGTTAACTGATCAGGAAGAAACGGTTCAAGAAGATGAATACGGAGCAAATGTACAGATTATAGAGCACACTGTAAAACCTGAGGAGACTTTATTCCGAATAGCGATGAATTATTATAAGTCTCAAGAAGGAATCGACAAAATCAAAGAATGGAATAATATTGATCACCATGATCTGGAGGCAGGACAAGTACTAAAGATTCCTCTTCCTGTGGATTGATGCGTGAAAAAGTTATCAAAGCCTCATTAAGGGTACTCCTTTATGAGGCTATTTTGTTGTGAAGAAATTATAAAATTATGCTCTGTGAATGGCTTATCCTGTAATATCCACATCCAGGGCACCTAAAGGCATGTACCCAAACAAGGCAGGTGGGTACTTCAGTGGAGAGGTAAGCCTGCAGACATGTACCCAAACGGGGCAAGTGGGAGCACGAGTGAGGCAGTAAGGTCGAAGATATGTACCCAGAGTCCATTCTTCTTGTGCATGTTGTTTCAACAAATCTTGACTGATTTATACAATCGCCCCAAATGCTCCTGCTAAGTTTCACGAAGACACCATGAGCTTAGGCGTATTACAGACACCTTAATGAAATATTTACATTCTGTTACAAATACACTAACAAACTTCCCATACAATAATAATGAAAACAGTTAGAAAAGGGGATGCGTATGGAAAGGGTAAGGTCGAGAATTTTTCATTATGATGAAAGCCTGTTTTACCACTTTAACGGACATCAAGGATTTATTTTATCTTTCTTCCATATGATTACTCACTTGGGAGGGGCAAGATTCACAATCAGCGCCATGCTGGTTATGTACCTGCTGGCTGAACAAGGAACCTTACTTAGAAAAACGGTTATCATTGCGATGCTTGCACTAACGGTCAGCCACTTGATTGCAGCGGGAATCAAGAAGCTTGTCAAAAGAATTCGCCCCTACGCAGCTTTGCCCAATGCTAATTTATATGGCCATCAATTCAAAGACCATTCTTTTCCTTCAGGACATACAACCGCTGTTTTTTCCATTACAGCACCCTTTATGATTCATTATCCTGCACTCATAATGGTTCTATTACCAGTTTCCCTGTTAACGGCTTTATCCAGGGTGGTGTTGGGCGTCCATTATCCCAGCGACATCTTGGCGGGGTCTTTCCTCGGCACAGTGACAGCGGTACTGATATTGATACAGTTTTATTAAGAAGTGGTTTGGGAGTGTTATCTAAAAAGCTTCATTCAGGAGGGGATAATATTGAGAATCGCTGTTTTCTCAGATACTTATGATCCACAGGTGAATGGTGTAGCCAGAACGCTGAAAAGACTGACTGATCACATGAAAAAGAGGGAAGTGGAGTTTGAACTATTTGTACCGGAGATAGGGAATGACGGCCGGACTTATCCTAATATCCATCAGCACACAAGCTTCCCGTTCTTTTTCTATCCTGAATGCAGAACCGCCATTGCCAACCCTAGAAAAATTGAAAAAAGACTAAGAGAGTTTTCCCCTGACCTTATTCATCTGGCCACTCCTTTGACAATGGGTCTGTATGGGCTTCATGCCGCCAAGAAGCTGGGAATTCCGTTGGTAGCCTCTTATCATACACATTTTGATCGATATCTTGATTACTACAAAATGTCTTGGATTTCTCCTTTCTTATGGAAATATATGAAATGGTTTCATGCTGACTGTGAGAAAATATTTGTGCCTTCCTTAGAAACACTGCAGCATCTGGAACAACAAGGTTTGAGCAACCTTTCTATCTGGACGAGAGGAGTGGATTGTTCAATGTTTACTCCCGAAAAAAGAACTTGTGAAGTAAGAGAGAAATATAACATTCAAAAAAAATTTATTATACTATTTGCCGGGAGGCTCGCTCCTGAAAAAGATCTCACCACCTTGATGTCTGCCATAGAAGGACTCTCCCCGCACATAAAAGAACAAGTTCATTGGATTATTGCGGGAAATGGTCCTTGTTATCATGAAGTAAAGAAAAAGATGCAGGGAGAAAGTGTCACGTTGACAGGTTATTTAAACAGCAATGAGCTTTCTGAAATTTATGCATCATCGGATCTATTTGTCTTCCCCTCGCCTACCGAAACATTCGGTAATGTAGTACTCGAAGCATCCGCTTCAGGTATTCCTTCAGTGGTTGCGGATCAAGGAGGAGTGACAGGCATCATTAAAGATAACTTCAATGGCCTGGTATGTCCCGCGCATTCCGATTCTGAATTCATTAAGGCAGTAGAGTATCTGGTTAATAATGAAGGCGAGCGGAAAAGAATGGGCCAGCATGCAAGAGTGCTTGCCGAAAAGCAATCATGGGAGAGGATCTTTGACGGGCTGCTCAATGAGTACGGAGAGGTAGTAGACGCATATAAAGAGATCAGACAGCATGCCTAGAAGTGCATGCGCCTCTATTAGCCTCCAATCACGCGCTGAGTCTGTAATTGAACCGCTGTTTAATTTTAGTCAAAAAATTTTATACTTCATTCACTTTTAAAGAAGGGGGCACAGCTCCCTTTTTCATTTATGAATTGAAGAACGAATTTTTAATTGGAAAACAAAATAGGGGGAAAATTGTTTTCTAAGTGAGGGACCTGAAATAAATAATGATAAAAAATAAACTCCTGCCACTTTATTAACGAGCCTGCAATAGATGAAATGCAGTAAGCAGCTGATGAAATATATCAAACTGCATGATAATCCCTTCTATTTTCAGGACAAGTTCATATATTTATAACAGAAGATAAATGGACTTTGAGGTGAAGGCGATGAATCCGCATATTTTAAGGCTTAACGACAGAACTGATTTGGCGACAAAACAGATGCTGCATAATGTAATCGATAAAAAACAAAAATGGGACAAGTTAAAACGCCTCCACCTTCTGCTGCTGTGGAGCAGCGTCTTTCTTGCTTTCTGTTTCCTATATTACTTCTATAACAAAATTATTGATCCATATTCTTATTCTTTCGAAGCTGTATTCTCTGCCATTTTTTCTAAAGAAAGCCACTTGTATGTATTTCTTTTCCTTGTCGGGATGTTTGGTGCAGTGAAAGTTCTTTATACGAAAAGAGAAAAAGCTGAAAAAGAGTACCATGCACTAAGAAGTGAAATCATCGATCGGAGCAAAGACCTATGGAAGGAAGACTCATGGAAAAAGAGGAATGAAGTATACGAACTGATGAAAAAAGAGTGGGATATCAATTTATACCATGTGAGCAAGTAGGTCAGAGGAAACTCTAAGAGTTATGCAGAAAGAAAGAGAACCTGCAATAGATGCAGGCTTTGTTCTTGCTTAGTAAATTATAAAATTAATCAGTGTGGACAAGTTTCAGAGAATAAAAGGAAAGAGCTCCTTTTCTTCTCTAAGGAACATTTGCCTGTCGGGGCTGGACAAGGCGCTTCCGCTTTTGTTTGTTCTAAAATATTTTCTTTCGGTCCCGCTCATCTTTAAGGATTTCAACAGCTTCCCTGAATCTTTGGGAATGGACGATTTCTCTTTCCCTCAAGAAACGAAGACCGTCATTTAAATCTGGGTCGTCACTCATGTTGATAATCCATTGATAGGTAGCTCTGGCTTTTTCCTCAGCAGCAATATCTTCATATAAGTCTGCTATCGGATCGCCTTTTGCCTGAATGTAAGATGCGGTCCAAGGCACGCCGGCAGCATTATGATAGAACAAAGCATTGTCATGGTTCACATAATGCGGTTCCAGTCCTGCTTCCTTAAGCATTTCTGGCGTTGCGTCCTTTGTTAGTTTATAAATCATCGTAGCAATCATTTCCAGATGAGCAAACTCTTCTGTGCCTATGTCAGTCAGCAGCCCAATGACTTTGTCAGGTATAGTATAGCGCTGATTTAAATACCTCAGAGCAGCAGCGAGTTCGCCATCAGCACCTCCGTACTGTTCAATTAAGTATTTGGCAAGTCTGGGGTTGCAAGTGCTTACTCTTACTGGATATTGCAATTTCTTCTCATAAACCCACATGTAGATGATCTCCCTCCTAGTTAATAAAGCTTATACCTGCCATGGCCAAGGCGCTTCAGGCCATTCGTATGGATATCGGGAGTAGCTGTACCCGAAATTTGTCAGCATGCCAAACCTTTCCTCAAAAGCTTTTTTTATTTGTTTCCGCTGTTTGACGAACTGGTTGTACTGCTGGATGGCATTTGAATCATCAGGATGTGTATCCAGGTATAATGTGAGATCGACGATGACAAAATCGGCTGTCTGCAGTTCTTCGAGCAATTGATAATATTCAGCAGGCATTTGTTTCACCGAAATCACTCCTTGTATTTTTCATAAGGACTGTAATATGGGTCATAGAATACCTTCCATAACGTTCCAGCCTTTAAAGCTTCTTTTGGAGTGAATTGCGGCAGGTCCGGAGGCTGGTATCCCAAATAAAGATTGGGAGGAGTAGAATAGGTTTTTACTTTAATAGGCGGACACGGATCGAAAGGGGAAATATAAGGTTTGTAGCTTTTATACAAACTATGCAAAGCAATCCCTCCAGAAATTAGTAATTCCTATTAAATTGTATGAATGACAAAGTAATACATTCCAAAAGTTTTAGTTTTGCTACGTTAAAAAGAGGTATTTACCGAATGAGTGGTGAATTATAATAATATAGTTAATTTAAAATGAGGTGATAGGTATGTTTGTGAAAAGTGCAATGATTCCAAAACACAAATGTTATGTTGTCCAGGAAAATGATTCTGTTGAAAAAGCTTTGGACGTGCTTGAACATCATCAGATAGATGGTGTACCGGTTCTTTCAGGAGATCAATATGCTGGAGTCGTAACACGATATAATATTTATCAAAACTTTTTCTCTTCAGAAAAATTAAAAGCCGATTTCGTTAAAGAAACCCTAGTTAAGGACATTGTTACTCACCATGATAAGTATCTGGTCGGAGATGAAATGTTTGAGAAAACCCTGCTTGAATTACAGGACTTCCCGATTTTGTCCGTAGTGGATGAGGATAACAGATTTCTTGGACTCGTTACGCGTTATGATATTCTTGAACAGTTCCAAAGTGCTTTCGGCATGCACCGTGAAGGAATCAGGATTGCCTTTACTTCAGTAGAAACAGAAGGCCGGATCGCGCGTTTAGGCGAGATCATCCAGCAGCATCATGAATCCGTTATTTCTTTGGTCACATTTGATGCGACGGATAAACTGCTGCGAAGAATTGTACTGAAGATTGAAAAGAAAGACAATGTCGATAAGTTTTTGAAAAAACTGGAGAAATCTGGTTTCCGGATTTTAGATATTACCGAAGACTGAATTCATTAAAAAAGATCCCTCTCATAAGATTTATGGGAGGGATTTTTTTGCTGGTTTATATACTTAAGATTTTCATGTCCTTAGTAACAGGGTATCTTTTTATAATGTGGTGCCCTGTCATTGAATTATTAAGCTTCTCAGATATCATCGTGAAGCTTGTGTTAAATCCTATTCAGTTCTTTGCTTCTTCAATTGCCTTTATGGCGGGTGTACTTGTAAATGCCGACCTGATCAAAAAAGAATTCTTTTTGCTGGCCCATTTTTTTCAGGGAGAGTATTCTTTTGAGGTTCTGGCCATACCGCTGCATATAGCCGGACTCTGCTTTCTTAGTACAATCGGGATATGGCAGACACTCTTATTTTTATGTTTGGCTCTGTTTTATGGTATGCTTTCTGTAGATTTTTCAGAGAGCAGGAGGGCTCCATGGTAGTGTTTATTGGAATAGTATTAGTCAGTGGTTTATTACTGCTGTTATATATGCTGAGAGAAGCATTTCTTAATAAGGTTAAAATAAATGAGCTTTCCTTTGAAAATTATCCAGAGAATGCTTCGCCGCTGAGTATTTTCTTTATTTCGGACGTCCATAGAAGGGCGATACATGACAGCCTCATCGAGAAAGTTAAAGACAAAACGGATTTAGTTGTCATTGGGGGAGACCTGACCGAAAAAGGTGTCTCATTTGACCGCGTCAGTGAAAATATCCATAAACTGAAAAAAGCAGGACCTGTATACTTTATATGGGGTAACAATGATTATGAAGCGGGCATTAAGGAATTCCGGAATTTATTAAAGAGCTTGGGTGTCACAGTGCTGGAAAATTCATCTGTACTCCTTAAAACAGGTTATGAACATTCGATTGCCTTGATTGGTACGGAAGATCTCAGCTTAGGAAGGGACAATGTGGAAAAAGCATTTGAGAATGTTCCTGAAAAAACATTCCGAATCTTCTTGGCCCACAACCCTGACACAATAAAGAAATTAAATAAGCAGCACAATATCAGTTTAATGCTGAGCGGGCATACTCATGGAGGGCAAATACGTATCTTTGGATTTGGTATGTATAAAAAAGGAGAAATCAGCAATGTGGCTGGGACGACAATCCTCATAAGCAATGGCTATGGTACGACAGCATTACCACTGAGGCTCGGTGCACCCCCTGAAACCCATTTAATTACAATAAAAGGAAAATCATAGAGAGTTAGAGGAGTACTTTAATTTTACAGTTGTAAATCACTCCATTATAATTTTAATACATGGTACATTTGGAGGATTTGAAATGACAAAGCAATCTGAAGGAAAATATAATATTAAAGCTATTTCCAAAATGCTTGGTATCCAGCCGGGAACTCTAAGAGCATGGGAAAGAAGATATAAGATGATTGCGCCTGTCCGGAATGAATCCGGACACCGTTTATATTCAGAAGAACATTTACGAGTATTAAAATGGCTGGTAGGCAAAGTGGAACAGGGCTTTACCATCAGCCAGGCGGTTTCGCTTCTGGACAAGCAGGGCCTCACAGAAGAAACAGATACAGCAAGCCCCACCGGCAACAGGGTAGACGACTTAACGGAGGAATTAATGCAGTCTCTGCTGAATTTTGATGAGACCAAGGCCCATCAGTTGATGAACAGGGCATTTTCAATGTATACAATTGATAAAGTGGTCATTGATGTTCTAGGGACATTGCTTGTCAGAATCGGTGATCTATGGGAGCACAATCAAATTACGACTGCCCATGAACATTTTGCCACTGCTGTATTAAGGGCCCGCATATCAAATCTTATGCAGACATTCCCTCATAACGGACTGCTGCCTAAAGTAATAGCCGTGTGTGGACCGAATGAACACCATGAGCTTGGGCTTCTCATGTTTACGCTTTATGTGAGACGGAAGGGCTTTGAAGTGATTTATCTTGGATCCAGCATCAAGGAAGAAGATATGGAAGTGGTCATTGATACCGTGAAACCCCGTTTTCTTTTTTTATCTTGTACAATGAGGGAAAATATCGACCAGACACTTGGTGTTATCGATCAGCTGCAGAAAACGAAAGACTTCGTGCATGTAGGCATCGGAGGCCTTGCCGTCAACTCGCTGCCTCAGCGTATTAAAGAAGCATATAAGGAAAACCTAGTAGGATCAAGCAGGGAAGACTGGGACACCTGGTTGAAGACAAATCTATAAAGATGGCCACCGGCTCAAACGATAGGTTCCGTTTGAGTAACGGGTTCTGTTTTCGAGAACCAAATTAACAACTTTAAATAAAAAGGAATGTCAAATCGCATTGATTTAGGCACTCCTTTTTTGTTGATTTAAGGGTATTCATGCTGGTAAATCTGTTCAATAGGTAATACAAAATGTACCCCTAAATAGCAAATGACAGAACTTTTTGTTCTGCAAAATTTGTGGCACAATTTCCTATATACTTTCAATCCTAATACTAATATATAGGAGAGTAGTTAATTATTAAAAATCTAACAATAATTTGATTGGAACGGAAGGTGCGTGACTTCCTGCGGGACTAGCGTGCGTCTGCGATAAGTCAACATCAACTCACTACGTTTGTTGTGTTTCCTTTATCTCATGCGGAGTCAGTCCAGTCCGTACGCCGCTGAGCGGGGCCATTCCACTTTATAAAGATAAGTCATCATCGAATCGCTATCGCTCTTCGTGATTCCTTTATCTCATACGAGAGCCCTAAAATCTGTACGTCGCTGAACGGCCGCTTCCGCTTTTACTTCACCGCACGCCCCGCGGAGTCACACACCTGAAGTGGAAATCAATAGACATTGTTTTCGGGTACGAATAACTTAACCTTTTCTTTGGCTAATTAGAAGTTTGTACTTTAAAACAGAACCCGTTACTGTTTGAGCTGTTTCTTTTTATACGCAGGGATCCATTCATCACCTTTCTTTGAAGCATTGATTGCCTCTAAATACATCCTCCGGCAATTTGCGAACCTTCTTTTTCCTCTTACATACTATGTTGGTAACCATTCATACTCAGGGGGCGGAAAAATGAAGCTTGAGAGGTTATCGAGTAATACAGTAAAGTTTTCCATAAGTATAGCCGAATTAGAAATGAAAGGTATCCTCGAGGATGACCAATGGAAAGATTCATTGGTCTGGCATGAATTTTTCGAAGGATTGATGGATGAAATGTACGATGAATACGGAATCGATCTTGAAAGCACAGTTACAGTTGAAATCAATTCAGTTAACGCCAGTGAGATGGTTTTGATATTGACATTGAGTGAAGAAGGTTTCTTTGAAGATGATCCTTTTAAGGAAAAGGAAATAGTGGATGAAGATCTTCTGTTATATAAGTTTGGGTTGTTTGAGGATGTTTTGGCCTTTACTTACCGCCTGAACTGCGGAGACTATGAGGAAATCTCTCTTTATTCCAAGGGAGAAAGCTATTTTTTGGAGGTTTATGGAGGAAGCGAAAGGCTGGCGCCTTTAGCAGAAGAATATGGGGAAAAGGCAAGTGAAACCATATATACATTGAAGGAATATGGAAGTAAAATCATAGACAAAACATGCAGAGAAACTCTGTTGCAATATTTTCAATAAAGGAACGTTTTGGGGGCAGGAAGTACAGCCTCCTTTTTTGTGCAGTCCTGCTCTTGAATAGGAGTTGGACCGTGCGTTTCAGCTTTTGTCCTTTACTATAAAAGATTGAACATTTTAACGGGATTCCCCAAAATTCAGGGTAATCCAATAAAAACATTCATTATTACGAATATGAAGAACTCTTTCGGGTAAAAAACTAATGGAAGAAGAAATAGAAAGATAAGGCATTCAGCAGGGATGACAGCGTTTTCAATAAATTGAACTTTTTTTATTTTAGTATCTTTGCAACACCATATCTAACGTGTATACTATTGCTTGTAAAGACGGACGTGTTTCCGTAATACAGTGAAATACAGTGAACAAACTGGGAGGTTTACTAATGGTAGCCGAGAAAGATGCAGCAAGCAACAATCCTGAAGATAAAAATGATGTACTGAAATCAACTCAAACCGTAATTCAGCTAGCTCTGGAAAAACTGGGATATTCAGATGAAGTATTCGAGCTTCTTAAAGAGCCATTGAGAATGCTTACAGTTAAAATACCTGTCCGAATGGACGATGGAAAAATAAAAGTGTTTACTGGTTACCGTGCACAGCATAATGATGCGGTCGGCCCTACGAAAGGCGGGATCCGCTTCCATCCGAATGTGACTGAAAAAGAAGTTAAAGCTCTTTCCATCTGGATGAGCCTTAAATGTGGAATTGTTGATCTTCCATATGGTGGAGGAAAAGGAGGAATCATCTGTGATCCCCGCGATATGTCCTTCAGGGAATTGGAAAGATTGAGCCGCGGTTATGTCCGCGCCATAAGCCAAATTGTGGGGCCTACAAAAGATATTCCGGCTCCTGACGTTTTCACTAACTCACAAATCATGGCGTGGATGATGGATGAATACAGCCGGATAGATGAATTCAATTCGCCAGGATTTATTACAGGAAAGCCACTGGTCCTTGGAGGGTCGCATGGCCGGGAAACAGCGACTGCCAAAGGGGTAACAATATGTATCAGGGAAGCAGCTAAGAAGAAAGGCATTGATATTGAAGGAGCGAGAGTCGTCGTTCAAGGATTTGGTAATGCAGGAAGTTTCCTCGCGAAGTTCATGCATGATGCAGGAGCTAAAGTCATTGGTATCTCGGATGCATATGGCGGCCTTCATGACCCAAATGGTTTGGACATTGATTATTTGCTGGACAGGCGCGACAGTTTCGGAACGGTTACAAAGCTCTTCAACAATACTATATCAAATAAAGAATTGCTGGAACTTGATTGTGATATCCTGGTTCCGGCAGCAATCGAGAACCAGATCACAGAAGAAAATGCAGCAAATATCCGCGCGGGTATCGTTGTTGAAGCGGCAAATGGCCCTACTACACTTGAGGCTACCAAGATCCTTACAGAGCGGGGAATCCTGCTAGTGCCGGATGTATTGGCTTCTTCAGGTGGAGTGACAGTTTCTTACTTTGAGTGGGTACAAAACAATCAAGGATACTACTGGACAGAAGAAGAAGTCGAAGAAAAGCTTGAAAGGATTCTTGTGGCTTCCTTCAACAATGTATATGAAGCTGCTCATACCCGCCGAGTGGACATGAGGCTGGCAGCTTACATGGTAGGCGTTAGAAAAATGGCAGAAGCCAGCAGATTCAGGGGCTGGATTTGATTTGTAAGGGAGGATGTCTTTATAAAGGCATCCTCCTTTTTAATTTTCCGGATATAAAAAAGGCTGTTTTTGCATATAGTGTTGCTTTCGGAGTTATTACTTTCTAATCGGGAAGAGCAGCTCTTTTCTCTTCCTGTTTACGAGGTTATAGCTGTGAATTACGATTATTTTTTCGGAACTAGTGTGAAATAGCAGCAAAGCCTTTTAAAAAACAACTTACATCATTATTAAAATCATTTTTGCTGACACCTAATGTTTTGCATCTCCGCTAAAATTCTCCTATCATATTATGGTGGGAGAATTTTTTATTAATAAGTAAATTAGTTATGATATAGATTAGTGAATAGTGATGAACGACCTCAAGAGGAGTGAAGGCAATGAGACAAGAAGAGTGCATTATAGTCGGCGGAGGTCCCTGCGGATTGTCAGCTGCTATTGAATTAAAGAAGATTGGGATAGATCCGTTAATTATTGAAAAGGGCAATGTGGTCAATGCTATCTACAACTACCCTACCCACCAGACATTCTTCAGTTCAAGTGAGAAGCTGGCAATCGGAAATGTGCCCTTTATAATCGAACAGCATAAACCAAAACGGAACCAGGCATTGGTCTATTATCGTGAAGTGGTAAAAATGCATGATTTAAGGATAAATCGATTTGAAGAAGTGGAGGCTGTATTCAAGTTAGATGACGGCCGGTTTTCTGTTAAAACTTCCAAAGACCAGTATCAAACCCGGAAGGTCATCATTGCCACTGGATATTATGATCACCCTAATAAATTAGATACAGAAGGGGGCGACCTTGAAAAGGTACACCATTACTTCAAAGAGGCCCACCCGTATTTTGATACTGATGTGGCAGTCATTGGAGGCAAGAATTCCGCCGTTGATGCAGCCATAGAATTAGAAAAAGCAGGTGCTCGTGTTACGGTCATTTACCGGGGCAGTAATTATTCCAGCAGTATCAAACCTTGGATTCTGCCTGAGTTCGAAGCTTTGGTCAAAAACGGGAAAGTGATGATGGAGTTTGAAGCAGAAGTAGAATCCATCACTCATCACAAAGTAAACTATACGGCGGCAGGTGTATCCAAAGAGATAAAGAATGATTTTGTATTTGCAATGATCGGGTACCATCCTGATCATTCATTTCTTACTAAGATGGGCGTGAACATTGACCAGGAAACGGGAAGGCCGGAATTTAACCCTGATACAATGGAGACAAACGTAGAAGGGATTTACATTGCCGGTGTGATAGCGGCTGGGAACAATGCGAATGAAATCTTCATTGAAAACGGCCGCTTTCATGGCGGGATAATAGCAGATGCCATAAAGAATTCCTAATAAAAGGCCGGAAACCAGGTAACAGGTTTCCGGCCTTCGTCTTTGCTTAGGAAATTATTAAAACATCCTCTGTGGATAATTTATTGATAAATTATCCACGCCCAGCTTTAGCGCCAAGCCCCTCGGGGTCAAATAAACCTCAGAGAAATAAAAGGAAATAGCACCGTTGATTCTCTGAGGAACATTTGCCTGTCGGGGCTGATCAAGGCGCTTCCGCTTTTGTTCTTAAATCAATTAATTTTTAAAGATATCTTCAAGTTCTTTTAAGCTTGGTGCATTGGCGGTTGACAAGGCTACAAGCAGTTTCATTCGGGCCTTTTGCCCATTTAAGCCGTTTGAGAAAATCACACCCATTTCTTTAAGTTGTTTTCCTCCCCCTGCATACCCGTATATATCCTGGGCGATGCCGTTAAAGCACCTGGAAACAAGAATCACAGGGATTTCAGAGCGCAGAAGAGACTCCACTCCCTCTACAGCGCCTGGAGGAAGATTTCCCTGACCCAGCGCTTCTATAATTACTCCGTCAAATTGAAGGTCCTTCAAAGCAGACAACAGGGCTGAATCCATACCGGCATGTGCTTTTATAAGAGCAATTTTCTTAGAAACAGATTTCACAGGATATTTCTCAAGTGACGTAGGTTTATGGTGAAAAATCACTCCGCGCTTAGTGACAATTCCTATGGGACCATATTGCGGGCTTTGAAAGGTGGAAACATTGCTTGTATGGGTTTTGGTTACATTTTTAGCAGAATGGATTTCATCATTCAGGACGACGAGAACGCCTTTGTCAGCAGAGTCTTCATTAGATGCTACCTTAACCGAAGAGAGAAGGTTATAAAGTCCATCTGCGCCAATCTCATTGCTCGACCGCATGGCGCCGGTTACCACAACGGAAATGGGCAAGTCGACAGTTAAATCGAGAAAATAAGCTGTCTCCTCAAGAGTATCGGTTCCGTGCGTAATGACAACTCCTTGAATTTTGTTTTTCTTGTATTCTTCTTCAATGATCTTTTTCAGCTGCAGCATATGATCTGGTGTTATGTGCGGGGAAGGCAGGTGAAATGCTTCCTTTACTGTTATGTCAGCCAGCTGGCTCAGGGATGAAGAATGTGCGGACAAAGGATTTTCTTCACTGGGCTGGACTGAACCGGTGGCCGCATCTTCCATCATGGAAATGGTCCCGCCTGTATGTATGACTACTATATATTTTTTCATAAATAATCTTCATCTCCTTCGAATATATTTATGTAATTGCATTCTGATATTTTCTTTCTTCCTTCTACATGATACGATTAAGAAAACAGAAAGAAAAGAGGACAAATTATATGCTGGTGATTTTATCAGCTGGTTTTGCACCGGGGCTGGCACTGCTCAGCTATTTCTATCTGCGTGATGAATTTGAATCAGAACCGGTTTCCTTCATCATTAAGACGTTTATGTATGGTGCAATTCTGACTTTTCCCCTCATGTTCCTGCAATATGTACTGCAGGCAGAGGCCGTTGTTTCTTCACCATGGATTCATGCTTATTTTTCCGCAGGGCTTTTAGAAGAATTCTTTAAATGGTTCATATTGTTTTTTGCAGTCTTTCAGCATGTTGAATTCAACGACCCCTACGATGGAATTATTTATGGAGCAAGTGTCTCGCTTGGTTTCGCTACTGTTGAAAATATTTTATATCTTGTAGCACATGGAGTTGAATTCGCCATTGGAAGAGCGCTGCTTCCTGTATCCGCACACGCATTATTTGGTGTACTAATGGGGTATTATCTCGGCAAAGCAAAATTTGCGGGCGAAAAAATGAAATGGAGAAGTATCTTCATCTCTTTCTTTCTTCCATTCATTTTGCATGGGACCTATGATTTTATCCTTGGTTCAGGTAAGAATTGGATCTTCTACATGATTCCCTTCATGCTGTTTCTATGGTGGACCGGAATTAGGAAAATCAAGAGCGCCCACCGCATGACCACTTCACATTATGACCAAAATGATATCAATAAAAAGATCTCAATATAGGCCTCTTATTCAGTAAAGACTGAATGGGGGCCTTTTTGATTGCAAAGGAAATTAGAATCTACATTTGTGGATAACTTTTAAGTATTTGATGTGCGGCCAGCTGCAGCGCCTAGCCCCTCGGGGTCAAATAACCTCAAGAGAATAAAAGGGAAGACCGCCTTTTTTTCTCTTGAGAACATTTGCCTGTCGGGGCTGGACAAGGCGCTTCCGCTTTTGTTCCTTATCATTCCTAAACGGAAATAGAACACCTGAGTATGTATAAAATGGATTTTACTACAGAAACTAGCCTTAATGTTAATACAAGATTTGGAGGGTAGTATGATGAAAAAACGTATCAAGTTGTTAACGGTCTTTCTGCTCATGGTACTTATATTAACAACTTTATCATTCAAGGGCGAGATTGACCACGCTGAGGCATTTTCCAATCAGGTGATCCAAAAAGGAGCAACTGGCGAGGATGTTATCGAACTTCAATCGCGCTTGCAGTACGTCGGCTACTATAATGGAAAAATCGACGGGGTGTTCGGCTGGGGTACATACTGGGCTCTAAGGAACTTTCAGTATGAATTCGGGCTGCCCATCGACGGACTTGCCGGGCAGGAAACAAAAGATAAACTTGTCAAAGCATCCAAATATAATAAAGATTTTGTGAAGAAACAAATTAATCAAGGCAAGGATTTCAGCCATTATGGCGGAACCGATTTATCCAGCCAGTCGAAAGGCGGCGGACAAGGTGGCGGCGGTACCCCGGCCAAGCAGGGAACTCCTCCACAGCAGGCAGAGCAGCCAAAACAGCCCACTGCTGTCAATATGCCGAACGGATTTTCGCAGAATGATATTCAGCTCATGGCCAATGCGGTTTATGGTGAAGCCAGGGGTGAACCGTATGAAGGGCAGGTTGCAGTTGCTGCAGTCATTTTAAATAGAATCGACAGTCCATCATTTCCAAATACAGTTTCAGGCGTCATTTTTGAACCGGGTGCATTTACAGCAGTTGCAGATGGACAAATCTGGCTCACACCAAATGAAAAAGCGAAAGAAGCAGTGATGGATGCCATTCAGGGATGGGACCCTTCAGAGAACGCTCAGTATTACTTTAACCCTGTCACCGCCACTAGTAAATGGATCTGGACAAGACCTCAAATCAAAAAAATTGGAAAACACATATTCTGTAACTAAAGAGGTGAATAGAATTGATACGAGGTATATTGATTGCAGTTCTGACGATCGGAGTAGCAGGAACAGCTTACTGGGGTTATCAGGAACATCAAGAGAAAAACGCTATACTCATTAACGCTGAGAATAATTATCAGCGTGCATTTCATGAGTTGACCTACCAAATCGATTTATTGCATGACAAAATAGGAACTACACTTGCGATGAATTCAAGGAATTCACTCTCGCCTGAACTAGCAGATGTATGGAGGCTGACTTCTCAGGCACATAGTGATGTCGGGCAGCTCCCGCTTACGCTTCTTCCATTCAACAAAACAGAAGAATTTTTAGCGAATATCGGTGATTTCAGTTACAGGGCTGCAGTAAGGGACTTGGATAAAGAGCCCCTGTCTGATGATGAATACAATACCCTGCAAAAACTGTATGAGCAAAGTGCAGATATTCAAAAAGAGTTAAGGAATGTTCAGCATCTAGTCATCGAGAACAATCTTCGCTGGATGGATGTCGAGCTGGCGCTGGCTACTGGTGAAGAACAGGCTGACAATACGATCATCGACGGTTTTAAAACGGTTGAAAAGACGGTTGACGGGTACGATGAAGCCAATTTTGGAGGACCTACGTTCGTCAACACTCAAAAGAAAAATGATGATTATAAGAACTTAAAAGGTGAACCGATTTCTAAACAAAAAGCTGTCGATATTATGAAGAAATACACAGAAATCAAGGATGTAAAAGAAGTGAAAGTAACCGAGAATGGAAAAGGCGCAAACTTCGGGTTTTATAGTGTTTCTATGCAAAACACGGACAGCGAAGCAAGTATGGATGTGACTAAGAAGGGCGGTTACCCGATTTACTTTATTCATAACCGTGAAGTGAAAGAAAACAACATTGGTTTGAATGAAGCGGCGAATAAAGCCGTATCGTTCCTTAAAGACAATGAGTTCAAAGATATGGAATTGTTTGAAAGTGCACAGTATGACAATGTCGGAACGTTTACTTTTGTCACTATTATTGATGGAGTGCGCGTTTATCCGGATGCATTAAAGCTGAAGGTGGCACTTGATAATGGCCAGGTAATCGGATTTGCAGCGGAGGAATTCCTGAAAAATCATCAGGACCGGGAAATACCTGAACCGCAGATCAGCAAGAGTGAAGCAGAGGGTAAAATTAACCCGAAGGTAAAAATTATGGAAGACAGACTGGCAGTCATTGTCAATGATCTGAATGAAGAAGTATTATGCTATGAATTCTTAGGAATGCTAGGAAATGACACTTACAGAATTTTTATTAACGCAGACAGTGCCATTGAAGAAAAAGTAGAGAAGCTGAAGAATGCTGAACCAATATTTGAAGAAACGGTGTAAGAGAAAACCAGGCAGCAGGTTGGACCAGCTGCCTGGTTTTTGTTCATTCTATAAACCAGGTGAGCCTCAGGCGGCGGAGGTGCAGATTCGTAAGCGGCTGGCGGCTGCATAACCTGGGTGGTTTTACGTGAGAAAAGTATCCAAGCCGGGGTGAGGGCTGTATGGGTTGTGGTGTTTCAGGTAGAATTTCATGGCATACAAATCAAATAGGTACAAACTCATAAAAACTATGGCAGAAATAAAAAAATCATGACATAATATACCTATAAGAATTTATTGGTTGAATTTTGAAAAAATCTCATCACAGCTTGAAATGCTGCAAACGTATAGGAAGTGTAGTTATGTTAAAAATAGGTACCACTTTGACGTTAGAACCAATCCAGACGGATAAAGCCGAAAAGTTCAGATGTAAAGCCGTTGAATTCAAAGACTCTAAGCTATATATTGATTACCCTGTTCATACGGAAACGGAAAGGACTGTGTTTTTGATTGATGGAACCCAGCTGAAAGTAAGCTTTGTTTATAATGAAAATACTGTCTTTTCTTTTCAAACAGAAGTCACTGGAAGAAAGAAAAGCAATATTCCGATGATCTGCCTCCACTATCCAGGCGATGGTGAATTGGTTAAGGTACAGCGAAGGCAGTTTGTACGGGTTGAAACTTCGGTGGATGCAGCTGTCATTACCCCATCAGCCTCTTACACGACCATCACAACAGACCTCAGTGCAGGAGGCTGCGCGGTCAAGGTTCATAAAGACCATAGGTATGAGGCAGGAATGGAAGTGGAGATTATACTGGTGCTGCTCATGCAGACAGGGGAATATCATTATTTCAATGTTCCCGGCAAAGTCGTCAGAGTCTGGGATAAGGGATCCGGCAGGATTGCTTCACTCGAATTCAACGAACTTAAAGACAATCAACAGCAGAACATCCTTCGTTTTTGTTTTGAGAGGCAGCTTTCCTTAAGAAATAAAGGGCTGGTTGAGTATTAAGGTTAGAAAAAACAGTTAGGTTGTGGAGAAGTGAAGGCCAATGGGGATAAGTAGTTAATGAAAAGTATGAAGAAAAGAATAAAAAATATCAGGATAACCCATACTTTTAGTAAACCTAAAAGAATGGAAGATAAAAATGAAAGCAGTCGAACGAATTATTATTAAACTCGCATTTTTTCATTTTATTCTGCTTCTCGTTATTCAAATAGCTGTCCATGCCTTTCAATTTCTGCCGGAAATGAATAAATTGGCCTTTTATGAAGGAGTCAACAAGCAGGAGCATTCTGAAATCATCGAAGTATTGAATAACAGCACAGAGGGAGACTGATGACTCTCTCTTTTTTTGTTGCTTTTGAAATTCATAAAATCAACCTCTGTGGAAAACTATAATTATGTTACCCGCGGCTGCACCGCATGACTCTACGGAACAAATAATAATCAGTCAGAAAATAATAGGGAAGACTAACGGGTTCTGATTTGAAGTACAAACTTCTATTTAGTAAAAGAAATGGTCGAGTGATTCTCCCCCCAAAAAAACAATTTTATTGATTTCCACTCCAGGTGCAATCAAATCATTGCTAGATTTTTAATAAACAACTCTCCTTCTTATTAATATGGGATTGAAAGTGTAGAGGAGATTGGGACACAAATTTTAAAAACAAAAAAGTTCTGTCATTTGCTATTTAGGGTACATTTTGTATTGCCAATGGAACAGATTTACCAACGGGAATACCGTTAAATCAACAAAAAAACAGAGTTTTAAAATCAATGCAATTTAATACTCCTTTTGATGTGTAATTGTTAATTTTGTACTCGAAAACAGAACATTTACCTGTCGGGGCTGGACAAGGCGCATGCGATTTTGAGCCCGCCTTAAGTGAGAATCAATACAAAAAGGCAGGAAAAGGGCGATTCATGCAGAATGGAACATACTATGTTTGTAATTATTTTTTTATGGTAAAATATACGAGGATTTAAGCAATAGAATATAAAGTGGGTGTTTTTTAATGGAAAAGAAACTAAGGATAGCGATCGACGGCCCGGCAGCTGCCGGAAAGAGCACGGTTGCAAAAATCGTCGCTGAGAATCTTTCATACATTTATATTGATACAGGGGCAATGTACAGGGCAATTACCTTTAAAGCTATACAACAAGAGGTTGACTTAAATGATGAAGACAGCCTGCATGAACTGCTTCTTCAAACAAAAATCGATTTGGAACCAGGCCAGGAAGGACAGCTTGTTTACATTGATGGTAATGAAGTAACACATGAAATCAGGCAGAATGAAGTAACTAATTCAGTTTCCATAACAGCCAAACATCGTCTGGTCCGGGAAGAAATGGTGAAAAGGCAGCAGGAGCTTGCCAATGAAGGCGGAGTGGTGATGGATGGCCGGGATATCGGCACACATGTCATTCCTGATGCAGAAGTGAAAGTGTTTCTGCTTGCAAGTGTAGAAGAGAGGGCAAAAAGGCGGCACAGTGAGAATACAACAAAAAGTATTCCTTCTGACCTCCAACAATTGAAAACTGAAATCGCGCAAAGAGATAAGCTTGATTCTGAAAGAGAAGTTTCTCCTCTAAAAAAAGCAAGCGATGCAGTTGAAATTGATACTACTTCATTGGGAATCGAAGAAGTAGCCGCCGAAATCCTGAAATTGGCATCAGAAAGGACGGGCACCTGATGAAATTTTATTATTTTGCTAAAGGTGTGGTGAAAAGCATCCTGGGACCTCTTTATAGAATAGAGGTCCAGGGGACAGAACACTTCCCCAAAGACGGAGGAGTGCTTCTTTGCAGCAATCACATCAATAATTTGGACCCCCCTGTAGTGGGCATTAGCTGTCCAAGACCGGTGGCGTTTATGGCAAAAGAAGAATTATTCAAGGCGCCGATCCTGAAGCAAATCCTGCCGCACGTACATGCCTTTCCTGTAAAGCGGGGAATGAGTGACAGAGAGGCGCTCAGGACAGGAATGAAAATTTTAAAAGAAAATAATGTTTTAGGACTTTTTCCTGAGGGTACTAGAAGTAAAACCGGAAAGTTAGGTAAAGGGCTTGCTGGCGCGGGATTCTTTGCTTTGCGCACGGATGCTGCTGTAGTGCCCTGTGCAATCATTGGCTCCTACAAACCTTTCAGAAAACTGAAAGTGGTCTTCGGGCCGCCTGTCGACATTGAAGGACTCCGTACTGAGAAGGCAAACGCTGAAAAAGTTACAGAAGTTATAATGGCAGATATCCAAAAACTTTTGGATGAGCATGATTGAGGTTTTCTGCTTGACAAATGAGGCTATTTATTAGAAGTTAATAGAAAGAATATTTTTAAAGAAATGTGAATTCATTCACTTTAAAAAGATTAGCAGTCATGGATTAAGGAGGAGTACATATGGTAGAAGACATGAACCAAGTGGAAGTAAATAACCTTGAAGTAGGTGACAAGGTTAAGGGAACAGTCACGAAAGTTGAAGAAAAGCAGGTCCTGGTAGATGTAGAAAGCAGTAAAGTGGACGGCATTATCCCAATCAGTGAATTATCCAGCCTCCATATTGAAAAAGCTTCTGATGCTTGCCAGGAAGGCGATGTACTTGATTTAATCGTAACAAAAGTGGAAGAGGAGCTTTTAGTCCTTTCAAAACGCAAAGTCGATGCTGAAAAGGCATGGGATGAAATGCAGAACCGTTTTGAAAGCGGAGAAGTATTCGAAGCTGAAGTGAAGGATGTTGTAAAAGGCGGCCTTGTTGTCGATCTTGGTGTCCGCGGATTCGTTCCTGCTTCACTTGTTGAAGATCACTATGTGGAAGACTTCAGTGATTATAAAGGAAAATCACTTACGTTTAAAATTGTAGAACTTGAAAAAGATAAAAACCGCTTAATCCTTTCTCACCGTGCTGTCGTTGAGGAACAAAAGGAAGAGCAAAAGAAAGAAATCCTGGACAAAATCCAGACTGGCGAAGTGCTTGAAGGAACAGTACAGCGCTTGACTGATTTCGGTGCTTTCGTGGATATCGGCGGTGTTGACGGCCTTGTCCATATCTCCCAGCTCTCACATGAGCATGTGGAAAAGCCATCCGATGTGGTAACGGAAGGCCAGCAGGTCAATGTTAAAGTACTGTCCGTAGACAGGGATAATGAAAGAATCTCTCTTTCTATTAAAGAAACCCTGCCTGGGCCATGGAATGACATCGCAAGCAAAGCCCCAAGAGGTGAAGTTCTTGAGGGTGAAGTGAAACGCCTTGTATCTTATGGTGCGTTTGTAGAAGTATTCCCTGGAGTAGAGGGGCTTGTACACATCTCTCAGATTTCACATAAGCATATAGGCACCCCTCATGAAGAACTTGAAGAGGGCCAAACCGTTAAAGTGAAGGTGCTTGATGTGAATGAAAATGACCAGCGTCTGTCATTGAGCATCAAAGAACTTGCGGAAAAGCCTGTTGATGACTATGATAATTATGAAATGCCTGAAGAAAACACTGGCTTCCAGCTTGGTGATATGATCGGGGATAAATTGAAGAATTTTAAAAAGTAATAGTAAAAGCCGGCCATTTTGGCCGGCTTTTTTGTGTATTCCAGAGGGTGATAAATGGGAAGAAGGGAAGAGAAGGATTCTCTGGGGCTTCATCAAAGCTAATGGAATGAAAAAATAAAGTGAGGGTCTCATGGAGGCTTAAAGAGAACCAAGGAAGTAAAATGAGTAAAGAAGGGGTCTCAAGGAAGCATCAAGAGACCCATGAAAGCGGACAAAAGCAAAAAAAGGGTCTCAACAGACCATAAGAACCCAACAGGAAGCATAAAAGTAAATACTGCGCAAAACATCTCCTCGAGCTATCAGCTTAAACCTTTGGCAGTCCATCTCCTTGACTCGAGATCACTCTTTGTTCAGCGCTTCATCAAGTAGCCCTTACAATCTGGTCGTAAACCCTAAGCAAACTTATACAAACAGGAAAAACGTCTAGAGAGAAGCTCTAGACGTTTTACGTTTGTCATACAGGTCTGTTCATAATTCAAATGTCCTTACCCACTCAAAGTTAGTGGTCGTTCAAATCGTTCACCAGTTATCTTTGTCTTCGCCTGGATTCCTCTGGTCCTTCCAATCTGGTTGCTCCAGCTTTTTCTATAGTCTGGTCTCGGTCAGATTCAACTCTCCCGCTCTGTCTCAACTTTTTCTCCTGACGGTCTTTTCCCATTTCAGCCACACCTCCTCTCTTTACTTTTTCTCAGAAGATTTCAAGTATGCATGAATGGATTACATAAAGATTTTCCATAATGGAATAATAGGAGGTAGGTACATGAATGGATTAATTTTTTTGTGGCTGATGTGGGCAGGATGGATCGTCAGTACATTTTTATTGAGTAAAAAAAACAGTTGGCGTTTCAGGGGTTCCGCCGCTTCTCTAATTTTGATAATCAGTTTTCCTTACGGGATAGGTTTGCCAGGACAGCATGCAGGCTTGACCGTTGTTCTAATATTCCTGTTTTCTATGTTGATGATCAGAAATTACAGCCTTACAGAAAAGCTTTTTTTATTCATAAGCAGCTTTATCATCGGTTTATCATATTCAAGCTTCAAGCTCTTATCCTTTTATGATCCAATCATAATGATTTTTGATGAGAAGGTAATGGTTACAGCTATACTCCTGGTTATTTCTTATTTGTTATACAGTGACGCTGAACAGGTGAAGAAAAGACTGCTTGCATTAGTTATCGGCTTGATTATAGGTGAGTTTCTAACGGGTGTTGTTTTTTTGCAGCATAAGCTGCCGTATGCGGCAGGAGGACATTTTTTTCTTGACTTGTTTTCTATAATAGCGGTCAGCGGAGCAGTTGTGCACCTATTACAGTTATTAACCAACACCCAATCGAGCTTCATAAAAACTGCACTTAAAAAAGGAGAAGTCAAGAATTTATGAATGAATATGTTTATCCAGTGGTATTTGGTGTACTAGTTGGAACATTAACCCGGGTTTACATGCTTAGAACAGACTACCGCCAATACCCTACTTACTTACATGGCAAAATCATACATATCGCGCTTGGGTTTATTGCAGCAGGGCTGGGTACCATAGCGGTTCCTGCGCTGCTGGAAGAAAATTTTACAGCCATCACATTTTTAACGGTGGCAGCCTCCCAGTTCAGGGATGTGCGTAATATGGAAAGAAATACATTGACTGAGCTTGACGCCTTTGAATTGGTTCCAAGAGGTGCAACATATATTGAGGGAATTGCTATAGCATTTGAAAGTCGTAATTATCTCGTGATATTTGCTTCGTTGTTGACGACTTTGGCCTACCTAGTCGTTAATTTCTGGGCTGCTGTAGTCGTTGGGATTATCAGCATAATAGCTGCCCACAGGCTGATGGCCGGAGGGAAGCTGAAGGACATTGTCAATATCGAATTTGTACAGCCGCATTTTGATGGAGCAGGCCTTTACGTGGATAACATTTATATCATGAATATTGGTTTGCCGGCCAGGCAGGAAGAAATAATTAGATATGGGATGGGGTTTTTACTGACTCCAAAATCTTTTGACTCCAGATCCACGATTGCCAATCTGGGACAGAGACAGGCGATTTTACATGATATGTCGACGACCTTAGGGATTTATAAGGATTCAGGAACACCGGCGCTGACTCCATTAGCCAAGAGGGACTTGGATGATGGGCGGGTCGGCGTATTCGTCCTTCCGCAGCAAAAGGATGTTGAAAAGGCGATTGCGGTCCTGGGACAGGTACCGACCCTTGAAAATGCAATCAGGATGCCGACTGAATCTAAAGCGAACAAAAAGGGGAGGAAGCTTAAATGAGTACTGTTGACAAATTTATACTCGCTGCAGTCACCACCTACCCCGAAAAGGTGCCAAGCGGGACGGCTGTATTTCATTGCCGGACACAAGAAGAGCTGCTGAAGGTTTCTGCGAACTTGGAAGCAATTCTTGATGGGATAGCCCATGAATTGGATGATGGCTTGTTCATCATCGTCAGGCACTAGTTATTCAAAGATTCCTGTTAAAGCTCTAAGAAAAAAATTTAAAACAGAGATAATAGGAAGATTAATTGCTAGAATTTGCTTTTACTGATAAAATAACGAAGTTAAGGGGGCTGGCCTGTAAGGAGATTAAACCTTAAAAGGTCAGTCTTTAATTTATCCTCAAAAAAATAGAGGATTGCCTGCATCATTAGCCGAAGTCACTACTGACACGCATTATGAATCGTAGAAGATATGATGATTAATTAACTCAGGCTCTTTTCCTGAATTTTATAAAAAATCACTGAAACGTAAATATAACCTTTTGAAAAAAGCCTGCAATTAACATTAGGAATTATTGCTTCTAAAAAACGAAACAGATGAATGAAAACGGCCTTTAATGTACCTAACAAACAGAAAGGGTGAACAGTATGTCAAAACCTGTAGTTGCAATTGTGGGACGTCCCAATGTAGGGAAGTCGACCATATTCAACCGCATCGTCGGAGAAAGGATCTCCATTGTAGAAGATGTTCCCGGAGTGACAAGAGACCGGATTTACAGCTCAGCTGACTGGCTGACTCATGATTTTAACCTTATTGATACTGGAGGAATTGAAATCGGCGATGAGCCGTTCCTTGAACAGATCCGTCAACAGGCCGAAATCGCCATAGATGAAGCAGACGTCATTATCTTCCTTACCAATGGCCGCGAAGGAGTGACCGCAGCGGATGAAATCGTTGCGAAAATTCTTTATCGTTCCAAAAAGCCTGTCGTATTGGCAGTCAATAAAATCGATAATCCGGAGATGAGGGAAATGGTTTATGATTTCTACTCATTAGGATTTGGAGAACCATTCCCGATATCCGGATCGCACGGCATCGGCCTTGGAGACTTGCTTGATGAAGTTGCCAGGAATTTCAAGCAGGATTCAGGAGACAATTACGCAGAAGATGTGATCAAGTTTTCTTTGATCGGCCGTCCAAATGTAGGGAAATCATCCCTTGTCAATGCCATGCTGGGTGAGGATCGCGTTATTGTCAGCGATGTCGCGGGCACAACACGGGATGCCATTGACTCCAGGCTGAAGGTTGACGGGCAGGACTATGTGATCATCGACACAGCTGGAATGAGGAAAAAAGGGAAGGTATACGAATCCACTGAGAAATACAGTGTGCTGCGTGCCTTAAGAGCAATTGAACGCTCTGATGTGGTTCTCGTTGTCATCGATGGAGAAGAAGGAATCATCGAACAGGATAAGAAGATTGCAGGCTATGCGCATGAAGCTGGCCGAGCTGTCATCATTGTAGTCAACAAGTGGGATGCGGTAGAAAAAGATGAAAAGACAATGAAGGCTTTCGAGCAGAATATCAGGGAGCACTTCCTTTTCCTTGATTATGCACCTATCCTGTTCTTGTCTGCTAAAACCAAGAAAAGAATTCACACGCTGGTTCCAGTCATCAACCAGGTTAGTGAGAACCATGCGTTGAGAGTACAATCAAGTGTACTGAACGAAGTAATTGCTGACGCGGTCGCTATGAACCCTACACCTACTGATAAAGGAAAAAGGCTGAAAGTTTTTTATGCTACTCAAGTAGCTGTAAAACCGCCTACTTTTGTTGTTTTTGTAAATGAGCCTGAATTAATGCACTTTTCTTATTCGCGATTCCTTGAAAACAGGATACGGGAAGCATTTGTTTTTGAAGGAACACCGATCCGGATTATTGCACGTGCTCGAAAATAGGACAGGAGGGTGAAAAAGTGGAGAAACCTTTGAAAACTGTTACAGTACTCGGTGCGGGAAGCTGGGGGACTGCACTCGCAATGGTGCTGGCTGATAATCAGCACAGAGTCAACCTCTGGGGACATAACGCAGTGCTTATGGAAGAAATCAACGCCAGACATACGAATGAGAAGTATTTAAAGGGTGTACAGCTGCCAGAAGGTATAAAGGGACATACAGACCTTAGTAAAGCTTTGGAAGGTGCTGAGACGGTCATACTGGCTGTTCCGACTAAAGCTGTCAGAGAAGTTCTTCAGAAGGTGAAGAGCGCTGTATCCAAGCCTTTGACGATTGTGCATGTTAGCAAAGGGATTGAACCTGACACCTTGATGCGCATTTCTGAGATGATTAAGGAGGAAATGGGTGATTCAGGATTAAAAGATGTCGTCGTCCTTTCGGGCCCGAGCCATGCAGAAGAAGTCAGCCTGAGGCATCCGACAACTGTCACGGTATCTTCTGAGAACATGGAATCGGCTGAACATGTGCAGGACCTCTTTATGAATCAGCATTTCAGAGTATATACAAATCCGGATGTCATCGGTGTAGAAATAGGGGGAGCACTCAAAAATATCATCGCCCTCGCTGCAGGGATCACAGATGGTCTGGGCTATGGCGATAACGCAAAAGCCGCTCTGATTACAAGGGGGCTTGCTGAAATAGCCAGACTTGGTACCAAAATGGGAGCTAATCCACTTACTTTCTCAGGACTGACAGGAATAGGCGATCTGATTGTGACTTGTACAAGTGTCCACTCCCGAAACTGGAGAGCGGGTAATCAGCTTGGAAAAGGAAAGAACCTTCAAGATGTCCTGGATGAAATGGGCATGGTCGTCGAGGGTGTCAGAACCACTAAAGCAGCACATCAGCTTGCGGCCAAATTTGGTGTTCAGATGCCGATCACACAAGCCCTTTATGATGTCTTATTCAATGATATTCCTCCCAAACAAGCGGTTGATTCATTGATGGGACGAATGAAGACCCATGAAATGGAAGATCTGTTTAACATTCTTGGAGAAAAAATGACTGAATAATACCCAATTATAGGCATTCGACGATGCAAATACCTTTTGTTTGCATACGATGAATGGAACATAAACAGCTTTAAACATGGATGGGGTAACTGTCACTTTGGACTGAAGCAGGGAATCTTTCCCGCTTCAGTCTTTTTTCTGCTTGATTATCCTTAAATAGCCAATCAGAGGCGTAAATAAGGAGGTTTGGCTATTGGGGGGGCAAGATATAAGGAAATAGAGAAAACGGCTGTTTAAAGCGTCTGGGTGGCTGTCTGTCTGTATCTGCCTAGATCAGTAGGATTTTTTTGAAAGTATTTCAGATATCATTCTCTTGAGGTCGATTACTAACTTCTCGAAATTCGCCCTGCATCCCTCTTCTGAAGAAGGATTGGAGCGGAAATTCATTGCTTTCAACTGCCGCAATCTTTCCGAGAAGAGGGTTTTTTTAAAAGGCTCTTTTCGTAAACTAGGTTGCTTTTGGATGCTACTTTAATTTCTTCCCTTTCATATGGGGATTTGAGTGGAATTCCATTTCATCTCAACCCCAAATTCTTAATTATTGTATCCCTAAATCATTGTAGCTTTTGAGTACTATCTTACCTTCCTTCCTTTATCGTAAGGGGAGCGGAAATCCAATTCTTTTAAAACAGCCGCACTCTTTGCGAGAAGGTCCCTTTTTAATAAATCATCCAAAAAAACGACATAACCGTGAATTATCTCCATTTTCTATTAACATTTTAATTGTGTGTGATATAATACTTTCGATATATAAGGAGGGATGTCCAATGTCTTCGATGATGAAAATGTGGGTTTCATTTGCTTCCATGGGCTTTATGATATTTGCGATATTATCTATTTATGTAAGCAGATATAAATTGAAAAAAGGCTTTTTCCGCTTTGTTACCGCACTAATAGCTTATGTTCTTATGATTACCGGCGGATTGATGATGGCGTATATTGTGTTAAGCGGTCCTACGAACTAGAAATGTTAATTATGAATTTAATGTAACTGATAAGAAGCAATTTAAGTATTGTTTCAATCAACAGATGAAGTTATGCTTGAAGGATGTGTTACTTTGAAGAAAATTACCGCCGCACTTCTGATGGTGCTGACAGTGTCGCTTCTGACAGGCTGCCTGTATCCCCAGGAGCAGCTGCAGCAGAATCAGCTGCCTTATGACGATCAAATTGCAGCCGTACAGTCTGCTGTCGAAAAGTATCAATCAGAAAACAGCGGGATCCTGCCTATTAAAACAAAGGACCAGGACACACCCATTTATATAAAATATCCTATTGAATTTAACAAACTGAAAGGGCCGTATCTTTCCGAGGTTCCTGGAAATGCCTTTGAAAATGGAGGAGTCTTTCAATATGTCTTGATTGACGTGGAAGAAAAACCGACGGTAAAGATATTTGACTTGAGAATTGCAGAAAAAATCCGCGAGATCAATATCAGGATCCGTTCAGCCGGTTACCCTCCATTCAAAGAGAGTATTGCGGACAATGTTTATACACTTGATTATTCCCAAATTGGTTATGATGAAGAGCCATTTGTCGTAAGCCCTTACTCTAAGCAGAATCTTCCGCTTCTAATCAGCGGCAGCGGGGAAATTTTTGTGGATTATACAAATGATTTGAACATTAAGCTTCAGGAGCAAGAGTATAATCTGGAAAAAGGAGAGGATATCCGTTCAATACTGACGGAAGACTCCGCTTTCGTCCCGGCTTACTCGCCCCCGTATACCATAAATGATAAAAATGAACCGGTCTTTATGACGAAATAGGCATAACCCCTTACTTGCAAAATATATTTGTAAGGAAAGGGGTTTTTTCATTTTTGTTTTCCCATTTCTGATCTGCCATTTTCTTGTCTCCGCCATTTATTTTCCCATTTTAGTAATAAGGAGGCAAAAAAAACATATTAATAGTCATAAGTAATTGGGACAACATCATAAATATAAATTGTCCAAACAGCTAACCGGATGAAACATCCCTGGAAGATAAAGATTGGAGGGAATCTCTTGGAAAAAGTAGATCTGTTTAAAGACATTGCAGAAAGAACCGGCGGAGATATTTACCTAGGTGTTGTAGGAGCCGTTCGAACCGGGAAATCGACATTCATCAAGAAATTCATGGAACTAGTCGTCCTTCCTAATATTTCAAGTGAGTCAGAGCGGGCACGAGCACAAGACGAACTGCCTCAAAGTGCAGCTGGCAGAACAATCATGACAACGGAACCTAAATTCGTTCCAAATCAAGCGGTTTCTGTTCACGTGGATGAGGGCTTGGATGTTAATATCCGATTGGTTGATTGTGTAGGCTATACAGTCCCTGGAGCTAAAGGCTATGAAGACGAGAATGGGCCTAGAATGATAAATACACCTTGGTATGAGGAACCGATCCCATTTCATGAAGCAGCTGAAATTGGCACAAGGAAGGTCATTCAGGAGCACTCTACAATCGGTGTGGTTGTCACGACAGACGGCTCCATTGGCGAGATTCCTAGAAGTGATTACCTGGTTGCTGAAGAAAGAGTGATTGAGGAACTGAAGGAAGTCGGAAAGCCTTTTATCATGGTGATTAACTCCGTCAAACCTCATGCCGCTGAGACAGAGGATCTCCGGATTCAACTTCAAGAAAAGTATGATATTCCTGTACTTGCTATGAGCGTTGAGAGTATGAGAGATTCAGATGTTCTGAATGTACTGCGCGAGGCATTGTATGAGTTCCCTGTGCTTGAAGTGAATGTTAATCTTCCAAGCTGGGTAATGGTGCTGAACGAGGATCACTGGCTTCGTGAAAATTATCAGGAAGCAGTAAAAGAAACGGTCAAAGATATTAAACGCTTAAGAGATGTCGACCGTGTTGTCCATTACTTCAGTGAATTTGAGTATATTGAAAGAGCCGGCCTGGCTGGAATTGAAATGGGTCAAGGTGTTGCGGAAATCGACTTATATGCGCCTGATGAACTATACGATGAAGTGCTGAAAGAAATAGTCGGCGTTGAGATTCGCGGAAAAGATCACCTGCTGGAACTGATGCAGGACTTTGCTCATGCGAAGCGTGAATATGACCAAGTAGCAGATGCGTTAAAAATGGTAAAACAAACGGGATACGGCATTGCAGCTCCTTCGCTGGCCGATATGAGCCTGGATGAGCCGGAAATCATCCGTCAAGGGTCCCGCTTTGGTGTCAGTTTAAAAGCAGTGGCTCCGTCCATCCACATGATCAAGGTCGATGTGCAGTCCAAATTCGAACCTATCATCGGCACTGAAAAACAAAGCGAGGAGCTTGTAAGATACCTGATGCAGGACTTTGAAGATGACCCGCTTTCCATCTGGAATTCTGATATCTTTGGAAGAAGCTTAAGTTCAATCGTCAGGGAGGGAATACAGGCTAAATTGTCCTTAATGCCTGAAAATGCACGATATAAATTGAAGGATACGCTGGAAAGAATCATCAATGAAGGTTCTGGCGGCCTGATCGCAATCATCTTGTAGGAGGCTCTCTTTTAGAGAGTCTTTTTTTTGTTGCTATTCTATACTAATTTTAACCCTAACACAAAGATGAAATCTGGCAATGCCATAAGAAAAGAGCTGCTCTTCCCCGTATAAAGTTTAAACTCTTAGTATCCGGGGACGTCCGAGAGCAACAATATTTGCGAAAACAGCCTGTTGTATTGTTTTTAATGAGATTCGCCAATAAT
Source organism: Rossellomorea vietnamensis (assembly GCF_008180615.1). Taxonomy (GTDB): domain Bacteria; phylum Bacillota; class Bacilli; order Bacillales; family Bacillaceae_B; genus Rossellomorea; species Rossellomorea vietnamensis_D. The sequence goes on from NZ_VTEH01000003.1 coordinate 175,529, forward strand.
TAGTTCAGTCTTTCTTACCGCACAATGAAGCTGCCTGGTCAGTCTTCTTTTACTAATGTTTTTCGTAACTTTGTAGTATTTGTTAGTAGCGCTATAAAGAGCGAAAGACCTTTGTATTCGTAAGGGAGACGGCTTTTGAGATTTTTCCGAAAACCGCTCTTTACTAAAGAAACGTGCTTATGAAATCTGCATTATCTTCGCTTCCTTCAACAAATTTCATTGCGTAAATCACCGCAATTACTCTAGAAAATAGTACAGAACGGAGTTGGCCAGGCAGCCTTGTATAATAAAAATAGTTCCCGGATTTGCTTTATTAAGAAATTAGCTGTCCTTGCAACCCCTTCTATAAAAGGTTTTTCTCTATAAATTTTTACTCTAAACGTTAAAATAACAGTAAAATTCGTTCTTTAAAAAGAATTCGCGGTCCGGAAAAGAAAAGATTCCCATTATTTCTTGGATTATTCTTGCTAACCTTATTTTTATATGATAATCTTTTAACAGAATTGATGTCGAACATTGATTCTACAACGTTTTTTGCGGTTTTTGTTCTCGCTGATGTATAGAAACCGAAAAATATGTTCACTAATGTAACAAGACAGTTATATGAATCATGACTGAGACATTTCCTTTGGGAGGAGGTGAATGGCATGAACAAGACAGAACTAATTAATGCTGTTGCAGAAGCTGCTGAGCTATCCAAGAAAGACGCTACAAAAGCAGTTGATGCCGTTTTTGAAAGTATTCAAAACGCACTGGCAAATGGTGATAAAGTACAATTAATCGGTTTTGGTAACTTCGAAGTACGCGAACGCGCTGCACGTAAAGGACGCAACCCGCAAACTGGAGAAGAGATCGAAATCTCAGCTAGCAAAGTACCTGCATTCAAACCAGGTAAAGCGCTTAAAGATGCAGTAAAATAATTACATACTTTAAAGCGTAAAAAGAGCCGCGCACAATGCGGCTCTTTTTTTGAATTTATTTTAAAATGGGAAGACTGCATAAAGAAAATGGTATATGGCGGGATTACACTTTTTGGAGGTAATAGTGCCATGTGCTACTATTACCTTTATAATGTTAAGGATAGACCATTGGGAAGAAGTACAGGTTTTGTCCCTTTCCTATTACTCACCGCAATGCTAAAGAAGTCTGATAGGATGATGAATGAAGAGTGTTTCTAAGTTGAAACACCGATTCTTCGAAATAGTTTGATACAATAATCATCAAGAATATAAGAAACCCTTTATAAATTGGTTTCAAAACCATGAAACAGGAGTGAAGAGAATGGCTAATAACCAAACAGATTATATTGTGATTAAAGCAATCGAAGATGGGGTCAACGTGATAGGCTTGACCAGGGGAACGGATACTAAATTTCACCATTCCGAAAAGCTTGATAGAGGCGAAGTAATGATAGCTCAATTCACTGAGCATACTTCCGCCATCAAAGTTCGTGGCAAAGCAAAAATCATCACAAGTAACGGGGAAATCGAGAGTGAAATGAAAGAAAAGTAATCCTTTCCACCTGAACATATTCAGCGGCAGAACCAGCCCAATCGTACTGCTGCTTTTTTTACTTTTTAGGAATTATAAAATCACCATCTGTGGTTAAGTTATAGCTGTAATATCGACACCCCTCGGGGTCAAGTAACCCTCAGAGAAATTTTTCGCTTTGGAACATTTGCCTGTTGGGGCTGTTCAAGGCGATTGCGCTTTTGATCCGTCCAGCTTTCTCAAACTGCTGGCTATTGGTCCTGCATTCATTTTTCATCATATGCAGAGCCTGCCGCCGCCAAAACGAACCATGAAGCACTTTGAAATCTTCAATGGGCATCCCAGTTGAGAGAGGCAGCGGCCGTGTGAACTCATGGCCGGAGATAATGTATTCGCCCGGTATAGCTTATTATGTTATAATATTTGTTGCTGAAACGACTAAGTAGATACATATACGAAATGGGGATTTGGGTTTATGAAACGTTTGGACTGTTTTCATCTTGAAGCATCAATAAAACACTATGTGGAAGAGAAATTATCTTACTCTTATTTGCAAAAGTATATTGATTCTCCTCAAATTGATGAAGACAGGATCAGCTTTTTGCTCGTTCCATTTCTACAAGATGGCTATCAGCTCGAGGAAAAGGAGATCATCCGTGTCATCTCGACTGTGATGCTGATCCAAATAGGACTCGATACCCATGAAAAGGTTTCTAACTCACCAACCGATTCCTTGAAGGAAAGACAATTGACTGTTCTGGCTGGAGTTTATTTCAGCGGCCAGTATTATAAAATTCTTTCTGATCTGGAAAATGTAAGCCTGATCAATCAACTGGCAAAAGCAATTAAAATGGTGAATGAAAGCAAAATTTCCCTATATAAACAAGAATATTCAACCATTCATGATATCATGGAAAGCATCAAGACAATTGAATCGGCTGTAATTACAAGCTTCCTTGGACACTATGGGTCATCACGATGCAATGAACTTGTGAGCGAGGTATTGTTTTTAAGAAGGCTGCTGTATGAAAAAAGCAACTTGAAATCCGGAATGATGACGGCAGTGCACCCGTCCGTGAGATCCGCATTGCTGCTTCAGGGTACTCTCCCATCAGTAAGGGGAAGCGTTAATGAGCAGCTGGAAGAAATCTTCACAGAGTATATTGATGAATCGGGTGAAAAGATTGCCGTACTGCTGAGGAACCAGCCATTGGAAGGCCTGAGGGTGGAAAGCCGGATACACTCGCTGCTCAAACTGACCAGGCCGGATACGAAAATTTTTGCGGAAGAGGGTTAATGGATGAACCAGTCAAAGGAACAGAGAGTTCATACCGTTTTTGAAAAAATTTACGGAAATTATGACAAAATGAACTCCCTTATAAGTTTCCAACAACATAAAAGATGGCGGAAAGATACAATGAAGCGGATGGCCGTTGAAAAAGGGAGTTCCGCACTTGATGTTTGCTGCGGTACTGCCGATTGGACGCTGGCACTGGCAGATGCTGTCGGAGAAACAGGAATGGTAAAAGGATTGGACTTCAGTAAAAATATGTTAAAAATCGGGGAAGAAAAGGTTCGTGATTCCAACATGGACCAAATTGAATTGATCCATGGCAATGCGATGGAACTTCCCTTTGAGGATAACTCTTTTGACTATGTCACAATCGGCTTCGGACTCAGGAATGTCCCTGACTACCTGCATGTGCTTAAAGAAATGAACCGGGTGCTCAAACCTGGCGGCATGGCTGTGTGCCTGGAAACGTCTCAGCCAACCATGTTTGGCTACCGTCAGGCTTACTATTTTTATTTTCAGTTCCTGATGCCTTTGTTCGGCAAAGTGTTTGCTAAAAGCTATAGTGAATATTCCTGGCTGCAGGAATCTGCTAAAGATTTTCCTGGAATGGAGGAGCTCTCCGGCATGTTCCGTGAAGCAGGTTTTGATAATGTGGCTTGCAAGCCATATACCGGCGGGGTAGCAGCAATGCATATGGGGTTCAAGAAGAAATAATCAATAGAAAATTTAAATCTGGGTGGAAATGAAATGAAGTTTAAAATGATATATTCGTTTCTGAAAGCGGATATCGACCTCATTGAAAAAGAATTAAAGCAGGCTATCGATTCCCGCTCGCCTCTTTTAAACGAAGCATCACTTCACTTGGTGGAGGCGGGCGGCAAACGCATCCGCCCTGTTTTTGTTTTGTTGTCTGCCAAGTTCGGCAGATATGACATTCACAGCATCAAAAATGTAGCGGTTGCCTTGGAACTCATTCACAGTGCATCTCTTGTCCATGATGATGTAATTGATGATGCGGATTTAAGAAGAGGGAGACCGACGATTAAGTCTCAGTGGGATAACAGGACGGCGATGTATACAGGGGATTATATATTCGCCCGCTCATTGGAATATATGACGAAAATCCAAAATGAAGATGCTCATAAAATCCTTTCTAATGCAATCGTCGAATTGACAGTCGGGGAAATTGAGCAGATCAAGGATAAGTACCGTTTTGACCAGGATCTGAAGGATTACCTCAGAAGAATAAAGAGGAAAACAGCTTTGCTGATAGCGGTCAGCTGCCAGCTTGGAGCCATTTCAGCGGGTGCGCCTCCTCACATACATAAAAAGTTATACAGATTTGGATACAATGTGGGGATGTCCTTTCAAATCACAGATGATATTCTGGATTTCACAGCCAGTGAGGAAGAGCTTGGGAAGCCTGCCGGAAGTGATCTTCTCCAGGGGAATATTACACTTCCGGTTTTGTTTGCGATGCAGGAACCTTGGTTGAAAGAAAAAATTATCAGAGTCGATGAAACTGCAGATCAGGAGTATTTAACTTCTGTTATTGAGGATATCAAGAGGTGCGGAGCGATAGAACAATCTCATGAACTCAGTTCACGCTATTTGAAGAAGGCTTTGAAAGAGCTTGAAGGCCTCCCGAAGAACGGGGCAAACAAAACGCTGAGAGACATCGCCAATTTCATCGGCAGGCGGAAATTTTAGAAAATTTCAAATGGAAACGTTGCCAAAATGTGAAATCAATGATACCATTTTTTGTGGGAAATGAAATAGAGACCCATACATACATACTTAGGAGTGGAGAAAAATGGAAAAAACATTTTTGATGGTAAAGCCTGACGGCGTACAACGCGGTTTAATTGCTGAATTTGTTTCTCGTTTTGAAAAAAAAGGCTTCCAACTTGCTGGTGCCAAGTTGATGAGCATTTCTAAAGAATTGGCTGAAGAACATTACGGTGAACATAAAGAGCGTCCATTCTTCGGAGAGCTTGTGGACTTTATCACTTCTGGTCCTGTATTCGCTATGGTATGGCAAGGAGAGAACGTCATCACTACAGCTCGTACAATGATGGGTGCTACCAACCCGAAAGATGCTGCTCCGGGAACTATTCGTGGTGATTTCGGAATCACTGTAGGGAAAAACGTCATTCACGGATCTGACTCTGTTGAAAGTGCAGAAAGAGAAATCGGTTTGTTCTTCAAAGAAGAAGAGTTGGTTGAGTACTCTAAATTAATGAATGAGTGGATCTACTAATATCCATTTGATAGAAGCTTTCCTTTCATAAGAGAGTATATGGATAGGAGAGAATAAACAAAAAGCCTGATTTGGGAGATATCTTCCTGGATCAGGCTTTTTACATAGTGTAAAGATTTCAGAAGGCTCAGTATAAAAAATTGTGGTTTAAACAGTGCCTTTCTTACCGCTAGGGAACTGCAGGAGGAGCGGAAATCTATGTGATTAGAAAAGCAGCAATTTTTGAGATCAGATAGAATATACGACCTATTATTTTTCTACAAATTCACCCTTTTCCTGAAAAATTCCGCTATACTAGAAAGGAACTTATTAACCATTGCTGGAGTGTATGCATGATGTATGATTATGGCCAATTTACTAAAGATATACATAAAAAAACAGGCATTGACCTTTCCTTATATAAAGAAGCCCAAATGAAGAGAAGGCTCACCTCTCTCTATGAAAAAAAGGGTTTTTCTGATTTCAAGGATTTTTATAAAGGAATAGATTCGGATACGCCGCTGCTACATGAATTTCTCGACAGGATGACCATCAATGTTACTGAATTTTACCGAAATGAAAAAAGATGGTCGGTTTTGCAGGAGAAGATCTTTCCAAGGCTTCTGTCACAGAATAATAGATTGAAGATCTGGAGTGCTGCCTGCTCAACAGGTGAAGAACCATATACGATAGCCATGGTGCTTTCCAACTACCTGCCTCTTTCAGAGATTTCGATAAAGGCTACAGATTTAGATGATAATGCAATTGCAAAAGCTAAACTTGGCGTTTATCCAGAACGCTCATTGAATGAAGTACCAGCTCCTATTAAGCAGAAATACTTCTCGAAAAGCGGCGACTTTTATAATGTATCTCCCCAGATTAAATCAAGGGTCGCGTTCAAGAAGCATAACCTTCTCTCTGATTACTATGAAACCAATCATGATTTAATCGTTTGCCGAAATGTCATGATTTATTTTACTGAAGAAGCAAAGGAAGAAATATATCATAATTTCAGTTCAGCCCTGCGACCTGGCGGTGTGCTGTTTGTCGGTAGTACCGAGCAGATATTCAACCCTGCCAAATATGGATTAGAAACAGAAGATACTTTTTTTTATAGAAAAAAGTAAAGGGAGCGCCGGGCTTGAACGGCGTTTTTTTTGTTGTTACTGCTTAGGAAATAATTAATCAACCTCTGTGTACAACTTATAGCTATGTTTTTATCCGCATTCAGCGCCCGGCCAACTCATGGTCAAATAACCTCATGAGAATAGAAGGAAAGAGCGCATTTTGGCTGCATTAAACTTCATTTAAAGCAATGGAGTAGAGGCTGCCAATCGTGCTTTTAAACCGGTTATAGGGATAAAGGTTATAGCTTTGAATGCTAAACCCTTTGATGTAAAGAATCTTCGCTGGAGGCGTGCAGCCTTTTGAAGGACCAGCTGGGAAATCTATTACTTTCATAAGGCGCATTCTTTAGGAAAGGCTGTTTTCGTATATACTGTTGCTCTCGGATGTCCCCAAAAACTAAGATTTTTTTCTTCAGACAGGGGGAGTAGCTTTTTCTTTCTTACCAGGGTATTTTCTAATAAATGGGGATTTTTCGCAAAATTCATATTAAATAGCAGCAAAGCTACGAAAAAGCATTGGGAAAACAGCGTTCTATAAAGATTATCTTCTATGTATTCGATAGGAGAATGTGTTATATTGATACAAAATTATTTAAGATGGGAAGGGGAAAGACTGGATGAGATACTTAACAGCCGGAGAATCACATGGACCGCAATTAACAGCGATCCTTGAAGGAGTGCCTGCAGGGATGCCCCTTAGTGCTCAAGATATCAATAATGAGCTTGCGAGACGCCAGAAGGGTTACGGGCGCGGACGGAGGATGCAGATAGAAAAGGACCAGGTTAATATTGCCGGAGGTGTGAGGCATGGGATGACGCTGGGCTCTCCACTGGCACTATTAGTAGAAAACAAAGACTGGACTCATTGGACGAAAGTCATGGGAATTGAACCGATTTCTCCTGATGAGCAGGAGGAAGTCAAAAGGAAGATTACAAGACCGCGTCCCGGCCATGCCGATTTAAATGGCGGAATCAAGTACGGACATCGTGATCTCAGGAATGTACTTGAGAGATCCTCTGCAAGGGAAACGACAGTGAGAGTGGCGGCTGGAGCTGTAGCCAAAAAGCTGCTGAATGAGCTTGGAATCAAGGTGGCAGGACATGTTATGGAGATAGGAGGAATCATTGCCAATGATGTGTCCTATTCGTCTATTGAAGAATTAATCGAGAAAACAGAGAGTTCCCCAGTGCGCTGTTTGGACGATGAAGCAGCGGAAAAGATGATGGCCGCAATTGATTCTGCGAAGAAAGCTGGTGACTCTATTGGAGGAGTCGTTGAAGTCATTGTGGAAGGAATGCCTGCTGGGATAGGAAGCTATGTCCATTATGACCGCAAGCTTGATGCAAAAATCGCAATGGCGGTCATGAGCATAAATGCCTTTAAAGGAGTAGAGTTCGGTCTGGGGTTTGAAATGGCGAGAAAACCCGGAAGCGAAGTGCACGATGAGATTGCTTGGAGTGAAGAGCAGGGCTACTATCGCAAAACCAATCGGCTTGGAGGTTTCGAAGGAGGGATGACGACTGGTATGCCGATTGTTGTTAAAGGTGTAATGAAACCGATCCCCACCCTTTATAAGCCGTTGAAAAGTGTCGATATTGAAAGCAAGGAAGAGTTTACAGCAAGCATTGAACGTTCTGACAGCTGTGCAGTGCCCGCAGCCAGCGTCGTTGCAGAATCGGTTGTGGCATGGGAACTGGCAAATGCTATCACGGAACAATTCAACAGTGATCAATTTCAGCGGCTGAAGCATGATATAGCCGAATACCGCAAGCAGTCCAAGGATTATTAAGCTATGGATCTTTTGCAAATTGAAACAGAAACAAAACATTACCCTGTATACATAGGCAGCGGGATAATAGGCAAGCTTAAAGACTTCTTGACCAGTCAAGCGAAGCCTATATCGCATATAATGGTTATTGCTGATGAAAAAGTGTATGAATTACATGGTGATACGCTGAAAAATTCTCTGCCTTCATCCATTGATTATTCTGTATTCACTGTACCTTCAGGTGAAGAAGCCAAGACATTGAAGGTCTATGACGACTGCATGACATTTGCCATCGATAAGGGGCTGGACCGCCAGTCGTGCATCCTTGCATTTGGAGGCGGAGCCTGCGGGGATTTGGCTGGCTTTGTCGCAGCCACCTATATGAGGGGAGTGAGGTTTGTGGGACTTCCGACAACGATTCTTGCCCATGATAGTTCAGTAGGAGGCAAAGTGGCAGTCAATCACAGGCTGGGGAAGAATATGATTGGACAATTTTATCATCCTGAAGCCGTGTTTTATGAAACGGAATTCCTGAGAAGCCTCCCTTTAAAGGAGATCAGATCTGGTATGGCTGAGGTCATCAAGCATTCCTTAATATCGGACGAAGCTTTTTATAAGATGCTGAAAGCAAATCTTAAAACCTTAACTTCTATTGATCAAACATTTCTAATAAACTCCTTGAAACAAGGAATTGCCGTCAAGGCTGAAATAGTAGGACAGGATGAAAGAGAAAAAGGAATCAGAGCTTATTTGAATTTTGGACATACTTACGGACACTCCTTGGAAAACCTTGAGGGCTACAAAGGTATTTCCCATGGTGAAGCGGTTATGACTGGAATGATTTTTGCCCTTTTTCTCAGTGTGAAACACGCTGGATTACGGTTTGACCTTTCCGAATTCACCAGTTGGGTCAAGCAGGTGGGATATACATCTGAAGCTGCAGCTAAGCATTCATTTGATGAAATCTACGAAGTCATGACAAGAGACAAAAAAGCTGAAAATAAGATTCCTCAATTCGTCCTCCTGAGTGAAATCGGCAAGCCTCTTTTGAAAAGGATAAATAAGGAAGACCTGAAAGAAGCTCATGATTATGTGCTTGCTGTGGGGTGAATATTCAAAGGGAAGTTTATGATACATGCAGTAGGTTCTTGAGGTAGAATTCGTTATGTCGTCGTGTTAGAGAAGGTGCAGAAGGATAGCCACCCGGTTCTTTTTTGCCATGACTCTTATTCATCGTCCTCCTGGACCGCTTTACAGTCAATTCTATATAGATATTCACAGGAATTATGTGATAGTATTAATCTTGTAACGCTTTAACGTGATAACGCATTAGAGAATTGAAGGAAAAGGGTGGGTTCACAGTGAATTGGAAAAAACAAATACAGAACTTAAAAGCTTATCAGCCTGGCAAAACAATAGATGACGTCAAAAAATTATATGGGTTAAGCTCCATTGTAAAATTATCTTCAAATGAAAATCCGTTCGGTTTTTCTGCAAAGGTAGAAGAGTACTTGAAAAAGGCAGAGTTCACTTATTCCATTTATCCGGATGGTTACGCTAATATACTCAGAAATTCACTTTCTTCGCACCTTGGAGTATCAGAAAAACAAGTCATTCTTGGAAACGGTTCAGATGAAATTATTCAAATCATTGCAAGGGGGCTGCTGCAGCAGGGTGCGAATACTGTTATGGCAAGTCCGACTTTCCCTCAATACAAGCACAATGCTGTTATTGAAGGAGCGGAGGTAAGAGAGGTAGTATTGGATGAGTATGGCCGCCACAACCTTGATGAAATGCTTAGGGCTATTGATGAAAATACGACTGTTGTATGGCTTTGCAGTCCGAACAACCCGAGTGGGGAGTACATTTCAGAGAAGTCCTTGACTAACTTCCTGAACAGCGTCCCTCCTCATGTATTAACTGTGTTGGATGAAGCCTACTTTGAGTATGTGACCGCGGGCGATTATTATGATGCCATCAAGCTGATTCAAAAGTATCCGCGCCTTCTGGTCACAAGGACTTTTTCAAAAGCATATGGGCTGGCGGGTCTGCGTGTCGGCTACGGAATCGCCAATGAAGAAATCATCTCGAAACTTGAACCATTGCGTGAACCTTTCAATAATAATATTGTTGCTCAAGGAGCTGCCGCTGCTGCGCTTACAGATCAGGCGTTCATAGAGAGCTGCCGGCTTGAAAACAGAAAGGGCATGGAACAGTATTATGAACTATGCAGAGAGAAAGAACTGAAGTATTTCCCTTCGCAAGCCAACTTCATCGTGATCGATTTTGGAATTGATGGAGATGAAGTTTTTCAGCACTTATTAAGTAAGGGGTATATCGTCCGGTCCGGAAAGGCTCTGGGCTTTCCGACAGCCGTAAGAATAACGATAGGAACTCCTGTACAAAACCAAGGCTTACTGGAAGCAATCAGAGATTTCCTGAATACGGCTGACTAATATCTAGCAGGCACTTTGATAAACAAACAGAAAAAGAAGGTGAAACTCTTGAAAGGAACAGTTCTGGCAGCCGGACTAGGTTTAATCGGCGGTTCCCTTTGCATCAGCATCAAAAAAGCGCACCCTGACTGCACGATCATTGGATTTGACAGAAAGAAGGAAGAGCAGAAGCGGGCAAAGGAACTCGGAGTCATAGATGAAGAAGCTTGTTCTTTTGAAGAGGCAGCCGAAGCAGCTGACTTGATCATCTTAGCTGCACCAGTCAACGGAATCGTAAAGTTAATTGAGAAGCTGCAGAGCGTAAATTTGAAAGAAAATGTCTTGATAACAGACGCTGGCAGTGTGAAAAGTCCAATTATGAAAGCTTCTAAACAGCTGGCAGAGAAAGGAGCTGCCTTTATAGGCGGACACCCGATGGCGGGTTCGCATAAAAGCGGCGTGATAGCGGCTAAAGATCTTCTTTTTGAAAATGCTTATTATATTTTGACACCTGGAGACGGAACTTCCGAAGAGAAATCAGCAGAACTTCAAAGATGGCTTGAAGGAACAAGAGCGAAATTTCTTATACTTGATCCATCGGATCATGACGAGCTCACCGGGGTTGTCAGCCACTTCCCTCATTTGATTGCCTCATCCTTGGTCCACACGGCCATGAGCGCTGAAGATCAATTTCCTTATATCTCGAGGCTCGCCGCAGGAGGCTTTAAAGATACAACAAGAATTGCATCCGCAGATCCGCAGATGTGGAGTGATATTACACTGCAGAACAATCAGGTGCTTCTCAAACTCCTAAGAGAATGGAAGGAAAGTATGGATGTGCTCATTGAAAGAATTGAAGGAGAAGATAAAGAAAATGTGTTTCGTTTCTTTTCTGAGGCTAAAACATTCCGGGATGGACTTCCGGTGAAAAGCAAAGGAGCGATACCTGCTTTCTATGATTTGTATGTGGATATTCCAGACAATCCCGGAGTTATTGCAGAGATAACTGGCTTACTGGCAAAAGAACAGATCAGCCTCACTAACATAAGGGTTTTGGAAATGAGGGAAGACTCTGTGGGAAGGCTGGTAATCAGCTTCCAGAACAATACCGATCTTGAAAGAAGTAAAAAGGTCTTGATAGAAGAAACCAGTTTTGAAGTATTTTAAAACTTAAAACACATCGTTAACTAGGGAGGCTGTTATGGAATCTTCGAAAAAGTTAGCTTTTATGAGCAATGGGATTAAAGGGGAAATGAAGGTGCCCGGCGACAAGTCCATCTCCCATCGCTCTATTATGTTCGGAGCGATTGCCAGGGGCACAACGGTCATCCATAATTTTTTGAAAGCAGAAGATTGCATCAGTACGATGACCTGCTTTAAGCAAATGGGACTGGAAATAGAGGAAGAGGATAATAAGGTAATTGTCTACGGCAAAGGCTGGGAAGGCCTTAAAGAGCCTGAGGATATTCTAGATGTCGGAAATTCCGGTACGACCGCCAGACTGATGGCCGGTATGTTGGCAGGACGGCCGTTTCATTCTGTCATTGTGGGGGATGAATCCATTGCCAAGAGGCCTATGAAACGTGTCACAGGCCCCCTCAGTCTTTTCGGAGCAGATATAGCCGGCCGGAGAAATGGAGAATTCACCCCTTTGTCCATCAGGGGAGGAAAGCTTTCTCCTGTTGATTACCACCTTACAGTAGCAAGTGCGCAAGTGAAATCAGCCATGATCTTTGCAGCCCTTCAAGCAGATGGGATTTCGGCTATTAAGGAACCGGTTTCTACTCGTAATCATACCGAAACAATGATCAAAAAATTCGGCGGCGATATCAGCAATGAGAATGGCTTGATTACTGTGAGCGGTGGTCAGCAATTCAAAGGAACAGAAGTTAGAGTCCCTGGAGACATTTCTTCAGCCGCCTTCTTCCTTGTGGCAGCTGCAATAGTGCCTGGCAGTACATTGGTCCTGCAGGATGTTGGGCTTAATCCGACAAGAACAGGAATCATAACAGTGATGGAAAGAATGGGTGCGAATATTACGGTAGTAAAATCAAAAGAAAACAATGAATTTGAAGAGAGGGGTACCATTACGGTTGAAACTTCGTCACTAAGAGGAATTGAGATTGGTGGAGAAATTATCCCTTCACTGATAGATGAACTCCCTGTAATCGCCTTACTGGCTACGCAAGCAGAAGGGCGTACGATCATCAAAGATGCAGAAGAACTGAAAGTGAAAGAAACCAACCGGATTGATGCCATTGTCTCTCAATTGAAGGTCCTTGGAGCCGATATTGAAAGCACGGAGGATGGCATGATCATTAATGGAAAAACCGAATTATATGGCGGGACGGTTGATTCCATGGGAGATCATAGAATAGGCATGACGCTCGCTGTGGCAGCTTTGCTCAGCAAAGAAGAAGTCACCTTGAAAAATGCCGATGCCGTCAATATCTCTTTTCCTGCGTTTTATTCAGACCTTGCTTCATTGTCCATTACTTAGACTGTTTTCTCAAATAGTGTGGCTGTTGGAAAACCCTCAAGAGCCGGATTTTTCTCCGGATACTAAAGGTTTTCTATCTAATCGGGAAGAGCAGCTCTTAGGTTATTCAAGTAAATTTTGTTTATTTATTCAGAATTAGTATCAAATAGCAGCAAAGTTTACGTAAAGAGCCATTACTAAAATTCATCTCTGAAAGGTGTTTCTGTTCAAGGGTCGAACGGAGACGCCTTTTTCTTATATCAAAAATGTCCGGGGCAGATTGAATCTCTCGATTTCTTTTACAGGGTCTTCGATGTCTCTTGGAACTCCAGCAGACTATTTGTTCACTCCCTTCGTTTTCAAAAGGATATTAAGAGGAGCCGGGAATTTTTTGTATCTAAAACGCCGGATACCGTTTGGCCCCCCACTGAGGAATGTGTCTCTTGAGGAAACTAGCAGTGCATTTCCATAGGATAATAGAGAATCTAAATTATCAATAATTTGTCATCACTTTGCTCTTTTTCTCATAGCTTGTCTTAAGAGAAGAAGGGAGAGCTGGCGATGGCTTATATTATAGAAAATGTACCCTGTATTGAGTATGACCGGAGAAGAGATATCACCATGCTTATACAAGATAATAGAATTCGATCAATTAATTCAAACTTTAAACGTTATACTTTCCCGCGGATGAATGTTTCCCCTTTCTTGATGTCGCCTGTCCACGTTATGGCAGATCTTGAACTTCCTGATTTTTTAAAATTTGACCATTTCAAGTCGTATTTTACAACTGAATTCATTATGAAAGGGTGCACAACCCTGGTTACGTCATTTTCAATAGATTATCACTCGCAATTTGAAATGAATTTAAGACGCTTGAGGACTTCGCTGCTGAGCAGTCCAATAGATTATGTCATTGTCCTCCGGTGTAAAGCCAAGGTGATTACACCCGAACTTATCAGGAGGTTGAAGCGGAGTAAGATTCCTGCGGTTTTTATTGAATTTTCATCAGAAGAAGATCTAAGGAACATAGCGTGGGGATGGGTAAAAGAAGCCTCATATGGTTACCCGTTGGTTTTTTGTCCTCTTATTTCAACAGAAATCGACAAAAGGAAAAGAGACAGGTTAGTAAATTCATGGCAGGAAATCCTATCAGATCAAGGAGTTCCGCATATTCAGTCACCAATCTCCACCAAAAAGCCGCTGCCCCTGCAGATTTTGAAAAAAATTGGTATCTTTCCTCTTAAAGGGAATTTCATGGTGGGCGGAGAAATTAGTTATAACCTATATGAAAGCCCAGCCTCTGAAATAGTTGCCCATTGCCAATCATTTCTTTATGATAATCATATGTTAATTCTTACAGTAAACAAGGGTAAAGTACTTATGTCTAATGGAAGATGCTTCTTTCAGCCAGGGATCGGGGAAGAATTGATTATTAAAAATCCCGGCTATTTAACGTGATCATCTCTTGATATAATTTCTAATTAACCCTTCTATAAAAGTATTTGTAGAAGAAAGGATTTTTGATATGAACTATGCAGAAGAAATGCTGACATCACTGGAACAAGGAGACCTTGACAACGCTGCAAAACATTTCAAGCGGGTGAAGAATCTAGGTACTGATGAAGAGAAGTTTACACTTGCAGAAAATCTTTACCACTTAGGGTTTTTGCAAGAGACAAAAGAATTGCTCGAACTGCTTTTAGCAAGCTACCCTGGTGAAGGTGAGCTGATTGTGACCCTTGCGGAAGTCCTCGTTGAAATGGATGATGAGGAAGGTGCCCTTGAACTGCTTTCAGAAATGGGGGAAGGGGACCCTGACTATCCGAGGGCCTTGCTGCTACAAGCAGACTTGTATCAAATGCAGGGGCTTTTTGAAGTGAGTGAGCAAAAGCTGCTTCAGGCTAAGAAGATTCTCCCGGCAGAACCAGTGATTGATTTTGCGCTTGGCGAACTTTACCTTGAGATAGGAAAGTTTCTCGAAGCGATCCGGTCTTACGAAAATGTCCTTAAAGCTCAAAAGACGAATGTCGGCGGAGTGGATGTCCATCAAAGGATGGGTGAGGCTCTCAGTGCCGGGGGAGACTTTGAACAGGCACTGGATCATTACGAGAAGGCTCTTGATGAGCATTTGGAAATCAATACGCTGTTTGGCTATGCCTTTACAGCCTATCAAGCGGGGTACTATACCAAGGCGATAGAAAAATTGGAATCTGTGAAAGCACTGGATCCTGACTATAACTCGCTGTATCTGCTCCTGTCCAAGGCATACGAACACGAAGAGGAGCTTGATAAGAGTCTGGAAACAGTGAAAGAAGGGATTACTCATGACGAGTTCAACAAGGAACTTCTATTCCACGGAGGGAAAATTTCCTTGAAGCTCGGCATGGAAGAGGATGCTGAAAAATTCATGCGTGAATCCCTGGCGCTTGACCAGGGCTATATGGAAGCAGCTCTGACCTTGAACAAACTCTTCCTCCGTCAGGAAAGATACGAAGATGTTCTTGAAATCATTAAATTGATGGAGAGTGAAGGAGAGGAAGATCCCCAGCTTCATTGGGACGCAGCGGCAGCATATGAAAAAACAGAGGATTATAAAGAAGCATTAAAACAATACCGCCTTGCATATACTTTCTTTAAAGAACATCCAGACTTTCTTCAGGAATATGGATATTTCCTTATCGAAGAAGGAAAACGAGGAGAGGCCAGAGAAGTATTTAATGAATTGGTACAGAAAGACCCAACAAATGAAGAGTGGGCTATGATGATTGAAAGGTTGGAAGAATGACTGCCTGTATAACACTGCAGGACAAAATACGCAGAGGAGGGAAATGAATGAAGACCCCTGTATCTGTCAACGAGAAAAAGGATTTCATCCGGTGGTTCTTAAATCGTTACCAGCTGAAGAGACGTGAGTGTGTCTGGATTCTGAATTACCTTATGAGCCATGACCAGCTAATGAAAAAAGTTCATTTTGTTGAAGAAGCACAATATTGTCCAAGAGGGCTGGTCATGTCCACCCATTGTGTAGAGGAAGTACCGTTCAGGTTTTATAAAGAGAACATTATGACAACGGATGCTGAAAAATCTTTTCATGATATCAGGCTGAATAAGGATGAGGATATTTATATTCAGCTCAATTTCACTAAAGCCAATGCTTCATACCAGTATGCCGCGGTCCGTGAAGAAAATCCTTTCATGCCGAAATACTTGTTAATTAATGAGAAAGACAGGATTATAGCGGAGCAGTTTCTAAAATCAAGTATAGAAACCTATCAGAGACAGAAAATCCTCGATGCCATCGATGATGCTTTGGATAGAAATGATAAAAAGAAGTTCAGGGAATTGACTTCAAAATTAAAGAACTTGCCGGTTTGACCGTGGAGCTGACAATCTAACAGGATTGTCAGCTTTTTTGTGGGTCTTTAAAGGCATTGTAACTTATACTGCCGCTGCCGATTTTCGATTCACCGCCCGCCTCGTGGAGCCGTTTATTACTTTTCACTAGGCATAATCTTTGCGGGGGTATTACTTGAAAACACCTATTAATTTTAAAAAACACTGTGATATTTACACTTTTGGATTTCCCATGTTTCGTTAACCTTTCAAAGTCTTCTCTAAAGTGATATCATATTCCGCAAGAAGAACAAATAAGAGGTGTGGTATAGTGAATTGGAATGGAAAAGAAGTAGAAACTTATATGAAAGAGAAAAAGTATATAGATACAGCAATTATTCCGCTTCTTCCGCTTGGGTTCGATGAGGAAATGAAGACATCTGCTGTACAAGGAGAGTTCATTTCTTTATTAGCCATGCATCTGGAGCATCAATTTAAAGGCAGGCTGATGTTATTTCCTTCCTTTACATATCTTAAAAGCGAAGAAGAAGGCCTTGCAGAAAAGAGGCTGAAGCAATGGAGAGACACAATGATAGATTCAGGTTTTCAATATGTTTTCTTCCTGACTTCGGACAGCGATTGGAGATTCACCAGCGATGAACTTGAACGCAGCCTCATGTGGCTTCCTTCAATCCCGCTGGATAATATGGATGAGAAATATAAGCATTCAATCATGGATGATCAGGTTAAACAGCTCTTGAATGTCATCGTGAAAAAATGGCAGAGTGAAGGCTGATTGAAAAAAGTCACATTGTTGACATCTTTTTAAAGGACTGAGTTATTGACCTGATAGAGAGATTAATATATCATTATTATGTCCTAGTTTTATATTTGTGCGAAAAATGTCCATCGGACTGACCTTACGATAGAGGGGGGATAAGGATGAGCAAACAACGAGTATCTAGACGTCAATTCCTTAATTATACGCTTACTGGTGTAGGCGGTTTCATGGCTGCTGGAATGTTGATGCCAATGGTTCGATTTGCAGTGGATCCTGTTTTGAAAGCGGAAGCAGGTGGAGACTTCATTGCAACGAAGCAAAGAGTTGATGAAATAACAACTGAACCTGTGCGTGTGGATTACAGCTACGAGCAAGTCGATGCATGGTACACTTCTGACGTTACTCAGACGGCTTGGGTTTACAAAAATGAAAATGATGAAATCATTGCACTTTCACCTGTTTGTAAACACTTGGGATGTACAGTTAACTGGAATGGCGACAAGAACAATGAAAATATGTTCTACTGCCCATGCCATGGCGGTCTTTACAAGAAAAACGGGAACAATGTTCCTGGAACTCCGCCGGTATCACCGTTGGATGTATATCCAACACAAGTTAAAGACGGTATTCTGTACCTTGGGAAACCGGAAGCAAATAATTTAGTAAAGGAGGCGTAATCCGTGCTTAACAAAATGTATGATTGGGTTGATGAGCGTTTGGACATTACGCCTTTATGGCGGGATATCGCTGACCACGAAGTGCCTGAGCATGTTAACCCTGCACATCATTTCTCTGCATTTGTTTACTGCTTTGGCGGATTGACTTTCTTCGTGACAGTCATCCAAATTTTGTCTGGTATGTTCCTGACAATGTACTATGTTCCGGATATTCAAAATGCTTGGCAATCTGTTTATTATCTTCAAAATGAAGTAGCTTTCGGACAAATTGTCCGGGGTATGCACCACTGGGGAGCGAGTTTAGTTATTGTAATGATGTTTTTACATACACTGCGCGTCTTTTTCCAAGGAGCATACAAGAAACCTCGTGAATTGAACTGGGTTGTCGGAGTGCTTATCTTCTTCGTAATGCTTGGTCTTGGTTTCACAGGATACTTACTCCCATGGGATATGAAAGCGCTATTTGCGACTAAGGTCGGCTTGGAAATTGCGGCTGCGACTCCTTTCATCGGGGAACAAGTTAAAATCCTGCTTGCCGGTGATGCTTCGATCGTAGGAGCTCAGACTCTTACCCGTTTCTTTGCCATCCATGTGTTCTTCCTGCCTGCAGCATTGCTGGGATTAATGGGAGCTCACTTCCTGATGATCCGTAAACAAGGGATTTCAGGTCCGTTGTAAAATCTTAATACAATGAGGTTATTGATTCACTTTAACTAAAAAGGAGGGGACACTATGCATAGAGGGAAAGGGATGAAGTTCGTAGGCGATTCTCGTGTGCCTGCAGAACGTAAGCCTAATATTCCGAAAGATTATTCCGAGTTCCCGGGAAAAACGGAAGCCTTCTGGCCTAACTTCTTATTAAAAGAATGGTTGGTCGGAGCGGTATTCTTAATCGGTTATCTTTGTCTGACGGTCGCTCACCCATCACCGTTAGAACGTATTGCCGATCCAACGGATGCGGGATATATTCCATTACCAGACTGGTATTTCTTATTTCTTTATCAATTATTGAAGTATACTTATGCATCAGGTCCATATAATGTCATCGGTGCATTTGTAATTCCAGGGATTGCATTTGGAGCACTTCTTCTGGCTCCATTTATCGACCGTGGAGTTGAACGCCGCCCGGTGAAACGTCCATTTGCTACAGGATTTATGCTTCTGGCTCTTGCAGCGACTATATTCCTTACTTGGGAATCTGTCGTTAACCATGATTGGGATGCAGCTAAGAAGCAAGGGCAAATCGTAGCAGAAGTGGAAGTTGATACGGAGTCTGAAGGCTACCAGATTTATCAGGAAAACGGTTGTATCAACTGTCACGGCGATACACTTCAGGGTGGTTCGACTGCACCTTCACTAGCTAACTTAGAGCTTACCGAAGAAGAAATCGCTGATATCGCAGTGAACGGAAAGCCGCCGGGAATGCCTGCCGGGTTGTTTGAAGGTACTGACGAAGAACTTGAAACTCTTGCAGCATTCATCGCTGGACTTGAAAGTGAATAAAGACAAGAGATCCGGCTGATGCCGGATCTTTTTTTGAATGAAATAATGGGCATGACGGGAATGAAAAACTTCTCGCTTTTCCTTATAATGTTATACATAACTGTTTATAGTGATTATGGATATGAAAAGGAGAAAGTATGATTCAACTATATTCCTACTTAACACATAAATCATTTCTGGTCCTGCTGCTTGTTATCAATATACTGGGCACCATTTACGGATACATTTGGTATCTTCCTCAATTGGAAAGAACGGCTCCCCAGTTTATGATTTTTGTCCCGGACAGTCCTACAGCGAGTCTCTTCTTTTGTTTCGTGGTGGCGGCTTTATTAAGGGGGAAAAATTGGCCTCTAATGGAAGCTTTGGCAATTATAACTTTATTCAAATATGGTATTTGGGCGGTTGTCATGAATCTGCTGACATACGGGGTCACTGGTTACCTTTCGTGGGAAGGATATATGTTAATAGGTTCTCACTTTGCCATGGCAGTTCAGGGGATTCTTTACTCTCCGTATTACCGTGTAAGGATCTGGCATATTATTGCTGCTTCTATATGGACACTGCACAACGATATCATTGATTACGTATTCATGCAGTATCCCGTCTATTCGCAGCTTCATCTTTATATCAGCGAAATAGGATACTTTACATTCTGGTTGAGTTTATTTTCGATTCTTCTATGCTATTACTTTACACAAAGAGTGGAAAGACGCGTAATTCCACTGCAGTAATAGAATTTGGAGGTCTACTCTTGCCCTTGTCCTCATACACTTTATTAGTAGTTTGAGGGGGGACAAGTATGAAATTATTACGGTCGATTTTTATAGCGCTCATCCTTTTAATGATAAGCTTTCCTATGCACACATCAGCTGAAGAGGCTTCTTTGAAGGAGCTGGATACGATTGCGGACGAGGCCTTGCAAATGACCAAATCGGGCAGGTTTGATGAAGCGAAGCAGCTTTTACAATATTTTTCGGACAAGTTTTCTGAAGTGAATGCAAGAGACCGTTCCTTTTCCATGGATGAACTCCGGATTCTTACTGTGGCGCAT
This sequence comes from Rossellomorea vietnamensis, assembly GCF_008180615.1. Classification (GTDB taxonomy): domain Bacteria; phylum Bacillota; class Bacilli; order Bacillales; family Bacillaceae_B; genus Rossellomorea; species Rossellomorea vietnamensis_D. Next base: position 195,708 of record NZ_VTEH01000003.1, read on the forward strand.
GAAGGAGCTTTGCAATCTCTTGCTAATACCTCTGAGTCGATAGAGCAGAGAATCGATTCGGTCATTACTTTCAGGCTTGTCATGGATACAATATCCTCACAGCACCAGCCTTTATGGACCGAAATGGAAAAGCCGATTATGTCAGCTTTCCAGCAGATGCAGACGGCAGCAAATGAGGGAGATACAGAAGCATATCATTCGACCCTTAATCAATTTTTGACAAAGTACAGCATCATCCAGCCAAGCATTAAGTTGGATGTTCCTGTAGAAAAAGTACAGCAGCTTGATTCAAGGATTACATTCATCGATCGCTATAGAAGTGAAAGTGGAAGCAGCACGGAGACAATCAATGAATTGAATACCTTGGAAGATGATTTGGAAAAACTATTCGATGGTCTCACAGAAGATGAAGCAGACCCTTCGCTCTGGTGGGTGATCACCACCACAGGGAGTATTATTATCCTTACATTATCTTATGTAGGCTGGAGAAAATATAAAGGGGAATCTGAGCAGTCCCGCTCTGAGAGGCAAAAGGATTGACAACCAATACTGGAGAAGATAAAATTTAAGTAATTAGGCTGTTTTCTAAAATATTGTTGTTTTCGGGAAAATCTCAAGCGCCATATGTTTCCCCTGAATTACTTAATAGGGGTATTTTCGCTCAATAATGGAGATTTTTATATTGCATAGCAGCAAAGTTTACGAAAAGAGCCAATAATTACATCTAGATGGAGGTTTGAAATGGGAGGATTTATCCTTTATTTCATTTTAATATCACTAATACCGATTTTGGCAAGTATGAATGTTAAGAGAACATTTAAGAAATATTCTAGGGTTGCCACTACTTCAGGAATGACTGGGGCGGAAATGGCCCGCCGTATTCTTAATGAAAACGGACTGTACGATGTGAAAGTGGTTGAAGGACGCGGTTTTCTGAGTGACCATTACAACCCTTTAAATAAAACCGTTGCATTATCACCTGATAATTACCATGGCCATTCGGTTGCTGGTGCTGCAGTCGCTGCTCATGAAGTAGGACATGCAATTCAGGACAGTGAGAGCTATGCTTTTCTAAGATTTCGACATGCACTTGTCCCTGTAGCGAATATCAGCTCCAACTTGTCATTTGTGTTTATCTTAATAGGGATCTTCAGCCAGCTATCAGGAATGTTCCTATTGGGTATCGTCTTAATGGCTGCCGGGGTTCTGTTCCAATTTATCACCCTGCCGGTGGAATTCAATGCTTCCTCCAGGGCGATGAATCAAATCGTTTCACTGGGATTGATTCGTAATGAAGAAGAACGCCATGCGAAAAAAGTGTTGAATGCTGCTGCGTTGACGTACGTGGCTGCTGCAGCTGTTGCGCTTATTGAACTGCTTCGTCTGCTGATGATTTACACAGGTATGCAGGGAGAAGATTAATTAGAAAGCTGAAAAGCCAGCTTGGGATTTGGAGCTGGATTCAGAAACGCAGTCCCAACTCCAATACGTAACTCCTGTGCTTTCTTATCAGAGTAAAAAAGTGCTTCCCAATCGGGAAGCACTTTTTTTAGTCCTCAAGAGGATTCTTATTTGCATCAAGAGTGAAACCTTCACCGAGTACATCGTGAACCACCGTGACAGAAACAAAAGCATGGGGGTCGACAAAGCTGATGATATTCTTTAAACGTACAATTTCATTTTTTCCAACCACACAATAAAGGACATTGCGGTTTTCTTTTGTGAATGAGCCGTGTCCTTTAAGGACGGTAACTCCCCTGTCCATTTTTTCATTGATCGTATCTGCAATTTCCTCATGCTTATCAGAGATGATCATAGCCCCCCTGGCTGCATAGGCACCTTCCTGCATGAAATCGATCACTCTTGCCCCCACAAATACGGCCACAAGGGTGTACATGGCTTCCCTGTATCCTAAGTACGTAATAAGGGAAACCCCTATGACAAGGGCATCAAAGATGAACATAGTTTTCCCCATGCTCCAACCTACATATTTATGAACGAGCCTTGCAATAATATCTACACCGCCGGTCGTTCCCCCATATCTGAAAATGATTCCAAGTCCTACGCCGAGAAAAGCTCCGGCAAAAAGAGCGGCAAGAAATAAATCACCCTCCAATGGGATTCTGACTTGGTATCTTTGGAAAATCCATAGAAATACAGAAAGTGCAATCGTACCGATGATGGTATAGTAAAAAGCACGCCTTCCTAAAAATTTCCAACCGATAAAGAAGATAGGGATGTTCAAGGCAAGGTTAGAATAAGAAGGGTCAATGCCGGCAAGAAAGTATAATAATAACGTTATGCCTGTAAACCCGCCTTCTGCCAGTTCATTCTGGATGTTGAAATGGACTAGTCCAAATGCAAAGATTGCAGAACCGAGAATGATGAAAAATGTATTTTTGACACGCAGTCCGAGTAACATGATTGTTCCTCCAATCTTTCATTAAGTAAATATAAGAGCAGTATACCGGCTGATTATTTATGCCATTATTCAATATTTTCAGGGTGATCACTTTCATTGATGTCCTGCTCCTGAAGACAACCGCCGTATTCTTTTCTTATAACAGAGCAATTATATAGGAAGAGATGTAAACTATCAATAAGGCTTTTTTTCTGTAGTTTTTCTTATGCTCTGCCTGAAATTTCAAAGAGGCTTCATGATTCAAATTACAATATAAATCTGGCAGCATCTTGAGAAAAGAGCAATGTGAAAAGTAGTAATTATTAAAATTTGCAGAGTCCGAATGCTGTTGTTGAAATATCGAAGCAGTTAGAAAAGCCCTTGTTTTTTTGAGGCACAAACTATGGCTGAGAAGGTATAATTTTCTGTAAAAGGATAATCAGCCCCGGCGGATTAACAACATTTGTACAGAAACATAAAAAAGCAGCCATGGTTTAATTATTTGTCAAAAATCAATTCTTTAGCTAACATAATAGAAGAAATTAGCGAGGTGTTACTATGGGAGAAAATAAAACTATTAAAGAAATGCAGATCGAAGTAGATACATACATAGGGCAGTTTAAAGAAGGGTACTTCAGTCCGCTCGCAATGATGGCCAGACTCACAGAAGAAATGGGTGAACTGGCAAGAGAAGTCAATCATTACCACGGTGAAAAGCCGAAAAAAAGTACTGAAGAAGAAAACACCATAGAAGAAGAGCTTGGCGATATTCTCTTTGTCGTCACATGCCTGGCCAATTCACTGGGGATTGACCTCGAAACTGCACATAATTCAGTTATGCATAAATTTAATACCAGAGATAAAGACCGATGGACAAGAAAAGAGGGGGAAGGAATCAATGGCAGCAATTAAAGTGACGATAGCTGGTCCAAGGGGAAGAATGGGCCGGGAAGCTGTAAAAATGGTAGAAAGTACAGAGGAATTCATGCTGATCAGTGTGCTGGATCATAAGCACGAAGGAAAAAGGCTGAGTGATTTAGAGGGCTTCTCTGGATCCGATGTTCCTGTTTATACAGATATTAAGGAGTGCTTTGATACCGAAGCTCCTCATGTCCTGATTGATTTGACAATCCCTGAAACAGGTTATTTACATACAAAAACAGCTTTGGAATACGGAGTGAGGCCTGTGGTAGGTACAACTGGATTTTCCTCGGGACAGCTGGCTGAATTGAAAGATTTGGCGGAGAAAAAAGGATTAGGCTGTATCATTGCACCCAATTTTGCTGTTGGAGCAGTCTTGATGATGAAGTTTTCCCAAATGGCAGCAAAGTACTTTTCTGACGTTGAAATCATTGAACTTCATCATGACCAAAAGCTTGATGCGCCTTCAGGTACAGCTGTGAAAACGGCTGAAATGATTGCTTCCCAAAGGAAAATGAAGGTACAGGGCCATCCTGAGGAAAAGGAAACAATAGAAGGCGCAAGAGGGGCAGACTATGAGGGGATGCACATTCACAGTGTTCGTCTGCCTGGACTTATTGCACATCAGCAAGTCATGTTCGGCGCTGAAGGTCAAAGTTTGACCATCCGACATGACTCCTATAACCGAGCTTCCTTCATGTCAGGGGTTAAAGTATGTGTTGATACGGTCATGAAGCTTGATACATTGGTTTACGGACTGGAGAATATACTGGATTAAAACGGAGGCCGATCTGCAAGAGTAAATCTCGCAGGGGGCTTTACTTCGAGTTGAGGAGTGAAAGTTTTGAATATTGCTTTAATCGCACATGATAAGAAGAAGGATAATTTAATTCGTTTCGTATTGGCATACAAGGATATTTTTCAACAACACAATTTATATGCCACTGGGACAACTGGATCAAGAATAATGGAAGAGACCGGCTTAGACCTGCACAGATTTAAGTCAGGCCCGCTCGGCGGTGATCAGGAAATTGGATCATTCATCGCCAATGATAAAATGGATGTTGTCATCTTTTTCAGAGATCCATTGACTGCACAGCCTCATGAACCGGACGTAACAGCTCTCATCCGCCTTTGTGATGTCTACTCTGTTCCTTTGGCAACCAATATGGGTACGGCTGAAATCATTATCAGAGGGCTGCAGCGAGGAGATATTCACTGGCGGGAGGTTGTGAAGGAGCAAAAGGAGAATGACGGTAATGGAAGTTGATATCCTGGCATTCGGTGCCCATTCAGATGATGTAGAAATCGGCATGGGCGGCACGCTGGCCAAGTATGCAGCAGCCGGGAAGACAATAGTGATATGCGATTTGACCAGAGCAGAACTGTCCTCTAACGGCACACCTGAAACAAGGGAAAAAGAGGCTGAAGACGCAGCCTCCATATTAGGTGTATTGGAAAGGGTGAACATTGGTTTGCCTGACAGGGGACTTTACATACAGAAAGACTATATTGATCAAATCGTACATGTCATCAGACAGTACAGACCAAAAATCGTATTTGCTCCATATGAAGCCGACAGGCACCCGGATCATGGGAATGCCTCTTCCTTGGTGAAAGAAGCTTTCTTTTCAGCTGGTATTAAAAAGTATGGAGAAGGAGAACCGCATAAACCAATAGCATTATATTTTTATATGATAAACGGTTTTCACAAGCCTGATTTTGTCATAGATATAGATCAATACATAGAGACCAAAATAAAAAGCCTGGAAGCATATCAAAGTCAATTTATCAGCAGGGAGGGAAGTATTTCTACTCCTCTGACAGAAGGGTATCTTGAATCGGTAGAGGCAAGGGAAAGAATGATGGGCAAAGCAGCCGGTCTTTCATTTGCAGAAGGGTTTTTTGCTCATACCGCTTTGATTGTCGACAAGGACTTATTAGGAGAGTAGTTTATGAAATTAAAAATAGGAATCACCTGCTATCCTACGGTCGGCGGGTCAGGGGTAGTGGCTACTGAACTTGGTAAACTTCTCGCTGAAAGAGGACATGAAATCCATTTCATCACTTCCAGTGTTCCTTTCAGACTTAATAGAATGTATCCGAATATTTATTATCATCAGGTAGAGGTGAGTCAGTACTCTGTCTTTCAGCACGCACCTTATGACATAGCCCTCGCTAATAAGATGGCTGTGGTTGCGAAAAGGGAAAACCTGGACATTCTGCATGTCCACTATGCAGTGCCGCATGCTGTCTGCGCGATACTGGCAAAACAAATGGCAGATACCGATCTTAAGATTGTCACCACATTGCATGGAACGGATATAACGGTACTGGGGTACGACCCATCGTTAACAGAAGCCATCCGTTTTGGCATTGAACAGTCAGATCATGTTACAGCAGTATCACACGCGCTTGTCGACCAGACATATAGTCTTATTACACCAGACAAGGACATTGAGACCGTTTATAATTTTATCGATGAACGAGTTTATCGCAAGGTAGATTCTGAGCATCTGAAAAAAGAATACGGTTTACTTCCGGAAGAAAAAGTCATCATTCATGTCTCGAATTTCAGGGGTGTCAAGAGGGTGCAAGATGTGGTTCAGGCATTCAGCAGGATTGCCAAGGAGATTCCTGCTAAACTCCTCTTGGTTGGCGACGGACCGGAAATGACGGTCATCTGCCAGCTGGTCAGGGAACTTGGGCTTAAAGAGAAGGTCCTTTTTCTCGGTAAACAGGATAGCCTTGAAGAACTGTATTCGCTCAGTGACCTTATGCTTCTGCTTTCAGAGAAAGAAAGCTTTGGACTGGTGGCTCTTGAAGCGATGGCCTGCGGAGTACCTTGCATTGGGACTGACATTGGCGGGATACCGGAAGTGATTGAAGATGGAGTCAATGGGTATATTTGTCCTTTAGGAGCTGTTGATTCTGTTTCGGAAAAGGCTGTGTCATTGCTCACAAATGAGAAACTTTATCAGGATCTCTCGGAAAACGCTTTGGAGACGGCCAGATCAAAGTTTCATTGGAGCAAAATTGTAGATCAATATGAACAAATTTACGGAAAGCTTACAGTAGAAGGGTAGGTGATGATAATGCTTCCTGACCTATTTCAACGGGCATTGCCTGTCCTGAAGGAATTGGAAGACGCAGGATATCAGGCTTACTTTGTCGGAGGTTCCGTAAGAGACCTTCTTTTAAATAGAAAAACAAATGATATTGATATTGCCACTTCAGCTTTACCCCACCAAGTGAAGGCGGTTTTTCCTAAAACAATAGATGTTGGAATTGAACACGGGACGGTGGTTGCAGTTTATAACCAAACTCCCTATGAAATCACTACTTTCAGGAGCGAGGATGATTATAAAGATCATCGAAGACCGGATTCAGTGACTTTTATTACGTCCTTGAAAGAAGATCTCCAGAGAAGGGATTTTACGATTAATGCCATGGCGATGGACAGTTCAGGGGAGCTCCATGACCCATTTCTGGGAAGGGAAGATCTTAAGGCTAGGGTGATCCGTACAGTTGGGGATGCGGATGAACGTTTCAAAGAAGATGCCCTTAGAATGATGAGGGCCGTCCGCTTTATGGCTCAGCTGGATTTCAGTATTGATGCCGACACTTTCAACAGTATTTTGAACAACCGAGACACTCTTCAGTACATTGCTATTGAAAGATTGTCAGCAGAATTTGAAAAGTTGCTGGCTGCCCCGTATAAACGTGCTTCTTTTAAAGTGATGGAAGAAACCAGGCTCTATGAATTTCTGCCGGAATTGAAAAGCGAAGTGGTAAGAACTGCTGCTGTCCTGCCAGTCGATCACCTGACATATGGACAAATGTGGCTGCTGCTGAATCATCTTTCTCAATACTCTTCTGACTTTTTGAATCAATGGAGACTTCCTTCTAAGAAAATAAAATATATCTCAAGTGCTTCATCGTTCCTTTCCAGAAGAATGGAAAAGGAATGGACCGCTTACAGTGTTTATTTAGCAGGAATGCCGGCAGCGATAGATGTTGAAAGGGTATATCAGGTGCTGAATTCTTCTGTTGGAAAAGCAGATGACAGTTACTTAAGGGATATGCATGATTCTTTGCCGATTAAAAAAAGGGATGAACTGGATTTGTCGGGAAATGATTTGATGAAATGGACCGGTAAAACCGGTGGTCCTTGGATAAAAGAACTTATCGAAAAAACAGAAAGAGCGGTTATACAAGGGGAAGTACCTAATGAAAAATCAACCATAAGGGAGTGGTTAGGACTTTGCAATCACCAATAAGAGTGAAATTAATGGAAGCCTTCAGGAAAGCTGATGGAGAGTTTTTATCGGGACAAGCCCTGGCAGATATAGCCGGCTGCTCCCGTACAGCTGTATGGAAGCATATTGAAGAGCTGAGAAAAGAAGGGTTTGTTTTCGAAGCTGTTAAAAAAAGGGGATACAGGATTTTGAAATCCCCTGACAGGGTGAGCGGGGAAGAGATTTACCCAGGTTTAAGGACCAGGGCCATTGGAAGAGTGATTGAATATAAGGAATCTGTTCCGTCTACACAAAAAATTGCTCATACCCTTGCTCAGGAAGGCAGCGGGGAAGGAACCACGGTCATAGCCGATGAGCAGACAGAGGGAAGAGGAAGGCTCCTGAGAAGCTGGCATTCTCCAAAAGGAACCGGCATCTGGATGAGCATCATCCTGAAACCCCAGCTTCCTCCTCAAAGAGCTCCGCAATTTACTCTGATAGCGGCTGTAGCGGTTGTGCAGGCAATCGAGGAGGTATGCGGCTTGAGTCCTGAAATAAAGTGGCCGAATGATATTTTGCTGCACGGCAAAAAGGTAACAGGCATTTTGACAGAACTTCAGGCTGAAGCGGATAAAATCAACTCCATTATTATCGGAATCGGGATGAACGTCAACCAGAAGGCAGATGATTTCCCTGAAGAACTGAAATCAATTGCTACATCTTTATCCTTAGAAAAAGAAGAAAAAGTATCAAGAGCAAAATTAATTCAAAAGGTGTTTGAAAAATTAGAGTTATACTATGATTTATATATGGAAAAAGGATTCACACCTATTAAGCTGCTTTGGGAAAGTTATGCCGTCAGTATCGGCAGGCAGATTACAGCTAGAACCATCACCGGAAGCATACAGGGAAAAGCTCTTGGGATCAATGAAGACGGCGTCTTAAGAATACAAGATGCAAAGGGAGCCATTCATGAGGTGTACTCGGCGGATATTGAATTAAATTAAAGTGAAAACGTTTTCTTTCAGTCTTTTTTTCTATTGAATTCCCCGATTCTTTTGTTATAATCGTTTAGTGAAGGGCAGTATCTCAAATGAACTGCACCATTAGATTAAAATTGAATATATCAGCTTATTTCTGCCTTGATCCAACTGGACAGGGACGGAGGGTCGAAACTTTAAAATGAACTTAACGGGATCCTTCTGCCTTTTAGCGGAAGGGTCCCTTTTTGTCAGGCTCTAGTGCGGCATCTTTTTCTACTTGAAGGGACTGCACAAGCTGCCTTATTACAATTTGTTTCGCCGCCTCTGATAAAAAAGGAGGAACGGAAAATGAAGAGCACATCAGATTTTATAAAAATGAAAAGTGAAAATGAAAAAATATCGATGGTAACTGCCTATGATTATCCATCTGCCAAGCTTTCAGAACAGGCCGGCATCGACATGCTGCTGGTGGGAGATTCCCTCGGCATGGTTGTTCTCGGCTATGATTCTACTGTTGCTGTGACGCTTGACGATATGATCCACCATACAAAGGCGGTAAAAAGGGGAGCACCCGATACTTTCGTGGTGACGGATATGCCCTTTATGACGTATCATCTTTCAAAACGCGATACGTTACAAGCTGCAGCGGACATCGTTCAACAGAGCGGGGCACATGCAGTCAAAGTTGAAGGCGGCGGAAAGGTAATTGATACAATTACTGACCTTACAACAGCAGGAATTCCCGTTGTTGCCCACCTTGGCCTTACTCCCCAATCAGTTGGCGTGCTTGGCGGATATAAAGTACAGGGGAAAACGGCAGAAGCGGCTGAAAAACTTATAGAAGAAGCCAAAAGATGCGAAGAGGCCGGTGCGTTTGCGCTTGTTGTGGAATGCATCCCCCGCCAGCTGGCAGCTGAAGTGTCGAGAAGCATCAATATCCCGGTGATCGGCATTGGGGCGGGAAGCGAAACGGACGGCCAGGTCCTGGTCTTTCATGACATCATGACCTATGGGGTGGAAAGAATCCCAAAATTCGTAAAGAAATACGCAGATTTCAACGAGGCGGCAGCTGCCGGACTCCAGAATTATCATCATGAGGTTAAAGAAGGGCTGTTTCCAGAGGTCGGCCACACTTTCACAATGAAAGAAGAAGAACTGCAATCCTTATATGGGGGAAAGAAGTAACATGAAAAAATATACCTCAATTTCTTCTATCCAGGAGTTTTTAGTAAAAGAAAAGCGAAGAGGAAAGACAGTAGGCTTCGTGCCGACAATGGGCTTTCTCCATGAAGGCCATCTTACCTTGGCGCAGCAGGCCAGGCGGGAAAATGATATAGTCGTCATGAGTATCTTTGTGAATCCGCTGCAGTTCGGCCCTAATGAGGACTTTGAAAGCTATCCCCGCAATCCTGAGAGAGATGCCGAGCTTGCCCGGTCAGCAGGTGTAGATGTACTTTTTCTCCCTGAGGCAGATGAAATGTACTCAGGATCTTCTATAAAAATGCATGTCACCGAGCGGACCCAGGTCCTATGTGGAAGCAAGCGGGAAGGTCATTTTGACGGAGTTGTCACTGTGGTATCGAAGCTATTCAATATTGTGGGCCCGGATAATGCTTATTTTGGATTAAAGGATGCGCAGCAGGTAGCTGTTATAGAAGGGCTGGTTAACGACCTGAATTTTCCTGTGAATATCGTCCGTGTTCCAACGGTCAGGGAAGATGATGGCTTGGCAAAGAGTTCGAGGAACGTCTACCTTTCCGATTCGGAAAGAATAGAAGCTCCAGTTTTGAATAAAAGCCTGAAAGATGCAGAAAGATTAATCAGGGAAGGTGAAGCAGATCCCGGACGCATTATTTCTTATATCCAGAATAGAATCAGTGCGGAAACCAGCGGAATCATTGATTATATCGAAATTTATTCTTATCCTGAATTAACACCCATAGATCAACTACAGGGTGAGTTCATAATAGCCTTAGCAGTGAAATTTAATAAAGCCCGGCTGATTGATAACATTATCATCAAAGCGGCACAGGAGGAGATACACCATGTTTAGAACGATGATGAGTGGAAAAATCCATAGAGCGACAGTGACAGAAGCAAACTTGAACTATGTAGGCAGCATTACGATTGACCAGGATATCCTTGATAATGTCGGTATGCTTCCAAATGAAAAAGTACAAATCGTCAATAATAATAATGGCGCAAGACTTGAAACGTATATCATACCGGGAGAACGCGGAAGCGGTGTTTTCTGCCTGAATGGTGCGGCTGCCCGTCTTGTACAGCCAGGTGATGTCATCATCGTCATTTCATATAAGCTTGTACCTGATGAAAAAGCACATACTCATGTCCCGAAAGTGGCCATTATGGATGAAAAGAATAATATTGTAGAAATGCTGGGAACAGAGCCGGAAGCAACGGTATATTGATCTTTAGTAGATAGCATTGGAAATTATGAGTGACTAATTTTTTAGTCACAAATAGTACCTGCTAATGGGGGCGAAATCGTTTAAGGTTTCGTCCTCTTCTTTTTTTGAGCGGGAAATTCTCATTTTTAAAGTTATTGCGGCACCAGCTCATCGAGGTTATAGGGACTGATGACCCGTCAGCGTAGAATGGATGGGTACTGGATTCTTCTTAAGGTTTATGAATTTTGTATCTTTTAGCACAGACGCAGTGGATCCATATTTCCGTTGAGAATCTGAAGATCGTGATTCAGACTCTTGGTGTAGGTACATATCTCAGTAGAAAGACTGTGCCTCATGTATCCAGAAGCCCGGAGTGAGTACATATCTCAGCAGCAAACCCAAGACTCGTGTATCCACCCGCCCGGAGTGGGTACATATCTCAGTAGAAAAACGGTTCCTCATGTATTCATAAGCTCGGTGTGGATACATATCTCAGCAGAAAAACGGTTCCTCATGTATCCAGAACCTCGGTGTGGATACATATCTCAGCAGAAAAACGGTTCCTCATGTATCCAGAAGCTCGGTGTGGGTACATATCTCAGCAGAAAAACGGTTCCTCATGTATCCAGAAGCTCGGTGTGGGTACATATCTCAGTAGAAAAACGGTTCCTCATGTATCCAGAAGCTGGGAGTGGGTACATGTCTCGGCAGAAAGCCGGTTCCTCATGTATCCAGAAGCTCGGTGTGGGTACATATCTCAGCAGAAAACCAACGACACGTGTATCCAGAAGCTCAATGTGGGTACATATCTCGGCAGAAAACGGATGACACGTGTATCCAGAAGCCGGGTGTGGGTACATATCTCAGTAGAAAAACGGTTCCTCATGTATCCAGAAGCTCGGTGTGGGTACATGTCTCGGCAGAAAACCGATGCCTTATGTATCCACCCGCCCGGAGTAGGTACATATCTCGGCAGAAAATCGATAACTCATGTATCTATAATCCCTATGTGAATACATATCTCAGCAGCAAACCCGTGACTCGTGTCTCCACCCGCCTAGAGTCAACACATATCTCAGCTCAAAACGCAAAACTCATGTATCCACCAGTCCGGGGGTATATTGTTTTACAGATAGCGGATTGGCATGCAACCGCCTATACATATGGCAACTCGGATTATCCAAAGACATTCAAATATATCAGCACCCTCTCTTCTGGCTCTGCTCCAAGGTATTATGGTACACTTGTGAAGATAAAGAGATGATAAAGGCTGTGTGATTTTATGGTACCTCATAAAATAGTTGTAGTAGATTTAGAAACTACAGGTAACTCCCCGAAAAAGGGAGACAAAATAATTCAATTAGCTGCAATGGTGGTCCAAGATGGAGCTGTTGTAGATTCGTATACCACTTTTATGAATCCCGGTGTGAGGATACCTTCGTTTATAGAGGAATTGACCGGGATCAATGATGAAATGGTTAAGGACGCCCCTGAGTTTTCCGAGATAGCCCCAAAAGTTTTGGAGCTGCTGGACGGGGCTGTTTTTTGTGCTCATAATGTCCAATTTGATTTGGGATTTCTCCAGGCTGAGCTGGAGGAGGCCGGCTACAATACGTTTACCGGCCCTTCCTTTGATACTGTCGAGCTCGCGAAGATCACTCTTCCCACCGCGGACAGTTATAAACTGACGGAACTTTCCGATCGATTTTCCTTTAACCACAGCCGTCCGCATCAAGCTGATAGTGACGCATTGGTCACGGCAGAATTGCTTATCCATTTTATAGAGAAGCTTGCAGAACTTCCGCTCGTGACACTTGAGCATATGGAAAAGTTGTCCAATTGGCTGAAAAGTGATTTATCCCTGCTTTTTTCCAATATTCTTACCCAAAAGAGAAAATCGATTGAGGACATTGATCCGGAACTGGAGGTTTTCAGGGGAATCGCCATCAGAAAGAAGAAGGTTCAGCCTCACGTGCGTGTTGATGAATCAGAGGCGGCTTATCCAATAGAGGATGAGGATAAAATTGCTTTGTTGTCCACGGCCATATCTTCATTTGAGAAAAGGGAAGGCCAATTTTTGATGATGAATAAGGCTTATGAAGCGATGACAGAAAATAAGCACATCATCATCGAAGCGGGTACTGGTGTGGGCAAGTCTTTAGGCTATCTTCTGCCTGCCATCCTGCATAGTAAGCAGGAAGAAGTTCCGGTGGTGGTGAGCACGTATACCATTCAGCTTCAGGAACAGCTTCTGGAGAAGGAAGTTGGATTCCTTAGAGAGATGCTGGAATTCCCTTTTAATGCCGTTCTCTTGAAAGGAAAGAACCACTACTTGAATTTGTTCAAATTTGAGCAGTCTTTGACAGAAGAAGAGAATCACTACGATATTGCTCTTACGAAGATGCAGATTCTTGTCTGGCTGACATCAACTGAAACTGGCGATGTGGATGAGCTTAATTTGACAAGCGGCGGAAGATTATTCTGGAATAGAATCAGGCACGACGGCTGGCATATCAAAAAGGATCCATGGATCGGCAGGGACTTTTATCTGCATGCCCGAAATCTTTCCAAGAGTGCCGACTTGATTGTCACCAACCATTCGATGCTGCTTGCGGATTTGGTGAGTGAAAGGCGGCTCCTTCCGGAATATGAGACAGTCATCATAGATGAGGCTCACCATCTGGAGAAGTCGGCGAGAAGCCACTTCGGCAAAATGATCGATTATCTATCAGTCAAGTTTGTCATTGGGCAGCTTGGGCTGATCGATCAAAATCAACTTTTGTTCAAAATGGAAAAAATGATAGAAAAATATTCACTTCAACCGAAACTTCATTCTTTTGAGCTTGAACAGTATGTCAATGATTTTTACAGAGAAATAGAAGAATGCTTTTCGGTCATTACGTCTCTCTTCTTAAAGCAGGCAAAAAAGAGAAAAGGAATCCAAAAAATCCAAATGAGACTTACCCATTCGCTGTTGAATTCCAGTGAATGGAGACCGGCAATCATGTGTGTGGAACGAGTCGTCTCCGAAATGAAGAGAATCGAGGGAGAAATGGAAAGCCGGTTGGAAATGTTGAAGGAGAAAGAAAACTTCCTGGATGATTCCGAAAAGGCTTCCTTGGAGGAAATGTACAGCTTCCTTGTTGAATGGGTGGAACTAAGATCAAACTTGCGGGAAGTATTTATGTTTCCTTCAGATAACGATGTGATTTGGCTGGAAGGAGATCTCCGCTCCTTGCCTAACAGCCTGTTGATCCAGTCTCAGCTTGCAGCAGTCGGGGAAAAACTAAAGAGTTCGTTTTTCGATCAAAAGAAATGTGCCATTATGACCTCGGCTACATTGACTGTCCAGAATTCTTTCAATTATTTTAAGGAAGAAGTCGGTTTGTCACGCCATGAAGTGGACGCTGTCCGGATTTCTTCCCCATTCAATTACAATGAGATGACCAAGCTGTTCATTCCAACAGATGTTCCTGAAATACAGAATGTGTCATTGGATGAATATGTTGAAGCCATTGCGACGCACTTAATTGGTGTGGCTCAGGCAACGAAGGGCAGGATGCTGGTGTTATTCACCGCTTTTGATATGCTTCGAAAAACTCATGATTTAATGAAAGACAGCGGTTTGCTGGATGACTTCGTGTTGATGGCACAAGGAATTTCTGGGGGAAGCAGGACTAGGCTGACAAAGAACTTCCAGAGATTTGACAAGGCTATTTTATTTGGCACAAGCAGCTTTTGGGAGGGTGTTGATATTCCGGGTGAAGATCTGTCCTGTCTTGTGCTGGTAAGGCTGCCATTTTCACCGCCGGATGAACCCGTAGCACAGGCAAAAAGTGATTTCTTGAAAAGCGAAGGGAAAAATCCGTTTTCTCAATACTCTCTGCCCGAAGCGATCCTCCGTTTCAAGCAGGGTGTCGGGAGACTGATAAGACGAAACACGGATAGGGGAATCGTGATTGTATTCGACAGAAGGATTGTTACAGCCAGATACGGCAAGGCGTTCCTTGACTCCATTCCTGATATGCCAGTCCGCCAGGGAGAGCTTCATGAAATGGTAGAATTGATCGAAGAGTGGCTGTGAAATCCATTCGACTTTATCGGATAAATTTTCATGATTAACGTACTCTAATTGTAGAGATAAAATAGGAGGTATGTTAGTCATGAGAGGGTTTACGGCGGCGTTCCTGATGATAATGTTTTTTCTTTTATCAGAAGGGAATATACTAGCAGCTGGTCCACAGGTGGACCTGAAGTTAAAACCAGACGAGTTTGCGTTGTCTTTCCTGCCTTTTGAAAAAGGGGAAGTTGCGGTTATCCACCTGCCGGAAGGTGTGAATTACCTGATCAACACAAGTACAAGCAGCCAGTCGGATTCGCTTTTTTCCATTTTGGATAAGTATGGAATCAAAAAGATAAAAGGAATACTTGTCACCGATAGTACAGAATATCATAGAGATGTTCTCAATAGGATTGCCGGACAATGGGGAGTGGAAGAAGTGCTGACAGGTGCAAAACTTGCTCCGGGTATCACTGGTTCGGAAGTGCCTGTGATTCCTCTGGAAAAAGGCACTAAGCATGCGCTAAATCAGAATGTTGCCATCGATGTCATGTTTGACGGCGGCACGGAAAATGAAGGGCTGGATTTTTCTATCACTTCTTTGCCCCATCGTTTCCTTTGGCTGAGTTCTCATTCCCAGGAGGCAGAGAACTTATTAATGAATGAGCAGTTAAGTGATGTCAATATATTGAAGGTTCCGTTGTATAACAAAACGGAGTTATTATCGGAACGGCTGTTAAAACATATCGATCCGCAAACAGCTGTTTTTTACCGAGATAAGAAAAAATATATGAATACAGATCTTGTGGAACTTTTCCATGAGAGCTGGATTGATGTTTATTTTACAGGCCAGCATGGGCTTATCACGATTAAATTCAATGAAAACAACTATGAAGTAATTACCTTTCCAGAGGAAAATCAGGTGCTTGGCTGACAGGCACTGCGAAAAGAGGACTGTTCAGACAGCCCCCTGCTGGAGTGTGTGTGGAATAGAATTGTTTTTGTTTGTTTGTGTTCGGATTTAAGTCCATTTGCTGTTATAATGAGAAATGGTTCTAATGTTATTTTGCCTTAATACTGTTTCAATATTTATAACAATTTTTGTGAAGTTAGGGGGATTTTCTTTGGAAAGCAAAATCGAGGTTTTATCAACCGTCAAAATTCAGCATTCGCCTGATTTTTACAAAGTGGTCGATGCTTTAAATCGTACTCTGAAAGAAAGAGATCTGATGTTTGGACTTGCCTTGGATCCTGAAGATCAAGAACAGGCAGTTTTTACAATCTATCGTACATAAAGAAGTGGTGAAATGAAAAAACTCATAATTTTCTCAGTATTAATTTTACTCCTAATGGCAGGAGCGGCAGCAGCCGTATTCCTGAATGCCAGATCCCCAGCTAATGAAAGGGCCGAGTCTGCTCTAATAAGGGCTGAAGCTGAAACCGAAATAACATCAACAGAGGATGTTGCTCTATACAATGGCAATAAGTCATATGTAGTCATTACAGGCGAAGATGCAGCCGGGGAAAAGATCATCCTATGGGTTCCTCAAAACGATGAAGAAATTATCGAAAAAAAATGGGCCGATGGAATCTCGAAAGAAGATGCGATTAATAAACTAAATCAAGAAAACGATGTTTCCGATATTCTGTCTGTCAAATTGGGCATGGAAAGTGTAGGACCCGTATGGGAAATGACGTATCTTGATGAAAATGAGCACCTGAACTACTATTACCTTCTCTTTGAAACGGGAGAATGGTGGAGGAAGATTGAAAATCTCTAATAGGGGGAAATGCATATGAAATTGGAATTGGCACATAGAGTCAGTGCTTTAACTCCATCTACAACCCTTGCCATTACGGCAAAGGCGAAAGAGATGAAATCACAGGGTATAGATGTTATAGGGCTTGGTGCCGGTGAACCGGACTTCAATACTCCTGACCATATTATGACAGCTGCGACTGATTCGATGTACGATGGACATACAAAGTATACTCCAGCAGGCGGTTTGCCACAATTAAAAGAAGCCATTATCAATAAATTTAAAAAGGATCAAGGTATTTCCTATGATCCGTCGCAAGTGATGGTCACAAGCGGTGCGAAACATGGTTTGTACACTTTATTCCAGGTTCTTCTTAATGAGGGAGATGAAGTAGTCATTCCCACTCCCTACTGGGTCAGCTATCCCGAACAAGTAAAATTGGCAGGCGGCAGTCCTGTATTCATCGAAGGTAAAGAGGAAAATGAGTACAAAATAACTCCTGACCAGCTCAAAAATGCTGTTACAGACAAAACAAAAGCAGTCATTATCAATTCACCAAGCAACCCTACAGGCATGCTGTACAGCAGGGATGAACTGGAAGCTCTCGGCAGAGTCTGTCTTGATCACAATATCCTGATCGTGTCTGATGAGATTTATGAAAAGCTTGTTTATGGTGAAAATAGCCATGTTTCGATTGCGGAGATTTCACCTGAATTAAAAGAGCAGACGGTTGTCATCAATGGAGTATCAAAGTCACATTCCATGACAGGCTGGAGAATCGGCTATGCAGCAGGGGATGCACGGCTTATCAAAGCCATGACGAACCTTGCCAGCCATTCAACCTCCAATCCTACGACAACTTCGCAGCACGGTGCTATTGCCGCCTATGAGGGGACACAAGAGCCAGTCGAAGACATGAGGAAAGCCTTTCAGGACCGTTTAGGCATCGTCATTGAAAAGCTGAATGCAATTCCAGGGTTCACCTGCATTAAACCACAGGGAGCATTTTATCTTTTCCCCAATGTAAAAGAAGCCGCGTTACTAACCGGGCATGAGTCGGTTGACGACTTTACGAAAGCTCTGCTTGAAGAAGCCAAGGTGGCCGTTATTCCAGGATCCGGTTTTGGTTCGCCTGATAATATACGGTTATCATACGCAACATCTCTTGATTCTTTTGAAAAAGCATTAGAGAGAATCCATTCTTTTGTTAAGGGTAAAATGGAGCAATCAAAATAAAAAGCAGGTTCAGGCGGCAGATTTTCTGCCGCTTAATCTGATGAATCACCCCTTGCTGTGTTTTCTCTGTTGCTAGGGGTTGGGTGGATATGTATAATAAAAAGAAATTGATACATAAGTGTGTTGAGTTTTTGGAGGGAATTAAACGTGAAAACAACAATTGCAGAAGTAAATAAGCATGTTGGAGAAGAAGTGACGATCGGTGCTTGGCTGGCAAACAAAAGATCAAGCGGCAAGATTGCCTTCCTTCAACTTAGAGATGGTACAGGCTTCATTCAGGGTGTTGTCGTCAAGAGTGAAGTCGAAGAGGAGATTTTTCAGAAGGCGAAGTCCATCACTCAGGAGACATCTCTATATGTCACTGGTGTGATCCAGGAGGACACCCGCTCTCCTTTCGGCTATGAGATGCAGGTGAAAAGCCTTGAAGTCATCCATGAGGCTGTTGATTATCCTATTACACCGAAAGAACATGGTACAGAATTCTTGATGGACAACCGTCATTTATGGCTGCGTTCCCGCCGCCAGCATGCAGTAATGAAGGTTCGGAATGAAATCATCCGTGCAACCTATGAATACTTCAATAAAGAAGGTTTCGTCAAAGTGGATCCTCCTATACTGACAGGAAGCGCTCCCGAAGGAACATCGGAGCTTTTCCATACGAAGTATTTCGAGGAAGATGCTTACCTTTCTCAAAGCGGACAGTTGTATATGGAAGCAGCGGCAATGGCTCTTGGAAAAGTATTTTCTTTCGGACCTACTTTCCGTGCTGAAAAGTCAAAAACCCGCCGCCATTTAATTGAGTTTTGGATGATAGAACCTGAAATGGCTTTTTATGAGCATGAGGACAGTCTTAAAGTACAGGAAGAGTATGTATCCCATATTGTACAATCAGTGCTTGAAAACTGTAAACTGGAATTGGAAAGATTGGGACGCGATACTTCCAAGCTTGAAAATATCAAAGCACCTTTCCCGCGTATCACATATGATGATGCAGTTAAATTCCTTCAGGAAAAAGGATTTAATGATATAGAGTGGGGAGATGATTTTGGCGCTCCTCATGAGACGGCCATTGCTGAAAGCTACGATAAGCCGGTATTCATCACCCATTATCCAACTTCCCTGAAGCCTTTCTACATGCAGCCGGATCCAAATCGTGAGGATGTTGTTCTGTGTGCGGACTTGATTGCCCCAGAAGGGTATGGAGAGATCATAGGGGGGTCCGAGCGTCTGCATGACCACGATATCCTCAGTCAGCGCATCGAAGAGCATGAGCTGGATCCTGAGGCGTACAAATGGTATTTGGAACTGCGCAAATACGGTTCAGTTCCTCACTCAGGGTTTGGCCTTGGACTCGAGAGAACTGTGGCATGGATCAGCGGCGTTGAACACGTGCGCGAAACGATTCCATTCCCAAGATTATTAAACCGTCTATATCCTTAATAGATGGAAGCATTTAAACGACTGCCTTGCGATTGATTCCTTGGCGGTCGTTTTTACTTGTTCTTTCGAAAACTTTGTTTTTATTATTCAGAAGTCAGAAGAATACCTCCATATTTCTCCAGAGATAAATTGGCAAGCAAGAAATAAAGCTGTTCCCAATTCAGAGAGGTAAGCAAAAGTATCCAGGAGATTATATAAGGCGATTAAGGAAATCCGGCCTTTCTTCATAAGGAGGAAACCTGGAATTGTTTTGCTTTGACTAGTGATTGCGTATACCTTGAACTGGTAAAAGTACTTTTGTAGTCTTTTCCATGTTCAGTGTTTCTTTCATCATGATATACTATTATTTGAGGTGGACGTATTATGGATTATAAACAATTAATGGTAAGCTGGCTGGAAGAGGGGACTATCAGTATCCCTCAGCTGCTTCTTTCCAATTACAATAAACTCGGTTTGAGTGAATCAGAATTTGTTTTGCTTCTTCAAGTTTACTCCTTTATCGATAAAGGCAACGATTTTCCTACTCCTGAAGAACTTTCCTCCAACATGAGCTTTTCGAGTGAGGAGTGCTCCTCGATTCTCAGAAGGCTCGTGCAAAATCAATTCATTTCAATAGTGGAAGGCAATTCTTCCAGTGGAATTCTTTATGAGCAATACACATTGAAACCGCTCTGGTCAAAACTTGCTGAATTTGTGGTAAATGAAAGCAAAGGAGAAGGCATGGAAAAGGCTCTTCTGGATGAAACAGATTTGTATACCGTTTTTGAACAGGAATTCAGCCGGCCGCTTTCCCCATTGGAGTGCGAGACACTTGCCATGTGGGTTGATCAAGATGAACATAATGCTGTCATTATTAAGGCGGCACTGCGGGAAGCTGTCATATCCGGGAAACTGAACTTTCGGTATATCGACCGAATCCTGTTTGAGTGGAAAAAGAACGGTGTTAAAACCATTGAACAAGCCAAAAAGCAGGGAGAAAAGTTCAGGCCGCATCAAAAACAGCAAATATCCTCACAGTCTTCTCAATCTGATAAAAAAACTGTCCCTTTTTATAACTGGCTCGAACAGTAAATATCTGCTAAGAAGGAGTGCCGTGGCAAGGCGGCATTCCTTTATTTTTAAGGCTCTTTTCGTGAATTTTGTGGCTATTAGATATTAATTACGAAAGATAGCGGCATAATCAACAAGGAAAATTCTGTTAAACAAGATAGAAAAGAGCTTCTCTCTTCGTTTAGAGAAAAAAGCCTAGTATTCAGGGGGGAATCCGGCTTTTGGGATTTTTCCGAAAGCAACAATGGATGCGAAAAAAGGCTTTTTTAAACAGAGGGTAAGAGGCTGAGGATTTTGGAACATAAATTTTTTAGACGTGCAGAAAGAAGCGGAATTAAGCTGGGGAACTCATTAGCTTGCTGAAGTGTGGACTTTCTGTAACAAAAGACTTTATGCAGCCTTGATAAAAGTTTGAGGCATTTAGATTCTAATTAAACTCCCTGGCCTTTTAGAAGGGGACTGGGCGGAAATCAACTGCTTATTACAGCAAAAAATCTAACAATCAATCAGTGGTGATTATTATATGTTGAATAAAAGTCAAATAGAGTACTGCTTGACCGAAATGGAGAGAATGTTTCCTGATGCTCACTGTGAGTTAAACCATAGAAATCCCTTTGACCTCGTCATTGCCGTTCTTTTGTCAGCTCAATGCACGGATGTCCTGGTCAATAAAGTGACCAAAAGTTTATTTGAGAAATATAAAGAGCCGGAAGACTACTTAAAGGTCAGTCTGGAAGAACTGCAGCAGGATATCCGTTCAATTGGACTTTACCGAAATAAGGCAAAGAATATAAGAAGTCTTTGTGAGATTCTTTTGGAAGAGCATGCTGGGGAAGTCCCGCAAACAAGAGACGAGCTTGTCAAACTGCCAGGGGTGGGGAGAAAGACGGCTAATGTAGTAGTTTCTGTTGCATTTGGGGAACCCGCATTGGCCGTAGACACACATGTTGAAAGGGTCAGTAAAAGGCTGGCTATCTGCCGCTGGAAAGATAGTGTACTCGAAGTCGAGAAAACGTTGATGAGAAAGATTCCAAGAGAGAAGTGGACTGATACCCACCACCGCCTGATTTTCTTTGGAAGGTACCATTGTAAAGCCCAGTCTCCTCAATGTGAATTATGTCCACTTCTGGATCTTTGCAGGGAAGGCAAGAAGCGGATGAAGAGTAAGAAGTAATGAAGAAACTTTATCAGGTACCTGAAGAGGTTACGCATTCCTACTTCTATAGTGAATCAGAAGATGAGGTCTTCATTGATGACGAGAACATGGATTCACTGCACCCTGTTTTTTCATATGAAATCCTTTACTACAATGATGGCAGTCATTTAGGGGCGCCCTGGGGGGATCCTGTCTCCATAAGAAAGGTGGAAGGGACTCTGACGGAACTGCGTGAAAAACTGAATGAAGCTTTTTCTAGGCGTGCTTCTGTTGAGGTAAAGGGACTAATGAAAAAAGCGGCTGCACAGTTCATAATGTATTTATTTTGGTCAAACGGCAAACCTGTGAATCTTCTTAGGTTGAAAGAAGAGCTTCAGCTTCTGTCAATAAAACCGGTGAACGTGGCTGAAAGGCTGGATTTTGTTTTAACACAGCCGTCTTTGTTTCATTCTTACAAGCAGCTGGATCAGTTGTTCATCGAACAAACAAAGCAATATGCCAAGAACCAGGCTCTTCAAAAACACCGTCATTAAATCAAAACCACCAGTTTAAACTGGTGGTTTGCTCTGCGGCTGGAAGCCTTCCTTACAAGCCTCGGCCTAAAAGGCCCAATGAATTATTTTCTCTGGCTATATATTCCGGCTGAAAAAAACGAGGAGAAATAAGCGGAGAAATTCCGCTTATTTAAGTCATAGGGTGAAAAACAGCTATAATAAGCGGAGAAATTCCGCTTATTTGTATAAAAGATGCGAAAATAGTTCGTTTCGCTGTGCTTAAGCGGAAAAATTCCGCTTATATACCCTAAATAACATTCAATTCTTAAGCTTAACCGGAAAAACTCCGCTTATTTTAGGCTTTATTAATGCCAATCAACAAGGATACCTCCTCTCCTGCTGGAAGGGCATGTAGTGATAAGGAACCGGCTTTTTCTATAGAAAGAGGTTGTTCTATACCGCGCTATAAGCTCTCTGGAGCCCCCTTCATAGCCAGGGGGTTTTCAAGACCATAAAAAAAGGCTGTTTTCGCATAGATTGTTGCTTTCGGAAAAATACCAAGAGCCGGATTTTTCCCTGGATACGGAGGATTTTCTCTGTAAAAGGAGGGAGTAGCTCTTTTCTCTCATGCTTAACAGGTTATGTGGAGGGAATTATGATTTTATTTTCCGAATGAGATTATAAATAGCAACAAAGTTTACGAAAAGAGCTTTTAAAAAGGCTGTTTTCTCAAAGATTGTGGCTTTATAAAACAAAATGGATTTCCGCTCCAGGCGTACGACTCCGCGGGGCGGGCGGTGAGCCTCCTCGGCTGCGCCTGTATAAAAAGTGGAAGCGCCTTGGTCAGCCCCGACAGGCAAATGTTCTCAAGAGAAAAAAAGGCGATCTTTCCTTTTATTCTCTTGAGGTTATTTGACCCCGAGGGGCTAGGCGCTGGAACTAGATTGCGGGGTCTCACCTGTCCCGCTAGTCCCGCAGGAGATCGTACGCCTTCCGCTTCAATCCTCCTTGTAAAGAGGGATGAAGGTAAAATCGTTTTTAAATCAGCAATTTATTAGCAAACACCCTTTAAATAGACTGTATCCGCATTTGATTGCTTTCGGCAGTATCTCACATCAGATATTAAGATTTTTCTCTAAACCGGTTAACCACTCATTTTTTTGGATAGCCGAATAAAATTGCGTTATCTTACGAAATTAATATGAAAAAGCAATAAAGTTTACGACAAGAGCTTAAAAAAACAGCGTCTGACTATGTCAGACGCTGTTTTTTTGTATTATTGATCATCATTAGAGTTAGTGTCTGTTCCAGTGCCGCCGGTGTTTCCATTGCCTTCGCCTTGGTCTTCGCCAGCATCATCGTCATTTTCCTCGTCAGTGCCATCTTCGGCAGGTGGTGTCGTTTCATCCTCTTCATTTTCACCATCGCCGTTTCCTTCACCATTTTCTTCCTCATCCTCTTCATTGGCACCGTCTTCGTTTTCTTCACCTTCAGGAGTTTCTTCTATATCCTCTTCAGGCTCCTCCTCAGGCTCTTGGCCCTCAACGTTGACGGTAACTGATACAGGCTCACTGCGCTGTTCTCCATCGACAGCAGTTACGGTGAATGTGTAGCTTCCGTCAGCTGCGATGTTCTCAACAATCAGTCCCTTTTCAGAAGTAGTAGAGAGGACTTTGGAATCTTCTCCATTGAAGGATGCTTTAACTTCAAAGCTTGGTTTACGATCATCATCATCATAGTCCCAAGTTAAGGTGATGGTTTTTTTGTCGTTATCGAATTCTCCCTCCAGCCCTTTTGGAGCAGGTATTTTATCGAATTGTTCAGAGACTTTGCTTGGCTCTGTCCCTCGAACAAATAATTCATAAGTAATCCTGTCTTCCGGTGTGTAATCACTTGGAAGCCGTGCAGGGTTGGATCCTTTTTCTACAGGAGATTCGACCACACTCTTAGGTTTCTTGAAGTCCTGTGTGTCGATATCCTGTGAGACGTAGCTCATGATGTCTTTGACGATATACTGAGCAATTCTTCGTTCTAAAGGATTTAACGAATACTGCATTTCTTTATATCCCGTCCAAACGGAAGCCGTATAGTTTGTTGTGTAGCCTACGAACCAAGAATCTGGTGCTTCGTTCTTAGGGATACCATTTTCAGCTATATAGGTCTTATCATAGTTAGTAGTACCTGACTTTCCAGCCATAGGCAATCCTGGGACATTTGCATAAATTCCGGTAGCGCCTGGCTGCAATACATCCTTCAGCATGTCATTGATCATATAAGCGGTGTAATCTTTCATTACCGTTTTCGGTTCAGGATCAACATTTACCTCAGTTTCTCCATCTCTTAAAATAACCTTGGTGACAGAGTGCGGTTTGTTGTAGATTCCGCCATTTCCAAAGGCTGCATAGGCTCCAGCCATTTGAACACTGTTGACTCCTGGTGTTGCTCCAATAGCAGAAGATTCATAAAGGGGCTCATCAAACTTTAATCCTAAGTTTGCGATGAATTCTGTTCCCTTATCAATTCCTACTTCTTTCAAGGCTTTAACAGCAGGGACGTTTCGGGAATCCCATAATGAAAGCCTCATAGAAACATCACCTTTGAATTGGCCGTCCCAGTTATTGACCTCTGTGCCCTTCTCATAGGTATACGGCTCATCTTTAAACTGGTGGTAGGTTGACCATTTTTCATGTTCAATTCCAGGTGCATAATCAAGAAGGGGTTTAATGGTTGAACCAGGCTGTCTTTTTTGATCGACAGCAAAGTTGAATCCACGTTTGTTTTCTTCTCCATAAGCCTGGCCGCCGCCAATAGCGCGTATTTCCCCGGTTTGAGTGTCGAGAAGGGTAATCCCGGCCTGGAATATCTCTTCATGACGAGTGGGATAGTCAAAATCAATCGCTTCACCTGCAAGAATAGCTTCCACACGCTCCTGTGCTTTAGGATCTACAGTGGTATAAACCTTCAGGCCGTCCGTAAACAGGTTATAGTCTCCAAGCTCCGCTACCTCATCAATCACAACATCAACAAATGCTTGATATTTATCAATAGAGCGTTCTTCTCTTGCTTCCTCGGAAACGAGAGACTCTGTGACAGGCATTGCCTGCGCCTGTTCCATTTCTTCCTGGCTGATTTTTTCATGCTGGTGCATCAAGCTGAGAACGATATTTCTTCGCTTTTCAGCATTTTCCGGATAATCAAAAGGATTATAGTTATTAGGGCTCTGCGGCATTCCGGCAAGCAGTGCTGCCTCATGCAGCTCAAGGTCCTTTAATTCTTTTCCATAATAATAGGTAGCAGCAGTGCCGAAGCCATTGATCCCGGCAGACATATATACCTTGTTGAAGTACATTTCAAAAATTTCCTGCTTCGTGTAATCCTGTTCAAGCTTGACTGCAAGCCACGCTTCCTGCGCCTTTCGTTCCAGCGTTTTGTCAGGAGACAGGAAAGATCCTTTAATGACCTGCTGAGTAAGGGTGCTCGCACCCTCTGAACCGAATCCATTAGTTACGTTGGCAATCACCGCACCGCCCAAACGGATTATGTCGATCCCGTTATGTTTATAGAAGCGGTTATCTTCGGTAGCAAGTATGGCATCTTCCATTAGAGGAGGAATCTGTTCATAATTGACATAATCCCGCTTCTCTGTCCCTACGGTGGTGATCAAATCGCCGTTCATATCGAAAATTTCTGAAGCGATCGGATCTTTCAAAAGAGACTCGTCCAACTCGGGTGCTTTGCTGGCATAGTACGCAAAAAGGCCTGCTCCTGAAAGCATCCCTATGATCCCAATGATAAATAAACTGATAATGGCCTTTGCAAAAAAAGATTTCTTTTTGCCTTTGCCATTACCTTTAGCCTTTTTTTGCTGAGCAAGGCGTTTTTCTTCCCTGGATTTATATTGACCAGACATAGTGTGTATCCTCTCTTTCATCTTCACTCCACTTTCGCTGCATGCTCTCTAATTGCACTTCAGCTGGAGCCTTGATTTTAAAAATATAATGAATGTACCGTCTTGAGATAATCAATTCGGGGATGAAAGCCTAAAGAGATTTTCACTCCATCTGCTTCAATCTCTTCTTTCTTGATAGATTTTCTTCCGCCCTGATTCATTCTCTGCCAATACTTATAAAGCTCTATGAATTTCATGAAGAAAATTTCCTCTGTCGTTGAAAAACGGATTAAGATAAACGCAATGCCATCCTGTTCATCAACCTGTTTCATATGCTGAATTTGATGGCTGTGAAGATTCTGCAGTGGGAAAGAGGTTTTGTTCCTCGTTTCTTTTGCTTCAAAATCAATGTATCTGCCTTTATAAAGTCCATTGTAATCCGTCGTAGAAGGCTGTTTGAAATATGCCTCCTTAATGACTGCCGCACTTCGCTGGGGATAGTGGACATCGACAATTTGAACGGGTGTCGGTTTCTTATGGATAACGGCGACTCCATTTGCAAGATAATATTTATTGGTTTCGTTGATATCCTCCTCAAGAGTCATTCCCCGGTTGCTATATGAGGCTTTTTTTGCCCCCGTTTTTTTATTGACGGGGGAAGCCTTCTGAATGAATTTTTTTCCATTGGGATAATGGAAGTTCATATTCCCACCTCACAAACTAATCTATATCATATCAGATACGTCAAGATGATGGGTGAATAAAAATGCCTAAATCTCGTTAACATAACCCTATAATGACGAACGGGGCGGTTAATATGGCCAAAATATCCTTTTTTCACGGGTTTTTACCCGAATGCTCGCTTGCTGAAACTCCTGAACAAATAATCAGAACCATTCGCGAACAAACCTTTAGATATAACCGAGATAATATATCAAGAACAAAGGCTTATCAAGAGTATTACCTATTACATCCAGAAATAAAATGGTCTTTTTTAGCCTCGATGGTCTCCCGGAACGCCGGATGGAATATGTGTGACCTGCAAGGGGCCTGGTTTCCGTCGATGATTGATGCAAAAACAAGGAAGGCTCTATTCCTGACTTATGAACGGGCCAATTGGCTGATCTTTCAAGATATATTTCCTCAGCTCCTGATACATCACTATAAGACGGAAATAGAGGAAGAAATGTTTCACTTATTTCGTGAATTTTTTGTGTCTTCGTTCATGCAGGAGGAGTGGAGGGGGTTTTGGGAGACAGGAGACAGGGACAGGTTGATGCAGTCCTTGATCATCAATGAACAAAATGTTATAGAAGAACCAGTTATCGGGCATCCGGTTTATAAAAGGAGAGTCTTTAAAAGTAAATTGTTTTTCCTGGAAGACCGATTTCATTTCTCTTCAGTTGTTTTTCCCACGAAGAGGGGGAACCTTTACGGAGCCAGTGTGAGTGACTTCAGAAAATTGGACAGCAGGATTGCTCTTGGAAACAGATTATCTCAAATTTTGTTTAAGGAAGATTTATACCCGCACTTTAAGGAATTTGCACTTTCTACAGAACCCACCGGATCCAGGAGGGATTATGAGCGCTTTTGCCAAGATGCGCCTTATACAGGCACTCCACTATTAAGAACGGTATATGAGGAACAAGAGCACCATGTTCACAAGCAGCTGGAAGATTGGTCAAAGAAAAGAAAAGTGAAAGAAAGCTGGTTCCAGAGGTCGGCGTTTGAAGAACCGGTAAAATTGACAGAGTGGTTCTTCCGTAAGCAGAGACAGATTCACAAACTGATTAAACTGGAAGAACTGTTCAAGAAATAAATGCTTTCATCAAATCTCGGGGTTCATGCTGTTATAGGAAGCAAGGTTTTATGAGCTGCGGTATCAACAAAATCAGAGGCCAAATAACAATGCCGGCGATGCTTCTTCCATGAGCATGCCGGCACTGTATAATAAAATGTATTAAGTAGATGGACGGTCGGGACCTGATAATTTTGGATTGCCTTGTCCAGCTTTCGTTTCGCTGCGCTTCGCTTCTTTAATTCTTTGTTCCTTGCTTTCGTTTTTTGCCATGATCCTTAACACCTCCTCATTATATTGTTCGAAATAGCTGCGGTTTTCATGCAGTGATTCTGTCGAAAGACTTTGCTCAACTTGTTTGATTCCGACTTTCTTTGCCGAAAGAGTACTAGTTTTGTCAGGGTGGAAGGTGCCGGTAAAAGAAGAGCGAATAGGTATATAAACGAAATTCGAGGAGGCTTTAAAATGGTGTGCAAAGATGACCTGCTCCTGCTGCTGACGGATATTGAAAGTCAATTGGATGAATTGGAAGAGATCATAAACGTGAAGGTTACCGAAGAAAGAAATTCACTGGTCAATGAGAGAAAGTTAAAATTGGCAAAGGCTGAAAAAAAATATACCAAGGCGGAGACGCGTGTTCTTCTCAAAATGAGCTTATACGGAGAAACCTCTCTTGATAAAGCGATGAATAATCTTGAATTATCTTACAAAACCACATAAAATGAAGAAACAATAAAAGCAGCTGGCAAAAGCTGCTTTTTTAAATTCATAAAAGCCGGTTCTCAAAGAGTAATCATGCTGAAAAAGGATACTGGCGGAAAAAACCTATTCAGCAGTACAAGAAACAAAATAATCTGCCTCATAGGCATCTTAAAGCAAAGGAGAGGTTGAATGAATAATTTAGGGAAATTAACTTCAGAACTCCTGGAAACCAATGGAGAAATCTTAAAAATATATAAAGAAACACGAGAGCGGGGAGAAAAAGGCGATTTTTATCAAGAAGTAAAGCCTTTTGCAGATGGAGCCAAAGAAAAGATCGACCTTTGGCAGGAAACGGCCCTGGACTGGATGAAACAAGACAGACCGAAAAACCTTCACCCCAGCCAGATTATCAATACAGCTGAAAACTTGGAGATGATTTCTATACAAGCCTTTTTCCCGGAAGCAAGTTATAAAAGATTCATCAGCCATTCTCAGTCTGTGCACTATGTGCTTAAAACAGTTCTTGAACAATTAAAGGAAGAACAGCAATAGAAAAGGGGCAGGATTCTAAAAGAATCTGCCCCTTTTATTTATATAATTAATGTGAAACCATCGGAGCGTCCGATGCAGGATAGGCTGCTTCAATTTCCTTAACAAGCTGCCTGTATTCCGTAATCGTAATTTCATTCAATATGTAGCATTTTCGGGCAAAAGTCAGAAGTTCATTTAACGAGGCTGGTTTAAAGTTGTATTTCTCTTGAAATAATTCCTGAATAGTTTCCAAATTCATTATGAATCCTCCCCTTTGTTACGTTAGTATCAGCAGGTATCTCCCGCTTCCCCTTACATGCTTATACTAACATGGATTGCCAAATTTTAAAGTTGTAAGAAAAATGGAACTTCCGACAAAGTTCTGCAATTGTCGAATATTCTTTTGAATTAGAGAGACCAAAGGCCAAACAGGGCATCTGCACATTTTTTCTGAGAGAAACATAGTTTATAGCAGAGATTCCTTTGTCAGGAGGATGAATGGAAATGTATCAGTTTCAGAATCAGTTTCAGAATAGGAGACTTCCTGCCTACTACCGTTATAACGGGTATCAAAACACATATAATGGCACCATGCCTTATCCCCATTATGGTAATCCGCAGCAGTACCAGCAAACGCCCTATTCACAGCAGCTGCCTTATGGTTATGAGCAGGGGTATCAAAACCCATCCGGAGAATATGGAATGTACGCCCATGGCAATCCTTATGCCAATCAGTACTTCCAGAACCCGCTACAGCCTGATGAAACCAGTTATTCACAAAGCGGAAGTTATAACGAGTATCAAGGAATGGTGAATCCATACCCTAAAGGAAGTTTTATGGCAAAGCCGCAATCCTCAGGGGTGGGAACAATCATGAAGTCCTTTAAATCACAGGATGGTTCCCTTGATTTTAATAAAATGGTGAATACGGCCGGGCAAATGATGAACGCTATGTCACAAGTCTCTTCGATGGTTAAGGGTCTGGGAGGTATTTTCAAGGTTTAGGATAAGTGTAGAAAAAAGCTCAGGGCCTGCCCTGAGCTTCTTGTAATGATTGAGAGAATAAAAGGGGGAGCTGGTTCATTCTAATGGCAGCAATTTTCGAGCCAAGGCTGAACAGGGTCCTTCTATATTCTTTTACAATTCTACTTTCTTCCCCTTTAATTTCCCTATCTTTAACGTCAATAATCCATCCTGATAGGAAGCCTTTACCTTACGTTCATCCACCATGCCGGGGAGCGGGATTGTTCTGGAGTTGTGCTGCTTCAGCTGTTTCTGGAAAAAGACGTTTGATCTTTCATTTTCAGAAGTGTGGATTTCTTCATTATGGACTGAAAGGGTTACATAATTTTGAAAAACATCAATATCTATTTGTTCTTTCTTCACCCCGGGCAGCTTGGCTGTGATCGTATAATTTGTTTTTGATTCTTTAAGCTCCACTGGAAATCCTCCAAAGGGGAATGGTGAAGAGAAAAAGCCATCGATGCTTTCCAGGATCCCTCGCACCGGCTTTTCTTGAAAAAAGGAATCCATCAATTCACCAAACTTGGGTTTCTTTTTATCAGGCAGGTTACCATCCATCATACTTGTCTCCTTTCAAACCGTTTTCACGATTTATTTTATGTGGGTCTGCAGGGAATTGTGTTAATGTCCCCGCACGTTTAGCCGATTTCTTGAAGGGCAATATAAAGAATAGATTCTGAAGAAGGGCGGGATAAGAATGGATACTCAGCGTGTCGGCATAAATGAACTTGCTTATAAAGATATGGGTGAAGGACAGACAGTCATTCTGCTGCACGGTTTTTGCGGAAGCTCCGACTATTGGGAAAAAGTCATTCCATTGTTAGACCAATATCGTGTAATTGCAGTAGATCTTCGCGGACATGGAGGATCCGGAATTCCAGAAGGAGGATATTCCATAGAGGATATGGCTAAGGATATATACTACTTCATGGACCAAAAGCAATTGAAAGATGTATATATGCTGGGGCATTCACTCGGAGGATATGTGACTCTGTCCTTTGTGCAAAACTTTCCTGACAAGCTTAAAGGCTTTGGATTAATTCATTCAACGCCGCTGCCGGATAATGAGAGTACCAAGGATAAAAGGACAGAATCTATAGATAAAATTGATTCAAAGGGCATGTATTCTTTCATTGACGAAATGGTTCCAGCTCTTTTTAGTAAGGACAGGCTGGAAGAACTTAAAGAGGAAATCAATAAAGTAAAAGAGATTGGGTATAACACCAGTCCGGCTGGTGCAAAAGAAACACTGAAAGCCATGCGCAGCCGAGGAGATTTGCAGCATGTCATTGAAAGCGCCAGTCTTCCGGTTTTATTGGTGGCAGGAGCCAATGACAGCGTTGTTCCAAAAGAAAAAACGTTTACCTCAGACCGCCCTCATATTAAGAAAGTACTGCTGGAGAATTCGGGGCATATGGGATTATATGAAGAGCCGGAAAAACTCTCTTACGAAATAAAGAACTTTATAGAGGAGACCAAATAAAGATGAGATGCCGGGTGATATTGGCCAAGCCAATTATTACCTGGCATTTTTTTCTCTTTTTATTCGAACGTTTATTCGCTAAAATAAAGAGAGAGGTGAAAAAGCATGCTTCGTAAAAGAAACTTGCAAGAGATGATAGATCAATTTCAACAACAGACAGAACATAAAGGGCAAATTGTCCATTGGCATACTATAGAAGAAAAAAAAGCACAGGTTAGAGAATTACCGGAAAGAATTCATCCCAAACTGAAGTCAGCTTTAAATAAGCGGGGAATAGAAAATCTTTATACACATCAGGCGACCGCTTTCGATACAGCCATGAGCGGGAAGAGTTTTACAGCAGTTACGCCGACTGCTTCGGGAAAAACACTCTGTTACAACCTGCCTGTGCTGCAATCCATATTAGAAAACAAGAATACGAGAGCTCTCTATATATTTCCTACCAAAGCTTTGGCTCAGGACCAGAAGAGTGAACTGAATGAGATTATCGCTGAAGCGGATGCCGCGATCAACAGCTATACATATGATGGCGATACTTCTGCGAATATCCGCCAGAAGGTCAGGAAAGCCGGCCATATTGTCATTACGAATCCAGATATGCTTCATTCTGCCATTCTGCCTCATCATACGAAATGGGTATCACTCTTTGAAAACCTGAAATATGTTGTGATTGATGAACTTCATATTTATCGAGGTGTATTCGGCAGCCATGTCAGCAATGTGATAAGGCGGCTCAGGAGGATTTGCAGGTTTTATGGCAGTGACCCTATATTCATTTGTACCTCGGCCACCATCGCCAATCCCAACGAGCTCGCAGAAGGGCTGACAGAAAAGAAGATGGAGCTGATTGATAATAATGGGGCGCCGAGCGGTAAGAAGCATTTCGTGTTCTATAACCCGCCCATCGTCAACAAGCCATTGAATATCAGGAGAAGTGCGACCCTTGAAGTGAGGGATATAGCAGGAGCACTGCTGAAAAATAAAATACAAACAATTATTTTTGCAAGAAGCAGAGTCAGGGTGGAAATCATTCTGACCTATTTACAGGAGCTGGTGAAGTCCCAACTAGGCCCGAAGTCCATCCGGGGATACCGAGGTGGATACCTGCCGACTCAGCGGCGTGAAATTGAAAAGGGCTTGCGCAGCGGAGAAATATATGGAGTCGTCAGTACGAATGCGCTGGAGCTGGGTGTGGATATAGGCCAGCTGCAGGTGTGCATCATGACCGGTTATCCCGGGACAATCGCTAGTGCCTGGCAGCAGGCAGGAAGGGCAGGAAGAAGACAGGATGAGGCGCTGGTCATCATGGTTGCCAGTTCAAGTCCCCTCGATCAATACATCATTGAAAATCCCAAATACTTCTTCGAGAATTCGCCTGAGACTGCCCGTATTAACCCTGACAACTTGATCATTCTGATTGACCATCTTAAATGTGCTGCTTATGAATTGCCCTTTAAGGAAGGAGAGCAATTTGGCGGATTGGATATAGAGGATATTCTTGACTTTCTAGCTGAGGAACGTGTCATTCACAAAAATGGAGAAAAATGGTATTGGATGAATGATTCATTCCCTGCACATAACATCAGCCTGCGTTCTGCTTCACAAGAGAATGTCATTATCATTGATCAAAGCGATGTTGCCAACGTGAAAGTTATTGGAGAAATGGACAGGTTTTCGGCTATGACACTTCTTCATGATGAAGCCATTTACCTGCATCAGGGCATCCAATTTCAAGTTGAGCTTCTGGATTGGGAGGAGAAGAAAGCCTTTGTAAGGGAAGTGGATGTAGACTATTTTACCGACGCCAATTTAGCAGTTCAGCTGAGGGTGCTGGAAGAGGACAAATCGAAGTCCAGTGAATCCGCTGAAACTGCCTATGGCGATGTCACTGTCCAGGCGATGGCCACCATCTTTAAGAAAATCAAGTTCGATACACATGAAAATATCGGTTCAGGTCCGATTCATCTGCCTGAAGAAGAGCTGCATACCAGTTCAACCTGGGTTTCGTTAAAGAAAGAGATAGATCTATCGACTGACCGGATCGAACAAGGATTAATTGGACTCTCGCAAAGCTTGAAGGCTATTGTGCCATTATTCGTCATGTGTGATCCAAGTGACGTCTATGTGGTTCCGCAGGTCAAAGCTGCTCACAATGAAAAACCTACTATTTTTATCTACGACCGCTACCCTGGGGGAGTAGGGCTCAGCGAAAAGGTTTATGATCAAATGGGTGATATTTTGCTGGAGGCTAAGAGGATGATAGCAGGATGTCTATGTGAAAATGGCTGTCCTTCTTGTATCGGCACAGATATTTCATCAGACGAGGCGAAAAACGATTCGGTAAAATTGCTGGATATGTTTCTGGAAAGCATTTCTGATTAACAGAGCTGGAATGGCTGCGTTAAGTTAAAAGAAATCTTCAAAATTATCTATAGCCGGTCATCGGAAGGGAGGGATACAATGTCACTAAAAAACAAGCTGAATCGCATGAAAAATCATATAGTGAGAGATAAGCCGGATCAGCATGTTGAACATCTTGAGCCTGTTGTAAGGATGGAGATTCCCTTCTTGGAAACCTGGACATCCCACGGAGTCAAACCCTATTATTTAGATGAAGATTATTGTCTGATTCTCGAGAAGACATACAAATTGTCCGATTACCATGGAAAATATCGCTTGGGGCAAATAAAAGACGCGGTTGATGCCTGGAATCAGTTTGAAGGTACGCACCCTCTATCTGCAAAAGGACTTGCTGTGGAAGATCTATTCTTCTTTGACACAGAAACTACCGGCCTCGGAGGCGGCACAGGCAATACCATCTTTCTTTTGGGTTATGCAAAGGTAAAAGGAGACCAGCTAATCTTGAGGCAGCATATCCTTCCTCGACCGGGAAGTGAAATTCCTCTATATCACAGTTTCCTTGAAAAGGTAGACTATAACACCCTTGTGACTTATAACGGCAAAGCATTTGACTGGCCGCAGGTAAAAACCAGGCATACTTTAATCAGGGAGCATGTACCTAAACTTCCTTCATTTGGCCACTTTGATCTATTTCATGGAAGCAGAAGGCTTTGGAAATCGAAGATGGATTCTGTCAAATTAAGCAATGTGGAAAAAGAAATCCTTGATTTTCATCGAACGGATGATGTCCCCGGCTACTTAGCTCCGATGATTTATTTTGATTTCGTTGAGCGGAAAGACCCGGAAGGAATGTTTAAGGTCCTCCTTCATAATGAATTGGACATCCTGTCTTTGGTTGTGCTTTACGTTCATCTGAGCTTTCAAATACTGGGCATTGATTCAACTCAAAGCAGCGATGAAAAACTGCTGGTCGGAAAATGGTTTGACTACTTGGGAGATAAGGAGCAGGCTGTGAAAAAGCTGGAACAGCTTATTTCAGAATCAGCAGGCCCCGAGTCATTGGCTGCAAAACATACGCTGGCTTTTCAATATAAACGGCTGAAAAATTATTCCACCGCATATGACTATTGGAATGAAGTAAGGGAAACGGGACCGGAAGATCTAAGATTGGAAGCCTGTATTGAACTGGCCAAGCTGTCAGAGCATCAGTTCAAAAGGTATGACAAAGCCTTGATGTTTAGTGAAAAGGCTTATGAGGAAATGAAGGAAAGAGCAGTATCTAATGAGAAGGTATCTTATGACTTGGAGAAAAGACTGGAGAGACTCGAAAGAAAATTAGCGAAATAACGGTCATTTCCCGGGTAACCGCAGCATTCGCTAACTTTTTCAGCGTTTGTCGAAAAAAAGCAGGCATTACCTGCACGGATGAATGGATGTCAGGCTGTAACTGAGGAACTCATGCTGTGGTTTAATCGTTCTGCTGGAAAGGTGCTGCACTGCAAATTAAGTTGTCAAACAACTGTCACGTTTTCCATTAATTTCTTATTGAGGAATCTCCTGAGCTTTTGTAAAATGTTGAATTGTGTTGAAATTCGTTGATTCTAATTTTGAGATAGGATGATAATCGATGAGCAGAGCTTTAGTTTTTCTTTTTTTCGTAGTCATAGGCTTAACCGCTTTCATCTTTTCAAGCATGAAAGACGGCTCTTATACGTTGCTTGGATAGCTTGATTCCTTATATGGGCAGGTCTTAAGCCTGGATTGCTTCTAAAGTATCCGCAGGTTATACCGGCCAAATCCCTAAAAATAGGTATTTGCATTAGTACATGTTCTACCCTTTCATCATAGGCTGTTAATGTAAAGGAACAAAAGATGAAAGGAGAAATTAGTATGCATCGCAGACCTAATCAAGTTCTTCCGACAGTTATGCATCCTACCAAATGCTGTACAGTAAATAACTTCTCAACGTATGAAGTGCCGCATGTTCATCCCCAGCATACGACTGTCGTAAATAATCAAATGTACCAGCATAAGCATTATTTCCCTCAATCACAATCGATGGTGGATAGTGTATCCCACCAGCACTTCAATTGCGGTCAGGGACCTGGACCAGGAGGCCCTGGCGCGACGGGACCTATGGGACCAATGGGCGGCCCTATGGGACCGTTCGGACCAGGCAGATAATGTTAGAAACCAAGGACAATTTTGTTCTTGGTTTTTATTTTGTTTGATGGTCTTGAAAACTCCTGGCTATGCCGGGGGTTCCAGAGAGCTTATAGCGTGGTATAGAACACCCTCTTTCTATAGAAAAAGCCGGTTCCTTATTACCACATGCCATTCCAGCAGGAGGGGAGGTATCCTTGCTGATTGGCATTAATATAGCCTAAAATAAGCGGAATTTTTCCGGTTAAGCTTAAGAATTAAATGTGATTTAGGGTATATAAGCGGAATTTTTCCGCTTAAGCACAGCGAAACGAACCATTTTCGCATCTTTTATACAAATAAGCGGAATTTCTTCGCTTATTATAGCTGTTTTTCGCGTGATGATTTAAATAAGCGGAATTTCTCCGCTTAATTCTCCACGTTTTACAGCCGGAATAAATAGCCAGAGAAAATAATCCATTGGGCCTTTTATGCCAAGGCTGGTAAGGAAGGCTTCCAGCCGCAGAGTAAGCCACCAGTTTAAACGGGTGGTTATGATTTTGTTGAAAGCTGTTTTTGTATGATTTGATGCTTTCAGATATTCCCTTTTTCCGCTCTAAACGGAGAGAGAAGTTCTTTCTCTCTCTTGCTTAATGGGATTTTTACGCTTCATTTTTGAGCTGCCTTTCAAAATCAATATCAAACAGCCACAAGGTTTAAGAAAAGAGCCATGAAGAAACAGTCCCAAGAGAACTATAATATGTCCCGGCAAAAGAAAAAGGTGCCGTTCTTCACGGGAGCACTGCAAATCTGTCTATCGCTGGACGGCATTCATCACCCGTTTCTCAAAGTCGCATGGCAGGAGTGGGAGTCCATTC
This sequence comes from Rossellomorea vietnamensis, assembly GCF_008180615.1. GTDB lineage: Bacteria > Bacillota > Bacilli > Bacillales > Bacillaceae_B > Rossellomorea > Rossellomorea vietnamensis_D. The sequence goes on from NZ_VTEH01000003.1 coordinate 232,662, forward strand.
CTTAATCCGCAATCTTAACGAGAAGAGTATTTTACAAAGAAAACAAAATTGATTATAGTGTAAAGAACAGAGGCGTGAGCAAGGAGGTAAGCAGATGGGATTGGTGGCAGCTGTAACAGGCTATAAATCATATGAATTAGGTATCTTTAAAGAAGAAGAACCAGCATTGAAGTATATTAAGGCTGCGATTCAAAAGCAGCTGCAAGGCCTTCTTGAAGAAGGGCTGGAATGGGTTTTGATAAGCGGACAGATCGGAACAGAATTATGGGCCGCAGAAGTCGTATTTGAATTGCAGCTGGAGTATCCGGATCTAAAGCTGGCCATATTGACTCCCTTCATGAATCAGGAAGAAAATTGGAATGAAAACAATAAAGAATTCTACGAAATGATTACTTCTCAAGCTGATTTTATGGACAGCGTTTCCAAGCAGCCGTATACCAGCCCGGCCCAGTTTAAAAACAGGGATCAGCTGTTCTTAGATAAAAGTGATGCTCTTGTCATCTTATATGATGAAGAGAAAGAAGGATCTCCTCAGTATTTCTTTAAAGCGGCAAAGGAATACAAGGAAAATCATCACCTGGATATTAGGCAGATTACTTTTATGGATTTACAATGGATAGTGGAAGAGGAACAATTAAATACTATGGATTGAAAGAAAAATTGACAAATAGCGTTTTTTTTGAAAAAATATACTTGATGTTGGTTGAATTTAGAGGTGAAAATATGATATCTGATAAAGTGAAATTGACCGCAAAAGATATACTCGAAAAAGAATTCAAACCGGGAATGCGCGGCTATAAACAAGAAGACGTGGATAAATTCCTTGATTTGATCATCAAAGATTATGAAACATTTCATCAGGAAATTGAAGATTTGCAGCAAGAAAACCTGCGCTTGAAGAAACAGGTTGAAGAATCAAACCGCCGCACTCCGTCTCCGCAGCAGCAGACCGGTACGACTAACTTTGATATACTGAAAAGACTGTCGAATCTGGAGAAGCATGTGTTCGGTAACAAGTTGTACGATTGATTCTGGAAAATACTAACGCTTGTACTATAGCTGGTTCTTCTGTATAATTACTTTTTGGATATACTAATAATAACATTCGGGTAATCGCTGCAACGTTAGTTGTAGAGGAAAGTCCATGCTCGCACGGTGCTGAGATGCCCGTAGTGTTCGTGCCTAGCCAATTCATAAGCTAGGGCAGTCTGCAGATGCAGATTGACGGCAGGGAAAACACCTAAGTCCTCAGGATATGGTGTGAATACCTTGAAAGTGCCACAGTGACGGAGTCTTGCAAGAAATTGCAAGAGTGGAACGAGGTAAACCCCGCGAGCGAGAAACCCAAAATATGGTAGGGGCATCTTCTTCGAGGAATTCAACGAGAAGAAGGACGAAACATCCGTTTCGTAGATAGATGATTGCCGCCGGAGTACGAGATGACCCATCGTTTGCAGTACGAAGGAACAAAACATGGCTTACAGAATGTTATTATGGGTATTATAAAATTGTTAAGTGATGCTCTCCTTTTCTTAGAGGAGAGCTTTTATTATGTTGATATACACAATGATTATATCGTAAGGCTGGATTATGCTGTTAAAATCACTGTTTTCTTTGTGTATCTGTTGCTTAAACTCAACTTCAATGGTTACACTTAGAAATGAAGAGAAACCTACATATTATGTGCAAATTCAATAACTATACGGTTTGTATTGCGTTATTCATATCTTAAAAGTTAGGGTGAAAAATATGAGATTCAAATTGATTGCTACAGCTGCGATGGGGCTTGAGGCCCTTGTGGCTAAAGAGGTAAGAGATCTTGGTTATGAATGTGAAGTGGAAAATGGCAAAGTCATTTTTGAAGGTGATGAAAAAGCCATTGCTCGTGCAAACATGTGGCTGAGGACCGCAGATCGTGTAAAAATACTGGTTGGTGAATTTAAAGCTTATTCCTTCGACGAATTGTTTGAAAAAACAAAAGCACTTCCGTGGGAAGATTATCTTCCGGAAGACGCTGAGTTCCCTGTACAGGGAAAATCGGTGAAGTCTAAGTTATATAGTGTATCCGATTGCCAAGCTATAACAAAAAAGGCAATTGTTCAACGATTGCAAACAGCATACAACCGTTCCAGCTGGCTGGAGGAAAGCGGATCTTTATTCAAGCTGGAAGTGGCTATACATAAAGATGTCGTTTCGCTGACCATGGATACAAGCGGGCAGGGCCTTCATAAACGAGGGTATCGAATCGGCCAAAGTGAAGCTCCTTTAAAAGAAACGCTTGCAGCCGCATTGATTCAATTGACTACTTGGAATGCGGATAGACCATTTGCTGATCCCTTCTGTGGATCTGGAACCATTCCGATTGAGGCTGCGTTAATCGGCCAAAATATCGCTCCGGGATTCAACAGAGACTTCTTATCTGAAGAGTGGCCATGGATGCCTGAAAAGATTTGGGAAGAAGTCAGGATGGAAGCCGAAGACCTGGCCAACTACGATCAGCCGCTTGAAATCCTGGGAACAGACATCGATCACCGCATGATTGAAGTCTCCAAGAATAACGCCTTTGAGGCAGGTTTGGGTGAACTCATTCAGTTTAAACAGATGCAGGTAAGGGATTTCCATAGCGATAAGAGCTATGGTGTCATCGTCGGCAATCCGCCTTATGGTGAACGAATCGGTGATAGAAAAGAAGTGGAACACATGTACAAGTCTATGGGTCAGGCGTTTGAAAAGATGGATACATGGTCAAAATATATCATGACCTCGCACGAAGGATTTGAAGAGTGTTACGGCAAGAAAGCCACGAAGAAAAGAAAGCTTTTCAATGGCTTCATCAGAACTGACTACTACCAGTACTGGGGACCAAGACCACCGAGGAAAGACTGATTAATCATAGAGCCTATTACAAAAACCGTCTGATCAGGCGGTTTAATGTAATGGGCTCTTTTTATTAACTAAGTGTCATAACAAACCTGTACTACTTAGGGGATGAGTTGAAAAAACTTAGAGATCTTTGTTCTTTAACCCTATTTGACTGAGATTTACACGGTGAAGTCCTTATAATGTGTAAGTTTATTTGACCTGCTTTTAACCGTTTTGTAACTAACAAGAAAACCTGTAATCAATTTACACCTGGTTTTCTGATCAATATAATGATGTTATAGAGACACTCAAACGAATCTGTGAAATATAAAGTCCGGGCGATATCATTTAATAGAAAGCCTATTAACACTTTGTTGCTAACTTTCTATTTTTTTATTTCTATTAGAAAGAAAGGGCCCTTTTCTAAGGATTCTTTTAGTAAACTTTGTTGCTATTCTATATAAAATTCAAAAACTGCCGCCATAATTAAACAGAAATAACCTGATATGCAAGAAAGAAAAGAGCTATCCTTCCTGGTTGGAGAGGAAAACTCAGATTCCAGGGGGGAAATCCGGTACTTGGGATTTTGCCGAAAGCCACAATTTATGAGAAAACAGCGTTTCTAAATGATTGGTGCTTTGGAATGCTTTATTAACCTCATCTCTGTTTTAACGGAGGAGGATTGGAGCGGAAGGCGCGTGACCTCCTGCGGGACTAGCGGGACAGGTGAGACCCCACAGGCGAAGCCGAGGAGGCTCAACGCCCGCCCCGCGGAGTCGTGCGCCTGGAGCGGAAATCCTTTAGTTTTAAAATAGCCACATTCTATGCGAAAACAGCAATTAGGAAGGAAGGAACTATTTGAAACGGAATGGTCTTTCCCTGTCATGTTCATTATGGGTGTATCCATTTCTTGTTTTTTCATTAAGAGAAATAAACAGCATGGTGATTCTGGAAAGGAGTCTGGAGGAATAATAGTTGTCTTTCTGTTTTTATTCCTCTTTTCGTTTTTCTTTGTTTACCTAAACAAGTAAGGTTTTTAAGGAGTGAAAGCAGTGTATTTAAAACGGATTACATTGATGCGGGACAAGATAACAAATGACAAGCGGTATCCTTTCTCCATACCGGCAATCAACCATTTTGAGTCATTGGAGCTTGAGAATCCTGTCACATTTTTCGTAGGCGAAAACGGATCTGGCAAGTCTACCCTTCTTGAAGCAGTTGCCCATCAATGCGGCTTTAATAATGCCAGCGGAGGCAGGAACACGAACTATTCCGTTGAAGCATCTCAATCAGACCTTGGCCAATATATCAGGCTTTCTTGGCTTCCGAAAATCAATCGGGGATTCTTCTTGAGAGCGGAAAGTTTCTATCATTTTGCTTCTTACCTGGATGAACTGGCGAAAGAAGATCCAACCTTTGGATATAAGGGGTATGGAGGGAGATCTCTGCACGAGCAGTCTCATGGGGAGGCATTTCTGTCTTTGTTTCTTAACCGTTTCGGGGAGGAGAGCCTTTATCTACTGGATGAACCGGAAGCCGCTTTATCTCCTGCCCGTCAATTGGCATTTTTGAAAATCATTAATGATTTGGCAGGGAGGGGCGATGCGCAATTTATCATTGCCACCCACTCCCCGATTCTTCTTGGGTATCCTGATGCTTCTATTTATAATTTTGATAGTGCTCCTATTGAAAAAATCAACTACGAAGATACAGAACATTATCAAATTACATCAGGCTTCCTTAATCGAAAAGAACAGTTTCTAAAAGAATTATTCAGGGATGATGAATAGTAGCGAGAAGTTCGGTTGTTTGTTGATCATTAGAGTAAGGTGTGATTTTTGGAGCAGTCATAATTAACAGAAAATCTGCGTATACTTCTCAATATAGATTAATGAGGAGTGAAACACAGTGGAAAAATCACCAATAGACTATAATCGAATTTCCAAAGCATTACAGTCTACAATTGAATTAATAGAAGACGAAAACGTTCAGATGGACAGCGAGGTGCTGGGAGGATTGTTATCAGCAAAGGAAGAACTGACGAATGCTCTTGCCTTTGAATTGTTTTACAGCAATCCCCGCAACCAGTCTTGAGATTTAAGACTACTGCCTTGTGAAATCCTCCCGAAATCTGGTTGTAATCTAATCTGATACTGTATGAAACGAAAAGAGATACTATTTAAAGATGATAACTTGCAGGACACAAATATAGCTGCTACAGAAACGCAAGCGCTGGATGCTTGCGTTTTCTTTTGTTAAAGTATAGAATTAATCTTTTATGGATTAAGAAATTTTACATTAATATATAATAGATTTCAGAGTGAAGATGGAGGAAGCTATGAGAGGTAAATTACCATTTGCATTGTCCAAGGAGCAGTCTTTTTATGAAGGGCTTGGTGACTGGATAGGAGACGTATTCTATGATATTCTCCCTGAAAAAGGCTTTGAGCTGAGGGATGAACAAATTTATATGGCTTTTCAGGTGCTGAAATCATTTCAGGACAAAAAAGTTATGTTCGCTGAAGCGGGTGTGGGTACCGGCAAAACGCTTGTTTATCTACTCTATGCCCTGGCGTATGCCCGATATACCGGAAAGCCGGCAATCATTGCCTGCGCAGATGAAACACTGATCGAACAGATTGTTAAAAAAGAAGGCGATATCAAGAAGATTGAACAGGCATTAAACCTTGAGGTGGACGTAAGATTGGCGAAGTCAAGGGAACAATATCTGTGCTTGCAGAAGCTTGAGTCCGAAATGCTTGAAGAGGATAAATTCATGGATATATTCAACACGCTGCCTGAATTCGTCCATGGAAAGTCTTCTATGACGAAATACCACCGTTATGGAGATCGCAAAGAGTATAGCGGATTGAGTGATACGGAATGGGAAGCTGTCGGCTGGGATAACCTTCAAGACTGTATGTCCTGTGCGCAGCGCCACCGCTGCGGCCAGACATTGAACAGGGACTATTACCGTGAAGCGGCTGATTTGATAGTCGTGTCGCATGATTTTTATATGGAACACATATGGACGAAAGAATCCAGAGTGAGAGAAGGTCAGCTCCCATTGCTTCCCCAAGCCAGTTCCGTTATTTTTGATGAGGGCCACCTCCTTGAATTTGCTTCTCAGAAGGCATTGACCTACCGGATCAGAAAAGAGACGCTCGAAAGCCTGCTTGAAAAAATGACCGCCAGTGACATGCGGGAAAATACTATGTATCTCATTGAGGACATCATTAATCAAAATGACTATTGGTTTCAGTGTTTGAACGAGGCTGCCAATAAAGATGAGAATGCATTCCGTCTTCATGTTGACAAGACAGAGAGTGTGAAAGAGGAAGGCCGGAAATTGGTAGGTTTAATAGATAAATTGACTGAAGAACTTGTATTTGAATCCGAAATGTATGTTATGGACGAGTATTTGTTGAAGGTGATTGAAGAGTACCTGGAACAAATCCTTTACTCATTGAAGTTGTTCCTGGAAGAAAATAAGGGAATTAACTGGCTGGAAACTAACAAAGGGAATGACACGCTCGTCATCATGCCTCGGCTGGTAGAGGAGATACTCAGGCAGAAAGTGTTCAATCAAAAGATTCCTTTTGTCTTTTCATCAGCTACCTTGTCAAATAACAAAGATTTTTCCTATTTGGCGAACAGCCTTGGAATCGATCAGTACGAATCATTTTCGGTAGAATCACCTTTCGATTATGAGGAAAATATGAAGATCGATATTCCTGCATTAACTTCAGGACTTTCAGAGGAAAAGCTGCAGTACTGTCTGGAGAAGATAGAAGAAAATGAAGGGAAGACCCTCTTGTTATTCTCTAGCAAACGAGACCTGGAGATATTTAAAGGGTATCTTCAGGATAAGAATTTGCCTTATCCAGTTTACTACGAAGGAGATGAAGAGATCAGCTTGGCTGTTGAACGGTTCCAAAATGAACGTAACAGTGTTCTCTGCTCCTACCACCTATGGGAAGGACTGGATATTCCAGGAGACTCGCTGTCACAGGTGCTGATCTATTCATTGCCATTCCCACCGAAGGATCCTGTCTTTGATGCAAAAAGAAATCATGCTGAAAATCCATTTGAAGAAGTGGATCTTCCCTACATGCTGCTGCGGCTTAAACAGGGACTAGGCAGGCTTATAAGGACATCAGAGGATAAGGGAAGAGTATCTATCTTGCTTGAAGAGAATGAAAAGCATCTTCTGCCTCAAATCAAGTCTGTACTGCCATATTAATACTTTGTAAAGCGGAAAATACGTGTATTGTATTTTCCGCTTTATCGTTTTCAGCATTTTTCAAGACCTTGTACCATATTTATAAAAGAGGGTTGTTTTTCATTGCCGGAAATTTAGAAGCAGTCTTTCACAAATAGTAGATTAAATCATAGTTTACAAAAGATAAAAACAATAGCGATAGCGGTCTTGAAAGAAGAACTTATCAGAAAACTATGATAAAATAGCAAGGGAAACCGAGATTAGGGGGAATAATATGACAACAGAGATTAAAGAAATTGAAAAAGACTTTTTAGAATATGTAAAGAAAATGTCAGCATACAACGAAGCGCTGGGTCTTATTTTTTGGGACTTAAGGACTGGAGCGCCTAAAAATGGAATTGAACAGCGATCCGAAGTAATCGGACTCTTGTCTTCCGAAGTGTTTGAAATGTCAACGAGCAAAGAGATGGCAGCTTACATAGCAAAATTATCCGCACATAAATCCGATCTAACTGAAATGGTCCTCAAGGTTTTGGAAGAGTGCCAGAAAGAATACGACCGCAACAAAAAAATACCCGCAGATGAATATAAGGAATATGTCGTGCTTCAATCCAAAGCCGAAAGTGCATGGGAAGCGGCAAAAGAAAATGATGACTTTGATTCCTTCCAGCCTTACCTTGAAAAATTGGTAGAGATTAATAAGAAGTTTATAGGGTATTGGGGCTACGAAGGCAATAAATACAATACGCTGCTGGATATGTATGAGCCGGGCGTCACTGTGGAAGTTCTCGACAGAGTATTTGGCGAGCTCCGTGAAAAAATCGTTCCTCTTGTGCAGCGTATAAGTGAAAGTAACAGCAAGCCAAAAACTGATTTTATCTTTGAACATTTTCCTAAAGGAAAGCAAAAAGAATTCAGTCTTAAGATTCTGGAGCAAATGGGATACGACTTCAATTCCGGGAGACTGGACGAAACGGTCCATCCTTTCGCCATCGGCTTGAACCCTGGAGATGTAAGGGTTACAACAAAGTACGATGAAGGTGATTGGAGAACAGCAGTCTTCGGTACCATTCATGAAGGCGGCCACGCGCTGTATGAACAGAATATTTCCGCCGACCTGACAGGCACTCCGCTTGCGACCGGCACCTCTATGGGAATCCATGAATCTCAATCACTATTCTACGAGAATTTTGTAGGAAGAAACTATTCCTTCTGGGAAAAGAACTATTCTCTGCTAAAAGAATTTGGAGAAGGCCAGTTTGATCAAGTCGGACTGGAAGATTTCTATCGTGCCATCAATGAATCCAAGCCATCTTTAATCAGGATTGAAGCGGATGAACTGACATACCCGCTTCACATCATGATCCGCTACGAAATTGAGAAAGGTCTTTTCAACGATGAAATTGAAGTGAAAGACCTGCCGCAAATCTGGAATGACAAATACGAAGAGTATCTTGGAATCAGACCGGAAACCAATGCAAGGGGCGTGCTGCAAGATGTCCATTGGGCAGGCGGCAGCTTCGGCTATTTCCCTTCCTATGCATTGGGTTATATGTATGCAGCTCAATTTAAGGAAGCGATGATCAAAGACATTCCGAATTATGATGAACTGCTTCAAAAAGGCGACCTGGCTCCTGTCCGTGAATGGATGACAAAGAATGTCCATCAGTGGGGGAAAATGAAGAAGCCGCTTGAAATTCTTACTGAGGTGACAGGAGAAGGGCTGAATGCCACTCATCTTGTAAACTACCTCACTGAGAAGTATTCCGGAGTTTATAACTTATCTTAATAATTTACAGTTGAAACCGGCAGTCCCTTGATGGGTCCGCCGGTTTTTTGCTCTCCAAAGCAATGTAATGAGTTCTTTGGAAAACGTTTGGAAGGTGCATTAGGTAGACCATTCTCTTCTTAAAGGGAGCGGGATACATTTAAACGAAAAATCGAGAAGATGATGTACTTCGCTAAGGAAGCGAGTCACATTAAAGTGGAAATACTTAAAGATGATGTATCTCGCTAAGGAAGGGAAGTACATCAAACGATAAAATCGAGAAGATGATGTACTTCGCCAGGGAAGGGAGGTACATCAAAACCAAAAATCACAAAAGATAATGTACTTCGCTAAGGAAGCGAAGTACATCAAAATGAAAAATCTAAAATATGATGTACCTCGCTAAAGAAGCGAGGCACTTCAAAACCCAAAATCATAAAGATAATGTACTTCGCTAGGGAAGCGAGGTACATCAAAACCAAAAATCACAAAGATAATGTACTTCGCTAAGGAAGCGAGGTACATCAAAACCAAAAATCACAAAGATAATGTAGCTCGCTAAGGAAGCGAGGTACATCAAAATCAAAAATCGCAAAGATGATGTACTTCGCTAAGGAAGCGAGGTACATCACAACCAAAAACCACAAAGATAATGTACCTCGCTAAAGAAGCGAGGTACATCAAAACAAAAAATCACAAAGATAATGTACTTCGCTAAGGAAGCGAGGTACATCACAACCAAAAATCGCAAAGAAGATGTACTTCGCTAAGGAAGCGAGGTACATCAAAACAAAAAATCACAAAGATAATGGACTTCGTTAAGGAAGCGAGGTACATCAAAACCAAAAATCACAAAGATAATGTACTTCGCTAAGGAAGCGAGGTACATCAAAACCAAAAATCACAAAGATAATGTACTTCGCTAAGGAAGCGAGGTACATTAAAACGAAAAATCGCAAAGATGATGTACCTCGCCAGGGAAGCGAGGTACATCAAAATCAAAAATCGCCAAGATGATGTACTTCGCTAAGGAAGCGAGGTACATCAAAATGAAAAATCGCAAAGATGATGTACCTCGCCAGGGAAGCGAGGTACATCAAAGTGAAAAATCGCAAAGATGATGTACCTCGCCAGGGAAGCGAGGTACATCAAAACCAAAAATCACAAAGATAATGTACTTCGCTAAGGAAGCGAGGTACATCAAAACCAAATTGCAAAGATAATGTACTTCGCTAAGGAAGCGAGGTACATCAAAACAAAAAATCGCAAAGATGATGTACCTCGCTAAGGAAGCGAGGTACATCAAAATCAAAAATCGCAAAGATGATGTACCTCGCCAGGGAAGCGAGGTACATCAAAATCAAAAATCGCCAAGATGATGTACTTCGCTAAGGAAGCGAGGTACATCAAAATCAAAAATCACAAAGATGATGTACTTCGCCAGGGAAGCGAGGTACATCAAAACCAAAAATTACAAAGATAATGTACTTCGCTAAGGAAGCGAGGTACATTAAAACGAAAAATGACTTTCCCGCTAAGAAAACGAGTACACCGACCTAGTAATCGCAAGGGTTACGCCCTCGAGAATAACCCTGCCTTAAGATTCAATTATAAAATAACAATAAGTCACGCCGCCTTAACCATGAATTTTCTCCAAAATTACACAAAAAAACAGGCCTCTATTAAAAGAGACCTGAAACCACATTCACCACAACTTAAATCCTTTGGAACCCGGCGGCGCGTTTTGAATCATATCCGCAAACGGAACCGTATAAGCGATCAGAATCAAAGCTGCCAGAACAGTAAGCCAAATTTCCCAATTTTCCAGCACCATCGGGGTCTTTTCTGCTTCATCGGCTGTTTCTCCGATTGGGAACTCTTCTTCGCCTTTAGGAGCAAAGAATGCCAGGTTGACGAAGATGTAAAGAATCAAGATGATTCCCAGGAATAAGATGGTCCCTCCGACTGCCTGTGCGACCTGATAGGGAATCCAGTCCAATGCCTGAGGGGCGTCACCATATGTTGAGAAAGAAGAACGTCTTGGTGCACCGAGCAGCCCGACAGCATGCATGGCACCGGACATGATGCTCATTCCCACTGCCCATACTACTGCTTGGACGATTGCCAGTTTGTTCATTTTTTTAGTAAGAACGCGTCCGGTCAAATGAGGAACGAGCCAATAGGCTATCCCGAAGAAGGTTAATACAACAGACGTTGCGAGTGTCAAATGGAAGTGTCCTGTAACCCAAATGGTATTGTGGACCACCTGGTTCATTTGGTTTGAGGCATTGATCAGTCCGCCTGCTCCCGCAGGGATGAAAGCTGCCATTCCGATGAATGGAACAGTAAAGCGGGCGTCTCCCCAAGGAAGTTTTTTGAACCAGCCGAATAATCCTGTTGCCCCTTTGGATCTTCCATACATTTCAAAGGTTGCAAACAACGAGAAAGCAGTCATTAATGATGGGATGACAACCATGAAGGTTAAAACAACCTGCAGGAACTTCCAAGATGCATCTATTCCGGGCTCAACCAGCTGATGGTGAAATCCTACTGGAATGGAGAAGAGCAGGAATAAGATAAAAGACAGACGTGCCAGTGAATCAGAGAAAATTTTTCCACCAATGATTTTTGGGATGATCACATACCAAGCCATGTAAGCTGGAAGCAGCCAGAAATATACAAGCGGGTGGCCGAAGTACCAGAAAAGGGTACGGCTGATCAGGACGTCAACTTCAGAAACTAGTCCGAGTGACCATGGCAGCAGTTGAAATAAGACCGTTCCTGCAACTCCCAATGTAGCCACAATCCATAAAACAGTATTGATGATGGCCATAAACGTCAAAAGAGGACTAGGCTGGCCGGGATGCTGTTTTCTCCAGTGGATATATTCAGCAATCATTGCACCTCCGCCGATCCAGCTGCCCACCACAACAAAAGTCAAACCAAGATAGAAAATCCAGTGAGCTTGAAGTGGAGCATAAAAGGTATATAGAACAGTAGCTTCATTTAATAAAATCATAACAGCTGCCATAGCTGTCCCGGTAAGCATTACCCAGAATCCAATCCAGCCTGCTTTGCGTGAACCACTGCGATATGTGCCGGATGTTCTTGAAATAGCGGCATGCTGGAAACCTAAGATAAAAAATGTCGTAAGTACAAGTCCCAATAGAACTCCATGAACGGTTAAAACTTGATAGTAACCAATATTCGCAGGAAGAGTGAAGCTTCCTGACCTTACCAGTACCTGCAGCAGCCCTGCAAGGCCTCCAAGAGCCAGTGCAATGAACGCTACATATAAATGTGCAAGAGCTAAACGGCCATCCCTTCGATCAACTTTTGTCATCATGTCAATCCACCACCTTGATCTTTGTTTGCATCATATGGTGACCTGTCCCGCAATACTCATTGCACAAAACGAGATATTCACCTTTTTTATCAAAAGTTGTTACGTATTCACTAATGAAGCCCGGCTCAAGCATCATGTTAATATTAGTGCCTGCCACTTGAAATCCATGCACTACGTCTTTTGTAGTCGCAATGATTTTCACCCTTGAGTCAACAGGAACTTCAATTTCCTCACCGGCGAAGTAAAAGAAGGCTGAACCGACAACGACCAGTTCATAATCCCAGTCTTTGCCCTCGACTTTTTTTAATCCAGGCTCACTGAATGGAGCGATTTGATCTACCTGCTCAGGATCGATATACGCCTTGGCGCTTGGCGGAGTATGACCTGAATGAAAAGCGCCGATACCTAGAATGACTAAGAATATAATAAGAGACCCAGTACCAAAAGCAAGCCACCATTTTTCATAACGGTGCATATGCATAACAATCTTCCCCTTCCACTTAGAAACGATCTATGAAAATATAAAAAACACCAAACCAGCTGAGGATAAGAAACAGCCCGAGTAACAATACGGCCGCGAAAGTTCCTTTCAAAGATGAGGAATCTTCGGTCTTTACCTTCGTCTTGTGATTTAACTGCGGATTTGCCATGCGGCTCACTCCTTTCCTGTAGCTAACACTATCTTGATACTTTAATAATAGGGAAGAAACTATATCCTATCTGTGATAAAAGTCACACCTGATAAGAATATTTGTGAAAGAAGTGTGAAGAACGAGGATGAGGAGTTTTAAGAAGGATTTGAAAATCAAATCTAACAGTATAAATAAGCGAACAAATGATACAAAAGTTTGTTTATTGTTCGTATATTTGTCTAAAAAGACTTGAAATTCCATTCTGACCTGATATACTAATGAGTAATTACATAACACTTACTCATATAACCGCGGGAATATGGCCCGCAAGTCTCTACCGGATAACCGTAAATTATTCGACTATGAGTGAGCAATGGACGGAAGAGTTCTTTCTGTTTTCTTTGGTTTTTTAAAGCTCAAAGGCATTGTCTCGCTCAAATGATGAGTGTGATGCCCTTGAGCTTTTTTCAGTTGAAGGGCGGAAGGAGGAGAATGGTTTGAAAAAGTTAGAAGAGAAAATCATCAAAGAGGGCAGCGTGTTATCTGACTCAGTTCTAAAAGTGGATTCCTTTTTAAACCATCAGGTCGACCCGTTTTTAATGAAAGAGATTGGAGAAGAGTTTTCGAGGCTTTTCGCGGATGAAGGGATTACAAAGATTGTGACTCTTGAATCATCTGGAATCGCTCCTGCTGTGATGGCGGCGCTGACTATGAACGTGCCTCTTGTCTTCGCCCGGAAACGAAAATCGCTTACTTTGACGGAGGACCTGCTTACCGCTGAAGTATATTCATTCACCAAAGAAGAAACCAATACAATCACAGTCTCTAAAAAGTACATAGACAATAATGACACAGTCCTGATCATAGATGATTTCCTTGCCAATGGACAAGCTGCAGAAGGATTGATCAACATTATTTCCCAAACAGGTGCCTCCATTGCAGGCATCGGGATTGTCATAGAAAAAGCTTTTCAAGATGGAGGTAAGCTGCTGAGAGAGAAAGGATATAAGGTAGAGTCTCTTGCAAGCCTTCAATCATTGTCAGGCCGTAAAGTAGTATTCGCAGAGGAGGCATTAGCATGAACTCATTGAAATTATCATCACTTGCGCTCCAGCATGTGCTTGCCATGTATGCGGGAGCCGTCATCGTTCCCTTGATTGTGGGCGGGGCACTTGGTCTTACCGGCGAGCAGCTTACTTACTTAGTTTCGATTGATATTCTTATGTGCGGTGTGGCGACCATTTTACAAGTTTGGAAGAATCGTTTCTTCGGTATCGGGCTTCCGGTTGTACTTGGCTGTACATTTACTGCAGTGGGGCCGATGATTGCGATTGGCGGGCAGTATGGAATTCCGGCCATCTATGGGTCCATTCTTGTATCGGGTCTGTTCGTAATGGTGATTTCAAAATACTTTGGCAAGCTGATTCGTTTCTTCCCGCCGGTAGTCACTGGATCCGTTGTGACGATAATCGGAATTACGCTGATTCCGGTGGCTATGAATAACATGGCAGGCGGTGAAGGCTCAGCTGACTTTGGAGCTCTTTCCAACATCGGCTTGGCTTTTGGAACCCTGTTTTTCATCATTTTATTGTTCCGTTTCTTTAAAGGATTTGTTAGAGCGGTAGCCATCCTATTGGGACTGTTGGCCGGCACGATAGCAGCAGGGTTTATGGGCAAGGTTGACTTTTCACCGGTAGCTGAAGCTTCTTGGTTCCACTTGGCCCAGCCGTTCTACTTCGGAATGCCGGAATTTCATTTGACAGCCATTTTAACCATGATTCTGGTAGCGATGGTCAGTCTGGTAGAATCGACAGGTGTATATTTTGCGTTAAGTGACATTTGTGAAGAAAAAATTGAGGAAAACGATGTGGCGAGGGGATACCGTGCGGAAGGGGCAGCCATCGTGCTGGGAGCGATTTTCAATGCTTTCCCTTACACTACCTACTCTCAAAACGTTGGGCTCACTCAACTTTCAGGTGTAAAAACGAAGAATGTGATTTATTTGACTGGTGCCATGCTGGTCGTGCTTGGGCTTGTACCAAAAATCGGAGCGCTGACCACTGTCATTCCATCTCCTGTACTTGGAGGCGCGATGATTGCCATGTTCGGCATGGTGGTCGCTTATGGAATCAAAATGCTTGGCCGTGTTGAATTCAATTCACAGGAAAACCTATTGATTGTTGCCTGTGCAGTCGGAATGGGCATGGGAGTTACCGTGGTTCCTGACATGTTCAGCCAGCTGCCTGGAAGCCTGCAGATCCTGACCAGTAACGGCATCGTAGCAGGAAGCCTGACAGCCATTCTTCTGAATATTGTTTTCAATGTAAGAAAATCGGAAAAAACTGTGAGAGTAGTGGAGCAGAGAGCTTCGTGAATGGAGAGTACGCCACTATCATTTTCTACTATTTAGAGAATGAGGTGGCGTATTTTTCTAAGAAGAAAAATACGCGTTAAAGACAAAAATAATAAATGCAGCAGTTAATTGGTGTTATTTTTTTCATAAAATTCTTTTACAATGGGGTGAATGTCAGGTTCGGTTGAGTAGTAGACATCGCCTATTTGAGATGATCCAAATGAACAGGTTTCGGTATCTCCTTCAAAAAAGTTGATTGAATAACGAAACCCATCCCTTGGCGATTGATCTTCCAGAGGAATAAACTCTATATGTTTCGTTTCTTCAATGAATTTATGGACAGCTTCTGGTTCAGTCACCGTTAGGGAACTGCCAGTACTGCCGTCCACAATTTCAATTTTATTAACATCCGAAATATCGCCTTTATAGAACTCACTTAACCGCTTTGTTTCTAAACCACATCCAGTTAAAATAAAAACACTTACAACTAATAAGGTAAAAGATCTCCGCAAGAGACACCTCATTTATTTTTTATCGGCGGGCATCACATAGCTTAAACTCTCACTGCATGCTTCCTGCATGAGACAGCACCATTTCACTAGAACTCCGCGGTTTTATTTTAGTAATAATCTCAGCAAACTATAAATTCTACTAGAATAGTAAAATTACCTCTTTTCCATACCAACGACTTATCGATAAATTGATAACAAGTTGTTTTTCAATCTTTCTGGCCACAAGACTATCTCCTGAGACAGACACCATACTGGAGCTTAGTGCATACAATGGAAGCAGCGAGTTCATGGAGGTATGAAAATGGAGAAATTTTATTGTGACAGATGTCGGAGACTCTTTGAAAAGGAAGATATATGTGATTTATGCTGCGAAGAAACCAAGAAAATAACGATTCAAAATCATTTTCATAAAATTTCAGATCAACAGGATTAATGATGTAAGAGCAATCTCCTCATGAAAGTATAAGGCTTATGTTAAAATGAGGAAAATAGTTAAAAGGGGAGATTGTGATGTTTTTACCATCTTTTGAGCTAAAGGGAAAGACGGCCGTTGTTACAGGAGCAGGCAGAGGCATAGGCCGGGCAATTGCCATCGGAATGGCGGAAGCTGGCGCTGACGTAGCCATTTTATCCAGAACAGAGGAAGATTTGAAAGAAACTGCATCTCATATTGAAAGGACCGGAAGAAAAGCATACATAATGACCACAGATGTGACGGTAAGAGAAGAAGTAGAAAAAGCTATTTCAAGTGTGAAAGAACAGGCGGGATCTATCGACATTCTTGTCAATAATGCCGGAATGAATATCAGGTCCAAAGCTCTGGATGTAACCGATGATGAATGGCAGAAAATCATGGATACCAATCTTAAATCCGCGTTCATGATGAGCCAGGAAGCAGGTAAAATCATGAGAGAGCAAAACAGCGGTAAAATCATTACGATTGCATCTGTTGCAGGCCATGTTGCACTGCGGACTGGGGTGGTCTATGCAGCCACAAAAGCTGCACTGATCCAGATGACGAAAGTTCTTGCATTAGAGTGGGGAAGTTATAATATCAACGTCAATAGCATCGGGCCATGGTACTTCAAAACGCCCCTGACTGAAAAACTCCTGGCGGATGAAGAATACATGAAGGATATTTTGGCGGTCACTCCCATGAAGCGGGTTGGTGAATTGGACGAGCTGGTGGGTCCGGCTGTATTCCTTGCTTCTTCAGCTGGAAACTATGTGACCGGACAGACTCTCTTCGTAGACGGCGGGATGACGATCCAGGGATTTTGATTAAGTTATATGCTTAACATAATTAGCGGTCTAATTAGTTTATAGAGTTCCAGGTTCTGGGCTTATTCTCTTGCAGCCTCTGATACAGGGCTGGGGATCACCATGGATGTTAGGCCGAGATTTAGGGATACAGACCAAAAGGTAAGAAGAAAACCATAGATATTGGCCCGTAAAGAGAAGATACGGGCCAATGAGAAAGAAGAAATTCATAGATATTGGCCCGCAAAGCAGAAATACGGGCCAATGAGAGTGAAGAAATCCATAGATATTGGCCTGCAAAGAGAAGATACGATCCAATGAGAAAGAAGAAATTCATAGATATTGGCCCGCAAAGAGAAGATACGGGCCAATGAGAGTGAAGAAATCCATAGATATTGGCCCGCAAAGAGAAGATACGATCCAATGAGAAAGAAGAAATGCTTAGATATTGGCCCGCAAAGCAGAAATACTGGCCAATGAGAAAGAAGAAATTCATAGATATTGGCCCGCAAAGCAGAAATACGGGCCAATGAGAGTGAAGAAATCCATAGATATTGGCCCGCAAAGAGAAGATACGGGCCAATGAGAGTGAAGAAATCCATAGATATTGGCCTGCAAAGAGAAGATACGATCCAATGAGAAAGAAGAAATGCTTAGATATTGGCCCGCAGAGCAGAAATAACCGAGCAGGCTGCTATATTCCCAAGAATTAATGTAACTAGTAAAATAACAAAGAGAGAAGGCATGCGAATAAACGATTCGTATGTCTTCTCTCTTTGTCATAATTTTTTAGTCTAGGTCGACCATTATCACAACAATGAATTTTCCGCCGTTTTCTAGAGTGATTGGAAGCCTTAATGCCCGGTCAAAACCGGACAGCCTTGATTCGCCTGCAATGACAGTAGGCGGGGTAATATCCATTGAATGACCCAGCTGGGATATGTGTGTAGAGAGGTTGCCGGCAATCATATTGCCCAGTTCACCTGCAAAGGATTCGAGCATTTCACCTTCCAGGGGCATTCCGAACATGGCATTTCCAAGACCTTGGAAGTCCTCTATATCTCCATCGAAGATGATCTGCCCCCGAATGTCACCAGTAAGACCGATTAATACACCAATCTTATGTGTCCTCAAAGGCTCTGAAAGAAGAGTGGGCTGATCGACTTTTACAGGGAGGGGAATGACCGATTTGATTGACTGTATCGTACCATTTAAAATATCGGTAACACTTTTAGCTGTTGTAGTCATGTCGAATCCTCCATTATTTTGTCTTTTTTAGCTTAGCATAATTTCTAGGAAAAAAGAATGATGATTTTGAATTTTGAAAAAGCAGATCGTTGCTTCTTTAAAAAGTAGTGCTTTTTACATGATTTCTATGTATATAGGTATTATCGACAGGAAACACCGCTTGTTTACTGTCTCTGTTAAGAAAAATGAATGATTTTTTTCAGCTTGGTAAAGATATCCTTACTGAGGTAAGGAGAGATCATTATGCCTAAAATCATAAACGTAGAAACCGCCATCCCCCCGCACTCTATTAAACAAGGGGAAGTGGCGAACTTTGCCGAAAATTTATTTTCCCGGGATTTCAAAGACATTAAAAGACTTTTGCCTGTATTCCAGAATGGTGAAATTGAATCCAGGCATTTTGTCCATGATATTGAATGGTTCAAAAGGCCTCATTCATTTCAGGAAAAGAATGACTCTTTTATAGAAAATGCAGTCAAATTAGGGACAGAAGCAATTCAAAAGTGTATTGAAAGAGACAGTCCGGTTTCTTACGAGGATATTGACGCTATTTTCACTATATGTACGACTGGACTTGCCACCCCAAGTATTGAGGCAAGGATTATGAACCACCTTCCATTTCCGGATCATGTGAAAAGAATCCCGATTTGGGGCCTGGGGTGTGCGGGAGGGGCAAGCGGCTTGTCAAGGGCTTATGAGTACTGCCTAGCCTTTCCGCAGGCTAACGTTTTGGTGCTGACGATTGAACTCTGCTCCCTGACATTTCAGTACGGAGACCGGTCGAAGAGCAACCTGATCGGCACCTCTTTGTTTGCTGATGGAACAGCCTGCTGTCTAGTGAGCGGTGATGAAAGCGAGGCTGTAAAAAAAGCAGATGCACCGCTGCCTGCCATCTTCGCAACACAAACGACTACTATGAAAAACTCTCTGGATGTCATGGGATGGGATATCAAAGATGATGGATTATTTGTTGTTTTTTCAAAAGATATTCCTTCGATTATAGAGGAATGGTTAAAGCCAAATGTTGAAAAACTGCTGAAGCAGCATAAATTATCGCTAAAGGACATTAATCACTTTGTTGCCCACCCTGGAGGGAAGAAGGTAATCGAAGCTTATGACAAGGCACTGATGTTGAAAGAAGGCCTTCTTGATATCTCGAGAGATACATTGAGAAAATTCGGCAATATGTCTTCAGCAACAATCCTTTATGTGTTAAAAGAGCACTTGAACAAAGATATAAAAGAGGGTGATATCGGACTTGGGGTGGCTCTTGGCCCGGGATTCAGTTCAGAATTACTACTGATGAGGTGGGAATGATGTTTTATGTATTGTTTGCAGTCATAGCGATTCAGCGTATGGTAGAACTGTTTATCGCTAAAAGAAATGAAAAATGGATGAAAGGCAGGGGCGCAAGGGAATATGGGCAGAAACATTATAAGCTGATGGTTTCCATTCATCTGCTTTTCTTTATTTCTTTATTGGTCGAAGAATTCTTCTTAAAAAGAACTATGAATGATTACTGGGGTTTGTTATTTATCCTTTTTCTCATCACTCAGGCTGGCCGGGTGTGGGTTATTGCTTCATTGGGGAAATATTGGAATACGAAAATCATAGTGCTGCCACAGGCAGAAGTGGTAGCGAAAGGCCCCTATAAATTTATCAAGCATCCCAATTATTTTATTGTCACAGTCGAATTGATTGTCATACCTTTAATGTTTAACGCCTATTGGACATTATTCATTTTTGCTCTGCTCAACCAATTTATTTTGTCTGTACGCATTCCCCTGGAAGAAAAAGCCCTGAGAGAATCAACAAACTATCAGGCTGTTCATCAAGGAAAAAAACGGTTTCTGCCTGTAATAAAAAAAGAAGAAATTGACTGAGTTACTGCTGCCTAAATAGTGGCTGATTTCAACATTCGAATTAAAAAGCAGCAAATTTTTAAAAAATGAATGAAACATCATTGAAAATGATTATCATATTTGGTAAAATTCTAATTGAAGATGAAAATTATTCTCAAGACGAGTTATAGGAAAGGGGTTTCTACATGGTTTTATTTTTGGTCATTTTTACAGCTGCAGCTTACAGCTTGGTCATGAAGTATGTGCTGAATAATGTGTTCGTTACAAAAAGTGCTTCCGCAGCTGCTTCTAAAGGCGGGCTGGGGGAAGAGAAAAAACCAACAGAACTGGTTCCTGCCTATAATCGTCAATAGCTTCCGAAAAGGACTGAATGTTCAAGACTTCTTGAATATTGAGTCCTTTTTTGTTGTTCAGAAAGCTTTATTCCGCCTGTGCGGGTGCTATGATACCCAGGTCCAGCTCCTAGGGACGAATGTTCTGAAGACATAAAAAGGAAAGACCGCTTTCTTTCTCTCTGGAACATTTGCCTGCCGGGGCTTAACAGGGCCTTGCACTTTTGGTCTTTCTCTTTTTCTGAGGAACCGAACTGCAGCCGTAACCAAGTATCTCATTGGTTTTTTGCTATGTTTTAATAGGAAAGAAGCGAATTATAAGCTAAAATAAAGATGCATATTATTATCATGACTACTCAAAGGTGTAAGGGGAAGGTTCTTTTGCAAACGCTATCAGACAAAAAGACTACAGATAAATTAAATAAACTGGCTTCTCTACATGAAATTCTTATAGATACCGGAGATAAAGAAACGGCTGCCAAAGCCGAACTGCTGGCTCATAAGTTTTGGAAAAATGAATTTATAGCAGGATTCTGCGGACACTTTTCTGCAGGTAAATCGACAATGATCAACGCACTGGCAGGCGAGGAATTGCTGCCTTCAAGCCCGATTCCCACATCTGCAAACCTGGTAAAGCTTCATCATGCAGATTCAGATTTTGCAAAGATTCATTATCATGACCGGAAATCAGTTATTTTCAATGGTGCTTATGACTTCAATATTGTGAAAAGGTATTGTAAAGATGGAGAAAACGTTCAAAGCATTGAGATAGGAAAGAAGGATACTAAGCTTCCTGACGGAGTGACCGTCCTGGATACACCGGGAGTGGACAGTACGGATGATGCTCACCGTATATCAACCGAGTCGGCTCTCCATCTAGCTGATATTGTGTTCTATGTAATGGATTACAACCATGTGCAGTCGCAGCTGAACTTCGAATATGCACGAGAGCTGGCTAACCATGGAGTGAGGCTGTACCTCATAGTAAATCAAATTGATAAACATAACGAAGACGAATTGTCTTTTGAAAATTTCAAGCAATCGGTATCGGAGTCATTCTCAGCATGGCAGGTGAATCCTGAACGGATATTTTTCACTTCTCTCAGGGATACCGATAATCCTGACAATGAATTTTCTGAAGTCAGAAACTTGATCAACAGCCAATTTATGAATAAGGATGAACTTCTTCAGCATTCTTTTGCAGCCGGTGTCAACCTCCTTGCCAGTGAACATGAGCGATGGCTGAAAGAAAACTTAAAGGAGCAGCGCGATTCTCTTGCCGATATACTATCGGATGAAGATTTCCAGAATAAAGAGGCATTGTATCAGCGTGAGTCTCAATTAAGTGAAAAGATTGCCAGAAACAGTTCTAAGCACTACGTCGATATCTTTGACGAGGAAAGAGAAAAGATTCTTAAGAACGCTTATTTAATGCCATTCGAAACAAGGGAATCCGCCAAAAGGTATCTGGAATCACTTCAAGATGATTTCAAGGTAGGGATGATCTTTGCCAAGAAGAAAACAGAAGAAGAGCGGCATCAGCGTATGAAAGAGCTGATCCGTAATCTTGGAAGTAATGTTCAGTCCCAGCTGGAGTGGCATTTGCGTGGATTAGGCAGTCTTGTGATGAAAAAGGCTGGATTTCATAACGAAGGTTTAATTGCCAAATCAGAAGGACTGACCGTGCAAGTTACAGAAGAAGATTTAAAGGAAACGGCAAGGCCCGGTGCCAGGGTGACTGGAGAGTATGTCCTTAATTACTGTGAAGAACTGGCAGGAAAGCTGAAAAGAAAAGCAAGAAATGAAACGGAAGAATTAAAAAACAGCCTTATTGAGTTGGTTGAAGCAGAAAAAGACCAAGAAAATGAAGAATTAGGTTTAAAGTATAAGGAGATAAAACAGAAAACCGATGCTTTGAGAAAGCTTGAATTTATTAATGAAGACTTGGAAATCAAGATCAATAACCTTCAGAGCATCATTCAAGATAAAGTAAATCTTCCATCAACAGAGATGATCAACCAGTGGGATGAAGAGTGGGAAAAGAAAGAGAAAGACTATATCTTGTATACTGAAGATCTTGTAGAAGATGAGTTGCTCGAAAACGAAACGGCTGCCTCAGAGATTGAAGAAAAACAATCAGAAGCTGACAACCGGAACCTTTCACTGGAACCATTGATTCAGCGTTTGAATGTAATGGGGTCAAAATTTGAAACCATCAACGGGTTAAAACAAACAGCTCAAGTGTTGCAAAAGAAGGCAGAAAGGCTTCAGGATCAACAATTTACCATTGCGTTATTCGGTGCCTTCAGTGCCGGAAAATCTTCTTTTGCCAATGCGCTTCTGGGAAGCAAGGTGCTGCCGGTAAGCCCAAATCCTACTACTGCTTCCATCAATCGTATCAGGCCGCCTATGAATGGAAATCATCATGGAACGGCAAAAGTGTTCTTGAAAAGCGAGAAGGAAATGTTGATAGACGTCCAGAATTCAATGAAAGTCTTCAAGTACCATGCCGATTCACTTAGTGAAGCTGCAGAGCGCATTCCTGAACTGTTAAACAGCAAAGATGGAGAAGGAAAGGAGAAAGTCCATCTTTCGTTCCTTGCCGCGTTTTTAAGGGGATACTCTGACTATCGTTCACAGCTTGGTGAGGTACTAAAAGTCGATTTGGAGGAATTTAAGGGATTTGTAGCAAATGAAAGTCAGTCTTGTTTCGTAGAATCAATTGATCTTTTCTACGATTCTCCTATTACCAGGCAGGGAATCACCTTGGTAGATACTCCTGGAGCTGATTCAATCAATGCCAGACATACCGGGGTGGCTTTCCAATATATCAAAAATTCTGATGCGATTCTGTTTGTAACCTATTATAATCATGCTTTTGCAAAAGCAGATCGTGAATTCCTGATCCAGCTTGGCAGGGTGAAGGATGCTTTTGAAATGGATAAGATGTTCTTCGTTGTCAATGCGGTGGACCTTGCAAAAGACGAGAACGAAAAGCATGAAGTTATTGATTATGTAAAAAACCAGCTAGTTGAGTACGGAATTCGTTTTCCAAGAATTTTTGGAGTGTCTTCCAAGCTGGCAATAGAGGAAGAGAACGCAAGTCTTTCCGGTATGGACTTATTCAAAGAAGATTTCGATCAATTTATAGATGGTGAATTAAAGTGGATGGCAGCTCAATCTGCAGAAGCAGAGTGGAAGAGGGGATTAGAGCGATTAAGAACACTGATCGAGAACTCTTCCATGGATGAGCAGAAGCGTGATGCGAGAAGAGAAGAATTGCTGCTGCTTAGAGAAAAACTGAAAGACTTTCTGAAGAGCGAGGCTCCGGAAAGCATAAAGCTGCGTGTAACTCAAGAGATTAAAGAGCTGATTCATTATGTGAAACAAAGAGTGTTCTTGCGTTTTTCAGATTTTTTTAAGGAAGCATTTCATCCGGCTCTTTTTTCGCAGCATTCCACTTCAAAGGCAGCACTTCACTCGGCACTTGAAGAACTTCTTGATTCAACAGGCTTTGATTTTGCTCAGGAGATGAGGGCAACCACTTTAAGAGCAGAAAAATTCGCAGAAAAACAGCTGAGTTCACAATTCGAAGTATACCTGGAAAAAATCAGTAAGCTGCAGGAAGACCTTGTAATGTCTCCTTATGAAAAGGAAGACCCTGAAGCCCTTGATTTTTCAAAGGCGTTTTCAGAAATTGAAAGGGAACGGTTTCAGCCGGCATTAAAGCTGTTCAAGAATTCAAAAGACTTTTTTGAGAATAACGGCAAGAAAAAAGTAATGGAAAAGCTGAAGGATGATTTGGAGTTGCCGGCTGATCATTATCTTGAAGAATCTAAAGACATCATTCTTAAGTGGGCTTTGGAATTCATGGAAATGGAGCATAGACGGATGACGGACTCCTTATTATCTCAATCTGCTGATCAAATCGACTCTTGGCTGGAAGCGCTGCAGTCCGTTGAAAACCTTGAGACGTGGAAGGCCGTATACACAGAACTGTCTTCGTACAGCTAAGGGGGAGCAGCATATGAAGAAGAGCCGATTTCATGCCTGTGCCACCTGCGAGCATTTTTCTGCCAAAAGGGTAAGCGGAGAGATGCTCTACCAATGCACAAGGCTTGGTTTTGAGACTCAGCCCCAATATGAGTTCAACTGCTGGAGTCCTAAAGAACATATTAGGAACCTTATGAGAAAGGAGGAGGATTCTGATGGAGCATATTAAAGAAATAGAGTGGCTCTCGTCCAATTATCTCAGTGAAAATGTCAGGATCTTAGACTGCCGATATAAATTGGGAGAACCTCATTATGGCAAAACACTTTTTCAAGAAGCGCACATTCCCGGGGCGGTTTATTTTGATCTGGAAGAAGATCTTTCAGGCGAAATTAAGGTGCACGGAGGACGTCATCCGCTTCCTGATATAGACGATTTTGTCCAGAAGCTGCAAAATGCCGGAATAACGAACACAACTAAAGTCATTGCCTATGATTCTGGTGAAGGAGCATTTGCGGCACGGTGCTGGTGGATGTTAAAGTACCTCGGCCACAAGGAAGCATTTATTTTAAATGGCGGCTTTGAAGCCTGGAAGAATGAAGGCTTTGAAGTATCATCGGAAATGACTGAGTTTTCTCCTGAAGAATACCACCCGGATATGCAGGCGGATATGTCAGCGGCTGTGGAGGATGTCAGATTGATATCGGACGGAGAAGCAGAAGGAAGGCTGGTCGATTCAAGAGCCAAGGACCGGTATTTAGGGCGTATTGAACCAATTGATAAAGTTGCCGGCCATATTCCGGGAGCTGTAAACTATGATTGGACAGAAGCGTTCAAAAATGGCAGCTTTCTTTCTAAAGAGAATCACCAAAAAAGATGGGTGGATATCAATAAGGATGAGCCGATCATTGTTTATTGCGGTTCAGGAGTTACCGCTGCTGCGAATATTCTTTCCTTGTGGACAGCAGGGTATAAAAATGCAAAGCTCTATACAGGCAGCTACAGTGACTGGGTATCTTATGAGGAAAATAGTGTGGAAACGGAATAATAGACAGGGTTGACCAAAGGCCGGGCATCCAAAAGGAGCCGGTCTTTTTTTGTTTATTGTGAGAATCAGACTATATGTGATTCGTCCTTCTCCTAAGAATTCCTAAAAAAATTCATACGGAAATATGTTATAATGCTAAGGTGAACAAAGGAGTGGTTAAAGTGGAAAAACATAACGAACATTTATTATTGATAGATGGTATGGCATTATTATTTCGCTCATTTTTTGCTACTGCCGTTTCAGGGCAATTTATGATTAACTCGAAAGGCCAGCCTACAAACGGGGTTCAGGGGTTCATGAAGCACCTTCTGATGGCCGTGGAGCATATCGGGCCGACACATACAGCAGTCTGCTGGGATATGGGAAGCTCGACATTCCGTAATGAAATTTATTCAGACTACAAATCTAACCGAAATGCACCTCCTGTTGAGTTGATTCCTCAATTCGACCTTGCAAAAGAGGTGGCAGAAGGGTTTGCTCTTTATAATATAGGTTTAAGCGGCTTTGAAGCAGACGATTGTATAGGTACCATTGCCAAAAGTGCCACTAAAGAAACAAAAGTATCGATCTTGAGCGGTGACCAGGATTTGCTGCAGCTGCTGGATGATAATATAGATGTAGTTCTATTGAAAAAGGGCTTCGGTAACTATCACACGTATTCAAAAGACTACTTTATTGAAGAAAAAGGGCTGACTCCCTCTCAGTTCATTGACGTTAAAGCGCTTATGGGCGATACGAGCGACGGATATCCTGGTGTAAAAGGAATCGGCGAAAAGACAGCGGTAAAACTGATTCAGGAACATCAGCATATCCAGGGAATCCTTGAGGGGATCCACCTTCTTACGCCGGCTCAACGAAAGAAAATTGAGGCTGATCTCGACATGCTTCATGTATCCCGCCAGCTAGCTGAAATTAAATGCGATGTCCCTCTGAAATTCAATATGGAATCTGCCAAATGGGAAGCGATAGCTCCTGATGCTATTTCCATGATGGACGAGCTTGAGTTAAGAGTACTGAGAAGATATCTGGTCGGGAAAGACCATTTGCTCAGTCAGCATGCTTAATATTTCAAAAGGGACTTTTCAAAAGCAGTATGCCTTTGAAGAGTCCCTTTTTTTATCTATTACCTTTAGGTGGCACTGACTTCATGGTATGTTTTGCTGGCTAATCGCACCATTATCTACGAGTTGCTCTGACTTAAGGGTATGTTTTTTGGCTAATCGCACCATTATCTAGGAGCTGCTCTGACTTAATGGTATGTTTTTTGGCTAATCGTATCAGATTAAAACTTATCTTTTCGTGTTGGAGTGTTTGGCTCTGTTTTCAAGTTCCGTTTTAGGGTCGGGAGTTTTTACGCCATCTTGTCCGAATCCTTGCGGGTTAACACCTGGTGCCTTGGTGCCTCTGTTATTACTATGGTTTTTGCTCATAATCTCACCTCCGTTTTTATTTTCGCCACTAGTGATGGTTTTAATGTAAGTCTCTTTTCGTAAACTTTGCTGCTATTTCAAACTAATTTGAAAAAATAACCATAATCCACCGGAATTACCTCGTAAATAGGAAAAAAAGCTGCTCTCTCAGATCTGAGAGAAAACCCTTAGAGTATGGGGGAAATCCGGTCTTGGGATTTTTTTTGAAAGCAACAATGTATGCGAATACAGCCTAATGTAATTAAATCAATTGGACACACTATTGGGGTAAATACTTTTAGAACGAGAGGCAGGCGTTTCATGATGAATAGAGGAGTCGTTACGGCCTTATTGAGCATTGTTGCAGCTCAAGGTTTAAAGATTCCATTGTATTATCTCAAAACAGGAAAATGGAATCCCATGCTGTTATTTCAGACCGGGGGGATGCCAAGCTCCCATTCAGCAGGGGTTTCCTCTTTGACCACTTTTATAGCATTAAAAAAGGGATTTTCAACTATCGACTTTGCTCTTTCCTTCGTTTTTGGGCTGATTGTCATGTACGATGCCCAAGGGATTCGCAGGCAAACAGGTGAACTGACTTTAAAGGTGAATTCCCTGGACGAACTGGTAAGCAAAGCCGACCAGAACCGGGCCATTCCCTTTGAAGAAAAGCCAAAGAAACTAAAAGAAATGCTGGGCCATCAGCCGGCAGAAGTAGTCGGCGGTGCCATCTTCGGCTCCCTCCTAGGCGCAGCCAGCTTCCACCTCGAAAAAAAACAAAGACAAAAAAGAAAATATTTTGTAAGATAGAATCAAAAGCGGAAGTGCCCCGTTCAGCGGCGTACGGACTGTACCAGCTCCGCATGAGATAAAGGAAACACAACGAACGAAGTGAGTTGATGTTGACTTATCGCAAGGAGGAGATGGGCAGTACGCTAGCCGTTGGGGCATTGAAGCTGGCCGAATCAAAAGCAGAAGCGGCCGTTCAGCGACGTACAGATTTCAGAGCTTCCGCATGAGATAAAGGAAACACGGAGAGCGAAGCGATCCGATGTTGACTTATCGCAAGGAGGAAGAACGAAATCTGCTAGTCGTTGGCCGCTGTAGCTGGCCGAATCAAAAGCGGAAGTGCCCCGTTCAGCGGCGTACGGACTGTACCAGCTCCGCATGAGATAAAGGAAACACAACGAACGAAGTGAGTTGATGTTGACTTATCGCAAGGAGGAGATGGGCAGTACGCTAGCCGTTGGGGCACTGTAGCTGGCCGGGATCAAAAGCGGAAGCGGCCGTTCAGCGGCGTACAGATTTCAGGGCTTCCGCTTAAATCAAATACTGATGTCAGGGAAAGATAAATACATACAAATGAGTTCTAATCTAATATGCAGGGTGAGGAAAATAGTGAAATACAGTAAACAAACAACTGAAGACTTTCTTATTCATTTAGAGAACAAAGGATTCAAATTCGGGGAAGATGCAATCGGTTTTATATATTTTGGAAAGCGGTCATTAAATGCCTCTGATGAAATTGTTAATACTGCTATTGAAATTACTTTAAAGGCGCAAAAGGGGTTCGATAACAGCTTTTATATGTCTTTTTTGGAAACCTTGCATTCCAGCAAAATCACGACAAGACAGGACGCTTGGAAGCATGCGGAAAGCCTGAAACTGCTGGCCTGAGTCACGGGGCTTTTGCGTGGTCTTTAATCCTGTAAGAAAGTAACTGAAAAAAGCTATCCTCAAGAATAAAATATTCAAAACAAAAAAGCTTGGGAAACCCAAGCTTTTTTGTTTAATTTGAATTGTTGATTCATACTCCCAACGTAAGCTATTTGGTTTAAGCGTCATATTAAGAGGAGGAAAAACTGGTAACACCGAAAAAGAAAAGAGCTACTCTCCCTCGATAAGAGATAAATTCTTAGTGTCCGGGGATATCCGAAAGCAGCAATTTATGCGAGAACAGCCTTCTTTTATAAGCAAATGCAAAAGTGCGAGAAGAAAGAATCCAGCATGGAAACCGGACTGTGTTCAATGTGAACGGCGGCAGTGATGAGATAGCGCTCTGTATGACAACAAATGTTGTTCCCCAAACAAATGCCACCGCCAGCAGTGACAGGTCTGCCCCCAGCTTATTTCTATTCTTCTGCAGCCTCAATGTTCAAGTGGATGGCTTTTCGTGCAAGTTCATCGGCTCTTTTGTTTTCTTTACTAGGTATCCATTTAATAAAAAATAAATCAAATTCTCTTGAGAGGAGAAGAATTTGTTCCAAAAGCGGCCTATACTTTTTGTTTTTTGCAAATTCTTTTTCGACAGCATTGACTACTGCCTGAGAATCACTCCGGAAAGACAGCACACCGTAATTTTTTTCTTTGCAGATTTGTAGTGCTTTAATACAAGCAAGAAACTCTGCTTCGTGATTCTCCTTTATGCCCAATGGGATGGAATAAGAGTGGTTATCTCCATTATTTTTTATAAAAATTCCTGCACCGCTTTGACCGGGATCTCCAGCACTCGCTCCATCTATGTATACTTCAATCATTTTTTCACCTCGACTATGTTAACTATTATATTTAGTTTAATCAGAAGTACAAAAAACATCAATTATAACAATGGTTCCCGGCAATAGAAAAGCCGCTTGAATACTCAGGGTAAGTTCCAAGCGGCAGGAGCAATCAGTCTTTTGGTGAGATCCTTTTCGCCAAATAGCCAAAGGGAGTATCGATAACTGACACAATCCATTTTAATAAATAAGTCGTGAAAGCAATTTGTATCCATACCTCAAAAGGAAATTCGCCTAAAAAGGCAATAGAGGTGAACACAAGAGTATCAAGCAGTTGGCTGATCATGGTGCTTCCATTATTGCGAATCCAGAATTGGGAGTCCCTTGGGAATTTTTTCTTTAGAAATGCAAAAATATAAACATCCGCAAATTGGCTTACCAGGTAGGCGCCAAGGCTTCCTAAAGCGATTCGCGGAATCATGCCGAAGACTGTTTCCAGTGAGCCCTGTGCAAAGTCATCAGGATGAGGTTCGAAGAGCAGAGCCAGCTGCATGATGATCGTCATCGTCAATAATGTGAAGAAGCCAAGCCAAACCGCTTTTTGCGCCTCTTTTTTCCCGTACTTCTCATTCAGTATATCGGTGACGAGGAAGGCGGTCCCGTACATAGCATTTCCGAGGGTGGCGGTCAGCCCGAAAACCTCGATGGTTTTAATGACCTGTAAATTGGCTAATATAGTTGAGACGCCTATCCAGACAAAGAGGCCGGTCTTTCCGAACATCCGGTACATTGCCAGGACAAGGATGAAATTGACAAGAATAAATAAAAGTCCAAACCATTCATTAAACATAACAGCATCTCCCTGTAATTATAGTGAATTAATGCATATACTATAAACAATCAATAGTATATATTCTTAACGCAAAGCAGACTAAATACGCACTAATAAAATATAGCTGTTTTCGCATAGATTGTTGCTTTCGGATGTCCCTGGATATTAAGGGATTTTTCTCTAAGCGTTAAAAGCAGCTCTTTTCTTTTCATGATTACCAGGTTATTAAGGTAATTAATGAATAGTTTTTTTGGAATTAGAATCAGATAGCAACAAAGTTTACGAAAAGAGCTAAAATAAAAAGACCTTGTACATTATACATAGTTAAGACAAATCGGACAAATAGGAAGACTGAAAGGAGAGGGAACCCATGAAAATGAAAGTGATTTGGAATTACAACGGAAAGATTCCGGAGAAGATCACATTTGAATCTGATTGGATGAATAGGAAATTTGTGGATTATTTAATTGAAGACCTAATGAGAACGGGGAGAGCGAAGAATATCATTATCCGCGATGAAATGGAGAATGAGTGGAGCAGAAAAGAGTTTCTTAAATTGAATGAAGAGCTCGAACAGGAACCAGAAGATATTACAGTTTATTTTGATGGCGGATACGATAAAGAAAATGCGCTTGCCGGTCTTGGGATGGTGATATACTATCAAAAAGGCGGGGAGGATTTCAGAATCAGGAAGAACGAAAAACTTCTCGAGATTGATAATAATAATGAAGCTGAATATGCTGCTCTTTATTCCTGCATGGGTCTGCTCGAAGAACTAGGTGTTCACCACGTACCTTGTGTGATAAAAGGGGATTCACAGGTGGTATTGAAACAGCTTGAAGGAGAATGGCCCTGCTATGAAGAATCATTGAATAATTGGCTCGACCGCATTGAAACAAAAATTAAATCACTTGGCATCAGGCCTGTCTATGAGGCAATTGGCCGGAAAGAAAATAAAGAAGCAGATCATTTGGCAAATCAAGCGCTGCAGGATACATTTATCCACAGCCACTCTAAATATTAAGTACGGCATAGAAGAAAGGTGATGAACGTGGAACGAACTCAAGTCATTGGAAAACTGGACGAAATTCATGCCACATACTGTGAGGACTGTCTGTTGAAAGCACACTTCAGAAAGGAGCATGGCAAAACCTACGCTCATCGCTTTTGCATAGAAAAATGCACAGTCGGCCAGGAGATCAAGGAATTGGGAAAGAACTTAACTTAGAAGGGCAGTGCAAAGAAGCTTTAAACAAGCTTCTTTTTTATATTTTTATTCTTGGAGAAAATAAAAAAGGAAGCTGCCAATACAGCTTCCTTTACTATCTATAATAGTCGAAATTATAATTTAGTTACGTTAGCAGCTTGAGGTCCGCGGTTGCCTTCTACGATTTCGAAAGAAACTTCCTGACCTTCTTCTAATGATTTGAAACCTTCACCTTGGATAGCAGTGAAATGAACAAATACATCGTCTCCGCCTTCTACTTCGATGAATCCAAAACCTTTTTCGTTATTGAACCATTTTACTTTACCGTTTTGCATAATACTGTTCCTCCTAAATCTTTCAAGCACATTCTTGTGCTCTTGGAAATATTATCATTATAAGAACCTTTTGTCAGTCTCATCAGAAGAAGACATAGAATTCTGTAAATGATGTCTTAAATATACAATACGGTGTTCCAATGAGTCAAGGAAGTTAGCGAAGATTTTGTGAGAAAATTTAAACGTTTTCATCTATTTCCTTTTACCCTAGGAAAATGGCGGTAAAGGTCTCACTTCAGGTGTTAAGAAACAAGGCCTTTGTCACTTGCGGTTGTATTCAAGAAGCATCTATAGTAAACTTTTAATGATATTTTACCAATGTGGAGGGTTCGATATGCCAACGCCAAGTATGGAAGATTATATAGAACAGATCTATTTACTGATCGATAATAAAGGATACGCCAGAGTTTCAGATATAGCTGATGCCCTGTCTGTCCATCCCTCCTCAGTAACCAAGATGGTACAGAAGTTAGATAAAGATGATTATCTTGTATATGAAAAATACCGGGGGCTTGTATTGACTGCCAAGGGAACCAAGATCGGAAAAAGACTGGTTTTCAGGCATGAGCTCCTGGAACAATTCTTAAATATTATCGGTGTGAAAGAAGAAAATATTTATGAGGATGTTGAAGGAATAGAACATCATTTAAGCTGGGATTCGATCGACAGAATCGGAGATCTTGTACAGCTTTTCGAGGAAAATGATGAGCTCCTTAAAAGCTTAAAGGATATACAGGCTAAAAATGAAAACGAATGAAAAGAGGACGATTTCCTAAATCGTCCTCTTTTTGATCACACTCTTCGTTAAGGGCTGGTCCCGCTTAGTTTTCTGCTTTCGGGTATTCTCGGATGCTAAGAAGGGTGTATTCTCTAAACAACAAAGCTGCTTATTTCTTTTATTTCATCTGACTAATGGCGATGATTAATCAAATTTTAGTATAAATGGCGAATAGAGCCTGGGAAAGAAGGGTGCATGACTCTGGGGACTGAAGGCAGTTCTCCCATGCTCACCCCGCTAGTCATGCAGCAGCTGAAAACCTTCCTCTCCCATCCCTGTTCAATGAGTACCAAGAACATTATTGTACTTGATACTCAAAAAATCTCCGGCAAATCGGAAAATCCTGTATCACCGTCTACGCTGCTCGATAAATGGGTCATTCCATCTTCATCAAGTCCGAAGCTGACTCCGGTTAAACTTCCTTCTTGAGCCTCCATCAAAGCCTTTTGATAGGAGATGATCCTCCCTGACGAGGTCTGAAAACTGATGATCTGTCCGTCATGTTTCCTTTGAATCTTTGTGATTTCCTCCATCGTTTACCCATCCTTTAAATTATTTTCACACCTAGTATGGTCAAAAAAAGCAAATTTAAAAGGGGGTTTTGGAAATTGCCCGGAGCATGCTGTTTGACTTAGAGATGGTTGCTTGAGGACGCCTCTTTCTCCCTATCGGCTGCATATGGCCAATCAGAGAAAAATAACACCCAAGAAAGAAGGCGCGAAAAGAAGGATTTTGGAAATCTATTGAGAAAAGAGTAGTGATGGGAAATTTACTTACATACCTTAATGGCAAAGCAGGTGACAGACAGTGAAAAAGAATGAATGGCATCATAGTGCGCAAGAGCGCTGGAATAACAATGCAGGAAACTGGCATAGCAGAAGTGTGAACATGTGGACAGAGGGCAGCAGGAAAGAGATTATACCGTTCATGGTAAAACATCTAACGGAAGGCAGCAAGGTAGCCGACTTAGGCTGCGGAGATGGATTTGGCTCCTATTTACTGTATGAAAAGGGGTATAAAGTGACAGGGATGGACTTGTCAGAAAAAATGGTTGAAATCGCCAAAAAGCAAGAAAAGGACGGATTAAGTTTTATTCAGGGAGACCTTTCGAAGCCTCCCTTTGAGAAAGAAGAATTTGACGCAGTCATGATGATTAATTCTTTGGAATGGACAGAAAATCCTCTTCACGCATTGAAGGAAGTTAAAGGACTTGTGAAACAGAATGGCATGTTATGCATAGGAATTCTCGGTCCGACGGCTCACCCTAGGGAAAACTCATTCCCCCGGTTATACGGTGAAAAAGTTATTTGTAATACCATGATGCCGTGGGAGCTTGAAAAACTTGCTCTTGATAGTGGAATGGTGAAAGACGACGAGATATGGGTTTATAAACAGGGTGTTCCTGAGAAGCATATAGAGAATCTTTCCTCTGAATTAAAACAGGCATTATCATTCATGACCTTATTCATGTTCAGAATACAAGACAACTAACGGGAGGTACGGATATGAAACAGCGTTTTTCTATAGATGAATTTATCAAACAGACACAACAGGAAGATAAAGGTGAAGGATTATTTGAATTGGAAACACCAAGGATGCTCGAAGTTAACCTGGATGGTGATGTCTGGGCGAAAATGGGCGCAATGGTTTCCTACAGAGGCTCCATCAAATTCGAGAGAGAGGGCGTACTTGAACACGGATTGGGCAAGATGTTCAAAAAGGCATTTACAGGTGAGGGCACTTCCTTAATGAAAGCAGCGGGTCAAGGAAAACTGTATCTTGCTGATCAAGGGAAGAAAATTTCCATCCTTCATTTGAACAATGAGTCGATTTATGTGAACGGAAATGACTTGCTGGCGTTTCAGCCAGGAATGAAGTGGGATATTAAACTGATGAGAAGAGTAGCGGGCATGATGGCAGGCGGTTTGTTCAATGTACACATCGAGGGAACCGGGATGGTTGCTATTACATCACATTACGAACCTTTGACACTGATTGTGAGGCCGGGCAGCCCAGTCTATACCGACCCTAATGCTACCGTAGCTTGGTCAGGTGATCTTGAGCCTGATTTTGTGACAGATGTCTCTTTGAAGACCTTCTTCGGGCGAGGAAGCGGCGAATCCATACAAATGAAGTTTGAAGGAGAAGGGTTTGTTGTGGTTCAGCCATTTGAGGAAGTGTATTACACCGAGCAGCAATAAAGGAGTTCTATAGATTGGCCGGATGTTCTTTTCGGACATTGAAAACCCCGCTCCGTCATTTGATGGAGTGGGGTTTGAGTTTAAGGACTAAGCCCATAGAATAAGTCATCCTATGCGCCGCATTAATAAATCATTATTCAACTGATTTACCTTTTTCTTGAAGTGGAAAGGGCTGTGGAACCAGCCTGCATATGCTTTTCCACTGGTAAGGGATTTATTTAGCACAAATACTGCCATGAAGGGAAAGAAAAGTTTTTTCCTGAAACGCAAATCGATCCACCTGACTTCAATCCTGTTCTTTCGGTGTACAACTTTCGGCAGTACAAACGGTGTACTGAAAAGAAAATCGGTAATTTCTTCATCTTGCAAGGAAACCTGCACGCTGCTATCTATTTCTAAGGATTTACTCATTATAGTTTCAATGACAAGATTACCGAGTGTGTACTGCCCGAGAATAAAATCTTTTTCTGTTTCAATGATGACATGAAAACTCCATAAATTCATTGATGGAATGATTTTTATTCTTCCTGCGTTCTTGAAATGAGCATTCAGATGTTTTTTGACTGAAAAAGAGACCAGCAATCTCATGCCAAAATAAACCGCCAGAACCCCATAAACAATAAGGAAGGTTTCACCGGGTGGTTCCCCCAATCCAATCGCAATGAATCCTGCTGCATGAATGGCTATGATAAAAAAGTCAAAGAGGGGGATGGCATCAAGGGACACCCATTTTGCTGAAAAAGGACGCAGAGCCTGTGTTCCATGTATATTGAGAACATCAGAAATAACATGAAATTGTACAGATAGATATATCCAAAAGGCTATATGGAACAGAAACACAGGAGAAGCCAATGGAGCAAAAAGCAAGGAAATCAATAGTGTCCATACCAGTATCATGGGAAGGGAATGCGAAAAACCTCTATGGTTACGGTAATAAGAACTTTTTCCTTTTATCTTGTATAAGTAATCAAGATCAGGAGCATTAGAGCCGAGTATACAAGATGCATAAATGAGTGGAGTGATTCCTGATTCAGCTATAACAGGATCCAGCATGCTTAAGGATGCAATTCCACCACCGATGATCACATGAGTCAGTGTATCCATATTAGTTGGCTCCTTTTTGTTGACGAAGATGAACATTTCGTTCAAGGATATCATCCGCGATCTTCAAGGCTGCTCCTCTTTTATAAATAGATTGGTATCCTTTGGCAAACTGCTGTCTGAGAACTTCATCAGAAAGAATGGAGGAAACATATTTCGATATGGAATCGGCTTTTGAGGCTATGACGGCTGCGCCTTTACTGGCAAAGTAGCGTGCATTTTCAGTCTCCTGTCCTGGATTCGGGCTTACTAAGATAACCGGTATATTCAATGAAGCGGCTTCTGTAAGAGTGATAGCGCCAGGCTTGGTGACGAGGCAGTCAGTTACAGACATGAGTTCAAGTATGTTATCGACATAGCCTAAGACTTTGATATTTCCGTAGGATCTATAAACATCCGAAAGTTGATTTTTTAATTCACTATTCCTTCCGGTGACGAGGACAATTTGGATGCTGCGCGTATTCAGCCCTTTAGAGATTTCATCTATATCGGGCAGAAGACCTAGTCCACCACCAGCAATAACAACTGTTTTTTTAGTGTGATCCAGGCCGAATTTCTTGAAGGTTTCCATTGACCGATCAGGAGGGTGGCTAAATCCTTTTCGGATAGGTATGCCTGTCACTCCGATTCGATTCTCGTTCACTCCGAAACTGGTAAGGGTATTTTTAACCTGTTGTGAGGCGACATAATACTGATCAATCAAGGGATGGGTCCATAAAGGGTGGGCACAATAATCAGTGATGACGGTGTATGTCGGTATGTTGAATGCCGGACGTGAACGCAGATAGGCCCCTGCATGCATAGGAAAAGTAGTAATGATAATATCCGGGCGGTATGCTTGGAGTAATTCAATGAGTCTTTTCTTTCCAAGGTGTTGGTAGAAGTATGAAAGCCCCTTGGCTGACAGCTTATCTGTGCCGTAATAGAACACTTTATACAAGGGAGCTCCTAATCTTGAAAAACTTTTCTTCAGCAGAGTTTGTGCAAAGCTATGGATTGCCGGATAAGCTTCCCCGTATAGATCACAAACATGGACATTTTGCACACCTTTCTCAATGAATGTATCAGCAAGCGTTTGAGCAGTCTGGACATGTCCTTCACCGTAATGGGCAGTCAATATCAAAATCGTCATTTTATTATGCACAAACAGAGCCCCCTCATTATAAAGAAAAAATGGTATCCTATAAAAATAGGTTACAAAGAATTTGTAAAGTGTATATGAAGGAACTAAGCCATTTTTGTAAAAGTTACATAGGTTAAAAAGATTTATGCGATGCTTTAAGATTTCAGGAGGAATGAAAATGGAACAAAATAAAAAGAAATTTCTATCAGACATTGAAATAGCCCAGAAGGCTGAAATGCTTCCTATCTTGGATATAGCAGGATCCCTCGGTCTTCAGGAAGAGGATATAGAACTGTACGGAAAATTCAAAGCGAAATTATCGTTTGAGGTGTTGAATAACCTGCAGGACAAACAGGATGGGAAGCTGATACTGGTTACATCCATTAATCCCACACCAGCCGGAGAAGGAAAATCAACTGTAACCGTAGGGCTTGGCGATGCTCTGAATTCAATCAATAAAAAAACAATGATCGCTCTCAGGGAACCTTCATTAGGACCGACAATGGGTGTCAAAGGCGGAGCGGCAGGCGGTGGATATGCGCAGGTTCTTCCGATGGAAGATATTAATCTTCATTTTACAGGGGATATCCATGCCATAACTACTGCAAATAATGCATTAGCGGCAATGATCGATAATCATATTCACCAGGGAAATGAACTTGAAATAGATCAGAGAAGAATCACCTGGAAACGTGCGCTCGACATGAATGACCGCGCTTTAAGACAGATTGTCATTGGATTGGGAGGCCCAGTCCAGGGGGTGCCGAGAGAAGATGGATTTGACATAACGGTCGCATCTGAAATCATGGCCGTTCTATGCCTGGCGAATGACCTTGATGATTTAAAAAACCGCCTTGGCAGCATGGTGATCGCTTATAACACCCGTAAGGAACCAGTCACCGTTCAGCAGCTTGGAGTAGCAGGAGCACTCACCATGCTGCTGAAGGACGCCATGAAACCCAACCTTGTACAGACTATTGAGCATACACCAGCTCTTGTTCATGGCGGTCCTTTTGCTAACATCGCTCATGGCTGCAACTCTGTCATTGCTACACGCACTGCTTTGAAACTTTCAGATTATGTGGTGACAGAATCCGGCTTTGGAGCTGATTTAGGGGCAGAAAAATTCATGAACATCAAAACCTCAGCACTTGGAACCAGCCCGGATGCAGTAGTGCTGGTAGCAACTGTACGTGCGCTGAAGATGCATGGAGGGCAGAACAAGAAGGATTTATCTCAAGAGAATCTGCCTGCACTTGAAAAAGGATTAGAGAACCTTCAGAAACATATGGAAACCATCAGCCTGTTCGGAGTTCCTTATGTCATAGCTGTTAATAAGTTCATCACGGACACAGAGGCGGAACTATCTTTTCTTATGAACTGGTGTGAAAGCCATGGGGCAGCTGTATCGCTGACCGAAGTATGGGAAAACGGGGGAAAAGGCGGAGAGGATTTAGCTCACAAAGTGATCGATGTCATCGCCAATGGCCGGAAGTCTTTTAAAAGATTGTATGACAATCAGGTAAGCGTTGAAGATAAAATCAAAACGGTCGCTTACAATGTTTACGGAGCGGGTGCCGTTGAGTTTTCTGGAAAAGCAGAAAGACAGCTTAAAGAAATTGAAGGTAATGGGTGGGGGCAGCTGCCTGTGTGTATGGCTAAAACCCAATATTCACTTTCCGATGATGCGAAAAAAATGGGAAGACCAAGAGATTTCTCCATACACATCAGGGAGCTCAGGCCCAAGATAGGTGCAGGGTTCATCGTTGCTTTGACTGGCGAAGTCATGACAATGCCGGGCCTTCCCAAAACCCCTGCAGCTTATGGGATGGACGTAGACGAAAAAGGAAATGTGAGCGGACTTTATTAAGTCGGACACGAAAGGAGAAAAGAGCAGTGTTTGATCCTACAGCCTATGAAAACCTTAAAGTGGTCCTCCAGGGAGCTCTTTATGAACTCGAATTATTAGGATCGCTCAAGGTGGTAAATAGAGAGGATATTGTCGATTTGGCAAGCTTAGCCAGGAGGTATTCTCTTACCCTTTGCAATCCTGTTAAAGAGGACATCACAGTGACGGTCACCCTGTCTGCAGGTGCAAAGGAATGGAATGCAGAAGCTTTTCCTGAGTATGGAGGTGAACCGGGGGCAAGGCTTCAAGTTCTATATGAATCAGAAGGAAGCCCATTTCCAGAAACCTTCATCTCAGGCATGGAAGAATGGTGGGGGGAACGCCGGAAAATTGAATGGAGGGAAGTGACTTCCACCCTCCATCCCTCCTTCCACCAGGCAATTATTGATTTTAACCGGATCATTACAGAAGAAATGGTGGATGATTTGGAGGAAGTTGTCCTGCATATAGAGAATTCATTGCTGAAATTATTCTAATTAAGTTCATAGATAAATAGTGCATGGACATACATATAGAGTGAGGGGGATGAGGATGATGAAGATAGCGTGGGTGACCGACAGTACTGCATGCAGGACTGAAAAGTTGGATGAATTGAATAATGTATTCGTGGTGCCAATGAACATATTGATTGGGGGCAAGGAGTACAAGGACGGGGTCGACTTATTTCCTCAAGAACTATTTCACTTGTTAAAGGAAAACGGCACCGATGCGAAAACTTCCCAGCCATCTATCGGAGTATTCAAGGAACTTTACTCAAAACTTCAAGAGAAGTATGACCATATTTTTTCCATACATGTGTCAGCAGCTTTCAGCGGAACCATTTCTTCTGCACGCCAGGCAGCACAGCTTGTGGATATACCTGTGACCGTCATTGATTCCAAAATCTTATCCTACCCTCTGACAAAGCTGATAGAGGAAGGTATCGATGCGTGGAAAAAAAGTAAGAGTCCTTCTGAAATTGAAGAGCTCTTATTGTCCAAAATCGATTCCGGTGAAACGTATGTCATGGTAGGCAGCCTGGAACAACTTAATAAAAGCGGGAGAATGAACGGAGTATCTTTTTTTCTGGGTTCTGTCTTGAAAATTAAACCGATCCTGGCGATAAAAGATGGAAAACTCGAAGTAGAGGAAAAGGTAAGAAGCACAGTAAAAGGCTACAGCAGGATGAAAGACTATTTAAATGAAGTGCTTTTGCACAAAAAAATCAAAGAAGTTTATATTCTTTATGGATCGAATAAAGAAGAAGCGGATTCCTGGATTACCGGCCTTTCAGCAAAGTACCCTGATATTGACTTCTCCTCGCATGAACTAGGTGCTGTCATCGGGGTTCATGCAGGGGAAAACACATTGGGAATCAGCTGGTTTGCTCAGTAATGTGGAGGGAAGGTTCCCTCTTCTTTTTTTTGTACTTAATAAAAATTAATCTTTGTGGACAAATTTTGACTATGTTATCCACGTCCAGCTCTTCGGGGTCAAATAACCCAAAAGGAAAGACAGAGACCGCCTTTTTTTACTTTGGAACATTTGCCTGTCGGGGCTGAGGTGCTAACCTATATAAGGATGATAACGTCTTTATTAACAAAGATAACCTTCTAAACAAGAAGCAGAAGATCTGGCAGCCGGGAAAAGTGCCATTAAGTCAGGAAGCTAAGAAGAAAATGGCACGATTAGCCGGGAAACGTACCATTAAGTCAGTACGCGATGAAGAAAATGGCACGATTAGCCGGGAAACGGACCATTAAATCAGGAAGCTAAGAAGAATGGCTTGGTCATTCGAAAAAATCTCCCATCCTTTATGAAAAGAGAGTTGTACCAAGAGTAATAATCCATACGATTTAATGCTCCAGAGTTTTACAGAAAAAATATTTTTCCAGGCCCAAGAAGGGTCTATTCAATTGTCTCCTAATCTCTCCTTGGTCAATAATCAGAGTACCAATAAATTCACTTCTCCAATCTGTTAAAATAGATTTATAAGCAAAAGTTCCCTTCTTATCTTCCACAGGCAAATGTCCTCCATAGGTTATTTGCTCCCTAGAGGCTAAGAAGAACTCTTGGGTGCTGAAACTGGATTCAAAAGGCTGCCTGATTTTCGATCAATAACGTAATTTCTTATCTTTTTAAAAGGAGGAACCCTCCATGAAAAACAACCTCAAACTTCTGGAAGAGCTAGTGAAAGAAATTCATGCCGGGGACTCAAGCGGACATGACTGGTACCATATAGACAGAGTAAGAAACCTTGCATTATATATAGGAAGAAATGAAGGAAGCTGCCACCTTGATAGGATAGAGGCCGCTGCTCTGCTGCATGATGTGGCAGATGATAAGCTTAATGAAAGTGAACAGGAGGGGCAGGATAAGTTACATAGAGTACTGAATAGTATAGAATTACATAATGAAGAAAAAGAAAAGATTCTAGATATTATATCGGTGATTTCCTATCGCGGCGGTCAAGAGGGCACACTGGATACCCTGGAAGCGAAAGCAGTCAGGGATGCAGACAGGCTGGATGCGGTCGGTGCCATCGGTATTGCCAGGACCTTTGCTTATGGAGGTAAAAAAGGCAATCCGATCTATGTCCCTGGACTCTCAGTAAGAGAGAATATGACACATGATGAATACCGTAATGGGCAATCATCTACCATACATCATTTTTATGAGAAGCTGCTTCTCTTAAAGGATAAGATGTGCACAGAGACTGGAAAAGAGGTCGCAGAAGAACGCCATCAGTTTATGGAACTTTTTCTTAAGCAATTTTACAAAGAATGGAATGGTCAGCAATGAGGATGTTAACAGTTGAAAATATTACAAAATCCTACGGGGAGAAAACCCTTTTCAAGAATATAGGCTTTACAATAACAGATAAAGAGAGAGCTGGGCTGATAGGAGTTAACGGAACTGGGAAATCAAGCCTTTTGAAAATTATTGCAGGCTGGGATGAAGCAGATAGTGGAGATATGACCAAGCCGAATGATTATGTGATTTCATATTTGTCTCAGGAGCCAGATCTTGATCCTGCATTAACCGTACTAAGCCAGGTGTTCCGAAGCGATGCCGCGGTTATCAAGGTTATGCGTGATTACGAAACTGCCCTGCTCCAGTTAGAAGAAAACCCTGAAAGCCAGCGCAATCAGGAAGTATTATTTGAGGCGCAAAGGCAGATGGAAATCCATAATGCTTGGGATGCCAACGCCAATGCAAAGGCAGTGTTGACTAAACTCGGCATTTCGCAGTTTTCTAAAAAGGTCGGTGAGCTTTCGGGGGGCCAGAAGAAGCGTGTGGCACTTGCACAAGTGTTGATTGAAACACCTGATCTTCTAATACTCGACGAGCCTACCAACCATCTCGATTATCAGTCAATTAAGTGGCTTGAGGATTACCTGTCAAGGTATCAGGGCGCTGTGCTGGTTGTCACACACGATAGATATTTTCTGGACCGCGTCACTAACCGGATCTTTGAACTTGATGGAGGCAGCCTTTACTCCTATAAAGGAAATTACCAGGCATTCATTGAGGCGAAGGCCGAAAGAAGTGAACAAGAAAAACATATGGCTGAAAAGCAAAAGAATCTCTATCGCAGGGAGTTAGCCTGGATGAGACGTGGTGCCAAAGCACGGACGACCAAGCAGAAGGCGAGGATTCAGCGTTTTGAAAATCTGGAAGAGGACATGTCTCCTTCAGGTTCAAGTGATGGAATTGATATGTCTCTTTCAGG
Source organism: Rossellomorea vietnamensis (assembly GCF_008180615.1). GTDB lineage: Bacteria > Bacillota > Bacilli > Bacillales > Bacillaceae_B > Rossellomorea > Rossellomorea vietnamensis_D. The sequence continues at coordinate 275,203 of NZ_VTEH01000003.1, forward strand.
GAGCCGTCTGGGCAAGCAGGTTTTTGAATTTAAGGATGCGGTAAAAAGCTACCCGGGACAGATTATTCTCGACAGATTCAATTACTTGATTAAGCCTGGCGATCGAATTGGGGTTGTCGGCAGAAACGGAAGCGGAAAATCGACATTCCTTAATATTCTAGCTGGCACCGACGAACTCGATTCTGGTGTTTTGAACCAGGGGCAGACAGTGAAGATTGCTTATTACACTCAGGGCCATGAAGAGATGGACGAAAATAAAAGAATGATTGAATATATCAGGGAATCCGCGGAAGTAATTACAACTGACAGCGGAGACCAAATATCGGCCGCAAGCATGCTCGAACGTTTCCTGTTTCCGATGCACAGTCATGGAACGCTGATCAGAAAGCTTTCAGGAGGAGAAAAACGAAGGCTTTTCTTGTTGAAATTATTAATGACCAAGCCGAATGTACTTCTGCTCGATGAGCCTACCAATGATCTTGACACAGAAACATTGACCGTTCTTGAGGACTATATTATGGATTTTTCAGGTGTAGTCATTACGGTCTCCCATGATCGTTATTTTCTTGATAAAACGGCAGAGCAGCTTCTCGTATTTGAAGGAAGCGGTCATATCGGGACCTATTTAGGAGAATACTCTGAGTATCTTGCCCAGAAAACGGATGAGAAAGCGGAAGTGAAAGAAAAGAAGCCTTCAGAAAAGCCAGCTGCAAAGCCTGCTTCTGAGAAAAAAAAGCGGATGAATTATAACGAGAAAAGGGAATGGGAAGCAATCGATGACAAAATCGCGGATACGGAAGAAAAGCTTGCTGAGGCCCAAGCTTCACTTGAAGCGGTCGGAAGCAATTTTGAAAGAGCACAGAAACTAATGGAAGAAATCGATCAGTATAATACATCCCTGGAACATTTAATTGAACGCTGGTCCTACCTTTCTGAAATTGCGGAGGATTAAGCACATTCATTAGAAACCTATTCTGTCTATGTTAAACTATAGATAATTATGACGGAGAAAGGGGTCAAGTTCATGAGGATCAAATCCATAGAACCAACGCCAAGCCCAAATACAATGAAAATCATTTTAGATGAAGAAATGGCTGGCGGCAAAAGCAATAACTATAAAAAAGAGGATGCGGATTCGGCACCTAAGAGAATTAAAGATATCCTGGAGATTGAAGGAATTAAAGGTGTCTATCATGTTGCCGACTTCCTGGCTGTTGAAAGGAATGCTAAATTTGACTGGCAGGAGCTTCTTCCCCGAGTAAGAAAAGCATTCGGAGAAGATTCAGAAGCTCATAGTGAATCATTGCAAGCTGATGACCATTTTGGGGAAGTCGCTGTCAGTGTACAGGAATTCAAAGGAATTCCCATGCAGGTGAAGCTTTCAACTGATTCGGAGGAAAAACGCTTTTCCATGCCGGAACAGTTCGTTAAGGCTGTAAGCGATGCACAAATGGAAGGAGATAATGTGGTTCTCCTTAGAAAATGGAAAGACCAAGGCGCCCGCTATGGTGAACTGGAAGAAATCGGGGAGAGCGTGGTGGAAGAGCTTCTGGCAGCCTACCCCCAAGAACGTCTGGACTCACTTGTCAAGAAAGCGAAAAATCCTGACAGCAAGGAAGAGAAGTCAGGTAAAGGCGGAAAGAAAGTGACCGTTGAAGATTTCAATGCACCTGATTGGCAGACACGCTATCAGCTTTTAGAAAGCATGAAGGATCCTGAGCTGGAAGACTTGCCTCTTCTTGAGAAAGCATTGAATGATGAAAAAGCTTCCATCCGCAGGCTGGCTGTCGTATATGTGGGAATGATCGAGGACAAAATGGTGCTTCCTTTATTATATAAAGGGTTGAAAGACAAGACCGTGACAGTCAGAAGAACCGCAGGAGACTGTCTCTCAGACCTCGGTTTTAAAGAGGCAATGAATGAAATGGCGGACGCCCTTCAGGATAAAAATAAGCTTGTGCGGTGGCGTGCGGCCATGTTCCTATATGAAGCAGGAGATGAAAGCATACTGCCTGTTTTGAAAGCTGCCGAAGATGATCCCGAATTTGAAGTCAAGCTTCAGGTCAGAATGGCTATTGAAAGAATTGAAGGCGGAGAGGCTGCCAAAGGTTCTGTGTGGAAGCAGATGACAGAAGCGCGAAAACAGTAAAAGGCTCGTTACCCACCCAAAAAGATGATCAAATCATAATGGTGTACATTGTAAAAGCATACACTTGAGAAGAAGAGCATACAGACCAGCTCAATAGTTAAAGAAACAGAAAAAGTAAAAGGAGATGGATAAACATGTCAATGGCATATGAAGAATATATGAAACAAGTAGTCAAGCCGATGAGGACAGAATTAACACAAGCGGGATTCAAGGAATTAGTAACAGCAGAAGAAGTGGAGCAGACAATGGAACAATCTGAAGGGATTTCATTGATTGTCGTGAATTCTGTCTGTGGATGTGCAGCGGGGCTTGCACGACCGGCGGCCACTCAATCTGTATTGAACAGCGAAAAACAGCCTGATCAGCTGCTTACGGTCTTTGCCGGACAGGATAAGGAAGCAACGGCGAAGATGCGGGAATACTTTACAGGATACGAGCCTTCATCTCCATCAATGGCTGTCATGAAGGGCAAGGAAGTTATCCACTTCATCCCTCGCGACAATATTGAAGATCATTCTATTGAAGAAATTATGTCTGAAATCCAAACTGGGCTTGAAAAAACACAGAAATAAACGCAATGAATCCAGGTGGATGGAATGAATAATTCCTTCCTCCTGGATTTTCTATTATGGCTTAAAGGAAAGGTGGAAACAGCTTTGTTGGTTACAACGGCAGGCAGAACAACTAACGAAATGATTGAAAAAGCGTTAAAAACGGCAGATGAATTGAACCTCTCTTACATCAGTAGAGAAAAGAAAACAGTAAAGTGGCTGAAGGAGAAATATGAACAGGATATCTTAGTCGTTGGAAAAGAGCGTATGGAATTATTTTCACTGAATTCTGACCAGCCTTTTTTCTTTCATCCCAATTCAGCCTCCTTCCGCATGAAAAGGATTCTTAAGGGAGAAAGAGATACTTTTGCAGAAGCCGCGGGATTAAAGAAGGGAATGAGCTTCCTCGACTGCACCTTGGGCATGGGTTCTGACAGTATCATTGCTAGTCACACGGTCGGGATGGAAGGAGAAGTTAAAGGGATTGAAGCAAGCCTGCCTATTTCATACTTGGTTAAACAAGGTTTAAAAGTGTGGGATTCTGGAGTCATGGAGATGGATGCGGCAATGAAGAGAATTGAAGTCGTGCACAGCAGGGCAATCGACTATTTGAAGTCATTGGAGGATAACAGCTTTGATACAGTTTACTTTGATCCAATGTTTGAGGAGCCAATTGAAGACTCAGCTGGTATCAGTACATTGCGCAAATGGGCGGTATATCAGCGGATCGATAAAGAGACAGTCGGAGAGGCAGTAAGAGTTGCAAAAGGCAGAGTCATCCTTAAGGAACACTACAACTCACCATTGTTTGAAGAACTAGGATTTTATGTGAACAAACGTCCGTCAGCAAAGTTTCAGTATGGAACTATCTCCATTAATGAATAACGGGATCTGCTCCCTTGAGCAAACCCCGTTATCGTGTAAGTATTTTGATCAATCCGTTATAGTCAGGGTAATAAAATAAAACAGTAAAAGCAAGAAACCGATGCTCACCATAATTTCAACGTTCATGGATACTCCTCCTCTTTACAAGTTCTTTTAATATAGTACCATATTCCTCATTTAATATCCTTCATAAAATTTTCGAAACCTTTTTGACCATTCATCCGTCTATATATGTATAATGGAAAAAGAGAGATACATATAGAAAGGAAGAATCTCCGTGTCTAATTGGATGAGAAAATCATTTGTAGTATTGATCTCCATTTTAACATTTGGGCTGGTTACTCCCTCACAGGCATTTCTTAATGAGAATGAAACCCTTACTAAAACCAATACGAAAGCCGCTTCAAGTATACATAGCCAGACTGAGTCAACCGAAGCTGCAGAAGAAGCCGGGGTTGATCATGAGGTCTTTGTCCAAAAAATGTTAACTGAAGCAGAACACCAGGCTTATATTAAATTTGGAAGCAAAATCAAGCCGGTGATTGAAAATGAATTTCAAAGTGTTATTCTGCCAAAAATCCAAGCCGCTATTGAAGAAACGACAGAGCAATTTCCTGAAAGTGAACTTTCACACTTAACCATTTCGGAAGTACCTGCTTATGCGAAAAGCGAAAAGATCTTTCATATTTATGATGAGCGAAGCGGTGAAGATATCATCCGTTTTCATGTAAGAAGAGACCATCCTCCTTTAGAGGGTTACTATTTTAATTTTCATTATCATACCAAGCATGATAATTTCCAGGAGCATCACACTTTGGGGGATATATACTGGGATAAAAATGTACCTCCCCAGTGGAGCAGTCTATCATAGAGTACCAGTTAGCAAGAACGTGAAGACGTTCTTGTTTTTTTTTGTGAAAATTCACTAGAATGAGTAAAGATAATCTTTCATTACCTGCTGAATTTCATAAAGAGACTATATGAACATTGCTTTTCATTATTATGAAAGGCTCTTTTCTAAAGAATTGTTGTTTTTGATGCTATTTTTATTCTCTCCTCATTTTCCCGGGAAAGGATTGGAGCGGAGTCGAGCGCCTGGAGAGGAAATCCATTACTTTTAAAATAGCCACAATCTTTGAGAAAAAAGTCTTGTGAAAACCTACTATTTCATCCAAATACTATTTATAGTGATTGTATATAGTGTGATTTTTCAATAATCTTACAGAGAAATATTATTGTAATATATGTTATGATAGATACATAGTCCACTAATCGGTTAAGAAGCCTCATGCGATAGAAAGGGTGACAACAGGTATGTATCAGAAACTTTCATTACTTGTCACTGCTGTCTTTGCAGGAGTCTTTTTTATTTTGCAGAATTCCTCCGCAGATTATCCCGGGTTATTACTCGAAAAGGCCCCTATAAAAAAAGACATCAAACTAAATTCCGAAGTTCTCGAAAAAATCATTCTCCTTCCCGAGGAACCATTTGATGAACCGGAAGCCAGGCAGATTATTTACCGCCTTGACCATCTGCCTCCAAGGCTCCTTCATTCTGTTCAAACAGAAGGAATCATGATCCGCCTGTTTCAAGATAAATTAACAAGTTTCCCCACAACTCAACACTTGAAAGGAGTCACTCCGAGAGGGTACACTAATACAGAAAGAACCTGGGATGAGGTGCCTGGTATAGGAGGATCAAAGCTGGTTCTCGTGAAAATCGGGCACAGCGAAAAAGGTTCCGGCCACGGATCCATTAATCTTGAACTCCATGAACTGGCACACAGCATCAATCGTTATGTGCTGGATGATCTCTACTATAGAATGAAGTTCACTGCTATTTGGAAACAGGAAGCCCATCTTCTATTTCCAGAAGAAGATTATTTTCTGAATTATGAAGAGGAATACTTCGCAGAGGCCTTTGCGATGTACTACCTGAACTTGAAAACCAATGAGGAGCTGGAAGAAAAAGCTCCAGCGACACACCAATTTTTTGCAGAATTGGAATCTATGTAAAAGGGGTACGACATGAAACAATATCTAGAGCTTTGCGAACACGTATTGAACAATGGGACTGAGAAAGGAGACAGGACTGGTACTGGAACAGTCAGCACTTTCGGATATCAGATGCGCTTTGATCTCAGTGAAGGCTTTCCGATGCTCACGACAAAAAAGCTGCACTTGAAGTCGATCATTCACGAACTTCTCTGGTTTCTCAATGGCGATACCAATGTGAAATACCTTCAAGATAACGGTGTTCGTATCTGGAATGAATGGGCGGATGAAACCGGCGATCTTGGTCCAGTATATGGTAAGCAATGGCGTTCATGGGAAGGTGCCAGCGGAGAAACGATCGACCAGATTTCCGAGCTGATACAAAACATCAAGAATAACCCCGATTCCAGAAGATTGATTGTGAATGCCTGGAATGTTGGTGAAATTGAGAAGATGGCCCTGCCGCCCTGCCATTGCTTGTTTCAATTCTATGTGGCAGACGGGAAGTTATCCTGCCAGTTATACCAGCGATCGGCAGATGTTTTCCTGGGCGTTCCATTTAATATTGCCTCCTATGCACTGCTGACAATGATGGTAGCCAATGTATGTGATTTAGAGCCGGGAGAGTTTGTCCATACCTTCGGTGATGTGCATATTTATCAAAATCATATGGAACAGGTCAAACTTCAATTATCGCGAGAGCCCCGCGCTCTTCCAACCATACGTATTAATAAAGATGTCAAAGATATTTTCAGCTACAGCTTTGATGATTTCACTTTAGAAAACTATGATCCTCATCCTCATATTAAAGGAGTGGTAAGTGTATGATCTCATTCGTATGGGCAATGGATAAAAATGGTGTAATCGGCTATGAAAATAAACTTCCGTGGAGACTGCCGGAGGATTTGAAGTTCTTTAAAGAAACAACAATGGGCCATCCAATCGTTATGGGACGAAAAACGTTCGAATCCATCGGAAAGCCGCTTCCCGGAAGAGAAAACATCATCCTCACGAGAGATGTTTCTTATGAAGCAGAAGGCTGCATTGTCTATCATGATATAAAAGAAGTCCTCCATCATGCTGAAGAAATGGAGGTGGAGGTCATGGTGACAGGGGGAGCGGTGATATTTGAGAAATTCATCCCCTACGCGGACAAGCTGTATGTGACAAGAATTCATGAAACCTTCGAAGGAGATACCTACTTCCCTGATCTCAATTGGGATGAGTATGAATTGATTTCCACTAAGCAGGGAGTACAAAACGAACAAAATCCCTATCATTATGTGTTTGAAGTTTACAAGAAGAAATAATTTAAAAGAGCCGGCAGACGTTAGAGTCTGCCGGCTCTTATTAAATGTTTTTACCTTAATCTTTGTTGTTCAAAGGTTTTTAGGTTGTTTTAAAAATAATAAAAAGTATAAAAGTTAGCTTTCAAGAACCACAAGATTCTAAAAGGGGTCTTTTCATACACTTTGGTGCTTTTTCTTTAACTTCTCAAGGTAAAGGCATTATTTTCTGGTAAAGCCAAAGGAAATGAGATGTTCCCCGTTTAGAAAAAAACCTTAGTACACGGAGGGGATCCTGCCGAAAGCAAAACTCAAGGCGAAAACAGTCTATTTAATAGGTTTTTTTCAAATTAATTGCTGTATAAAAATGTTATTTTACCTTCGTCCCCCTTTACGTGGAGCGGAAATCCATTCCATTATACAAGCCATAATCTTTGCGAAAAGAGCCTTTTAATACCAGCTCTTTACCCTGCCTATTAACTGAAATGAGCAAGTGTACACATCTATTAACGCAGCTCTTTCCCTTGAAAAACATTCATAAAATAATGCATCCTCCAAATTTCAAGAAAAAAAGAAGTCATACAATATAAAAAAAGATATAATAACAGAGAGAAAATCAGAAAGGGGTTTACCATGTTTCGTTTTTTGTATGTGCTATCATTTATGGCTTTATATTTGATTTATAGTGTGCCCAATCTTGTGAAAATGAAAAATATCAGCGGTTCTCTTCCTGTAGAGGAGAAAGATAGAAAGAGACATGCCATGGCTAAAAGGTGGGCCAGAGGGATCATTAAGAGGACTGGCACTGCTGTGGAGGTAACCGGGGAAGGGAATATCCCGGATGGCCCTGTACTGTTCATCTCCAACCATGAGGGTGATTTCGATATTCCTGTCCTTTTAGGGTATGTAGATAAGCCATTCGGATTCATGTCGAAAATCGAGGTGAAAAAAGTGCCGATCATCAGTGGCTGGATGGATGTCCTGAATTGTGTCTTTGTTGATAGAAAGAATAAAAGGCAGTCCGTCCTTTCCTTAAGGGAATGTACTGCCAAACTGAAGGACGGCCATTCTCTGGTTATTTTTCCAGAGGGAACTCGGAATAAAGGCAGAGGCATTGGCGAGTTTAAAACCGGTGCATCCAGAATTGCCCTAGACGCAGGTGTGCCGGTAGTCCCTATTCATATAAGCGGCACTGCCGATATTTACGAAAATCAGAAAAGAGGGCTTAAACCAGCTTCTGTTAGTATTAACATCCTGCCAGCCCTTCAGCTTATTGACTACCAAGGCAAAACGCCAAGGGATATGGCGGACTTCTTAAAAGAAATCATAGAAAGCGGCAGAATCAACAAAGCTTCATAAAATGTACCAATACACTCATCTGATAATAATTTTTTCTCAGTGTGTTCATGATGGTTTAGTCTAATGGCAACCGGGAATATAGACACTGTAGCAATTAATAAAAAGGAGATGAGACAGAATGGAACACAACACTAATACTAATGACAGTAAAGTAGGCAGCAAAGTAGAAGGCAAACTTTCAAACATGTCAGAGGATAAAAAAGAAGACATTCTTGAAAACTTCGAAAGCTTCAAATCCTATTTAGGCGACAAAGTAGATAAGGCGGACAAATTAGGCTTAAATGAAGAGCAGAAGGCAAAAGCAGCTCAAAAAGTCGGAGATTACCTGGCAAAGCATGAAGAGCCGAAAAACCGAGAAGAAAAACTTTTATATGAACTATGGAAAGCCGGTAATAAAGAAGAGCAGCATATGCTTTCCCATATGCTAGTGAAACTGGTATCCTAATGCAGTTTAAATGAGTAAAAAAGACCCTGCTGGATGGCTGCTGCCGTCCTGCGGGGTCTTTTTTATAGAAATCAAGCTGCCTATTAAACGTAAAGCAATACACACAAAAACATAAAAGTGCTTCCTGCTAATACGAATAAATGCCAAATCGCATGGTTGTATGGAAGCTTGTTCCATACGTAAAAAACTGCTCCGATGGAATAAAAGATTCCGCCAGTCAAAAGAAGCAAAAATCCAGTAGGGCTGAGGATTTCGTACAGCGGCTTGACGGCTATGATAATCATCCATCCCATGAGAAGGTATACTATGGTCGAAATTATTTGATAGCGGTCAACAAAATAACACTTGAAGACAACCCCAGCTATAGCCAGCCCCCATATGATCCCAAAAATCGTCCATCCCAAAGGAGTGCGGAAACTGACTAACATAAATGGAGTATAGGTTCCGGCAATCAGCAGATATATAGCTGAATGGTCCAGGATGGCAAACAATTTTTTTATTCGTGAAGGTTTAAAGCTGTGAAGTAATGTTGAAAACAAATACAGAAGCAGCATGGTAACCCCGAAAATCGTATAACTTACAATATGCCAGGCAGTCCCTTTTTCAACTGCAGCCAAGATCAGCAGCACAAGAGCCGGGATGCTCAGGAGAAACCCGATACCGTGTGTCACAGCGTTCGCAATTTCTTCTTTCCAGTTTGTATAATCAAAGGCCAACCGTTTTGTACCTCCTTTTTTTATCCTGTTTTCATCATAATATGGCGGAGGCGGTATGGCAAATGAAAGATGTTAACAGATGCTTAGCTTCTGTAAGAACTTAGATATAAGGGAGTTTTCAAATAAAAGTATCTTCAGATTCTCCCTAGATAGTAAGTTTTTTTCTGAATGGGAAGAACAGTTCTTTTCTTGTTGTTTGATAGGAATGTAAATAAGGCGTTTTTAAGGAATTTTATTTTAAATAGTTCCGAAGTTTGAGAAAAGAGCTTGATAAAGAATGCCCGCGATTTTAATGAAGATTCGCCTTAATCCATTGAATCGCTTTTTGGTAATCAATTGAGGACGTGAAGCTGCCGGGCTCCAAATTCGTCATATACCAGGCTAAAAGATCTTCAGGATCATTAAAAACTTCTCCGCTTGTATCACTCTTTCGGATTGTATAGATACCGTTATCCGGATCAATTGTTACAATAACAGGAATTTCACTGTCCACAGCATTAAGTTTGTAATCCATCAGTAAGAAACCTCCATTGCTTTTATTAGGTTTGCTCCAAAAAGTCTTATATAATATGTGTCATAATTGAAATTACATACAAAAGGGAGGCAGCAGCCATGTGTGGACGGTTCACATTGACAATGTCTTTTGAAGAACTTGTCGAAAAATTTCTTATTGATGAATGGGTCGATGAATGGGGACCTCGCTTCAATGTTGCTCCATCACAGGCGGTCCTATCCTTAATTACAGGTAAAGGACAGCGGATGGCGGGTCCGATTCGATGGGGACTTATCCCATCTTGGGTAAATGATCGAAGCAAGTGGAAGCCCCTTATCAATGCCAGAAGTGAAACACTGGAGGAAAAATCAAGCTTCAAGCACCTGCTGAACAAAAGGAGAACGGCGATTCTCGCGGACAGCTTCTTTGAGTGGAAGAGAAAGGACGGAGAAAAGCAGCCCTATCGCTTTATGATGAAGGATAAGGAACCGTTTGCTTTTGCCGGCTTGTGGGATAAGCAGACAAACGGCAATTCTGCAGCCGTTTCTTCGACCATCATCACGACCTCTGCCAATGATCTTGTACAGCCGGTGCATGACCGGATGCCTGTCATTCTAAAGGGAGAGGAAAACATCAACAAATGGATTTCGACGGCAGACTACACCTTCAATGAAGTGAAGGAGCTGCTTGTTCCTTTTCCTTCAGAGTTCATGACAAAATACAAAGTGTCACAAGAAGTCAATTCTACCAGGAATGATTTTGAATCCTGTGTAAAACCGTTGGAGAATTTGTCATAATAAAAATGAGAAATTGCGATAACATCTCATCTGCCAGCATCAATTATAATGTATAATATAAGTATAAACGGGTGAAAAAGAGGATTGATATTTTGTTACTGAAAAGCCTTGAGTTCAAAAATAGTTATGGACAGAAGGTAAAGATTTTAGACATTCCAGTGTTGGCCAATGACAACCCGCTCTATTTTAAAGTCAATATGCGGCTTCAATTGTTCCTGTCAGATATTAATCAGGGCACCGGGAAGAAGGTTTTCAGTTTCCGTGATTATTTAAAAAGGCATTTGAAGTGGCCGGAATACCAAAGTATCTATCATGCCGTAGAATTGAAGAATAATGCGTAGCCCCTTGATTTGGAAGCACTCCTCCTGTGATGTGCTTCTTTTTTTGTGAAAAAATATCAGGTTATACAGGGGAGTATTCGTTAAAAAGCTGAACTATTCAATTAAAGTCTATATTGGCGGAAGGTCTGTTTAGTATTCAGAAGTGGACTATGAATGAAAGACCTCGTCATTTTTGTATTATTGTAATCTTTTTTATGGCTCTTTTCGTAAACTTTGTTGCTATTTAATATGGATATCGAAGGATAACGCCATAATTCACCTATAATAAATTGGTAACTCAGAAAAAAAGAGCTGCTTCCTCGGATTAAAGCGGGCAGGAGCCCTGCAGAATCTTACTTCTTGAGCGGAAATCACCAACCGATTACAATGCAGTTAACTACACTGAACTGATCTTTTGATAACACGGTTTCAAAAAAAGAAGCTGTACATACTGTAAAATGTTTTAAAACGGTTCCATATCAAGGTATAATACAAGCATACACGAGACAAGGATGTGTGGAAATGAAAGATATAAAAATTGTAACGGACTCTACAGTTGATCTCTCAAAAGAAGAAATTGAAACCTACGGCATTCACGTAGTCCCTCTTTCAATATCGATCGATGGGGAGAATTATCTTGATAGGGTTGACATCACTCCCAAAGAATTTATGGAGAAGATGAAGCAGTCCAATGAACTTCCCAAAAGCTCGCAGCCCCCTGCAGGAGAATTTGTAAAATTATATGACAAATTGGGCAGCGATGGAAGTACTGTACTTTCAATACATATGACTGGGAATATGAGCGGCACGGTGAGATCTGCTGAAAGTGCAGCTGAGATGAGCTCTGCGAATGTGAAAGTCGTTGATTCCCGTTTTATTTCTAAAGCTCTTGGCTTTCAGGTAATAGAGGCTGCCAAGATGGCGGCGGACGGGAAAAGCCTGGAAAACATCCTGGAAAGACTGGATCAGATTAGAAATGAAACCAATCTATTCGTGGTAGTGGATACTTTGGAGAATCTTGTTAAAGGCGGAAGAATAGGAAAGGGAAGAGCCTTGATCGGGTCTCTCCTGAACATCAAGCCAATTGCCTCACTGGCTGGAGGAGAATATACTCCTGTAGCAAAAGTCCGGAGCCATTCACAGGTGGTTAAATATTTAGCTGCCCAATTTGTGGAAGACGTAAAAGGAAAGACGATCCGCGGCGTAGGACTGGTCCATGCAGATGGGCAGGATCTCGCTCAGAAGTTGAAGAGCCGGATCACTGAATTAACAGGCTATGAAGCTATCGAAATCGAGGATACGACTCCGATTATCAGCACCCACACAGGTCCTGGTGCGATCGGCTTTATGTATTATACGGATTGAAAAGAAAGAGGCTGGGACATAAGTTGGGATAGTAGAAAAATAAAACCGCATGAGTTCAAGGTTTTATACTTGATTTCATGCGGTTCTTTCATTTTAATTGGCTCTATTTGAAAGATGTTGCTTTCAAGGATATTTATCGATTTTTCCTGAACGTAGACGGATTGGTGCGGAAGGTGTGCGACCTCCTGTGGGACTAGCGGGACAGGTGAGACCCCTAATCCAGTTGCAGCGCCCATCCCCTCGGGGTCAAATAACCTCAAGAGAATAAAAGGAAAAAGCGCCTTTTTTTCTCTTGAGAACATTTGCCTGTCGGGGCTGACCAGGGCGCTTCCACTTTATATGCAGGCAAAGCCGAGGAGGCTCATCCAGCTCCAGCGGCCAGCGACTAGCAGATTTCGGTCTCTCTCCTTGCTAATCTAGCTGCATGACCCCAACGGCTAGCGTACTTCCCTGCCTCCTCCTTGCGATAAGTCAACATCAACTCACTATGTTCGTTGTGTTTCCTTTATCTCATGCGGAGTCAGTCCAGTCCGTACGCCGCTGAGCGGGGCCATTTCACTTTATATAGATAAGTCATCATCGAATCGCGGTCGCTCTCCGTGATTCCTTTATCTCATGCGAGAGCCCTAAAATCTGTACGTCGCTGAACGGCCACTTCCGCTTTTGCTTCACCGCCCGCCCCGCGGAGGCGTGCACCTGGAGCGGAAATCCATTCTTTTTACTCAGCCACAATCTTTGCGAAGAGAGCTTTTTATTATGGTCTTGTCCCAGCCTCTTTCTCTTAACAGATAGGAAAGCCTGAGTGCTTGCAGCAGCAGGTCAATCGTTCTGCTATAAGTTTATTAATTATATCAAAGGATTTATCATTAAGAAGGCATCGGTGTCTGAGTCGGCTTGGCATATCCTTCTTTATATTTTTCATCAATATAATTTCGGATATCTTTGAGGGACTCTCCTTTTTCATGCATCACAATGGATTCTGCAGCGATTTCAAGACAGGCAAGACACCTTGGGCCATGATCATCCCATATGACTTTATCATCCTCAATTTCATGGACAAAGCAATTCAGATTATTCATGTGCCCGGCAGACTCTCCACACCCACAGTAGCATGGAATGTATTGGAGTAATTCCGGATTTTGAGCAGCCGAGGCATAGACCAGCTGAATGTTTTCATCTTTATCATCTAAAAAAGACGGCAGCAGTTCAGGTCCTGCAGTCTCTTCTCTTATATCTCCGTTAGCATGCTCCTCATGATGATCATGATCCTCTGAAGACGCGGTGGTGTTTTTTTCATTCGTACTGCACCCTGCTATGAATAACATCAGCACTGCCAGACTAACAATATATAAAGCTATCCCTTTATGCATATTCATCACTTCCTTTTTTAAATGATTTTATCATAACAGGCTGGACATTACCGTGGTATATAATTGTGCAATTGTTAAAACTTTGTCACGAGAACCTATTTTCATGAGGGGTAACTTAGTAATGTTGTAATGCTGATTAATCACAATCAGCCTGATGTCTGTATGGCTTAACATATGCAGTAAGGCTTCTGACAAAATGGGAAAAGGCGTTTTAATGTCGTAATCTTAAGGTGAGGGAGTGGTGATGAGTGGCAAGAAAAAAAGTGCTGCTGTTTTCTGATTTCGGAGTGGATGACGTTATAGCCCTTCTTTATGGTTTCTATAGTGAAGAGATCGAGATAGTGGGTATCGTCGCTGATTATGGAAATGTCTCAAAAGAAACCGCTTTAAAAAATGTGGCCTACCTTCAAACGTTGACAGGCGCAGAAAGGCCGGTCATTGGAGGGGCTGTTTCTCCTTTGACAGGGGATCTGCCGCTATACTTTCCAGAGATACATGGAATAGCGGGCCTAGGCCCGATTATTCCCGAAAATCACCATGAAGATGAAACTTTATTAGAAAATTTCTTTGAAGTGAAAAATATCATTACGCAATATCAACATGACATTACCATCTTTAGCGCAGGCAGGCTTACGTCATTGGCTGCTGCTTTTATTCTTTATCCTGAAACAATGAAGCTGGTGAACGATTTTTATCTCATGGGAGGGGCTTTTGGGGTACCTGGAAATATCACCCCTGTAGCAGAAGCAAACATTTACGGAGATCCTTATGCGGCCAATATCGTCTTACAGTTGTCGCCGAAGCCTGTCTACATCGTACCTTTGGATGTCACCAAGTATGCTCTCTTCACGCCCCAAATGATAAACGATCTGGATAACTACTTTAAACAAACAGGTGATAAAGTGGGGGAGATTATTAAACCGCTGGTAGATTATTATCAGAAGTTTTATAAGAAAACATATCCGGAACTAGCTGGAAGTCCGCTGCATGACCTTCTTGCTCTTTGGTCGATCAAGCCTGATTCAGAAATGGAATTTGTGAAGGTTCCTGTAAAGATTGAAGTGAACCTGGGCACTACATTCGGTCAAAGTTCAGGCGATTTCAGGGACAGCACAGAAAAAATAGACTGGAAATCCCATAACGTTGCTGTCAATTTTAATTACAGCAGTTTTATAAAAGACGTGTTTCAAACGTTTAAAAATCCTCCTGCCCGTTAAAAATTGATGAAAGAGCAAGGCATTTGCAGAATAGAATCCAGATTACACTGGGTGCTGCGGTTTTGTGAAAGCAGTGAAGCAAAAAGAATCGGACTTCAATATATACTCATGATATAATGAAAACAAAAGGGCCTATTCTAAAGTGCTGCTGCTTAAATGACTATGAGGAAGCACCCTCCTGCTTACTTAAATTATTCCGGTAAGCAAGTCTTGAAAAAACTTCTTCTTTACTAGAATCATAAATATTTTTCTAAGCAGCAATTTTATTCGAATAATGCCAAAAAAGAGAGGAGATCTGTCTTATGAAAAAAATTCTCTTCTCTCTCTTGTTCATTTTACTAGTCCTCTCAGGCTGCTCCAGTGAGAATATTGAACCGCACCCGCAAGTCACCCATACCTTACTGCAGAAGGAACAGCCGCCCGCGGACTTCATACCGAAAGATATTAAGATTGTCTCAATTGGTGATTCCTTGACACAAGGGGTGGGAGACAGCACCAAAAGTGGTGGATATGTTCCATTCTTGCAGTCCGATCTTGAAAGACTTGATTCCATAAAAAAAGCTGAATTTACTAATTATGGCGTAAGAGGGAATCGAACAGATCAGTTATTGAAAAGGCTGAAAAGTGAAGAGGTAAGCAGGGCCGTCTCAGACTCTGACTTGGTTTTCATTACCATTGGCGGTAATGATGTCATGAAGGTATTTAAGGAAAACCTCTATGATTTAAATCTTGCTGTCTTTAATAAAGAAATGGTTAACTATGCTAATCGCCTCCGGGAAATCCTTACACTTATCCGGCAGTACAACCCTGACGGCGGCATTGTATTGGTCGGTATCTATAATCCTTTCAATACGTGGTTCTCAGAAATTAAAGAGGTTGATGAAATCATCCTTAACTGGAATCTGCTTAGTGAAGAAGTATTGGCTGAGTATGACAGGACAGCCTTTGTCACAATAAATGAAATCTTTATCGAAGGGCAGGACAGCCTCCTGTTTGAAGGTGACTACTTCCACCCTAATGACGACGGTTATGAATTAATGGCGGAGAGAATGTTTGAAGAACTGACTGAACGGGAAACGTTAGCAGAGTTGACTCAAAGTGAATTTATTGTCGGGGAAGAGGGGCTTTGATATGAAAAAAAGATGGAAGGCAAGCTTTTTTACTCTCCTGGGACTTAACATTTTGCTGCTTCTGTTCGTTGCCGTTTTGTTAATGGTGCCAATTGAGGATGATGAGCTGCCTGATGAAAGTCTTACTGAGAGAGAAAACGTCGCTTTCCAAATAAGAGCGACCAAGAAGGATTTAAATCAAATGATCGACCATTATATTGAGGACGAATTCACTGCTCCTGTTGATTATTCGGTTATATTGGATGATCAGGTTGTATTAAATGGTGCAGTGCCTGTCTTTACCAGCGAAATAAACTTTAAGATGACATTTGAACCAAGAGCTTTGGAGAATGGTGATTTACTCCTGAAGCAGGACTCCATTTCGGTGGGAGCCCTGAAGCTGCCCGTAGAGCATGTGTTAAAGATCATACGAGATTCATATGAGTTCCCAGAATGGATAAAAATCCAGCCAAACGAAGAGTTAATTTATGTATCACTGCAAAACTTGGAAATGAAGAGTGATCTTCAGGTGCGTGCAGAAAAGTTCGACTTGGAAAATGATGATATTGTTTTTAATATGCTCGTGCCGGTTGAATAAAATCTTTATACACTAAAATGATGGGGGTTCCGCGGAAGGACCCTGAAAATCTACCGTATTCTATAAACGGCTTGTTATGATCAAAGATAAAGTCAACTATCCTTCCTCGAATAGGAAGAATAGTTGACTTTTTTCTTTTACAGCATTGGAAATGCTGCTCTTTTTACTACAATAGCTTTAGAATCCTTTGAAGTTTTTATTGAACATAAAATTATGGCCTGATCAGGAGGGAAAAAACGGCTTTTACGTCCATGGTCTGGAATCTTAGAAAGAACAACTAGAAGAGCTCAGTACTATCATATATCCGGGCTAATATCACATCACCCCATAACCAATAGCGCATCCAATTCTGGAGAATCATTTAGCAGGCCAACCGCAAAAATAGTATAGGATTGATTAGGCTGTAAAGAAACATTAGGAACACTCAGTACAGCATCCTTTGTCCCTGCGGCTCTTACCTCGAGATTTACAGTCATCGGCGTCAGCCCGAGATAATCCGTTGCCTGCTTGAACGAAACCTTCGGAAAGATAACATCTCCTTTGGCAACAGCAATATCGACAGCCGGAGCGTCCGGTGACAAATGGATAAAGCGCACTTTTGTTTCACCGTGAGGAACGAATGGATCCGTTACGTATGGAAGAAGCTGCAGTTTGTTTCCTTGCCCGACTGCGGCAAGAGTATAAATGCTTCCTGCTTCCACCGTCACTTTTTTGCTGATGACAGTGCTGACACTTGTGCCGGCAGGGTAGATATCAATATGATATTTTCCGGCAGGCAGCGGCATGAATCCAGTGATGTCTTTAAAAGCTATATCACTCAAGACTAGATTGCCATTTACATATATATCTACATTCGGGGCATCAGGGACTGCATGAAGGACCCTTACTTGGGCAGGGCGTTCCTGCTGATGGTCTCTCATACTGTGAACCCCTTTTTGCATGTACTTTAGATGCTTTTGATAATAATGTATGTGCAGCCGGGGATCGGAATATTTAAAATACATGGATAACAAATCATACATGGCAGCTTTCTGAAGATAGAACTCTCTGTTTGTCATTCATCTCTCTCCTATATTTGAATTTACTTCAATACACTATGCTCCTTTGGAAAAATTGGTGAAAACACCTAGATTTAAAAGCAATGTCCTGAGTTAATGTTTTTTAGAATGAACTTGTAAATTCAAAAAGTTTAAGAAAGAACAATAAATAAAGAGCTCGTCAGGAAATAGCGAATATAAAAATAAGATAACGTTGCAATTTTTAGAAAAGTAAGCCATAATGAAGATAATAAATAGAAAGCAGGTGATGTGTTATGAGTAGATCTAATTTGTACTTTGTCTTTGATTTCACTGACACGGCCTGTTTTCAATGTGCGGATGTATCATGATGGCTGGTTGATTCTTTGGATTCAACTGTTTCTTCGATATGCATATAAAACCATGGCCGTGTCTATGCCATGGTTTTTTTGTGTGTTCATTTTTCCGGAAGACCGGATATATTAGGAGGAAACAATTTAAACGGATTAGAAATGATTTTTTTAGAAAAGGCCAACCAGTTGAAGGATAAAGCCCTTGAAATAGGAAGAGTGACTTCACAGCACAAGGGAGTATATACGCTGCTGTCTCTTGAAGGAGAGTTTCAGGCAAAGCTCCCAGGAAAATTTTACTATCAGGCTCATACAAATGAAGAATTGCCGGCAGTTGGTGACTGGGTAGGTTTCATACCTCTTGAGCATGAACAGGCGATGATCGAGAAAGTGCTGCCGCGCACAAGCAAATTCTCCAGAAAGAAAGCGGGAGATGAAGCAGAGGAGCAAATCATTGCCGCCAATATCGATTTTTTATTCATTGTTTCATCATTGAACGGAGACTTGAATATCAACCGGCTTGAAAGATATCTGCTTCTCTGCTGGGAAAGCGGTGCAAGTCCTGTGCTGATCCTGAGCAAAGCGGACTTATGTGACAATATTATCGAGAAGGCTGCCGAGGTCGAGGCAGTTGCGATGGGAGTACCGATTATTCCCGTTTCTTCATTAGAAAAGTGGGGAATGGGAGAGCTCAGTCCGTATTTGGCTATGGGAAAAACAGCTGCGTTAGTAGGATCTTCCGGTGTGGGGAAATCAACACTGTTGAACAGTTTGGCGGGCAGAAGCCTGCAGGCTGTAAAGGAGATAAGAGAACAAGACAGCAAGGGAAAGCATACGACAACACACAGGGAGATGTTCCTGCTGGAAAATGGAGCTTTCATCATTGACACACCCGGTATGAGAGAGCTGCAAATGTGGGAAGGCAATGAAGGGATTTCCACTCAGTTCGGGGATGTAGAAGAGTATGCAGAGCTGTGCAAGTTCCGTGATTGCACACATGAAGAAGAACCTCAATGTGCGATCAGGCAGGCAATTCAACAAGGACTTCTGCAAGAAGAGCGGTATAGGAGTTATCAAAAGCTGCAGAGGGAAATCCAATATTCCAAAAGAAGAGCGGATAAACGCCTTCAATCTCTTGAAAAAAAGAAGTGGAAGAAGACCGCGCAAAACAGAATGGGCCAATGGTAATCTAATTCTTTTACCTCTCCTCATTTTCACGTTAGAATTATGCAATAAAGGGAATATTGTTATGGAGAACGCAGAAAGGATGAGAGTGATGAAGGAAATTCCTGAGGCTCGGAAAGCAACCTTTGCCGGCGGCTGCTTTTGGTGCATGGTTCAGCCGTTTGAGGAAATGCCGGGTATACTGAATGTGGTGTCCGGCTATACCGGCGGAGACAAGGAAAACCCAACTTACCGCGAAGTGTGTTCAGAAACAACAGGCCATTATGAGGCTGTCCAAATCACCTATGATCCGGAAAAGTTTCCTTATGAGAAATTGCTGGAACTTTACTGGCAGCAAATAGATCCCACTGATCCAGGCGGACAGTTTTTTGACAGGGGACAATCCTATACAACGGCCATTTTCTATCATGATGAAGATCAACGGACAGCAGCGGAAGAATCGAAACAGGACTTGGCTAAGAGCGGCAAGTTTCAAAAACCGATTGTTACCAAGATCCTGCCGGCCAAAGATTTTTATGAAGCAGAGGACTATCATCAGCAGTACTACAAGAAGAATCCTTCGCATTATCAAAGATACAGTATTGGTTCAGGCCGAAAAGCATTTACCAAAAAGCATTGGGGGGAGCAGCAGTGAAGAAAAAGGAAGAATTGAAAAAAGAGTTAACACCCATGCAGTATGAGGTAACTCAAAACAACGGAACAGAACCTCCTTTCAAAAATGAATATTGGGATGAATTCGGTGACGGTATCTATGTTGATGTCGTTTCCGGCAAACCATTGTTCAGCAGCAAAGATAAGTATGATGCAGGCTGCGGATGGCCAAGTTTCACAAAGCCGATCACAGAAGAGGAAGTCGAAGAAAAGATGGATTACAGCCACTTCATGGTCAGAAAGGAAGTCAGAAGCAAATCTGGTGACTCGCATCTCGGTCACGTCTTTGATGATGGTCCAGGGCCGGATCAGCTCAGATACTGCATCAACTCAGCAGCAATGAAGTTCATTCCTAAGGAAGACCTTGAAAAAGAGGGGTATGGCGAATATAATAAACTCTTTGAGTGATTGCTGAGAGGCTGATTGAATCATTCCTTTATAACATAATCTATGACAAACTTCAGACACAGAAAGGTTGATTGAAATGCTTAAGAAACTATTCGGAAAAAAAGAAGAAGCACCAACTTCCATCAATGTGCATTCTCCTCTAACTGGCAGGATGCTTGATCTTGAAGAGGTGCCGGACCCTGTATTCTCTCAGAAAATGATGGGTGATGGAATTGCTGTCGAGCCATCAGAAGGAAAAGTGGTTTCACCTGTAAATGGAGAAATCATTCAAGTGTTCCCAACCAAACATGCTGTCGGCATCAAAGCTGAGAATGGTGCTGAACTTCTCATTCATATCGGACTTGAAACAGTTTCCATGAATGGAGAAGGGTTTGAAGCCCATGTATCTGAAGGGAAAAAAGTCAAAGTGGGAGATCCGCTTGTGACCTTTGATATCAATCTTGTAAAAGAGAAAGCGAAGAGTACCATCACACCTGTCATCATTACAAATGGAGATGACTTAGGGGCAATCGAGAAAGCAGAAACAGGAGATGTAACAGCCGGCGACAGCCAGGTAATGAAGGTTTCTGCAAAATAATAAAAAAGAGCTGAAAATTTTTTCAGCTCTTTTTTTGTGGCTGTTTTCGACTAGTTCATTATTTCGGACCAGATCACGAAAATCACAACCACTTAGACTTTCTTATTTTTTTGAGGATGTCATGCCGCCGGATAAAATGAACTTCATGGCATCTTCAGGACTGACATCAATGATCTCCACTTCTTCTTTCGGAACTAAAAAAGTGAATCCGGCCACCTGAAAAGTTTGCGGAATATAGACAGCGACATATGGCTGTAGATGGCCATGGAACTTTTCTAGCTCCTCTGAGGTGATGAAGCCGAGAGATTTCATTCCAGTGCCGGGAAGAGTAACAAGCGCCACTTGTGAAAACGACTTCTTATCACCTATAAACGAATGTACTGTATCCTTAATGATGCTGTACAGAGTCTTAACCAAAGGAATTTTTTTAAGAGTAAAATCAAGCAGTTTGATGACTGAACCGGTTATGAATCTTGTGGAAAGCCATCCAAGGAGCGTGATCAATATTACCGTTGCCAATATGCCAATACCGGGAATATAATTCTCATTCATGTGGGGTCTGAGTACATTCCCAAGCAGACCGTCTAGAAAAATAAAAAGCTTATAAACTACGTAAATCACCAAACCGATTGGCAAAATGGTCAATACACCGTTAAAGAAATTTTTTATTAAGTACTTCATCCTGATCTCCTTGTTATTCATATAAGTTTGAAAGTATTTTTAAATCCAATTGAACTTCCTTGATTACTATTTTGTAAGTATAAAGCAAATAGATGCTTTGGGGAAGGGGGCAGCACAAGCACCGCCTGCTGGTGGCTGCAGTGAAGAGAAATTGGGCAAAAGCACAAACACATTAGGCGTTTGATACATAAAGTAATGGTGAAACAGAAATAAATCCGAGGAGTGATATGTTTTATGCATTACGGATATGATGATTGTTGTTATGCTTATCCTGCGGGACCTGTAGCTGGTGCGGGGTATGCAGGTGGATTCGCGTTGATTGTTGTGCTGTTTATTTTATTGATTATTATCGGGGCGGTTTGCTACGCGCCTAAATGCTGACATTAATGTAAATATGAAATGAAGTGATACGAAAAAAGGCCGATGTCTCATCGGTCTTTTTTTGCTGAAGAATAATACTTTTCAAACAGAGTGGATTACGTAGGATCCATAAATATTTATTGTTTCAGCTACTTGATTTTTACTGGGAGGATAGATTTTCAATTTAAATGATTGGCTGGAAGCAGTGTCGTGCAGACAGCATGAAGTTGAAGAATAGTGGAATCCGTGGAGTCAGCGAGCCGTTCTTGCAGTTTCGATTCTCAGATGCGCCAGTACCTGCAGCCAGATAGCCAAACTGATTTCTTGCTTAAGCAGATAATTATAGAATCCAAGCTTCCTCTCCTATATTAACTTTTTCTAGAAAGATTCTTCAGCTCAAACATAAGTATTAGTAAGAGTAGAACTTCATACAAATCAGGAGGGGGTTTCATGCCTCATTCGCACCTAATCAAACCGATGCTATCTGAGCTTTATCCTGAAATCGACTATGGCAAGGGTGTTTTTCTTTATGACAAGGCAGGTTTTGAATACTTGGACGCATGTTCCGGAGCAGTGACAGCTAATATTGGTCATGGTATCGAAGAAATATTGCAAGCTATTTACAGGCAGGGGCAGCAGGTTTCGTTTGTATATCGTTCGCAGTTCACGAACGAGCCAAGTGAACAACTTGCTGCCCTTCTTTCAAAAGAAACGGGGCTGGATTGGTGTTTCCTAGTCAACAGCGGGTCGGAAGCAGTTGAAACGGCTGTGAAGATTGCCATCCAGCACTGGCAGGAAAAAGGAAGACCCTCAAAACGGAGGGTGATTTCCAGGTGGTTAAGCTATCACGGAATTACCTTAGGTGCTTTATCAGCTTCCGGCCACCCTGTCAGGAGAGAAAGGTTTGATTCATTTGTGGGTGACTGGCCTGCCGTTGAGCCCCCTTACTGTTACCGTTGCCCATTTGGCAAGACCTATCCCGGATGCAATGTTCAGTGTGCCAGACAGTTAGAAACAGTAATCAGAAGAATAGGAGAAGGAAATGTTGCTGCTTTCATTGCGGAGCCTGTTATCGGAGCGGCAGGAGGAGCGATCGACGCACCGCCGGAATATTTCAGGATCATCAAAGAGATCTGTGAAAAGTATGAGATTCTTTTCATTGCGGATGAAGTCATGACAGGATGCGGTAGAACCGGCACATTCCTGGCGATGGAACATTGGGGAATCAAGCCGGATATAGTTGCGCTTGGAAAAGGCTTGAGTGCAGGTTACGCCCCTATTGCGGCTGCGCTAGTTACGAAGGAAGTGCTCCAACCCATCCTTCAGGGATCGCAAGTCATCATGAGCGGACACACCTTCAGTGCAAACCCTCTTTCTAGTGCCGCGGCCCTGGCTGTGCTCAAACTTATAAAATCAGAGAAAATGATTGAAGGGATTGGAGAGAAAGCTGAGTACCTGCAAAATGAATTAAAAGAAATGAAGAAGAATTATTCCTTTATCGGTGATGTCCGGGGAATAGGGCTGATGATTGGAATTGAATTCGCGGGGTCAGTCAACGGGAAAAAAATTGATGCTGCCTTCACTACAATTTTGGTGGAGGGTGCAAAAAAGGAAGGGCTCCTTTTGTATCCAGCAGCTGCAGGAATTGATGGAAGAAGCGGGTCGGCTGTAATGATTGCTCCCCCTTTCACAATCACCATACCCGAAATTGATGAACTTATAGCACGTTTAGAAAGGACGTTTAAATCCATTACAGAGATTTAAATTGAAGGAAGGGAAGATCATGGCGGAGCATAAGGTCAGTGATTACGAGGAAATTAAAGGCTATTTTCGGAATGGAATGACACTGATGTTTGGAGGGTTTGGGGGAGTGGGGTCCCCTCCAAACCTTATCAAGCACATTCTGCATTGGAATCTATCTGGCTTAACCTTAATTGGAAACGACACAGGATTTCCTTCAATCGGAATAGGGCAGCTGGTTTCTGAAGGAAGGGCAGTAAAAGTGATTGCATCTCATATTGGAAGCAATCCTGTTGCAGGAAGGCTGATGAGCGAAGGAAAATTAGAAGTTGAATTCTCCCCGCAAGGCATCCTCGCAGAAAGGATAAGAGCAGGAGGAAGCGGGTTATACGGCATCATAACGGATGTGGGTTCGGATGATCCATTTTTAAATAGTGATAAAGCGACCCTCGATGTGAATGGAAAAACTTATTTAATCGAGACAGCGCTGACGGCAGAAGCAGGTATCATTTATGCAAGAAAAGCTGATAAGCTTGGTAACCTTGTCTATGACAAAAGCGCAAGAAATACCAATCCTTTAGTGGCAATGGCTGCCGATGTCACTATTGTGGAGGCGGAAGAAATCGTAGAGCCGGGAGAACTCCATCCTGAGGAAATTGTTACACCAGGAGTTTTCGTTGATAAAATTGTGCTTTCAAAAGGGGTTGACTGGAAGTGGGCTTGGGAGTAAGGGAGAAAAACGCAATGGCAGCGAGAGCGGCACTAGAAATCAGCGAAGGAATGGTCGTTAATCTTGGAATCGGTATCCCATCCTTAGTTCCTAACCATGTAAAAGAAGTGAAGAACATTCTCTTTCATGCAGAAAATGGAATCCTTGGGATTGGAAAATCACCGCCAGTAGGAGAAGAAGATCCCAACCTTTGTAACGCCGGGGGCTTTCCGGTCACTCTGGAACGGGGAGGAAGTTATTTTGACAGCTTGACGGCCTTCAGCATCATCAGAAGGGGGCTGCTGGACCTGACGATCCTGGGAGCACTTGAAGTCAGCGAAAGAGGAGATCTTGCTAATTGGATCATTCCAGGCAAGAAAGTACCTGGAATGGGGGGAGCAACCGAATTAGCTATGAAGACCAAAAAAGTGATTGTGGTGATGGCCCATCGTGATAAATATGGAAACAGTAAAATTGTTAAAGAATGCAAGCTGCCGTTGACCGCCAAAGGCTGTGTGAATATGATCATCACCGACATGGGTGTATTTGAGACAACCGAAACTGGATTGAGGCTCCTGGAAATATTTCACCCCTATACACTTAGTGACATTACACAAAACACAGAAGCTCCTTTTGAAGCAGCCGACAATCTAGGTTTCATTTGAACTTTTAAGTTTTAAGACCCATGGTATGAAAAGAACTCCTCTGGAAAGTGCCCAAGTGATTCTGAGGAGGCAACTTAAGAGGCACATTTCCAGGGAAAAAGGACTCGAGTGTTCCATAGAATTATTCTAGAAGATACTTGGCTGCGTAAAAAGCGCCTAAGTGCCCCGTAGGAACTTTGGAAAAGACACTTCGCTGGGAAAGTAGCGCTCAAGTATTCGATAGAAGCTTTGTAAAAGACACTTCGCAATGAAAAAAGCCTCAAAGTGTACCTAAACACAAATTTACAGGTTAGGTAAAGAACATTAAGTAAAGACCCTATCAACAACGAAGGATGTGAAAGAAATGGACAATAATGCGGTCAAACAATGGATCCACAGCCAGGAAACGCAGGCTGTCCGTCTCTTGCAAAAACTTGTTCAGGAAAAGAGTGTCCGCGGCAATGAATCCAAGGCGCAGGCGGTAATTGTAGAAAAATGCAGGGAATTGGGAATGGAATTGGACATTTGGGAGGTCGAGAAAAAGGAAATTGCGAACCATCCATTCTTTCGCTGCGATCGTGAAGAGTTCCAGGGAAACCCAAATGTTGTCGGTGTGATAAAAGGAAAAGGCGGCGGGAGGTCCATCATCCTTAATGGACATATTGATGTGGTACCAGAGGGAGATGAATCTGCCTGGAATATCGATCCATATAGCGGAGAGTACCTTAACGGAAAGGTTTTTGGCAGAGGATCGACCGACATGAAAGGCGGGACAGTAGCCCTTTTGCTGGCAGTTGAAGCATTAAGAGAAAATGGAATTGAATTAAAGGGCGATATCATCTTTCAGAGTGTAATAGAAGAAGAAAGCGGAGGGACTGGAACTTTGGCAGCGTTGGTAAGAGGCTACACAGCAGATGCAGCCATTATTCCTGAACCAACGAACTTAAAGATGTTTCCGAAGCAGCAGGGCTCCATGTGGTTCAGGCTTTCTATTAAAGGTAAACAGGCACACGGAGGAACCCGGTATGAGGGCGTGAATGCCATTGAGAAAGCAGTTATTGTTTTGAAGGCATTGCAGGAGCTGGAGCAAAAGAGAAATGAAAAGGTGGCAGATCCCCTATATAGAAGTATACCAATCCCATTTCCAATCAACGTCGGAAAAATTGAAAGCGGCAAATGGCCATCATCAGTCCCTGACTTGGCAGTGGTAGAGGGGAGAATTGGTGTTGGTCCGGATGAAACGATGGAAGAAGTGGGGAAACAATTGGAATCTTGTTTGAAGAAACTTTCAGACTATGATAACTGGTTTGAGCATCATCCGGTCCTGCTGGAATGGTTTGGAGGAAGATGGCAGCCGGGAAGTCTTGAGCCGGATCATCCCTTCCTGGACGTAATGGAAGATGCTTACCAGGATGTGTTTGGTTCAGATCCTGTCATTGAAGCTTCCCCGTGGGGAACAGACGGCGGAATATTGTCAAAGGGAGGAAATATCCCCGTAATAGTATTCGGGCCAGGTACAACAGAAGCTGCTCATGATGCAAATGAATACATTGAAGTTCCCAAGATTCTGCTGGCAGCAGAAGTGATTGCCTCTGCTCTCATCAAATGGTGTGAGGTATCAGACGCTATAGACCAATAAACTGGTGGAAGTATCGGTGTTCCAGAAGGCGCATGCCTAAGCTAGTTATCCAGTGTGCCTAAAAAGTAGTTAAGGAGTTTAAATCTAAGGAGAGTAACAGCTAGTCATTATTAAAAATGATGAAAGCCAGCCTCAATTAAATTTCAAAATGAAGAAAGCAGGGAGAGGGATGCAATACACTAAAGAAATCAAAGGAGACAGAGCGAGCGTCAAAATCTATTGTGATTCTTTCAATGAGAGAATCAGGATAGACGGCTATTCAGGAAATTTAGATGAAGTCAATGAAATGATAAATAAAGCTGCACAGGAGGCAGCTGCAGAGAAAGTGATCATCAAGTCCCAACGTGAACATCTCCATTATTTTATAGAAAATGGCTATGAGTTAGAGGCATATATTAACGGATACTTTCATGGAAGCGATGCCTATTTTTTGGCAAAGTTTTTAACGGTCAAGAGAAAGATGAGCACTGGCTGGGAAAAATCCAATAGAATCTTGACAGAAGTTCAGAAGCTGAAGCCTGAGGATAAGTATCCTTTATACTCCTACAGTCTTCAAAGAGCTGATATCGACCATGCTGAAAGGCTGGCCGGCCTGTATAAAAGAGTCTTCCCTGTGTACCCGGTCCCATTGCAGGATGCGAAGTATGTTCGGAAATCGATTGAAAGCGGTACCATTTTTTTGTTTGTTGAAAAGAGCGGGGAAATCATAAGCGCTGCGTCTGCAGAAATCGACAAGTGCCTTCGAAGTGCAGAACTGACTGATTGTGCCACACTTCCTGCTTTCAGGGGAGGGGGCCTGATGAAACAGCTGTTGAACGGGCTGGAAGAAGAACTGGTAAAGCAGGAATTCTATTGTGCCTATACAATAGCCAGATCGCTTTCTTTCGGGATGAACGCCGCATTCAGGCAGCTTGGGTACCGCTATGGAGGCAGGCTGGTGAACAATTGTTATATCTATGACAAAATGGAGGATATGAATATTTGGTGGAAGGATTTAAGTGCCTTATAAAATCTTGCTATAAAATCAGAAACCATTTTTCCTGGCCCATCATAGCCTAGAAGTAACTAGAATTTTTTTTGTGGAAGGGCTGTCAGTCTGGTGAAATGATGGAGAAGGGTTGGTGCTTCAAATGTTGAATGATCTATATAAACCTAAGAGACATTGGAAGGACATAGAAGTATGGAAGGACGTCACGGAGGAACAATGGAATGATTGGATTTGGCAGCTGACCAATACAATCAGGACCCTCGATGATTTAAAGAAAGTGATCAACCTGACTCCCGAGGAAGAAGAAGGAGTCAGAATCTCCACGAAAACCATTCCGCTGAATATTACTCCCTATTATGCCTGGCTGATGGATGAACAGGATGCCCGTTGTCCTATCAGGATGCAGTCGGTGCCAATAGGAAAGGAAATTCACAAAACGAAATATGATATGGAGGATCCTCTGCATGAAGATGAGGACTCCCCTGTCCCCGGACTTACTCACAGATATCCTGACCGAGTACTCTTTCTTGTCACCAATCAATGTTCAATGTACTGCCGCTATTGTACAAGAAGGCGCTTTTCCGGCCAAATCGGGATGGGTGTCCCAAAGAAGCAGCTGGATGAAGCAATCAATTATATACGGGAAACCCCTCAGGTCAGGGATGTTCTGCTTTCAGGCGGGGACGGCCTGCTTATTAATGACAAAATCCTTGAATACATCTTGAAGAATCTAAGGGAAATTCCACACGTGGAAATCATTCGTATCGGTACTCGTGCACCTGTGGTATTTCCCCATCGCATCACGGAAAACCTTTGCGCCATCCTGAAAAAGTATCACCCCGTTTGGCTTAACACCCATTTCAATACATCCATTGAAATCACCGAGGAAGCCAAAAAAGCTTGTGAAATGCTTGCTGATGCAGGAGTTCCTGTAGGGAACCAGGCGGTCATTCTCGCTGGAATCAATGACAGTGTACCTATCATGAAAAAACTGATGCATGATCTCGTGAAAATCCGTGTCCGCCCTTATTACATTTATCAATGTGATTTATCTGAAGGAATCGGACATTTCAGAGCTCCTGTTTCAAAAGGACTTGAAATCATTGAAGGCTTAAGGGGCCACACATCAGGATATGCCGTACCTACCTTTGTAGTGGATGCACCGGGCGGCGGAGGCAAGATTGCTCTTCAGCCAAATTATCTTATTTCACAAAGTGCAGGAAAAGTGGTCCTCCGAAACTTTGAAGGAGTTATCACCACCTATCCAGAGCCGGAAAATTATACACCGGGCAGGGCAGACGAATACTTTAATTCCATCTATCCTTTGAAAAACTTTGAATCCTCCATAGGGATTACCGGGCTTCTGAATGAATCTAAATCCACACTCGTTCCTGAGGGACTGCACAGGCAGGACAGAAGAGAGAATTATGTCACAAATCCCGATCATAAATCACTGAAGGACTTTCGGGAAAAAAGGGACGTTCTTAAAGAGAAAAAGTACCAGGCGCAGCTGAAGAAAATGGATAAGGCAGACTCTTCCGATGATTGAAAGGTTTGAGTGCGAATGGTGCGGGGAAGAAGAAGCTTATAGAAGCAGAGGGCCGGTTTTTTGGGAACTTCCCGACGGATCAAGAGCTATTGAGATTACAGGAACTCCGCAGGTCTTTTGCAGCGGCTGCGGTATAGTCTTTACTGAGGAAGCGGTTACAATCGAATTAGAAGACCAGTTGCTGCTGATTGATACAAAGCCTCTGGAAGAAAAGGTTTCATATCGGGACTTGATGAAGATAGAGAGGAAACTTAAAAGAAATTATTTCCGTTTTGACTGATTTGATTTCTCCGTTTCTCTTTACGTTTTCTGTTTGTTTATGTATTCTAATACAAAAGAACCAACGTGTATGAAGCAATAGATATACTAAACAGTTTTCACAGGGCAGGAGATTACTATGAGAAAATCATTTTACCACTTTTTAATGAAATACCGTCAGCCTACTGACCGTGATGAACTTACAGCCTTCGCCAATAACGTGTACGATGACCTGGCTTTCCCGAAGCAGGCTGAAGATTATGATGAGGTGAGTTCATATTTGGAATTGAACGGTCTGTACCTGGAGAGCATGCGGATTTTTGATGAAGCGTGGGAGCAATACCTGATTGAAGAAAAATACTAGAGATTAAAAGGCTGCCTGTTGCCACGAGGGCACTGAAAATCTGCCGATTTCTAAACTATAACTATGATTAATAAAGAAAAAGCCAACCCTTCTTCCTATAAAAGGAAGAAGGGTTGGCTTTTTTCTTGGATATCAGCATATATGCCATATATGCTGCCCCTTTATTATCACATTAGTTTTAGGATCCTTTTAATGTTTACTGCAAATATAGCCATGGCCCCTTGTAATTCCATGCCAATTAGACCCGAGGATTCTGCCACATCATACCCGTGTCTGTGTTTTAACTCACTATTTTTCGCTTCAATTTTATATCGTTCTTTTGCCTTCTCCTTAAAGTATTCACTTTCCTGGAATTTTGCTTGGGAGGAGTGCTGATCGGACTTTATGGAAACGGAGTACGTCTTACTTTTGGCTCCTTCTTTGTAGCACCCTTCTCTGAGAGGGCATCTCTTACATTTATCGACGTTATAATAGTAAGTGTCAACTTGGTTTTTTCCTACTCCTGTTTTGCCTTGCCTAGCTTTCCGTGTGGCCAAATGTCCTGCCTTACAGACATAAAGTCCCGCATCCTTATTGAACTCAAATTCGTTCTCTTTTTTTCGGGCACCCTGAGTGATTTGGGGATGCAATCTTGAAACCAGTTTGATACCATTTCCCTTACTATATTCAATATTGTTTTTCTCCGAATAGGCTGTATCCCCAATAACCGTCTCAACTTCCATGCCCGCGCTTATACTTTTCTCTATGAGTGTCTGGAGTTCTTTTCCGTCACTCTTTTCGCCGGTGGTAATGGTTGCGGCTGTGATAATACGTTCTTCACTCATCGAAAGATGGGTTTTGTAGCCAAAGAAGGATGAGTCAGCGGTTTTGTGCCCCACTTTGGCATCCTGATCTTTCATAGATTGGAGCTGCTCAATATCATCGGCAATCGTTTCTTTCAGGAGATTTAGCTGCTCCTTTACTTTTGGGTATTCTAAAAGGGTCTCTTCCTTTTCTATCACCCCAATAAGCTTTTGTGAGTAGGCGATCTCATCTTCCAACACATCACTGGTTGGTTTCAAAGGGAATTTGTCTTTCATATTTTCGTTTATCTTATAAATCGCTTTCCTAAGGTTTTTTGAGCGCTCCACCAGAATTTCTTTTGGCTTCATTTGATTATAGCGCGACTTGGTATGGGTGGCATCCACAATAATGGACTTACTTTTTATGATTTCTTTCTCTATGGCGATCTCAACCGTCTTGTTGACAAGTAAGTCTAATAAGTTCATATCCTTTAACCTAAGCTTTCGAAACTTAGTCAGAGAACTTGAATCAATGACGGGCTCTTCTGGAGCCATATTCAAAAAATACTTGAAAGACATATCATATTTAGACCGCTCAACAATATCGACATCTGATACATCGTGAATGGTTTTCAAAAACAAATATTTGAACATGCGAATAGGATCAATCGCATTTCGCCCATTATCATGACAATATTTATTCTTTAATTCATCAAAAATAAAGGAGAAGTCGATTAAATCGTTTATTTTCCTTAACATATTGTCCTGAGGAACGACGATATCATAAAGGTCCATATACTTACTGAACATCATTGTTTGTTGTTGTTGAATCATTGGAAACCACCCACTTTTATTGTTAGTTCTATTATAAAGTAAGGCTTTATTAGCGGGTAGTGTTCTTTTTTCTCAGCGTTGATTGGAGTGGAAGGTGCACGATCTCCTGCGGGACTAGCGGGACAGGTGAGACCCCGCAGGCGAAGCCGAGGAGGCTCAACGCCCGCCCCGCGGAGTCGTGCACCTGGAACGGAAATCAACACTTATTCGTGAAACTTTAAGTGAAAAAGGCAGAATCGCTCTTTGAAGTGAGCGATTCTGCCTTTTTGATCTTTATTGGACTTTTTCAGTGCCCTCGTTGCCACAGGCGGTTTTTTGTTTTTCAAAGGGGATTCTTAGCGGACTATTTTTTATGAGTAAGTTCCCAATCAGGTAATACGGGCAGAATTCTCTGGAACTACAATGATTAAAAATTGATTGACAAAAATCCTGTCTCAATAGGCTGCAATGATGAGCGTTATTTATGGGTTTGCATATGATAATAACAAATAAGCTAAACGGGGAGGGGAGAAAATGGGCAAGCGGAAACAACCGAAATTCAAGGCGGGAGACACGGTAGTTGTAACGATTTATGGGACAGTAGGAAAAGTGACTAATATCAAGCTCCTCGAAGGAGAATATGTATACGAAGTCAATGAAAGTGAAGGTCTTTTCAAGGAGGATTGTTTAAGGCTGCTTGATGAGTATGATGGCTATTTACTTGAACAGGAACAGATCGATATTGAATACAAATTTTTGTTTGGGGATTTAGTCAGAGTTAAAGGCTATGATAATGACTTATTTAAAGTGGTGGGTTTTCGGACTGAAATTTGGAGATATAAAGAAGATGCATGGGAAGATGTCATTTATGAATTGACCAGAATCAACGATGGTGAATGGCTGGAAGCCGATGAAGATGAATTGACACTTATTGCAGACTATGATCAAGCGGAAACCTTTATTAAAAAATATGGAATTGTTACTCCTGTTAAACAAGAAAAAGCATTGCTGCCTTCTCCTCGATATCAGGATGACAGCATTGTCGACAGGCTGCTTGATCATTACAATGATTATAAAGCCTTATACTATTTGTTTAATGATAAAAAATATAAAAGAAAAATGAATTCTATTGTCGATCAGCTCAAGAATCACCTGAATTCTAATTCAGATGTAACCTAGAGACAAGTATTACAATAAACAAAGAAGGAACACTGGGAAGCTTAGGATGAAAAAAGCTTTCAGCATCCAACTCAGCAATCGTTCCATCCCTTTCATTATCAGTCCATCATCATTTTGGATATCCTCTTCAACGAAACTTTTCAGTGTTTTGACTGCATCCATGGTCCATTCTCCTTTGTATAAAATGATATAATTTCTTCTTTGTATCCTCACTTTATGCTTGTCCAGGCATGTATATGAAAACTTTATTCAGCTTGCATAACTTTCTTAAGATTTTCATAGATTGAAGTACAAGGGGGCGATACTATGCGTGAAATCGAAGTGTTCATCGATACGGAAGAAATTGCAGAATTTTTCTTTCAGGAACTTGTTCGCAGAGGGTATGTACCCTCAGAAGTTGAATTAGAGGAGATAGCTGACATTACGTTTGAATATTTAATTGAAAAATGCATCATCGATGAAGATCCGGACGATGATGAGTATTGATTCTATATGAGACAGAAACTATGTCTCTGTTACATACGAAAGGCTTCCTCTAACCGGGAAGCCTTTTTCAATAGATAAGAAAGAATAAATTCTTATATCGAAAATCAGGCAGCTCCAGCGCCTGAGGGTCCGTACCCACTGGAACGGACCCAGCCCCTCAAGGTGAAATAACCCAAAGAGAATAAAAGGGAAGACCGCCTTTTTTTCTCTTTGGAACATTTGCCAGTCGGGGCTGATCAAGGCGCTTGCGCTTTTTAGGTAGAAATATGTTTCAACTCTGTTGCAAGCGTCACTAAAATTCCAGCCTGTACCGTAACGTCAAAATGG
This sequence comes from Rossellomorea vietnamensis, assembly GCF_008180615.1. Taxonomy (GTDB): domain Bacteria; phylum Bacillota; class Bacilli; order Bacillales; family Bacillaceae_B; genus Rossellomorea; species Rossellomorea vietnamensis_D. The sequence continues at coordinate 308,564 of NZ_VTEH01000003.1, forward strand.
CGGGGAGGGGAGAGGGTTTCAAGGACATCAAAATGCCCGATGGTCTTTTTGTCCAGCCAATCCTCAGAGGAAAAGGTATGAGTGACGTCCTTCCAGACGCTTTTTAGATGCGGGCTGTAAATTTTTTTGGTATCGGCATAGCATGAAGAATAACTTTCCGGCCAGTAGTCGCTTCTTGAGCCCGTGTGAGGGGTATTCTCAGCGTATTGAAACGAGGTTTGCTTTACGATATTTTTCAGGAAAAGAATACTGTACAATTTTTTTCCGATTTCAATTCGTTTTTCTGGAAGTTCAAAATGAGAAATACTGGTGCCGGCAAGATAAATGGTCTTTTTGTATTTCGATTTTCTTTGATAAGGAAAGAAAACAGTTGTCAGCTCAAGCCGGTCCTGCAGGAGGAACAAGACCTTTTCCTGGAGGAATCCATCTCCCAATTTAGAAAGAAGCCTTTTTTGCAGCATGTTTTGTTCATTGATGACTAAAGAGAGTGAAAGTTCAGCCGGTTTCCTGTCCTGCCAAAAGCGTTTCCAGAACACAGACATCGCCCTCGAAACACCAAAAGCAGGAAGTAAGTGAAACAGAGGCCTCTTTTTTTCAATACTTTTACGATAAAGCAGGAGTTGAGGATAGGCATCGTGAAAAATATAAGCATTGGCTCTTTCGAGAAATAAAAAGAAATTTTCTGCCTCTTCCCTTTTTAGTATGGAAGGAAGGAGCTCTCCCTTTAAGTCTGTCATATGGTATCCTGCGTTTCTCGAAACCATATGAGCAAGAAATGCCCAATGAATTTCAGGGTGGCTGCAGTAGAAATCCAGATAAGCCTTTGTGCGGGTGACATTGTCAGCATTTTTGAGCAGAGTCTCTCTCTTGATTTCCTTAATGATCAACTGCTCATCAGTAAGTATCGCAATGGGGGTGCTGTCTTTGAGGAAAAGGCCTCTTTTTACCTTTTCAATTTCATTCGAATCCATGATCGGGATCTTCTTTTCCTTAGAGGTGAAGAGGTTTTGGATCAAAGATAAAACCATAATAATTCACTCCAGTGTGAAACTTTCTTAAGTAATAAAACGTATTTATTAAGTGGGAGTAAAGAAAAAGCAGGTACAATTTAAAAGCCCAATTTTTTCATTCATTAAGGCATTAAAAAATTTCAAATAGAAATGGGATGGTTTTGGTATGTCGTTTTTTAATAAGGTATTTGCTTCAGTCGGAATTGGTGCAGCGTCGGTTGATACAAAATTAGAAAAAACACGTTATGCGGCTGGGGAAAGAGTATCCGGTATTGTGGAAGTGAAAGGTGGCAGCGTGGAACAGGAAGTAGACTCTATCTATTTAATGTTGTATACAACTTACATTCGGGAATCTGACGATAAAAAGTACACCGACAGTGCATGTATAGAAAAAGTTCAGATATCAGAACCATTCGTGATTAAAGCAAATGAAACCAGACAGTTTCCGGTTAGCTTCGAGCTTCCGTGTGATACTCCTGTGACAGTCGGAAATACCCGCGTCTGGGTGGCAACAGGTTTGGATATAAAGAATGCTGTTGACCCCAAGGATAAAGATTATATCGACATTCTTCCAAATGACATGATGAAAGCAGTGTTTACTTCCTTGGAAAGACTGGGATTCAAGCTGAGGAAGGCGGACTGCGAACAAGCTCCAAGACACTTAAGAGGCAAAAACCCATTCGTCCAGGAATTTGAATTTGTCCCGTCATCAGGAGCATACCGCAGCAGACTCGATGAACTTGAAGTAGTTTTCTTGAATCAGTCGATCTCTTCCTTGACCATCCTTTTTGAAGTGGATCGTAAAGCAAGGGGATTTGGCGGCTTTTTGGCTGAAGCTCTTGAGATGGATGAATCGTTGGTAAAAATGACCATTTCCACTTCCGATATCCCTGTAATGGATGAAAAAATCACAAAAATATTAGATCAATTTTCCTGATTTCTCTTCTTCGACAAAAGCAGTCTAATTACGATGAAGGATTCGACAAGCTGAAAAGCCAATTCTATAAGAACCAAATGATGGAGGGGTTCTTATGGCATTGCTCGAAAAAATCATTCGTCCGAAATCCTATACTAAAACTTTTGATGTCACGATCTTTCAGACACCTCAATTCGGCCAAAGGAAAGGATATAAAAAAGTTTATCGCATGGCGGTTCCTGCACAAGACAGGATGGAAGCGCTGAACCAGACGTTCAGTCTGTTCAATGTACCTGACAGGATGCCTGGTGACTATAAAGGGAGATATATTACTACAGGAGACATTATTTTTGTCGATGAAGGCAGACGCGGCCATTTTTATTTCAGGCTGGAGCCGGGAGGATGGAAAGAAGTCAACAGAGTTATCATTAGATAGGCGGCTGTTTGAAAAAAACGGCTATCGCGGGAATAAGGCTGAACCCGGCTCAAAGGGTGAAAACCGAGCCGGGTCCAAAATGCCGATTTATTCTGATGCCTTTTCAAAACAATCCAGATCGACTGTCACGAATTGAGAATCCAGTACAGTATTTCCTTCCTGTGCTTCAAGGTTCAAGTTTCTCCCAAATGTGTTGGCAATAAGGTTATTTCCTCCTGCATGTACGACTCTGACTTCATAAAAGGTCACTCCTTGGAGGGGAGCATACATGACAGCAAGACTATTAGGGCGCAAACAATAAGGAAAGTGAACTTCATCATTATCGCCGATTAAGACAGAGATCCTTTGAGGGGTTGTATAGGAAGACCAATCCCAGATTTCCACCCATACATCTTCGGTCCTGCAAAAATTAATAAGATTTACTGTGGCCGTAACTGTATCTGGCTGTCTTCTGAGAACACCTGTAGAATATACAGTTGGTTTTCTCATTATATTCTCTCCTTTCTCTATTAGATTCATTAACATCTTATGAAAATAATAGAAGTATGAAAGGGACAAGTTGGAAAATATATTTAAAAGGTTGTTTTCGCATATACTGCTGCTTTAGGAATAAACCCAGGAGCCGGATTTTTCCCTTATACTAAGAAATTTATCTTTTATCGGGGGAAGAGCAGCTCTTTTCTTTTCGATACAGCCGTATTTTTTTCTTTTTGGTATTAATATTTTTTCGGAATAGTACCAAATAGCAACAAACTTTACGAGAAGAGCCATTTAAAAAGAAGAGCCAATCAAAAAGAAGCTGACCTGGTCAGCTTCTTTTTGATTATATATTGTGGCCGGGACCGTTTTTACGTTTGTTTCCTGAATGTTCTTTATTGTGTGCCTCGTGTTCAGCGATGATCGCTTCTGGCGGTATATGGTTATTTTTTTTTGGCTGGTTAATGCGTGCTCGGTGCTTTTTTCCCATAGCAGTTACCTCCCGCTGTTGAATCTTTCTGTTTTAGAAGAGTTAGGCTGGTTTCTTGAACGTGAAGATGGATTGGTGCTGTTTGCATAATCGACTGCTTGACGAAGTTTTTTGCTCATTTTTTCTTTAGCCATAGTAATCCCTCCTTGAAATTAGTTTAGCCACTTCGTTCGCTGTTATCCGGGATATGTCTTCGTTGCATGAATTGGTAAAAAAGCTTACAATGTTCATGCATAGCCTTGGCAAAGGGTAGAAAGCTAAGTGTGAGGAATTCTGAAGTCTTATTATCTAACACAGGAGGAATTAAAATGAGTATACATATTGGTGCTAAAGAAAATGAAATCGCAGAAACGGTTCTGCTTCCAGGAGATCCTTTACGTGCAAAATACATTGCGGAAACTTTTTTGGAAGACCCTGTCTGCTATAACGAAGTAAGAAACATGTTTGGCTACACAGGTACATATAAAGGGAAACGTATTTCCGTCCAGGGAACTGGTATGGGTGTGCCTTCCATCTCGATCTATATCAATGAGCTTATGCAAAGCTATAATGTACAGAATTTGATTCGTGTTGGTACATGCGGAGCGATACAAAAGGATGTAAAAGTAAGGGACGTCATCTTGGCGATGAGTTCTTCGACTGATTCTCAGATGAACCGCCTGACGTTCAACGGAATTGATTATGCTCCAACTGCAGACTTCTCTTTATTGAAGAAGGCTTATGATGCAGGTGAGGAAAAAGGACTTAATTTGAAGGTTGGAAATGTGTTCACGGCAGATATGTTCTACAATGATAATGCGGAACATGAAAAATGGGCGCAATATGGAATCCTTGCTCTTGAAATGGAAACATCGGCACTGTACACGCTGGCTGCTAAATACGGGCGGAAAGCACTGTCAGTTCTTACTGTTTCTGATCACATCCTGACAGGGGAAGAAACAACTTCGGAAGAAAGACAAACAACGTTCAACGAAATGATCGAAGTGGCTCTTGAAGCAGCGATTAAATAAAGTGAATAAGCCTCGCCGGGTATAATAATCCGGCAGGGCTTTTTATTTTTGGCTCTTTCATAAACTTTATTGTTATTTTGTATTAATTCCGAAAAAATAACCTTTTTCATTGAATAACTTAGTTAGCATAAAAAGAAATGAGCTGCTATCCCTATTTAGAGATAACCCACAGTATCGAGGGGACCCGGCTCTTGGGCTTTTTCCGAAAGCAGCATTGTATGAGAGAACAGACTTATTTTTTTTGAAAAAGCAATGAAGTTATTTCTGAAAAGGAATTAATTTGAAGGAAAAAATCTGCACAAAAATCAATTTGTACTCATGATGGTCTCAAATAAAGTTTGAAGTACCTAAACTGAAGAAGTGCTTTTTACCCTGATTACAGATTTTATTAGAAATGGTATGATGGTTTAGACAAAGATAGAGAAGGTGAAAGAAATGAAGAAATTAGTCATGGTGCCGGCAGTTCTGCTGCTGCTTTCCGGATGTCAGCAGGCAGAGGAATGGACTAAAGATTTATTTGGCTCCAATGAACAGACTCAGGAACAAGAAAATTCAGAGGACATCACTCAGGAACATGAACCTGGCATTGACGATGACAGCCAGGAAACCCCCGATACGGAGAATGGACAGAATCAAGATGGAAAAACATCAGAAGAAGATTCTTCTGGACAAAAGGAAGAAGAGATACCTCCTGCTTTGCAGCTGGAATCCCAATTCTTTAATAATGTCCAGACCGTTGATGGTAAAAAAGTGATCACAAACCCTGAAAATACGTTAGCTTTGGTAAATAAAGAGTTTGGCCTGACCGGCGATTACAAACCTACGGACTTGGTAAGGCCTGAGGTACCATTTGTTTTCGGCAGCCAGGATATTGAGAAAGCATATATTCGTGAAGAAGCTGCCAAGGCACTGGAGGAAATGTTTGCTGCTGCAGAAAAGGATGGGCAGTATTTGACAGCCATTTCAGGATACCGAAGCTATCAATATCAGCAAGCGCTGCTGGAAAGGGAAATCAAGCAGTTTGGAGAAGAAAAAGCGGTAAAAGCTGTAGCTCCCCCAGGCAATAGTGAACATCAATCAGGCCTTGCTATGGATATATCCAGCAAGAGCAATGATTTTCAAGTCAGCGAAGAACTTGAAAATACACCAGAAGGAAAATGGATGAAAGAAAATGCTCACAAATTTGGCTTTATCCTACGGTACCCTAGAGGGAAAGAAGACATAACGGGATATCAATATGAACCATGGCATTATCGATACGTTGGAAAAGAAGCTGCCCAGGTTATTTTTGAAAATGACTGGACTCTTGAAGAGTATTTTAACAACGTTAAAAAGATTTAACCATAAAGGCTTGGAAGGGGGCATCCTTTCAAGCCCTTTTTATCTTCTAGCAGGGAGAAATTTTTCTCATTTAGGGAGTATCATCCAGAACAGCTCAAATAGAGGGGCACTTCCAACTCAATAACAATAATTCTGTTTTCTCTGGGATTTATTACGAGGAATAAATCCCAGAGAAAGTATATTCAAGCCTCACAGTGAAAGGTGCGTTTTCCTGTGTGTTTTGAATGCTTACAAATACTAAAATAAAATCCGTTCCCATAAGGATATGATGTTAGCAGGATATCTCAATCAACTGAACTTCTTCTGGACAGAGTGCAGGATTCATTTGAAGCATAATGAATTTCAACCAATACATAAATAAAACCCCTCCTTCTTACATATATGTTAATAAGGTGTACAGGCTTATAATGTGATGGCCTCAGCTTGTAAACGATACGGAGGGGATGATTTTGTACAAGGTTTACCTTCAAATTGCTCTCGGGAGTCTTCTGGTGGCCATCGGGATCAATGCCTTTTTTGTGCCGCAGCATTTTTTGGACGGAGGGATGATCGGCATTGGTTTAATCAGCCACTATTGGCTTGATCTTAAACCCGGTCTGACGATAGTGATCCTGAGTATCCCCCTGTATGTTCTGGCTTTCTTCCTCGATAAAAATTTATTTTTCAAGAGTATACACGGTTTATGGCTTTCCTCGCTGTTAATTGACGTCCTTCAGCCTATTTCCGAGAATATCTACTTGATTCCCATTTTGGCTGCCTTGGCAGGAGGGGTATTTGTGGGTGTTGGGATTGGACTTATGCTGCTTGCAGAAGCAGCGACAGGAGGAACAGACCTGCTTGCACAACTTATTGGAAAAAGCACAGGCTGGAATGTCGGAATCATCATTTTTTTTATTGATACATTAGTCCTTCTTGCGGGCTTCAGCCTGATTGGTGCCTATTCTTTTCTCCATTCCCTGCTTGCTGTCAGTACTGTTGGTTTTTTTACCGCGCTTTTAACTCATACTAAAAAACGGAAAGGGTTTTCCTTTCGTTAAATATTTGAAACTGATAAAATGTATAAGGTGTAAAAATAGTGTAAAATTTTTAGAAACATGCTATCCTTAGGAAAATATGCTAGCAAGATATGCAATGAAAGTGGTGATGGTTTATGGACAAGGATCAGCAGCAAAATGAAAACACATCAAACGAACAGAACCCTTCCGGATACATAAAAATCCGTAAATTTCAATTTGTCATGTTAATTTTCTTTTTAGTATTTGCGACAGCGGGCATAACAACCTTTGCTCTAGCTTTTGGCGATGAAAAAGCGGTGAATGTAGGTGTTCAGGAAAGAAATGAATTTCAAAAACTTTATGAAGCTTACGATGCTCTCAACAATGATTATTTCAAGGACCTGAAACAGGAGGACCTTGTGAATGGTGCTATTAATGGAATGCTTGATTCCCTTGAAGATCCTTATTCAGATTATATGAATGAAGAAGAAGCAAAACGCTTTGAAGAAAGCATTACTTCCTCTTTTGAAGGAATAGGTGCGGAAATACAGGAGAAGGACGGAAATATTACAATAGTATCTCCAATTAAAGGTTCTCCAGCAGAAAAAGCAGGCCTGCGTCCAAATGATAGAATCCTCGAAGTTGACGGAGAAAGCATTCAAGGTGTTGGTGTAACGGATGCGGTTCTTCAAATCAGGGGAGAAAAGGGCACGAAGGTGACACTGACCATCCAGCGCCCTGGAACTGAAGAATCAACCGAGGTAACGATTACGAGAGATGAAATACCACTTGAAACCGTTTATGCAGAAATGCTGGATAACGGTATAGCTAAAGTTCAGATTACAAGTTTTTCTGATGATACCTTCAATGAACTTACAAACGCATTGGAACAAATGCAGGCAGAAGGCATGGAAGGCCTTATCATCGATGTCCGGCAAAATCCAGGAGGGCTGCTGGACCAGGCAATCCAGATCTCTTCCTTGTTTGTTGAGGAAGGGGAAGTCCTTCTGCAGGTGGAAGATAGTGAAGGAAATAAAGAAAGTATTGCTGCCCAAGGCGGACAAAAAGTCGACATTCCTGTGACAGTACTGATCGATAAAGGAAGTGCGAGTGCATCAGAAATTCTAGCCGCTGCAGTCAGTGAGTCTTCTGATATTCCATTGATCGGTGTTAATTCATTTGGAAAAGGAACTGTCCAGACAGCCGAAAACTTCTCAGATGGATCGAACATGAAATTCACAACAGCTAAATGGCTGACACCTGAAGGGACATGGATCCATGAGAAAGGGATCAAACCTGATTATGAAGTTTCCCTGCCTGCATACGCAGAACTTCCATACATCAACCCTGATCAGGAGTTAAAAGAGTCAGACTTGTCCGACCAAGTGAAGGCTGCCGAGGAAATGCTGAAAGCGGCAGGTTATGAGCCAGGAAAAACAGATGGATTCTTTGATGACCAGACAACAGAAGCTGTAAGATCATTCCAGGAAGCAGAAGATCTGGAAGTCACGGGTACATTGAACAGCGAAAGCATTCTCAAGCTCATGGAAAATATGAGAAATCTGATTCAAGAAAATGATACGCAAGTAAATAAGGCAGTGGAAGTTCTTTCAGAAAAAATGAACTAACTGCTCAACACTCAGCCGGCTTACAGGTTAATTCCTGTAAGCTTTTTTTGGTCTTTGAAAACTCTGACTATTACGGGAGTTACAGGGAGCATATAGCGTGTATCGCGGTATGAAAAATTATCCCTTTATCATAGGGGAATCAGGTTTCACAATCACTTCGACCCTTTTCAACTGTAGGTATGCACTACGTGGACATGGGTAATCCTATCTAAATTAAGTGGAAATTTTCCGGTTAAGCCATGGAATAGTAATCGGCTTGGGGTATATAAACGAAATTTCTCCGCTTATTTTAGCTGTTTCTCGTACTTTTTCTTTAATAAGCGGAATTTCTTCCCTTATTTCTCAAAATTGCTGGAGTTAATAGAAATCATTCAGCGTGCTTTTAGGCTGAGCCCTGCAAGAGAAGCTTTCAGCGGCAGAGCAAACCACCATTTCACAAGGTTGGTTACGAAGATAGCGCTTGTCTCTTTCTCCGGAAAAATGAAAAAATTATGCTAGTCAATGAAACTAACAAGAATTCCCCTTCTTAAGAACGTTTTTTGTATAGACTGCTTTTTTCTGGCCGAGAATGATAACACCAATTAGTTACTCTGATTTTAAGAAAAGAAGAGATTTTTTCTTAAGCCTCACTTTTTACATAGCCATGTGCTTAGCAACCAGCGTTTCCAAAAACTCATCAAAATTTCTAACTAACCGCTTTATTTAATAGCGGATTCAGTGTAACTAGTTTCATAAAAGAAGGTGAATAAAATGAAATCAATTAGAAGGATACTTCAACTCGGGATTTGCTTTCTAATCATTCATGGCTGCTCGGACGATTGGAATGGTAATGATGAAGCAGCAGAAAATGGGCAGAATTCTTTATTAGAAGAAAAACCCGAAACTAAAACCAGCGTTGAAAAAACAGATAATAGAAAAGAAGGAATCAGCTTATTTGAAAGTGAAGAGGAACCGTTAAATATTTTAATTATCGGTTACGACCAGAGGGGTACTGAAGCTTCAAGGGCTGATACCATCATGATTGCACAATACCATCCGGGTGCCAAAACAGCCAAGGTGATGTCCATCATGAGAGATTCATACGTTTTTATCCCGGGATACGGAAAGAGTAAAATCAATCATGCTTACTCATGGGGCGGCGACCAGTTATTAAAAGAAACAATTGAAGAAAATTTCAATGTGAAGGCTGACCGTACCATTAAAATTGATTTTCAAGGGTTTGTGTCTTTTATAGACAAAGTGCTTCCAAAGGGAATTGAAGTAGAGGTGCCTGCAGAAATGATCAATTACTGGAAATGGGATATGGAACCAGGCCTCCAGGTTTTAAACGGACAGGAGCTTTTGAACTATGTGAGATTCCGTAAAGATAGTGAGAGTGACTTTGGAAGGGTGAGAAGACAGCAGGAAGTATTGGAACTGATTCAGAAGAATATTTTAAAACAACTTACAGATGGTGAAGGGATTAAGACTGTATCCTCCCTAATAAAAGATGGAAAAGAGGCTGTTGAAACAGATCTGGCCCTGAGTGATTTTCTTCAACTGGATTTTACGTCAATGCTTAAACCAGTAGAATCATTTGATTCGCTGAGAATTCCAATAGAGAATTCTTACGAGAATGTAATGACAAAGGATGACGGTCTGGTTTTGGAGCTTGATACTGAAGCAAATGCTGAAGCGGCTGCGAAATTTCTGAGTAGGGAATAGGGAACTGGTCCTCGAGCTGAAAACACTCAATTTAATACCTTTCAGGACAATAACTAACTATTAGAAACTCATGTAAATTTGTTTTCAAAGGCTCGTTTTGTATAATTTGTTGCTATTTAATATTACCTTCGTAAGATAACGGCTTTTTATTCTGCTAAGCCAAAAGGATTGAGCTGCTCCCCTTTTAGAGAGAGAACTCTAAATGTCCGGAGGGTGATACTCCCAAAAGCAAAATTAATGCGACAACAGTCTTTCAAAAAGAAGAAGGCCCTCTTAATGAGGGCGCCGAAAACTACCAAATATTAAAATCTACTTTTTATTCAGACAGAAAAAACAATGAATATGTTGCTCTCTATACTCCATAGCTTTAGAATACTTTAGTCTATTTTGGAACATTTGCCTGCAGAAGCTTCTTTCCATCTTTCATAACTAGTCGATGAAAAGAAGCTTATTCATGGAAGTGACCGGTGGCACTTATCAAAGCTGTTCAGTATGTTGGGTAGTATATAGCTGAAAAAAGTTCCCTTATTTACTAAAAAGCATTTAAAAAAGCTTAAATAAGGGAATTAAATTCCCTTATTTAACTTCAAACACTAAAAAAATGTGCTTTTTAAACAAATAAGAGAAAAAATTTCCTCTATTTATCCCAGAATTAGCTCAGTTTTAAAATTAAGGGAAAAAAGTTCCCTTATTCTTACTGCTGTGCACTTAATTAAGGAACTAGCAGGCACTTCTCTATTAGATCAGGCTCCGGCCCAGCTAAGCCGGGTATTTGAACGCAATCCAACACTCTTTCATAATTTTGAAAGCTGAAAAGGTACGTTTCAATAACTTTAAATCTTTATAGTACTTTTTCAGTGAGCGCCTCGGAATACAGAGCCTTCTTCTTTTAGGAAACAAACATTTGTAGATTATTTTTTACACACAGCTATGCCAAAAGGATAGTGTTTTCCCTCTCTTTTAGGTTCCACTAGTACACTTCTTTGATAATAAAATTCCTCTTCAGAATAATCATTAAAGAGTCCTGTGAATTCCTTTTCCGTTAACTGATGGACGTGGTATTTTTCATTTGTCGCCTGCCCTCGTCCGGCCCCAAACGGAGTGGATATGATGAGGGTGCCTCCTGGTTTGAGCATTTGGTAGAGGTTATTCATAAAAATTTCTTCATGGTACAGATGTTCAAGGGTCTCGAAGCTGATGATGCAGTCAAACTGCCCCAGTGTTCCAGGCAGTTCTGGATCTTCCGCGTTCATATTTGTATATTGAATTAATGGGTGGTAATGTTTCGATTTAGCATAGTGCAAAGTTTCTTCATCGTTATCGACGGCAATGATTTCATCAAGAAAAGCCTTCTGTGCTTTAGCAATGATTTTTGATCCATAACCAGTGCCACACGAAATATCCAGAACTCTTCCTTTTGAATATTCAATGGCAAAGTAATATCGTGCCAAGTGTTCAAGAAGCATTCCATTCATAGGATCCATCTTTTCAGGGATAACACGCTCTCCTGTTAAATTCAGCAATACAGCGACCTCCTTAGGTGTATTCATTATATCAAATACGGTCTTAAGATTGTAATGGCTGCTTTCTTCGACTAGAATGAGCTAAGAAGGATGTTGAAAGGAAGATTATAATGAAAAAAGATGTGTATCTGCTTTCCGGATTTCTAGGAAGCGGGAAAACGACATTATTGAAGAATTTGATTGCTGCTTTAAAAGAAAATCAGTTAAAGCCTGCTGTATTAATGAATGAGCTAGGAAGTGTTTCAATAGATTCACAGGAAGTGGAAGAAGATACTCCTCTTAAAGAGCTGCTCGATGGCTGCATTTGCTGTTCTATCCAAGATAAGTTAGAGTCTCAGCTGCAGGAGCTGCTTTTTCACGATAAATTTGATGCGCTGGTCATAGAGACGACAGGAGCCGCTCACCCTGTTGAAGTGGTCGATGCTGTAATGTCACCGCTATTTGCTGACCATTTTCATTTTAAAGGAATTATTACAGTGGTAGACGGTAAGCAGTGGGTATCAAGGGGGGCCTTCAGTCCTCAGGTGCTGCAGTTGATGAGGGAACAGATAAGACATGCTCATCTACTGATATTCAATAAAGAAGATTTGTTGACTGAAATGGAAAAGGGAACAGCCCTTTTTGAAATTCAGCAGTTGAATCCTGGTGCTAAGCTGATCATGACAAACTATAGCAAAGTATCTTCATCCACTCTGCTTGAACTTGAAGGGCTTTCACCCAAAGGGGATAGGGAAAAAACAGCCATTGGCCATCAGCTTAACTTAAGCGCTCATGTACATAAATTCACAGGGGCTGTATCCCAAACAGATTTTGAGGAATGGCTCAGGCAGCTGCCTGATTCAATTTACCGGATGAAAGGATACATTCCTTTTACCGGAAGGAAATACCCTTTCATGTTTCAATATTCCTATGGTATGCCCGTCCTGCTGCCGGAGGATATGAATCTTCCAAAAAATCTTGTCATAATAGGTGAGAACCTGGATGAAACAAAGATAACAACCCAATTAAAAGAGATGGAGAGAAGTAATAAAAGTTGACGTAAATGTCCATATTTCGTAAGATTAAATAGTTAACCAACTGAAGTATTTCTCTTTCTGAAAGGTGTAAGATATTATTGAATAGTGAAATGTTTCAATTAGAAGAATTATTCCGCAATGTATTTCGTATGATGAAACAGGATATCACAAGGCTTTATGGAAAGTATTTATCAAGTGGAGAGCTTCTCGTATTGAAATATCTTTCGGAGCATGGTGATATGAAATCATCTGATTTATCAAAGAAAATGGACGTTTCTGCAAGCCACATTACCAGTGTTACGGATAACCTTTCCGAAAAAGGATATATAACCCGTCAAAGATCATCGTCAGATCGACGCGTAGTTGAACTGGTTCTTACGGATAAGGGAAGCGAAATCCTTAAAAAGTGCCTGGAAATCAAAGTGGAGTATTTTCAAGAGAAGTTCAATACTTTCTCACAGGAAGAAATTACTCAATTAATTAACTTATTCTCAAAGTTGTATAAGACGAAATAATGTCAGGAATATAAGGGCTAACTTTCTTGGTACAGAAAGTTACCCTTTTCCTTATGCTAAAAGGTTAACATGGTTAAATATTTATCTTATAAACAAAAGGGGCTGCACTATGGAACATTTAGAACCGAAGAAAAAAATATTAATCATGCTGGCCATCATGTCGGCAATGCTGTTTGCTGCTTTGAATCAGACAATTGTCGGGACAGCTCTTCCTACAATTATTTCAGAGCTCGGCGGAATTGAATACTACAGCTGGGTATTTACGATCTTTATGCTGACTTCTTCTGTAACAGCAATTCTTGTCGGCAAGCTGTCCGATATGTATGGTCGAAAACCATTTATCTTGATCGGTATAGGTGTTTTTACAGCAGGGTCATTTCTTAATGGGCTCTCCACTTCGATTATAGAATTGATAGCTTTCCGTGGAATTCAAGGCTTAGGTGCCGGTATGATTATGTCCACTTCTTTTACAGCAGTAGGTGATTTATTTGCACCGAGGGAAAGGGGAAGATGGCAGGGGCTCATGGGCGGGATTTTTGGTCTGGCAAGTGTTTTTGGACCGACGCTAGGAGGCTGGATAGTCGATAATGCTGAATGGCACTGGGTTTTTTGGGTTTTTCTTCCCTTTGGGTTGGTAGCCTTTTTGATGATTTGGCGTTTGTTTCCTTCCCAGACAATTAAGGAAAAAAAGAAAGTGGATTATCTGGGATCCATCATGTTGTCACTTACTATTATCCCATTGTTACTGGCATTCACATGGGGAGGAAATGACTTTGAGTGGGTTTCCTTTCAAATTATAGGTCTATTTTCAGTGACTGCAGCAGCATTAATTCTTTTTATCATGATAGAGAAACGGGCTGCAAATCCTGTCCTTCCTCTTCACCTGTTCAAAAATCAAATTTTTACATTGTCTAATGCCATTGGCTTCATTCTTGGTGCAGGAATGTTTGGAGCGATTATGTATATGCCCTTCTTTATCCAGGGGGTCATTGGCACATCAGCTACAAAATCAGGATTTGTCATGATGCCTATGACACTGAGTATGGTATTCGCTTCAGCCATTGGAGGGCAGATAATCACAAAAACAGGTAAATACAAATTAATTGCATTAATCGGCCTGTTTGTAATGGGAAGCGGCCTGGCATCGCTATCGATGATGGGAACCGATACCACAAATACAACAGCCGTTATCAATATGATTATCGTTGGTTTAGGCCTTGGCCTCAGCTTTCCGGTCTTCACGCTAACAGTTCAAAATGCTGTGCAGCACCAGTACCTGGGGGTTGCCACGGCAGCGACTCAGTTGTTCAGGCAGATAGGTGGGACGGTTGGCGTTGCCATCATGGGAACTGTCATGAACAATTCAATGTCTACTAGAATGAATCAGGAACTATCCAAGTTAAAGGGAAATTCCGATTTGGAAGCACTGCCTCCTGAAGCAGCAGCACAACTGCAGACATTACAGAGCCCTCAGAGTTTAATGGATGGGGAAAAACTTCAGGAAATTCAAGCTTCCTTGCCGAATGAAATGCAAGCCGTTTTTGTCAAAACGATAGAAATCGTCAGAGAGTCATTAAGCTATTCCCTGACAAATGTTTTCCTTATTGGAGCTTTCGTGCTTTTTTCAGGCTTCCTGCTTACATTCTTTTTAAAGGAAATTCCCTTGCGGATGACGAATAAAGATGAACCGGAGAACGAAATTCAATCAGGGCAAGAATCTCAATCAGTAAAAGCATGAGCACGAAGAGACCATCCTGGGAAAAGGATGGTCTCTTGCTCATTCAATTACTAGGTCTGACTCATTCAAGTTGAATAGAATTGTTTACTTTAATTTATCAAGCAAGCTGTTCAAATCACTATAATCAGAAAGGTTAAATTGATTTTTCAGTGACTCGTTCATTGATTCTTGATTCTTTTTAAAGTCTTCCTGCAGTTTTCGCTGGCTTTTTGTCCTTTGCTGCTGTGAAAGCAGATTGTTCAAGGATCCACTGTTCATTTCCTGCAGGTGTTTGACTAGTTCGTTAATATCTTTTGCCATGAAGAATGCTCCTCCTTTTGGATTAAAGTACGTCCAGTTTAACGACGATGGCTACAAGGATTTGAAGAAGAGCTTGAATGTTGATAGCTAGGTCTGTGTCAGTAGTAACAACCTTTACTTTCTTGGAGTTTTCAATAATTGTTTTCTGTTTATTACTCTGCCTTGTTTTAATGAATTGTTTAATATCTTGAGCTACTGCTTTGCCTTGGTCGGAATCACCGATTGTGATACTGATGACAGCCGCAATTGCCGCTTGGATTCCCAATTGAAGGGAAACAGCCGCCTGGGTGTCCGTAGTTTGTACATCTACACCTTCTGAATCTTTAATGATGATCCACTCATAGGATTTTTGTTCATTTTTGACGTACTGATCTGCATCTTGTTCTACATCTGCTCCGTGGCCTTTATCATCACAGTGGTGATCAAGAGCTCTCCATTTTTTTTCTTCCATTTTAATTCACCTCTTTAATTTTTTTTTAAAGAATATCCAATTTAACTACCAATGCGACAAGAACTTGAAGCAATGCTTGAATATTGACAGCCAAGTCAGTGTCCGTTGTTGTTACGTTGACATCTTTTGAATTATCGATATAAATTTTTTGATAGTTTGTTTGTTCAGCATCAAATTTCTGGAATAGTTCTTGTGCTACTGCTTTTCCTTTGTCAGAATCGCCGACAGTGATGCTGACCACTAAAGCGATTGCCAGCTGCAGACCGACTTGAAGAGAAACCGCTGCTTGAGTATCTGTCGTTTGCACGGATACGTTGCAAGAGTTTCTAATCCAAATCAACTCATCTGATTCCTGGTCGTTCAATGAAACCTGGGTTCCATCCTGAAGGACGATGTGATCGTCATCTTTGCCATGACATTTATCCTGATACCCATAGCAGTCTCCATGGCTTTCATATTCATGATCTCCATGGTAATAGCTATTATTGTAACTATAATTTTTGTTCATCAATTAACACTCCTTTTTATTGGTATGCTATATACTATTGTTCTCTTGTCCTGAGGGAGTGTGCAGATTCCCTGAGTAAAATAACCATTTTCTGAGGATAAAGAGAAATTTGAGCGATAATATAAAAAATCGCCGTTTATTTAGGCGATATAAACTAATGAACTATTATTCTTTCTTATCTTTTTCATTTGAATTTACAAAAGAATCCACTTGCCCGCTTAACTCTTGAACCATTTCTTTTATCCACTTTTTTTGCTCGTCTGAGAGCTTTCCTTTCACTTCATCTTCTTTTACACCATTCTTTCTGAAAATATCGCTGACCAATAAGTCAACAACAGTGGAAGGGATTGCTTTAGGCTGCTTTTTAGAACCATCACTCATGAAAAACTCCTCCTTATATGGATTTCATGCTACTAACATATGCAATTCACCCTGCGGAGACACTGTCCCTGCCCAGGAAAAGCAGCCCTTTTTAAAAATGGGTCTAAAAATCACATATACAAGGTCTTTACAAAACAATGTAAAAATCCACCAGTGGGAACTGGTGGTTTGCTCTGCGGTTTTTAGCCTCTCTTCCCGGCCACACCCTAAAAGGCCCAATGATTGATTTCATCAGCAATTTATCCTCACTGAAAAAATTCCAAGAATTAAGGGGAGAAATTCCGCTTATTTTAATTAATCATGTCCGTTACAGATAAATTGCCTGCTTGAATGGTAAGAAGTGTTAGGGTAACCTGCTTATCCCCTCATGAAAGGAGATTTTCTATACCTCGCTATAAGCTCGCTGGTACCCATGGCCAGGGGTTTTCATGGTCATAAAAAAAAGAAAGCTAATTAAATTAGCTTTCCCCGAATTTCTTGAATGTCCTTTCGTCTTCCACAAGCCCGCAAGCCCCGCACTGCACTTTATACTCAGGCCCTTTGTATGGGATGTGGAAGGGGTCCAAGTTGCTGTTATCGTATTGCTGCACCACTTCACCAGACCCTGGATCAAGTTTCACACTCTGAGGAACCTGCTGTATAATGTTGAAGCGGGACCGGTTCGTCTTACAATTCGGACAACGGTATGGCGTGCTCATTAAGATGCACCATCCTTTCGTGTTTAAAACTAGTATGAGAAGCAGAAACAAAAAATATGCATCATTAGGAAGGGGAGGCAATTATGGAACACAATTACGAAGAGCTGCTAAATTTGTATAAAAAAATCTGGAATAGCCGAGAAATTAAATCAGAAGAAGATTCTGCAGTAGTCCTGAAAGAAGCAATGAAAAGAGAATTGAATGATGAAAACAGTCATCCCAGGGTGCGGAAGAATAAAGAAACCAAGTTTTTCTTTGCAATCAAGAGAGTGGCAGAGTCAGAATTGACAATAGAGGAAAAGTATAAGCTCATAGCCTGTTATACCGGTGAACTAGAGAAATTGCGAACCAACCGTTGAAATTTAAACATTGATAACTTCCTGTCATAATTGAAAAAATTCACGTTAATTTAAAAGTCTGTCAATACGGTAAACCTGGTAATATCCACTATCATATCCTTATTTTAACATAATATTAATGTGGTTGATTTCTCGCAAGAATCACTGCTGATAAGATATTTTTCCTTTTAGGATGGAAAAAAATTGATTTTTGCTGTTCTCTTACAATTTTAGCCAAAAATATGACAGAAACTCCGGTGATATGATGGTTGTGCAAGACAGCAACCACATTTCAGAGGAGGAACATCATGAATACAAAAAAGAAAATGATCGTTTCAACAGCTACTGCTTTAACACTTATGGCCGCACCATTTCTTAATAATGCGGAAGCGGCAAGCGGCAATACTACAACCCAAACACAACAAAAGGTACACACCTATCAATTCTCTGGAAACCATGATGAACTTTATAAGTGGATCCAGGAAATTATGTCTAAATATAATGTGAAGTGGACTAATCAACAGCAAACAAGCAAACCGGCGAAAGAACAGCCAGTTAATGAAAAGCAGCCTGAACCTGCAGAGACACCGGCTGCAAATGAAGCAGCACCGGAAAGCTCTGTTCCTGCAGCACCACAGCAGCCAACAGAACAACCTAAACAAACGACAGAAGCTGCAACCGGAACACTCAGTCAGTTTGAAAGACAAGTAGTTGACCTTACTAACCAGGAAAGAGCTAAAGCGGGGCTTCCTGCTTTATCAGCAGATGCAGAACTGAGTAATGTGGCACGAGAAAAATCTAACGACATGCAGACTAAGAACTATTTCTCTCATACAAGCCCCACTTACGGATCTCCATTTGATATGATGAACAGCTTTGGCATTGACTATCGTGCAGCTGGCGAAAATATTGCCATGGGACAGAGAACACCTGAAGAGGTGGTAAAGGCATGGATGAATAGTGATGGACACCGCAAGAATATCTTGAGCAGCAACTTCACTCATATTGGTGTCGGCCACGATGCGAATGGCAACTACTGGACTCAAATGTTTATCGGAAAATAATATAGTACCAGATTAGAAAGCCTGAAATTCAGGCTTTCTTTTTTTGGTTTTTTTCTCGATGTTCCTGCTCAGCCTGCCAATCCTGTATGAAATTTCTCCATAAAGGAAAATATATCCGTGATGACCGACAGACAGCAAAGTTGAAAAGAACGGATCTTAATGGTAATTTCAATAGCACAAAGGGGGCTCTGTCATAGGGCTCATCAGGCATAGCAGGTAAAGAAGGAGAGATGCATCAGTGACATATCATATCCGAAAAGGAAAAAAGGAAGATATTGCAGAGATAATGAAGATGGTCAGGAAAACAGTGGACATTATGAAAAGAGAGGACATTGATCAGTGGACAGATGAGTATCCGCTGGCCGAAGATTTCATAAATGATGCTGAAAACATGTCCCTATATGTCGCTGTAGATCGGGAGGGTAAGGTGGCAGGAAGTATCACGATTGATCAGGCGGAGCCGGTGGAATACAGTAATTCAGAATGGCGAAAAGAAGGCCCGGCATATTTGTTTCACCGTTTGGTGGTGGACCCAGAGGTTAGGGGAAAAGGAATAGCCTCACTTTTGATCAAACAGACAGAACATGTGGCGAGAGCAAACCATGTTTTTTACATACGCACGGATACTTATTCACTGAATAAAAAAGCCCAAATGTTATTCAGGAAAAATGGATTTAAGCAAACAGGTGAAATTGAGTTCATGGGAAAGGACAATCCCTTTTATACGTTTGATAAAGTGCTGGAAGAGGAGTAAAACGAATCGAATGAACAGGCAGCAGTGCAGATCTGTCAGGGAAGATCCACTCAGGATGCTGCACAGAAGGCCCATTTAATACAATAATCCTGTCGTGGACTTTGTCCGGCTTTTTATAAATATAATCATATGAAGAGGGATGAAAACTGGTGTCACCGAAATGAAAAGAGCTGCTCTTCCTCGATAAGGGATAGAACTCTTAGTAACCGAGGGAAAATACGGATCTAGAGATTTTTCCAAAAGCAACAATATTTACGAAAAACAGCCTTTTTAAGAGTCTATAATTCAAAAAACGGAGGGCAGAATCATTAGCGATTCAGCCCTCCATTTTATGTGGGTAAGCAGACAATCTCCTGAGTACCGCAATTTGTTTCTATCGACAATTAAGTCTTTCTAATTTTCATTTTTGTCTTCTTTTGAACAATTACCAGTCGCCAAGAGAGAGTGATGGCACCGGCCGTAAGACCTGAAATCAATCCTATCCAGTAGCCGTAAGGACCGAACTCGGTGAACTTTGCCAGTATATATCCGAGGGGCAGGCCGAGGACCCAATAGGAAATCAACGCCATAATAAAGGTAATATTGACATCCTTATACCCGCGAAGAGCTCCTTGTACAGGTGCTTGAATGGCATCCGAAAGCTGAAAGAGCACCGCATAGAGCAAGAAGTTAACGATAAGCGCACTAACTTCAGGATTATCTGTATAAAGGATGGATATTGGTTCTCTGAACAGCAGCAGGATGATTCCATAAATGATGGCAAGGATAATCGCGGTGAAAATCCCCATTAAACTATAAGTCTTAGCATCATCGAGCCTCTTGGCACCAACCTCGAATCCTACTACAATCGTTAATCCCATCGAAATGCTCAAGGGAATCATATATAGAAATGAAGCAAAGTTGATGGCTGCTGTATGTGCAGCTATAACATTTGTGCTGTATTCACTCATGAATAATGTGACGGCCGAAAAAATACTGACTTCAAAGAAGATCGAAAGGCCGATGGGAATCCCAATGAGAAGGATTTCCTTCCACTTGGACAGTGAAATAGCGAACCATTTGCCGAAAATATTATACTTCCTTAGAGGATAGTATCGGGCAATGACGAACCAGGCAATGAGGGTGATGAGCCAATAAGTTATAGATGAAGCGATCCCTGCACCAACACCTCCCATTTCAGGGAATCCAAATTTACCGAAAATCAGTACATAATTGAAAAAGATGTTGATTGGCAAAGATGTCAGCGTCACATACATTGTCACTGTGGTCATACCCAGAGCGTCGATAAACGAACGCAGAACATTGTATATAAACACGGGAATCACCCCGAACGCTAAAGCAATCAAGTACTGTCTGGCTACGGTACGGACACCTTCTTCAAGGTTCATATTATTCAAGATAGGATCAAGGAAGACGAATCCTGCAATGATCACCACGAGGGCGAGTACAGCTGCAGCATAGATTCCTTGAATGACGGAAAAAGCGATCTCTTTTTGTCTGCCTCCGCCGACTAATTGGGCGACAATCGGCGTCACGGCCAGCAAGATGCCGCTCAATCCGGTAAAAATGGGAACCCACAGCGAGGAACCTATTGCCACGCCCGCCAAATCGACTGACGAGAATTTTCCGGACATCATCGTATCAAAAAAGCTCATGCTGAACATGCCTAACTGAGTGACAAGAATCGGAACCAGTACAATGAGAAACTGGTTGAATTTTTCTTTAATGGTTGTAGTTTGTCTCATTATAGTTACAGCCTCTCAAAACAAATTTTACTTAAATATAAAGGCATTTTTCGTATGGATTGCTGCCTGAGGAGTCCCCGGGACACTAAGGCTGTTATTTCAAAGGATATTTTCTTTCTTACCTGACGGGATTCTTCCTGTAAAGTTTATGGAAACTCATAATAAATAACTGCAAATTTTACGAATAGAACCATTATAAATGAACTAGTGAATTATATCATAATTGTAAGCATGCAAGGGTAAGTAAAGATTGATTGAACGATTTCCCGCTCGTAAGCAGCCGAGTTCCATGTTAATATATAAACTTGATATTGTTTAGGAAAATACCGTGTATAATGATAAAGGATACTTTATGGATAGGAGCTTGATTATGAGCAAACATATACTTTTTACCGGCGGCGGGTCTGCCGGACATGTGACAGTCAACGCGGCCCTTATCCCCTTTTTTATAAAGCAGGGATGGAAGGTCTCATACATAGGTTCAAAAGATGGAATTGAAAATGAGATCATAACAGAACAATTTCCTGAGATTCCTTACCGCGGAATTTCCAGCGGTAAATTGCGAAGATATTTCTCTTGGAAGAACTTTTCAGATCCTTTCAAGGTTATGAAGGGACTTATGGAAGCCAAGGGGGTCATAAAGAAAACCAGGCCCGATGTCATCTTTTCAAAAGGCGGTTTTGTTTCTGTTCCTGTTGTAATGGCAGCCAAAATGTCCGGAATACCGACAGCAATCCATGAATCTGATTTCACCCCCGGACTCGCTAATAAGCTGGCTGTTCCGTTTGCGACGAGAATCTTCACGACATTTCCTGAAACACTGAACAGCATGCCGGCGGATAAATCGATTTGTGCCGGTGCAATCATCCGCGAAGAATTGTTTTCCGGAGACAAAGCGGAAGGAAAAAGGATTACAGGATTCTATGACAATAAACCAATCCTGATGATTATGGGAGGAAGCCTGGGGTCCCGGAAGATTAATGAAGCTGTCAGGAAAAACCTTGACGAATTGCTGAAGAGCTATCAAATTGTCCATCTTTGTGGAAAAGGCAATCTTGACACTTCTCTTGAACAAAAAGGCTACAAGCAATATGAATATGTTTCAACAGAGCTGCCGCATTTCCTCGACATGACAGACTTTGTCATTTCTCGTGCGGGTTCTAATTCTATCTTTGAATTCTTAGCCCTTAAAAAGCCGATGCTGCTGATTCCTCTTTCCAGGGAAGCGAGCAGGGGAGACCAGATCATCAATGCTGATTCATTTGTGAAGCAGGGAATCGCACTAAAGCTTGAAGAGGAAGAGCTGAGTCCTGAGACATTTAAGCATAACCTTGATGAACTGGAACGAAGAAGCGAAGAAATGATTTTGGCTATGGAGAAGAATAAGTCTTCCTACACCATAGAAGATATGTTTAATGAGCTTTCACGTTTATCAAAATAATATTTCTTTCGCTGTGAAGAGGCTGGTACTTATACGTATCAGCCTCTTTTTATGGTTGAGGGTATAGGGGGAGAAATCGAGTCCGGGGAGAGAGAGCCGATTCAGGTTCGAAAACAGTTTTTTAGGGAGACGAAAAAGAGGAGGTCCCAGAGGATTTTGATAGCTATAGAACAGATATTTTTGAACACGATTCAGTCTGATGGGATTTGATACAACAGAGAATTTAGACTTAGGACCGGAGCAGTCAGAAGCTATATCACCCAGCACGAATTCTGAGATTACTGAAGTTAATTTTCAGTGAAGGAAGGGCTTAAACAGCAGTACCTCAAGGCTAACTGAAGTAGATGCAGTAAAGGAAAGGTTTAAACAGCACTAACTATGAGGGTTACTGAAGTTGATGCCGTCAAAGAAGGGTTTAAACAGCACTAACTATGTGGATTACTAAAGTTGATGCCGTAAAGGAAGAGTTTAAACAGCACTAACTATGTGGATTACTGAAGTTGATGCCGTAAAAGAAGGGTTTAAACAGCACTAACTATGAGGGTTACTGAAGTTGATGCAGTAAAGAAAGGGTTTAAACAGCATGAACTCCGAGATCCCTGAAGTTGATGCAGTAAAGAAAGTGTTTAAACAGCACTAAGTATGAGATTCTAGAAGTTGATGCAGTAAAGAAAGGGTTTAAACAGCACTAAGTGTGAGATTCTAGAAGTTGATGCAGTAAAGGAAAGGTTTAAACAGCATGAACTCCGAGATCCCTGAAGTTGATGCAGTAAAGAAAGTGTTTAAACAGCACTAAGTATGAGATTCTAGAAGTTGATGCAGTAAAGAAAGGGTTTAAACAGCAGTAACTCCGAGACCGCATGAATGAGATGCAGATAAAGAAGTTTAAAATTATCTTAATTCTAAACGGTGGTTTCAATCAGTATTGCACCTCCAGGCAATCTCAAAACAAAAAAAAGCCCTGGTCCCAAAAACGGAACCCAGGGCTTTCTTATGCCTCCAACGCCTGCTCCTCTTCTTGAGGAGTGCTGTAGAGGTGCATGGTGTATAGATCTTTTGGAATTTCATATAAGTCATAAATATCTCCATCAGCATTCAATTGCTGGTAGATGGATGGCCTTAATTCATTTGCTTTGATTACGTAAGGCAGTTTCTCCGCTGCTTTTTGTGAGCGGATGTTTACTTTTCGGATTCTCATAAAGACAGTTTCCATTCCTAGCTCATAGAAAAGCTCTTGGAAGAAGGCATCTTTAGCTGGCTTGTTGTAGCCTTTGCCGTGGTATGGTTTGCCGATCCATGTTCCGAGGAAACCGGCGGCATTTTCAATATCAAACAGGTTGATGGTTCCGATCGGGCTGCCCCATTCATCAACGATGGTACGTGAAATTAATTCTCCGCGCTCTTCTGCTTCTATCGTGCTTTTTGACAAAAAGAGAAACTCCTCGTAGGAATGGGCTTTTTGACGCACGAAAGGGAAGACCTCCGGGTGCACCATTAAATCGAACAGAACGTGACAGTCCTGCAATTCGCGTTTCTTGATCATCTGTATCCCTCCATGAGGGCAGTCTTTTAGTGTAAAGACTCCACCCTCGAAATTTTTCATAAACAGCATAAAAAATTTCGGGGTGGGAATCGAACCCACTAAGACCAGTCAAGAAACTGGTGGCGCACCATTTGCCTTCCCTCTATTACAAAAGCCATATATCCAATTGCCCGGCTAGTGAACAATATAATGGAATATATCATCTGAAAGTATCATACTAAAAAAAATTATAAAATGAAATAGGTAATTCGTTAATTTTTTATGAAAAAATTCACCAATTTTCTACAAATTATTGAAAGCGATTTCCCCATTGACCAATGTTAGCAGGGGCTTCGCCATAAAATGGAAAGGATGGTCGCTCCAGAGCACGAGATCGGCATCTTTTCCTCTCTCGATACTGCCGAGCTTGTGGTCGATTCCCAGGTTTTTTGCAGGAATTATAGTTATGCCTTCCAGTGCCTTTTCGGGGTCCCATCCTTCCCTCACCGCAATGGCAGCACACATGTTCAAATATTGGACAGGAGTATAAGGATGGTCAGTGGTGATGGAAACTTCCACGCCATTATTCGTCAGTTCTTGATAGGTCAGCCAGCTTTTGTTTTTAAGCTCGACCTTCGAGCGGCGGGTGAAAGTAGGACCGACACTGACTTTTAAATTAAGATCTCGCAGTTCATGTGCTATGAGATGTCCCTCTGTACAGTGTTCAATTCTTAAATCCAGATCGAATTCACAGGCAAAGCGTACAGCAGAAAGGATATCATCAGCTCGGTGCGCGTGGATTCGGACAGGGATTTCTTTTTTCAATGCCATGACTAACGGTGCCACTCTCAGTTCTTCAGGCTGATCACAGTACTTTGCATGAAAAAAAGCTTCCCTCAGCATTCCCATGATTCCCATTCGGGTAATCGAATCTTTATTACCATTACTGTGAATTCTTTTTGGATTTTCGCCGAGTGCCAGTTTCAAGCCGGAAGTTTCACGGACCATCATAGTCGCAATGTTTTTGCCGAATGTCTTGATGACTGCCGTTGTACCGCCTATGACGTTCGCGCTTCCCGGCATGACATTCACGGTGGTGATACCGTATTTAAGAGCGTCCTGAAACCCGGGGTCCAAAGGATACACACCGTCGAATGCACGAATGTGAGGAGTCATTGGTTCAATTGTTTCATTGGCATCATTTCCTGCCCATCCTGTTCCTTCGTCATAAAGGCCAAGATGTGTGTGGACATCAATAAAGCCAGGAAGAAGAGGTTTTCCTTTACAGTCGATGGTTTTTACACCGGGAATCGTTTGGGTCCAGTGGGTCGATATCTTTTTAATTTTTCCTTCTTCAATCCAGACATTTCCATTTGGGATAATTCCTGATGTGATGGTATACAGAGTAGCATTTTTTAAAATTAGTGTTTGCATGACTTCAGTTCCTTTACTGGTTATGAACTTGAAACATTAGCTATTTCATCCTATTTTAAACGTGTTTCTGGAAAAATAGAAGACATTGAAAGACGGTCCTTAATTTTTCTTCTTTCTGGCTTTCCAAGCTTGAACAGCGAAGTAAAGTGCTATGCCTGTTCCTGCAAAAAAGGCAATAGGCTTGATGTATTGGCTTCCGATAATTTCAATCTGCTTCCAGTGATCGCCGAGTTCCATTCCAATAAGGAGAAAGAGAACCGTCCATGGAATCATAGCAGCAAATGTATAAAGTAAGAATAACGAAAATTTCATTTTTCCTATTCCAGCCGGAATCGAGATCGCGTGCCGGACTACTGGGATGAACCTGGCTGAGAAGATGACAAAGGTGCCATATTTGGTAAACCACTCTTCCGAAGCATCCAAATGTTTTTCACTGATTAGTAGAAATTTGCCCCACTTATTAAAGAAAGGCCTTCCGCCATAAAGTCCAAGCCAATATAAAAATAATTGAGCCAGTGTACCTCCGATTACACCTGCAAGAAGTGCTCCAACGAAATGAAGCTTGTTTTCAGATACCAGGAAACCTCCATAGCTTAATACCAATTCACTAGGGATCACTTCTACCATCAATCCGAGGGCAATTCCAAGATAGCCCCATTCAGAGAGGGTTTGAAGCAGTTCAAATATCCATTCATGTGCCACTTCATCACCCCCTTAAAATATTCCTGCCCATTGAAGAACTAAAATGAGAATGCCCAGCCCCCATACATAATAGGAGAATATTTTCAAAGAGCGGTTTTTCAGGAAGTTAATCATGGCGACAATGGCTATATAGCCGAAGACAGCAGAGGCCGCAGTTCCGACCATCAAAGCGGGAAGGGAAACAGCTTCAACATGTCCTGAGAAAAGATCCTTTCCTTTAATCAGCAATCCACCAAGGATGGCTGGAGTTGAAAGCAGGAAGGAAAAGTATGCAGCTGTCTGACGGTCAAGTTTTCGGAATAAACCTGCAGCTATGGTTAACCCGGACCTTGAAAGAGCAGGGAAAATGGCGGCAGCCTGAAAGCTTCCTATGACAAATGCATCAGTATAAGTAAGGTCTTCAAGCTTTTTATAACCATCCTTGACTCCATCCGCTATATACATAACCAGACCTGTTATGAGAAATTCCCATCCTATTGTACTTCCCGTTGTGGAAATTCGGTCAAAATAATCTTCAAAGGAAAATCCGATGATAACAGCAGGAATCGTTCCTATGATCAGAATCATGCTCAATCTGCTGAAAGGGTGGCGGATCATATGCAGCAGTTCCTTCTGGTAGACAACTAGAACCGCAAGAAGAGTTCCGAGGTGAAGCATCGTATCCAGGAAAAGGCCCGCATCTTCAAGTCCGAACGCTTTCCGTCCAATATACAGATGGCCGGTGCTGGAGATCGGCAGGAATTCGGTTAGCCCCTGAATCATTCCCAATATCAAGGCTTCAAGTTTAGACATCATAAAAATTCATCCTTCCTGGACAAGGTCTCTATTAACATATATTCAAAAAAGCTGGAAGAATGCCTTGACTTTACCCCTTTAAAGCACGAAGAGGGACTGTCCCTCTTCGTGCTTTAAAGGATTAAAGAAAATCAGTCGAAACTTTTCATTTTCTCAAGCGTATAGTTAAGTAGATGATATTTTCCGGTGGCTCTTTTCGTAATCGCTGCTGCAAGTCAATGTATATTGAAATTACGCCATAAGTTAATCACCAGGAGAAAAAACTTTGAATCCGGAGATATCCTAAAGCAGCAACCCCAGCCAAAAAAGACTTATAGAGGAGGGATAGTGTGGAACCAACAAAAGAAGAAAGACTATTAGCCGCATTCATTTATATTATCAGCTTCTTTACAGTTTTCATTGGACCGCTGGTTATCTGGCTCATCAAGAAAGACGAATCAGAGTATATCGACCATCACGGAAAAGAGTATATGAACTTTCTTATTTCCTATTTCATCTATGGACTGATAAGTTCGCTGCTGATGTTAGTACTGATCGGATTTATCCTTGCACCGATTGTCGGGCTGCTTGCCTTCATTTTTACAATCCTTGGAGCGATAAAGGCATATGAAGGAGAGTACTACCGAATTCCAGCGATTTTCCGAATTTTATAAGGAATAAGATTCAGCGGGTAACCACGTTGATTAGTGAAAGAAAAGCCGTCTGCGCAAAAGTGCAGACGGCTTTTCTAGTAGGCTGTTTTCTCATGCATGTGGCTTCTGGAAAAATCTCAAGAGCCGGATTTGCCCCGTATACTAAAGGTTTTCTCTCTAATCGGGGAGAGCAGCTCTTTTCTTTTCCTATTTACGAGATTATACCCGTGAATTAGTGTTATTTCTTCGGAATTAGTGTGAATTAGCAGCAAAGCTTACGAAAAGAGCCTTCTAATAAGAAGAAACTGATACTTTACTAGGAGCCAAAGATTTCTTCAAAAAAAATTTAATAATTATTGAACGTTTTTTCCTTCTCTTCGTATTATCATCGAGAATACAAAAGAAATAATGAGGAGGAATATAAATGACAGAACTACAACAAGTTTTAGAATCAATCAACTGGGGGCTGGTTGCTCCTTTGCTGATCATCCAGCTCATTTTAATGGTTACAGCTCTTGTAGATTTAATTAGGGTCAAGAATACCAATGGACCGAAATGGCTGTGGGTATTGATCATATTATTTATCAACATTATTGGTCCCATTATCTACTTTGTCATTGGAAGGAGACAAAATGGATGAATGTCATCACTGTTAAAGAGTTAAGAAAAGAATATAAAGAAAAGCTTGCGGTCAACAACGTGACCTTCCAACTGGAAGAAGGAAAGTGCACAGCACTGCTGGGACCCAATGGGGCGGGAAAGACAACCACCATTCAAATGCTCGCGGGACTTATTACTCCCAGTTCAGGAAGTGTGCATTCGGATCTTCTGCCCAAGACCAAGGATCTGCGGTCGTTAATCGGCTACCTTCCCCAGTACCCATCTTTCTTTGAGTGGATGTCAGGGGAGGAGTACATGATATTCTCTGGTGAAATTGCGGGAATGACAAAGAAAGCGGCCCAAAAACGAACCGGTGATCTTCTTGATCTCGTCGGCCTTGAAGACGCAAAAGTTCGGAAGATAGGAGAGTTTTCCGGCGGAATGAAACAAAGGCTTGGAATAGCTCAGGCGTTAATTCACAAACCTAAATTGCTTATGCTCGACGAACCTGTGTCAGCGCTGGATCCTTTTGGAAGAAGAGAAGTGCTGGAGTTGATGGGAAGGTTGAAAAAAGATACAACCATCCTCTTCTCCACACATATTCTAAATGATGCAGAAGAAATCTGTGATGATGTCCTGTTTCTCCATAATGGAAATTTAGTAGAGGGTGGGGCCTTGCAAGACATCAAAGAGAGATATAAAGAGGCAGTTCTTATATTACAATTTGAAGAAACAGCCGATCAATTCATCAAGCATTTCTTAGATAGTCCATTTATTCAGGAATATACAATAAATGGGGACACTATCCTGCTAAAAGTTGCAGATATCAGTAAGGCCAGAAATGAAATACTGCAGATTGCTGTTCAGCATTCGCTTCCACTCATTAGATTCGAAACAAGCGAGAGCAGTCTGGAAGATATATTCATGAAGGTGGTCAAATGATGAAACAATTCTTCGTATTTCTTAGGAAAGAATTGCTTGAATCAAGGAGGAATTTCAAATGGATTTGGTTGCCGATTGTATTCATCTTATTTGGGATCTCAGAACCTTTGACTGCCTATTATATGCCTGATATTTTGGATGCAGTGGGAAATCTTCCGGAAGGGGCAGTCATTGAAATTCCTCCTCCATCGTCCCAAGAAGTACTTCTTGCTGTGATCAGTCAGTACAGCACGTTGGGCGTCCTGGTAATTGTTCTGGGTTTCATGGGGACTGTGGCAGGAGAAAGAAAAAATGGAAGCGCTGCTCTTGTGCTGGTTAAACCCGTATCGTACTTTAGCTATATTCTGTCAAAATGGACCGCTGCTATAATTCTTGTCGAAGTTTCCTATGTAATCGGGATGGTTGCAAGTTGGTACTATATCAATATATTATTTGATGGAATTGCGGTGTCTGATTTCATTCAAGCATTGCTGGCTTATGGAATTTGGTTGTCCTTCATTGTTACGTTGACAATCTTTTTCAGCAGCCTGACATCTTCCCCTGGTTTAGCAGCTTTCTCAACAATTGGACTCTCGATTTTTATTACTTTTCTCTCAAGTATGCTTTCCAGCCAATTAAAATGGTCTCCTTCTCAAATACCTTCTTATGTAACTGAGATTCTTGGAAAAGGAAATTGGTCCACTGATTTGACTTTAACCTTAATCGTCACACTCGGAATGGTCATTCTTATCATGGCGGCTGCACCATTGCTTTTCAAAAGGCTCTTTTCGTAAACCCCGTTGCTATTTAACATGGAATACGTAAGATATAACTAAAATAATGGTAAGAAAGAAAAGAGCTGTACTCAATTAGAGAGGAAAAACTTAGTATCCGGGGAGAAATCCGGCTCTTGGGATTTTCCGAAATAAACAGTTTTTATGAAAACAGCTTTTCAAAAAAAGTAAATTAGCCCAGGAAAAATAAAACTCTTGTAGAATATAGTAAAGAAACCAAGGCCGGTTCTGGTAGAGAATCGGTCTTTTGTCTATAGGGGGAAAAGGAATGGTAACGTATTTTCTTACAAATAAGGTGAAAAGTTTAATAAGCAATGCTGAATCTATTTGTGAGGGGCCGGTTGAACCAGTGGATCTGTTTCTGGGGGCGGCCCTTGTAAGGAAGGGAACACTGTTGGAAATGTACCTGCTGATGGAAGAGGAAATTCATGACCTGCTCGTCTTAAAAAGGGCTAAAGAAGAGGTGAGTGTTCCTCATAAAGACTTTTCAAGAAGTATTTCCAGAAGAACAGAGCAGGTATGGAACAGAGCCCTCGAAATTATGCATAATTACAATCAACTTTATCTGAACGAAGGCCATATCATAAAAGCATTCTATCAATCCTGGTCTGAAGAAGAGCAGCAATTCCTTAAAGCCCTTCCTCATGAAAAAATAAAAGCTGCAGTAACGACGGCCCGCGACTTGCTCGTGTCCTTGAATACTTACACTAAAAAAGTATTCTCAGGTCAACAGGCAGTGATTAAAAGAGCAGAAAAGGAGGACGAACCGGCAGTCATGAAATTTGTTGAGGAGAACTTTGGAGGATCCTGGACAGAGTCGATTCTCAATGGATTCCGGCAAAAAGAAATTCCCGTCTTTCTTGCTTGGGAAGGGTCAAAGCTTATCGGATTTTCTTCCTATGATGTCTACCGCAGCCAAAAAGGGATATACGGCCCTATGGGCGTGTTAAAAACAGAAAGAAATAACAGGGTGGGAAGCCAGCTTCTTCATCAAGCACTTCAAGATATGAAAGAAAAGAATTATGCCTATATAGTATTAGGGGAAGCTGGACCCATAGAATATTACGAAAAAGAATGCGGTGCAGTTATCATCCCTTTAAAGTCTATCTTTAATGAAGATTAAGATTAATACACATTCTTTCCTTCCTATGAGACACTAATCACGAGAGTTATAAAATGCAATTATACTTAATGAAAGAATACATTTTGAAGAGGTGAAAGAATGATGCTTTTCGATCAAACCGGGCTTGTACTGGAAGGCGGGGGGATGAGAGGAGTATATACAGCAGGAGTCTTGGAGTATCTATTAGAAAACGAAGTAGAGTTTCCTTACGTTATCGGGGTTTCAGCAGGTGCTTGTATTGCGGCCTCATACCTGTCTAAGCAAAAAGGAAGAAACAAAAAAGTGAACATCGGGTTTGCGGGAGATCCGAATTACCTCTCGTGGAGAAACTACATTAAAAAAAGGGAACTGTTTGGGATGGATTTCGTATTTAATGAAATTCCCAATAAAATCGTTCCATATGACTATGAAGCTTTTCAAAACAGTACTTCCCAATTTGTAATCGGAACAACAGACTGCCATACGGGCGAGTCTGTCTATCATAATAGAAGTGATTATGGTGAAGATGTTTTAACGCCCATTCGTGCATCAAGCTCGCTTCCATTCGTGGCGCCAGTTGTACAGTTTCACTCCCGCCACTTACTTGATGGCGGAATCAGCGACCCCATACCTGTTAGAAAAGCGGAAGCGGACGGTTATTCAAAGAACGTAGTCATTCTGACAAGGAATAAAGGATATTTAAAAAGCCCATCGAAGTTTAATTACCTGGTTAAACGAAAATATCCTCAATATCCTGGTCTAAGAGAAGCAATGATGAATCGTTATAAAGTATATAATGAGACCGTTGAATACCTGGAAAAGGAAGAAGAGAAGGGCAGCGTGTTTATTATTCGTCCTGAAATGCCGTTGAAAGTCGGTAGAATTGAACGGAATCCAAGGAAACTTGAGGAGTTATACAACCAAGGATATGAAGATGCCAGGCTAAAGTTTGAAGAGCTTTTGGCATGGAAGGATGTACAATCACAAATGGTGACAATGAGATAGATTTCAGGTGACGGTGATAATAACCTTTTCCCTTAAAGTCTGGTGAGTTTGGGCACCAAGTTGCATGCTTGGCGCCCTTTTCCTTTAGAGTCTGGTAATTTTGGGTACCTAAGCGCCCGCTTGGTTACCTATTCCTTTGATTTTTGTGGAGTTTAGGCATAAAGGCGTTCGCTTGGTTACCTTTACCCTTAATTTTTGTGAAGTTTGGGCACCCAGAGACCTTCTTGGTGCCCTTTTTCCTTATATTCTTGTTAGTTTGGGCACCTAGGCGTCCGCTTGGTTACTTTTTTCCCCATGCCTTTAATTTAAGTTGCCTTCTTTTGCAGCTGTTCTTTTTTCTCTATCAATTTCATACTATGAAAAGAACTCTCTTAAGGAGTGACTACTGGATGAATATTACTCTTTTCTATAAAAAAATGAGCTTTCAATATTTCAAAAGAGCAGTAGTAATGCTGCTGCTTGCTGTGCTGCTCAGTGTTTTCATTCGAGGTCTGCATATTCTTTTCTATTTAACCTTAATTTTGCTCGGAATATCCTGCGTTTTCATGTATTTGATATACGAGAGAGAAGTGAAACGTTCAAGGGCTGCCATAAAGTCTCCTGCTGATGGAAATGGGGCTTGTCTGGTTGTGATTAAAAAGGACAAGACCTATAATTTCTTTGGCTTTGACGGAGTAATGAAAGGCTGTTGTTCATCTAAAAATGGTTCGTGGAAACTGGATATAAGTGATATACAGGCCATACTAAAAAAAGGCGAGGGTTCAGTGGAACTTGAATGCCAAGGCGACTATAGGAAGTTTGTTAAAATTCATGAAAATTGGAATGACGCTGAAGGAAATGCAATTTCACTACTGAGCCAAGGAGAAGGCTGGAGCCTGACGATTAATGATAAGAAAGTATGCTCGATAACGCGGGGACGCATGTCAGCAGAAATACAGCAGTTGTTTGATCCTTCAAGCATTATTCTTCGGTTTGAGAAAGTGGATGATGAGCAAAGAATTTGGGGCATCCTTTTTTTAGTGCTGTACATGGACAATTACTACCTTATTTAGTTGTTCTTTTAAATTTGAGTCAAAGAAAGAGATGATCAGTGTTTAAGATATTTGAATTGGCAAGAGGATGGTTTAGGGCATGCTAAAAGAGAAAAAGGGTCCAAGAATGTCTTCGAGAGAGTACTCATCACACCAAAAGAGTATAAATTGTAACCCCTCACTGCCAATAAACTTAAGCCGGTATAACAAGGCAATATCAGCTCGATTTTTCGCTTTGAAGGCACGAAATCTTAATGTGTGAACATTCAAGCATTCTGTGATGCAACTCCTTTATTATTATGGTATAGTAAACTCAATCGAATAGTATTCCTTCGGGGCAGGGTGAAATTCCCTACCGGCGGTGATGAACGAAAGTGTTCTTAGTCCGTGACCCGTCATTTTAACAAATGGCGGTGGATTTGGTGAAACTCCAAGGCCGACAGTTAAAGTCTGGATGGGAGAAGGAAGAAGCGCGTAAAAATTTCTTTTTATACGCTTATTTAATTATGACTGTCTCCCTGAGTGCTCCAACCACTCAGGGTTATTTATTATCAGCAATATGTTTGGGGACCTATTGCTTCAGGAAGGAGGACCAATCCTTGCAAGAACGTGATTACATGGAATTAGCACTGTCGCTCGCCAAAGCAGGCAAGGGACAGACCTCGCCGAATCCCGCAGTTGGTGCAGTAGTAGTGAAAGACGGAGAAATTGCCGGAATGGGTGCCCATTTGAAAGCCGGGGAACCGCATGCAGAGGTTCACGCCATTAGGCAGGCTGGTAAGAAGGCAGAGGGTGCAGACATCTATGTCACTTTAGAACCCTGTGCACATACCGGGAAAACGCCTCCGTGTGCCAACCTTATCGTTGAAAACAAATTAAAAAGAGTGTTTATAGCAAGCATGGACCCCAATCCATTGGTCGCCGGCAAAGGGATAGACATCCTGAAAAAAGCCGGGATCGAAGTAACTACAGGCATCTGTGAAAAAGAGGCACTGGATCTGAATGCGTATTTCTTTCATTTTATCCAGAACCAGACACCTTATATTACGCTGAAAACAGCCATGACACTTGACGGTAAAACAGCCTCTTATACAGGAGACAGCAAATGGATCACTTCTGAAGAGTCCAGGCTGGATGTACATAAGTACCGGCATGCTCATGATGCCATTTTAGTTGGAGTAAATACGGTCATACAAGATAACCCCCTTCTCACCACCCGATTGCCCCGAGGTGGAAAAAATCCCATTCGAATAGTATTGGATACAAATTTAAAAATTCCAATTGAAAGCAGAATTTTAGACGTGCAAGAGGCTGAAACGCTTATTTTCTGTGGGAAAAATGCCACCATTGAGAAAAAAGAACTCCTGCTTGATAAAGGAGTAAGGATTGAACAACTGAATTCTCCAGATATTTCGATTAATCAAGTTTTAAAACGGCTTGGCGAGCTGAAAATTACTTCTCTCTTAGTAGAGGGCGGCTCTGCTGTACATTTTTCTTTTTTACGAGAAAAGGCGTACCAGGAAGTGGTCATCTATATGGCACCTAAGCTTATTGGCGGATCTAATGCCTTCTCCAGTTTTGGCGGGAAAGGGTTTCCGCTTATCTCAGATGGTGATGAATTAGAGTTTTCTTCTGTAGAAAATATCGGTAATGATTTAAAGATTATTGCCAAGCCATTGAGGAAGGGATGAGCTAAATAAAATGTTTACCGGAATAATTGAAGAGATCGGTACAATTGAAAAAATCAGCAAATCGTCTGCTTCCATGGTCCTGTCGATTTCGGCAAAAAAGGTACTGGAAGATGTGAAGCTGGGAGACAGTATTTCGGTTAATGGCACATGCCTGACTGTGACTTCCTTCAGCAGCCGCTCATTCACTGTTGATGTAATGCCTGAGACCTTTGACAATACTTCATTGAAGCTGCTGGGGGCTGGAGCTCCTGTGAACCTTGAAAGAGCAATGGCTGCCAATGGACGTTTTGGGGGGCATTTTGTGACAGGGCATATTGATGGCACTGGAACCATCGCGTCCACTCAGTTTGTCGAGAATGCTCTTTACATCACCATTGAAATTCCGGAAGAGTTAACACGTTATTTTATTGATAGAGGATCTGTCTGTCTGGATGGCACCTCTCTAACCGTGTTTAGAACGGAACATAACACAATTACAGTTTCTTTGATTCCGCAAACAAGACATGACACGATCCTCGGGAGTAAAAAGGCAGGCGATGTTGTCAACCTTGAGTGCGATATGATGGCAAAGTATATTTATAAATTCATGAATGGCGGAAGGTCCGGAAAGCCTGGTAAAAAGGATATCGGAACAGATTTCCTGACACAGCATGGCTTCATGGGATGAGTAAGTGGTTGAGAAGGAGGCGGACTAATTGTTTAATACAATCGAGGAAGCATTGGAAGATTTAAAAACAGGAAAAGTAATTATTGTCATTGATGATGAGGACCGTGAAAATGAAGGGGATTTTGTATCTCTTGCAGAAAAAGCGACCCCTGAAGTCATCAATTTCATGGCAGCAGAGGGAAGGGGCTTGATTTGTACGCCTATCACGGCAGAGAAAGCTTCACAGCTGCAATTGAATCCAATGACAGATCAAAATACCGATCCATACGGCACAGCATTCACGATCAGCGTGGACCATATCAATACAACTACAGGTATCAGTGCATTCGAGCGGTCGACGACTATACTGGAAATGATAAAAGAAGAGGCGAAGCCAAGTGATTTAAAACGCCCAGGACATATATTCCCGCTGATAGCAAAAAAAGGCGGGGTTCTCAAAAGGGCCGGCCATACGGAAGCTGCCGTTGACCTGGCTTCCCTATGCGGCTCAGCACAGGCGGGTGTCATTTGCGAGATCATGAATCCCGATGGGACAATGGCAAGGGTGCCTGAACTTAAAACTATTGCAGAGAAATTCAACTTGAAAATAATCACCATCCAGGATTTGATTGCCTACAGAAGGAAAGAAGAAAAGCTGGTGGAAAAAGAAGTGGAAATCAGTATGCCTACTGAATTCGGCGATTTTAAAGCAGTAGCTTACACGGAAAAACTGACAGGCCAGGAGCATGTTGCACTGATCAAAGGAGAAATCCGTCCTGAAGAACCAGTGCTGGTAAGGGTCCATTCAGAATGCTTAACTGGTGACGTATTCGGTTCCAATCGCTGTGATTGCGGTCCGCAGCTGCATGCAGCACTTTCACAAATTGAGAAAGAAGGCCATGGAGTTTTGTTGTATATGCGTCAGGAAGGGCGGGGAATCGGCCTGGTCAACAAGATGAAAGCCTACAAGCTTCAAGAAGAAGGACTTGACACGGTCGAAGCAAATCATAAACTTGGATTTGCCGCTGACTTGCGTGACTATGGGATAGGAGCGCAAATCCTCAAGGATCTGGGAGTAACCAAGATGAGGCTCTTAACAAATAACCCGCGAAAAATTACCGGAATCAAAGGATACGGCTTGGAG
Source organism: Rossellomorea vietnamensis (assembly GCF_008180615.1). Classification (GTDB taxonomy): domain Bacteria; phylum Bacillota; class Bacilli; order Bacillales; family Bacillaceae_B; genus Rossellomorea; species Rossellomorea vietnamensis_D. The sequence continues at coordinate 345,062 of NZ_VTEH01000003.1, forward strand.
GTTGAAGAACGAGTCGCAATCCAGATGCCGTCAAAAGCAGAAAATGAAAAATACTTAAAAACTAAAAAAGGTAAGTTAGGACACTTACTTCAATTCTAAGGAGGATACACAATGAAAACAATTTATGAAGGTAATTTAGTAGGATCAGGATTAAAGGTTGCGATCGTAGTTGCCCGCTTTAACGAATTCATCACAAGCAAGTTATTGGGCGGGGCAGAAGATGCTCTGAAAAGACATGGAATCGACGAAGCTGATATTACAGTCACATGGGTACCGGGTGCATTTGAAATTCCGGTCATCGCCAAGAAGCTGGCTGCATCGAAAAAGTATGATGCCGTTATCACACTCGGCACTGTAATCAGGGGAGCAACTGCACACTTTGAATATGTGAGCGGAGAAGTAGCAAAAGGCGTAGCCAATGTCGGCCTTCAAGAGGAAGTTCCTGTTATCTTCGGTGTTTTGACAACCGATACGATCGAGCAGGCGATTGAACGTGCAGGAACAAAAGCAGGAAACAAAGGATGGGAAGCTGCTGTCAGTGCTATTGAAATGGCTAATCTTATCCGCCAAATCAATCAATAATATTCAGCGATACGACGCCGTTACGATGGCTGGCTTTAATTCGAAAACGCAGAGGTTTTTTAACCGTCTGCGTTTTTTGTTATTTTTTTTTCTTGTCATTCACTAATTCTTTCCGACGAAATAATGCTGATTCGTTTCCTTCTATTTCAATTACTCTTACACCAGCAATTGAAATTTCGCCAGAAGCATGTTTATCAGTGCTGCTTTAAACCTGAAGAAAAGTAGATTTACTACTGCCCGCCGGCCCTATAATCGCTATAATCTCTCCTTTTTTAATGGAAAGGCTCACTCCTTTCAGTGCAGTTGTTGATCTTTTATTAACTGGTGCGCTGTAAGAATTACCTATATTATTTACTTCTGAAAATGACCAACACCATTCCACCATTTCTGTAATGTTATTTTTAGAGATGCTTTTAAGGTCGATTAGAGAGACACCATAGGACTGATTTATGGGGCTGGTCCTTCAAGGTCGGCTGGTGAGACACTAGATAAAGAATATGGAATCATAGAGTCCGTATATTAAGAGTAGCTAAAAGAATATTTATTATTTCAACCACTTAAAACAGCTTTTACAAAAAAGGAAATCTACTTCTCTATCAAAGATCAGCATTAGGACCGCAATATAGGAAGTAGTGAACCGCTGCTCAAAACAAGATACATATTGGCAAAGGTACGTACATCTGCTAAAATTAATCCTTGTGGCTTCCCTTTTTGGGTAAGCGGGTAGGGAGAGGGCTGTGTCGTAAGGACATGATATTTATGAAAACAACAGGAGGTATTTTTCGTTTAGAGCAGCACGGAACAACAGTTAAGAAAGAAGTGACGGCAGGAGCAATCGGCTATTTTACGATTGTTTATATTATTGCTGTCAATGCTATGATTCTTTCGGAGGCGGGAATGCCGTTTGAAGGAGCGGTAATGGCCACTATTCTGGCTTCATTTTTTGGATGCCTGGTGATGGCATTTTGGGCTAATGCCCCGATTCTTCTGGTTCCTGGAATGGGGATCAATGCGATGTTCACTTTTACAATGGTGGAATCGATGGGTCTTACATGGCAGGAAGCCCTGGCGGCTGTTTTTGTTTCAGGACTGTTATTCATGATTGTTGCTTTTACGAGGTTATCAAGTATTTTATCAAAAGCGATTCCTAAAGCTCTTAAAGAAGCTATCACAGTCGGACTTGGGATGTTTCTGCTGCTGATCGGTCTTGAAAAAGGCGGTATTGTGGAGCGGGGTTCCAGTGCTTTGATCAGTTTGGGAGATATTAGTGATATTACAGTCATAGCGGCTATCTTGACTTTTCTTGTGGCGATTTTTCTTTTCATTAGAAATGTTAAAGGCGGGTTTCTCTGGAGTATTGGCTTTGGAACTGTGCTTGGCTTTCTTTTTGGAATTGAACCTCAAACAGGTCAATCAGGGATGGGCTTGTCAGAATATGCGTCTGTATTCGGCCAGATGTCCTTTGCCAAAATAGTGGAGCTTCCGTTTTGGATTGCTGCTTTTTCCATCACTATGGTATTGGTTTTTGAAAATATCGGTTTGGTGCACGGACATATGGATATGGCAGGAACACCTGAAAAGTATCCAAGGGCTTTTCAGTCTAATGCTTTTTCGGCAGCGACTTGCGGAGTGTTTGGAACAAGTCCGACCGTTTCCACAGTGGAAAGCGCCGCGGCCATAGCGGCAGGCGGAAGAACCGGGCTGACTTCTTTAACCACGGGTGTGCTTTTCCTGGCTTCGACGTTGTTTATTCCATATCTTAAGTGGATACCGGACCACGCGATTGCTCCGATCCTGATGATTATTGGCGGATTGATGATCCAGAATATCAGGCATATGGATTTAAGAGATTTAACTGAAGCATTTCCGGCCATCTTCATTATTGCGATGATTCCATTTACGTATAGTATAGCAGATGGAATTGCCATCGGATTCATTTTATATCCTATCTTGAAGATCGCAAATGGAAAGGCTAAAGATGTATCGCTTCCTTTATATATAATTGCAGCACTGTTTTTGGTCAATTTCCTTGTCCATTCAGTGCATTAAGATCAAAAGCGGAAGCGCCTTGTCCAGCCCCGACAGGCAAATGTTCTTCAGAGAAAAAAAGGCGTTTTTTCCTTTTATTCTCTGAGGGTTATTTGACCCCGAGGGGCTAAGTCCGTTCCAGTGGGTACGGACCCTCAGGCGCTGAAGCTGGACGTGGATAATATAGCTATAAGTTATCCACAGAGGGTGACTTTATAATTTCCTAAACAAAATGAAAAACAGCATCAGGGGCTTATGCCCCTGATGCTGTTTTTCATTTAGATGTAGTAGTAAGAATGTAAGTTTCTTTACCGCTTGAAAGCATGAAGAGGGACTGTCCCTTTTTGTGCTTTAGAGTGGTGAAGCGTATGGGATATATTAGATAGACGTATGGTTTGTTTATTGGTATTCTAGTAGAGTGAATCTTCAAATTTTAACCTTTTTTCTGTGATTTTGGAACTATTATAGATATTTTCATTTTCTCGTAGGAGTGAATAAAGATGGAAGTTTTTGTAGCGAGGCAGCCTATCTTCAATGCAAGTGAAGAGGCAATTGCTTATGAGTTGTTATATAGAAATAATCAGGAAAATTTCTTTCCTAATATAGATGGAGACAGGGCGACTGCTGACGTCATTATTAACAGTTTTTTGAACATAGGGATTGATCAGCTTTCCGGTGGCAAACCCTGTTTTATAAATTTTACAGAAACGCTGTTGAAGCTGAAGGTTCCCACTTACTTCAGGCCGAGGGAAATCGTTATAGAAATTCTTGAAACAGTCAAACCCTCACCGGAAATCATAAAGATTTGCAGAGAACTCAGGAAGCTTGGCTATAAGATAGCATTGGATGACTTTGTATTTGACAAAGAAAACCCGTACTGCAAAGAATTAATGAAGCTGGCTGACTATATTAAAGTAGACATGCTGGCTGCTACAGAGAAAAAAAGGGAAGAGATTGAATTGATTGCAAGGCTTCTGGACATTAAGCTCTTGGCAGAAAAAGTGGAAACGCGAAGAGATTTCGAAGAAGCAAAGAAGCGGGGATATACTCTGTTTCAAGGGTTTTTCTTCAGTAAACCTGTGATATTAAGCACCTATGATGTTCCTGTCTATTTTCATTCTTACTATGAAGTCATACAAAGGCTGGAAATGAGTGAACCCAATATGGAAAGGATTGCAGAACTTATAGAACAGGATCTTTCACTGTCATATAAACTGCTTAAACTCATTAATTCACCTGCATACAGGCCTAAGCACAAAATCAACTCAATCAGGCAGGCGATCATTCTTCTGGGATTGATTGAAATTCAGCGATGGATTTATGTACTGGCTATTCGGGACATGACAGGTTCAGACCGGCAAATATCGGATGAAGTCATCAAGTTATGCCTTACCCGTGCAAAAATGTGTGAGTTAATTTCAACTAAGCTGTCAGAAGAAGCTGTGCCATCCAGTTTTTTTCTTACAGGGATGTTTTCCTTAATGGAAGACATAATTGGGCAGCCCATAGGAAAAGTGTTAAAGGATATGCCGCTGCAAGATGATATTTGCGATGCCTTGAGAGGAAAGCAAAATAATTTAAAGAAAGTACTCGATCTTGTAATCGCTATTGAGCAGGCCGATTGGGAAAGGGCCGGCAGTCCGGAGTTAGATATCAATATAACTCAAAATGAGTACAATCAGTTTTACATTCATTCATGTCAATGGGCTGAAGGGCTGTTGAGGGCGGAATACCTGCAGGGTGAAACTCTCAAGAGCAAAGTCGATCAGCTGTAATCACCAGGTTCCAGAAACCGCTTCTGGGGTTTAATGTATCTTTTCAGCTCGAAAGGAAGAGTCCTGCGCAGAAGTGGATCTTTAACCTTTTCGGCTATCGCTTTAGGGACGGGGAAGATACCGATATCTGTTATTCTGACTGGAAAAACGTTTTCAAGGCAGACTTGATTTCTGCCTTTTTTTATTTTGGTATGAACAAGCACTTCTTTTGTATTATGGGCATCCTCTATTACAACTACTTTTTTTACAGAAAAGTAGAACTTGAATTCTTCTGTCATCCATTCAATCCTCCTAAGAATTTAAGTTGTTACAGATTAAGGATACCGTGTTTCGCCCAAATATTGAATTAATTAAGCTTCCCGGAAGGTTGGCGGCAAGTCGGTTTCTGCCTATTGCGAAATAGGCTTTGATGTGGCAAGCTAAATATATTAGAATTAGAGATTAATTGGCTGACGGGATTAATATCTCTCGTTTCAGCAAGATACTCCTTGGAGGGTTTTTTTATGAACTTGAATTTAATTAAATGTCATGGATCAGGTAATGACTTTCTTCTGATCGATGAAATCACGGAAACTTATCAATTCTCGGAAAAGGATCGGCAAAACTTAGCAATCGCCCTTTGTGACCGTAAAAAGGGACTAGGAGCCGACGGGATTTTGTTTGTTCTGGATAGTGATAGATGTGATGCAAAAATGCGGGTCTTCAATGCAGATGGATCAGAAGCTTCCATGTGTGGAAATGGCTTGAGGTGTGTCGGGCGGTATGTGACGGAAGTGAAGAAAAGAGAAGAGATTACAATCGAAACAATGAAAGCCGATTTAAAGGTTTCAAAAGAACCATCCATTTTTGAGGATATTCCTACTTATAAGGTAGAGATCTCACCAGTGCTGTTCGGTTTAAAGCATTTACCGATGAACATGGAGAAGGAAACCCTTATATCTGAAAAAATACCGGAAATCTCTGATACTTTAAACTTTACGGCGGTTGCAGTACCGAATCCTCATTTGATCAGTATTGTTGAAAACGAACATATCCTTTCCAATGAGCAAAAAAATATCTCTGAAACAGTGAATGGACCCAATAATCTCTTTCCTGATGGAGTAAATGTAAGCTTTGTACAGGATCTCGGAAGAGCGGGCATTTATGTAAGAACCTTTGAAAGAGGAGTAGGATTCACGAATGCATGCGGTACCGCAATGTCAGCATCTACTTTGGTAACATGTCTGACAGGGCTGAATGCATATGAAAAGGAAATCGATGTGTTTAACAACGGCGGGAAGGTACGGGTCATCGTTCATAAGAATGAAGAGCTCTATTCGATGGATCTCATCGGCAACGCAACCTATGTAAGCCGCATCGGGATAGAAGTCGATGTAAAAGAACCGGAAAGTTTCGTCACAGTGGATGAATTCATATTCGATGAAGAAGCAGGCTATTCAGAGCTTCAGGAGCATGCCAAAGACATTGTGGAAAGAAGTGTTTTTCTGAAAGCATAGATAGATGAACAAAAGACAGGAGCTTTAGGTAACGGGTTCTTTTTTGAAGTCAAATTTCTGATTAGTATAAGAAATAGTTGAGGGATTAACACCTAAAAACAATGTCTTTTGATTTCCACTCCAGGTGAGTGACTCCGCGGGGCGTGCGGTGAGCCTCCTCGGCTTTTCGCCTGTATAAAAAGTGGAAGCGCCCTGATCAGACCCGACAGGCAAATGTTCTCAAGAGAAAAAAAGGTGGTCTTTCCTTTTATTCTCTTGAGGTTATTTGACCCCGAGGGGCTGGGCGCTGGAACTGGATTGTGGGGTCTCACCTGTCACGCTAGTCCCGAAGGAGGTCACGCACCTTCCGTTCCAATCAAATAATTGCTACATTTTTAATAATCAACTCTCTTTCTTTTTAATATTGGGATTGAAAGTGTATATGAATTTGTGCCACAAAATTTGAGAAAAAAAAGTTCTGTCACTTGCTATTAAGAGTGCATTTTTATTACCAATTGATCAGATTACCTGCAAGAATACGGTTAAAAAGGAGTGTCAAAATCAATGCGATTTGACACTCCTTTTCATGTTTAATTGTTAAATTTTGTACTCGAAAACAGAACCAGTCATGCTTCAAACATCCTGTCTTTTTAGTGCGCTCAAAGAGTATTCTCACTAGGGACCGCTGAAGCTAGAAACTTCCCTTTGACAGAGGAGAGAGCAGTTTGTTTTTCTTGAATGCCCTTATACTCAGGCTGTTGCTGGCGTGCCGTCTAAATGCAAAAAAACTTTACGAAAAGTGCGGTTAGAATAAAACATTTATAAAACGTGCCTTGAATTAAGTTTTATCTATATCTTGGCAAGCATCAGGCCAGGTAATGGATTCTTCTGTTCTTATCTAACTCCCTTACCTTTATTACTTTTAAGAAAAGCAAGTATATCTTTTATGTTCTGTTTTTCTTTTGCTTCTTCGTAGCCAGCAAACGGACACCCCTTCTTCTGCAGTCTCTCTAAGACAGTCTGCATGGTAAAACGTTCGGGTCTTAGTTCTTCTGTCACTTCATCCCAGAAGAGCGGGGCAGATACAAGCGCATCTTCATTGGCTCTTGGAGAATAGGGGCAGATAATGGTCTTTCCTTCTGCATGCTGGATATAATCAACGTACAATCGGTTATTTCTATTCTTTTTCAATCTTTCAGTAGTGAATTCATCAGGATACTGGTTGGTTAAATAATCTGCTATGAACTCTGTGAAGAGATGAGTATCGCTCCAGGTATACCCCTCCGGTAAAGGAATATAAACCTGCAGCCCTTTATTGCCGGAAGTTTTAATGAAGCTGATCAAATTCATCTGATCAAAAAGCTTTTTCATCTCTAAGGCGGCTTTCACGGCCAATTGAAAATAATCTCTTGAAGGGGGATCAAGGTCAAAGACAATCTCATTCACATAACGTGATCCTGCTTTCTGAAAAGGAATATGAAACTCAATAGCCAGTTGGTTGCCCAGCCACATCAAAGTCTCTAAATCATCACAGACAATGTAATCGATATTTTCATTTTTGACTGTTTTAATAAATGTAGGTGCGTAATCCGGGCAGTTCTTCTGGTAGAAAGATTCACCGAACATCCCGTGAGGAAGCCTGATGACAGTCAAGGGCCGCTGGCGAAGAAAGAACAATAGACGTGGAGCTGCCTTTCTTAAATAGCGGATATAATTCAGTTTGTCGATGGGAGGCGTTTCCCAAAGGGGCTTTAGAGGATGGGTGATTTCAACGGCTTCTGGAAGGGACGCTTCGTCCATCATCAATCTTTCCCAGGTGCATTCTTCAGGCTTCGATTGAAAAAGAAACTGCTGAAAATGGGGTTCCCTCATTTGATTCTCATACCATTCAAGGTAGTTAAGTTCAACGCAAAGGCCAGGATGCACAAAAGATTTCCCTCGTTCGGATTTATAAGCATTTTCTTTAATAATCGAGTTCAGTGCATGCTTTTCTTCAGGGCTGATACCAAAATAAAAAGAACCGATTGAAATGATTTTTTCCTTATTAAAAACACCAACTTCATAATAGCCGTTTTGGTTGTCGCGGGAAAGAATGAAGCAGAAAGCTTTCCGCCAGTTCTTCACTTTTCTCCAAGTCGATGTTCGCCTGCCTTCTTCCCACTGGCTGCTGCCATCTTTGGCAATCAATCCTTCTCCATCAAAACTTCTGATCTTAATCCAGATTTCACGGATTTCACTATAGAAAGGGATCATGTGTAATCTTGAGGAGGAGCCATAGGAAGGCTTCAATGGCAGACTGCTTTTCTCAAAGAGATCTTTCAAGGCCTTTTTCCTTGCAGAGTATTCTTTGCTGGTAAAACTGATTCCTTCGATTTGAAGGAGGTCAAATGCGAGGAATGTACAAGGGTTCAGTGCCGCAGCTTTCTGGATGTTCGGCTCTGACTTCATTCTGCCCCTGGTCTGGACACCGCTGAAATTGCTTTTGAAATCATTCTCCAATAAAACAATCTCGCCATCCAGTATTATGGGGAGCGGCCATTTCAATTCAGAGAGCATGCCCTCCAAAAAATCTTTAATTTCCGGAAAGAGGGGAAGCAGTTCTTTTCCATTCCGGCTCATCAGACTGATTTCTTCTTTGGACCTCATCGTCAGTATTCCTCTGAATCCATCAAATTTCACTTCATAATTCCAATTTCCATTTACAGGTGCTTCATCAAATAACGAAGGAAGCATAGGTTTCATTTTAATCACCACTAAATCAACAGGATAAATCTTATCTTTCCCAGAGTAACCATAACTATTTCCAGAACTTTTATAGAATAACGAGAGAGCAGAATACCCCAAATTAACCATAAGACAAATCAAAATGGAGGATGCTCATGCACACGATATGGAAAGGAAGCATCAGCTTTGGGCTTGTAAACATTCCGATAAAGCTTCACGCTGCCACGGAAGATAAAGATATCAAAATGCGGTCGCTGCATCGGGAGTGCCACACACCGATCAAATACGAAAAAATCTGCCCGGTATGTGAGAAGGATCTGGAATACGAAGACATTGTTAAAGGGTATGAAATTGCAAAAGGGAAGTTTGTCGTCATAGAAGATGAGGAAATAAAAGAGTTAAGAGATAATAGCGAAGAAAAAGCTGTGGAAATTGTTGACTTTATCAAAATTGAAGAGATTGACCCGATTTATTTTAACCGCAGCTATTTTATTTCACCAAACGAGGGAGGAAAGAAGGCTTACAGCTTATTGAGAAAGGCGTTAGTTGAATCCAACAAAGTCGGGATTGCGAAAATTGTGATGCGTTCAAAGGAGCAGCTTGCTGTCGTGCGGATCTATCAAAACACAATGGTAATGGAAACCATTCATTTTCCCGATGAAGTCCGGCAAACGGGTGATGTTCCCAATGTGCCTGCGGAAGATGAAGTCGGTCAGAAGGAGTTGGATACGGCTATCATGCTGATTGACCAGTTGTCGACTGAATTTGATCCGGAAAAATATGAAGATGATTACCGTAAGAAATTGATGGATCTTATCCAGAGTAAACAGACAGGGGAAAAGTTTGTTACACCTAAAGAGAAAGCGCCTGCCGCCAATGTGACAGACTTAATGTCTGCCCTGCAGGCCTCTATAGATAACACGAAACCTAAAATAGATAAGGAAGCATCAGAAAAGGTTCCTGCTTCAAAGATTACCAAAAAGAAAAGAACCACTAAGAAATTAAAAGCGCAATAACCTGTTTCAAAAGGTGAAGGGAGAGTCGATGAAAAAAAGACAAATCCATTGGAAGCAAGCGTTATTTTTTAGCGGTGGGATAGGTTTCATCATTTTGTTGGCATCAGGTTTTATTACAATCGTTGACGAGTGGCAGGAACAGGAAATTGAAGCCTTTGATTCTGCTGTGTACTCAGGGGTGAGCACTTTGAGAGCTCCCTGGGTAACAGAATTCATGAAAGGAATCACCTTTTTTGGAGGAATCGAGTGGATATCCATTCTGACTGCTTTGGCATTCATTTTATTCTTGGTATTTAAAAAGTACTCTTTAGGGTTTTATGTCTTGTTCACGATCGCGCTGGGAGGAGGATTTAATTGGCTTCTTAAAGCGTACTTCAAAAGAGAAAGACCTGATATTGAAGCATTGGTTGAACAAGGCGGGTACAGCTTTCCAAGCGGCCATTCCATGGGGTCATTCGTTTTGTATGGAACCTTGGCTTTTGCGGTATTCCGTCTGTATGATCATACATGGTCGAAAATCCTGGGGGCAGCTGCCCTGATGCTATTAGTGCTCTTAATAGGATTGAGCAGAATTTATTTAGGCGTTCATTACCCGAGTGATATCTTGGGAGGGTTTTCAGCAGGAGGGGTATGGCTCCTATTTTCCATTCTCGTGTATACCTTCATTAAAGGGGGAAGACCGTGGAAGAAAATCAGCAGCCTATAATACATTCAACAAGGCTCTCTTCGTATACTTTGTGGCTATTTGATACTACTTCCAAAAAACCCCTATATAACGAAGGTGAAATCTGGTAACACTGAAAAGGAAAGGTGTTTAGAGATAAAACTCTTAGTATCCGGGAATATACGAATGCAACATTATAGCGATAACAGCCTTCAATAAAGAGAAACACGGACTGCGTAAGTCCGTGTTTCTTGTGATAATTTTAGAACAGGTTAAAAACATACGTACCAATACTAGTAATATAAAGCATAATATATACTCCAATGAAGTAAAAGGCTCCTCCGAAAGTACCCCACTCCGGGTCACGGCCGAACTTCCAGACCACTGTAGAGACTGCTGTGATTATCAGCAGCAGAATCCATCCGCTTCCTGAAAAAGTAAGATACGAAGGTGCAATCTCATAAAAGTATCCATTCATCGCTTTATCAATGAAGGTAAAAGGCATCAGTGCGAAAATGGCTATCGATACATATTCTACCCAATTGATCTCTTCCTTTTCAAAGATATTAGGTTTCGTCATGTAGAGGACTATCAGCAAGAGAAGTGAAGGCAGAATCCAATAGAACGAAACCAGGAAAGTCACCATACTGCTTCCCAGCATCAATACTGTGTTAATTCCTGCTTCCTTCCATGAGCTTGAATTAAGCTCAGTACTGGCAGCCATTACTTCAGGAGATTGAGAAGCACCGTAAAGGGTATAGTTTCCTCCTTTATAATCAAGCCATACAATTGAATCGCCTAATCCTTCTACAGGAAAGTGGGAAATTCCTTCTGTTGTTGTAATGGATGAAGACTGTATAGTTGTTGAACCATCATAAGTTCCCGTATACAGGCTGACCGTATTGCCAGCCCCGACTCCTTGCGCTTCTGCAGTGAAAAGGAGAGTCGGAGTGTCTGTTGATGTCATGAACTGCACATAACGAGGTGTTACAAGTTTTGCTCCGTTTGCTTCATTAATAATTTGAACCAATTCAGGTTTCAGTAAAGTATTTCCCAGTTCGTTTATGGAAGCCTTAGCCATATACATGCTGTAGGAAAGGACACCTTGCGATCTCAATTGTGAATCATAAAGAAAGGTGATTTCGCCGTCTTGTGCAACATAGGATAAGTTGCCGAGTTTGTTGTTCTTGTTATTGGCAACTTTCAGGAAAGGGCTTGCATTTACTGCATCGTCTGCAGTGACATAGAACAGCTCTGCATTTACATCATCAGTCTGCTCTGCAATGACATAATTTCCATCACTGCCAAAGAATACGTTCGCTACTTCATTTGAAAAGTTGTGAAGATTTTTAGATTCCCATGTTTCAAGATCTAATTTGAACACATTTCCTTCTTGCCAGTAGATGACCCTATCTTCTGCCGTGGCCACACCTGTTACTTCTTCTGCTAATACCTTTTCGTTCTCCCCATTCAGCGTAAGGACTCCCTGGCTCAGAGTGACGAATTGTTCACCGTCAGTCCAAAATGAATATCCACGTGGAACAGTAAAGGAGATATCACCTTCATTTTTCACTTCAAGTCCTTCATTCACACTATAATGGTGCACCTGATCTTCTTCACTGTAGAAGATTTCATTTCCTTTATGGAACACGATAGGCTTTTCCTCTGTCTCCAATTCAAAAGGAATAGAACGGCTCCACTTTTCATTTGGAAGTTCAGTCAATGTCTGCAGCTGCTGGAAAAATAGTATGCCTATCAAAACCGATATTGCCATTAACGGCAGTCCAAAAGCTTTTAATTTTTCTTTCATATTTTACCCCCAAATTTTTTTCTATTTCCCTAATTTAGAATTTTACCACAATTTAGGTAGTGGGAATATAATTTTTTGGCGGGTTAATAAAATTAAAATATTCAGAATAAATAGTAAAATATTGAGGGCAGGTAAATTTTTTATTAAGATAGAGTAGTATTTGGGGACGATTGTGTTGATCACCTGTAAAATATAAATTGAAATGGAGGGTTGTAAATTTGTTAATACCAGGTGAAATGACTGATTTTCAGATGTTTTCTGTGACTCATATCGCGGTTCTTTCTTTATTTTTTGGGCTTATGCTCACCTTCGTTCTACTAAAGAAAGACAAGCTTCCTAAAGGAATAGGAATTTGTCTGCTAACCATATTGATCGGCTCGGAAATTTCTTACCAAATATGGGCGGTCACTTATGAGGTTTGGGATGCCAGGTTTTTTCTGCCTCTTCAGCTTTGCTCTTTCAGTACATTTTTTGGCATTTATCTCTTTTGGAAACGAAATAAGACGGTATTTTATTTTTATTACTACATAGGCTTGTTCCCGCCGATTCTGGCATTAATTACACCTGATTTAATTTACGATTTCCCTCATTACCGGTTCTTCAAATTCTTCCTGCATCATATGGCTATTCCATTAATGGCTGTCTATCTTTATAAGACAAAAGAATATACTTTACCTCTTAACTCCATTTGGCAGGGGATGTTGATGCTGAACATTATGATTCTTCCGATATATATTCTTAACGTATTCCTTGGAAGTAATTATTTTTTCCTCAATGGACCACCAGAAGGGAATACAGCTTTATCGCTGTTCGGCAGCGGAATTCAATACTATGTCAACCTGGAAATAGCTGCCTTGATCATCTTTTTCGTCAGCTTTCTTATCTGCAGAGGGGCAGTATTCATCAGCAGGAGCAGGACACCGTTTGAGCAAATGATAAAAAAAGCTGGATGAATCAGGTTAGTGTGTTGACAAGGAAACGTATATAGAATAAAATGATATTGAAAATCATTCTCATTCAAATGACAAGAGTCCCCCTCTTGAGAGAATGCATATTTAATGCTTAAAAGAAGTGAGGAGCAGCCTCATTTCTTTTTTTGTATAAACAATCCATATTAAACCAGTTCCTTGGACATCCATATTTCATCGTAATATTTCTCATTACATTTCATTGCGTTTTTTTCAACCCCGAATTCCACAAATCCTGTTTTTTCATACAGCTTCACTGCTGAAGGATTAGTGGTTACCACCGTTAATTGCAGTAATTCCACTTGAGAACTTTTAGCTGCTTTTTCTGCTTCAGCAAGCAGCGCTCTGCCAATTCCCCTCTTCCTGAAGTGAGGAGAAACATACATTGCCACAATCGAAGCCTTATGTTTCATTTTCTCCAGCGAATTGTATAAAACCGTAACATTTCCTGTCAGATTTCCATCAATAAAAGCACCAAAGGTGATGCTTCCTGGTGAAGATAAATTATTTTCTACCCGTTCAATCGGGTTAGAACGTGAGTTGGATTCCTCATATGTTATGGCAAATGCCTCACCATTTGTTTTAAGGGCTTCTAGGCGCAGGTCCCAATAGTCATTTGCATCTTCAGCGGTTAGCTCCCTAATTATCATCTAAAAACACCTCCTAAATTGTTTAGTATTATAACGGAAAAACTTCTGGGGGGCTAGATGAATTTCCAATTTCTCTATTTAGAACGTTCGAATGAAAGGATAGAATGGTGAGAAAACTACATTTATGAAAGGAGAGATAGCCATTATGACAAAACGAAATATAAAAACTAAATCAGGACTTCAGTCTGCTAAATCACTGACATCTGAAGAATTTTCAAAAGAACTCACTTCAGGTAAAGGAAATCAGAAAGCAGAGAAAACGAAACCCAACACGTAAAAAGGACGAAAAGCAATTGCTTTAAAAACTGATGACTTTTTTCAACATGGCAGAAGGGGAAAGAATCTGGAATGTCGAATGTATCTGCAGAGGTGAAGGAAATGAATTTAGTAGTTTTTACCGATGTAAATCATTTTGATGAAACAGTACGGCCCCTTCTGTTAAGGGAAGAAGCAGAAAATAATTTACCACTGGGGTTACTGGACCAGATTAAAGCAGGCCGGTACAAAGATCCTTTTTTAGCTGTCTTTAAAGAAGATGAAGAAATTCATGCAGTCTTTGTCAGAACCCCTCCTCACTATTTGATCGTAACTGTCTTTAATTATGAAAAGACAGGAATGATAGGGGAGTCTTTGTGGAATTTTACTGAGAAGCATAGTATGAACTTCCCTGGTTTTATAGGCAATAGTAAGGCTGTAGAGCCCTTAGCAGAGTTTTGGAGTGAAAAAACCAATAAGCCTTATGAAACCCATATGAGGCAGAGGATATACAAACTGCAGCAAGTCAATGACATAGACTTCAGCCAAGGTGAGATGGAGCTGGCTGGAGTAGAAGATGTGGAACTTGTGTCAGAATGGCTTCAAGGCTTCATCGAAGATACACCGGAGAGTCCAATTCCTAAAGAGGATGCAAGAAAACGGGCTGCGGAGATGCTAGAAGAAGATTCTGTATTTCTTTGGAAAGTGGATGGAGTTCCAGTTTCCATGGCTAGGCGGGCAAGGAAAACAGATAACGGAGTCACAGTGAATTTCGTATTTACTCCAAGAGACTGCCGCCGAAAGGGATATGGAAGATCCGTAGTTGCAAAACTGAGCGAAAAGCTGCTTGAAACCAACCAATTTTGCACTTTATATACAGATCTTGATAATCCGACATCCAACAAAATTTATATGGAAATTGGTTATGAGCCAGTTTGTGATTCCAAGATGATTAATCTTTAACAGAGAAATGCCCTATCCTTTACAAAGGCTGGGGCATTTTATTTTTCTTATGACGGAGGAGTTAATATGACTGCCTGCTTACCAGAGCAGCCAGCTGTATACATAGAGAATATTCGGATGGAAGGGAATGTAAAAGATATTTTAAGGACTGTAAATGCCTTAATAAGTGATTGTTAAAAACAGGTAAAAGTGCTTTCCTTGGTGGGAAATTCATGTAAGATAAACATGTAGTTCGCAATGCAACATTCCAAAGGAGGCTATTATGATGAAAAAAATGTTACTTATGGTTTTAACAGCATTAACGGTCGTAGGCTTTTCAGCAGGTTGCAGCAACACAGAAGAAGAGAACACAGGAACTAATACTGAAGAAAATACTACTGAAAACACAGAAGAAAACGCTGAATAATGAACACAATGGCTGTCAGTCTTTCAGGCTGGCAGCTTTCCTATTTGTTTCCTTCTAATAGAATCTTCAACCACTGTGTCCGCTGTAAAGGATCTTTTTAACTGCTAAGAAACAGGTTAAACTACAATCAAGATCATAATAAATTTTCAAATTTTACCCTTGCTTTCTCCTGCTATTTCACATAAGATAGTAAACAATAATTATTTGCATTGAAGAGAAGAGTAAATCAATAAGGAACCCTTAACAGAGAGCTTCGGAAGCTGAAAAGAAGCAGGGGAAAAATTGATTGAAGATGGTCTCTGAGCATTCCATTCGAACCAGATGGTGTAGGGTGGAACGGGATTTGGCTTCCGTTATCATTGCCACAGTATAAGAATGTTCTATTTCCGCATTCCGTACTTTATGAGGCTGACGGCGCGAGCCCTCAGTGAACTAAGGTGGTACCGCGAGCAGACCCCCTCGTCCTTAGATGTCTATACATCTATGGACGAGGGGTTTTTTGTTTGTTTATAACACTTTAGGAGGAGATAGGAATGGGTATATTTATTGGAGGAGCCTGGCCTTATGCGAATGGATCCCTGCATATCGGGCACTTGGCGGCATTGCTGCCAGGCGATATATTAGCGAGATATTACCGGCTGAAGGGGGAGCGGGTGCTGTATGTTTCAGGAAGCGATTGTAATGGCACGCCCATTGAAATCAGGGCAAATAAAGATGGATTGCAGGTAAGTGATATTGCTGACAGATATCATCTGGAGTTTCAGAAATGCTTTCAGGATTTCGGCTTCAGCTATGATTTTTATAGCAGAACAGATTCCGAACGGCATCACCAGGAAGTCCGTAATATTTTTTTGAAATTAATAGAGAATGATCTCTTATATGAAAAAACGACAGAAGAAACATACTGTTTGGAATGTGAACGATTTTTACCCGATCGTTTCGTTGAAGGAAATTGTCCGGAATGCGGAGAACAAGCAAGAGGAGATCAGTGTGACGCTTGCGGCCTTATTTTAAATCCTGTCCAATTGAAGGATAAATATTGCAAGCTCTGTCACCAACCGCCCATTTTAAAAGAAACAACTCATTTTTATCTTGCTTTATCGGCACTGCAAGGAAAGTTACAAGAATATGCATGTGAAAATAAGGGAAAATGGAGGGAAAATGCAATCCACTTAACTCAGCGCTACCTAAAGGAAGGGCTTCAAGATCGAGCAGTGACCAGAGATATAGGGAACGGAGTGGCGGTACCGGTCGAGGGATATGGAGATAAGAAAATTTATGTGTGGATTGAAGCTGTTAGCGGTTATCTTACGGCATCCATAGAATGGGCTGACAAAACAGGCAGTGATTGGAGTGAGTTTTGGGATAAGGAAACCGTCTCTTATTATGTTCATGGAAAAGACAACATACCATTTCATACCATCATTTGGCCTGCGGTTCTTCAAGGTATAAAGAATGAGAATCTCCCGGATTGGATAGTTTCAAGTGAGTATGTGACACTTGAAAAAAAGAAAATATCTACGAGTAAAGATTGGGCAGTCTGGCTGCCGGATGTTTTGAAAGAATATAACCCTGATTCTCTTCGTTACTATTTCAGTGTGAATTATCCTGATAAAAGAGATGCTGATTTTTCCTGGAGGGAATTCGTGTTTAAACATAACAGTGAGTTGCTGGGGGGACTTGGAAACTTCATTCAGAGAACGGTTAAATTTTATAGAAAAGAGTTCGGTGATGATGCCGTTTTAGGGAAAGTTGATACACAAGTAATGAATCAAGTTGATGCTGTTTTCAGAGAAACCGGAGAATGGCTGGAAAAAGGCGAGGTCCGGAAAGCGGCAAGACGGGCATTTGAACTCGTTCGCTGGGGGAATAAATATTTTGACAGCGGGCAGCCATGGAAAGTCATAAAAGAAGATCGCGGGCAAGCCAGGCTAATCTTAGAAAGCTGTCTCTATATCAGCATTAACCTGTCCGTTTTGCTTGCTCCATTCCTGCCGTTTACATCTGAAAGGATATATAATCAATTCGAGTTAAATGAACAGCTGCTATGGAAACCGTTCAGACTTTCAGTAAAGATAGGGATTTCAGGCCATGAACCCCTATTTACAGCCATACCTCAAGAAAAAATTGAAATAGAGCGCGCTAAATTGGGTAGATAAACTATGTGATTTGTTTGGAGGGATGTTAATTTGAGAATAGTCGTCGTCAGTGACACCCATATGCCAAATAAAGGAAGGGAGCTTCCTGGACCCTTAAAAATGGAATTGATCAATGCTGATTTAATCATTCATGGGGGGATTGGAACAGCATTGAAGTGTATGAGATGCTGAAAGGCTATGCCAAAGTTGAAGGGGTGTATGGGAATACAGATAACCAAGAGATCAGAAGCTTATTTCCGCGTAAAAAGGTTCTGAAAGCAGGGAAGTTCTTAATTGGTGTCGTCCATGGGGATGGGAAAAACAAGACGACCGAGAAAAGGGTGCTGGATGAATTCGAAGACAAGCCCGATATCATTGTTTTTGGGCATTCTCATATCCCTTATTTAAGGTTTGATCAAGGCACACTGTTATTTAACCCGGGATCTGCTACTGACAAGCGAAAGCAGCCATACTACTCATTTGGAATTTTGGAGATAGAAGATGAGATAAAATCTAAACATGTTTTTTATAGCAATAAGAATGAATAAAATAAAAGGCTGGGTCATCGACTCAGCCTTTTACTTCATCATTATAATCCCTCAAAATTATAGTAGTCCTGTACCTGATACGAGTTAAACCCTGCAGCTTCATACAGCTTTAATGCGTGAGCATTTTTAGCCTCTACTTCCAAGAAGATGTCTCTGCCGGTTTCATTTTCAATTACTACTGTTTTTGCAAGCACGCTTCTCCCGATTCCTTTGCCTTGATGAGAGGGGTGCACAGCAAATCCGAATATATAGCTTCTGCCACTTTCACGCTGGATGTGGATTTTGCCAACTTTTTCTCCTTTATATTCAATCATGAAGCTGCAGCTATCTTCGTCTTGTTTGACTGTTTTCATGAATTCTAAAGAATCTTCACGTGCCACATTGAAACATAAAAAATCCAGTTCTATGATCAGAGGGAGATCCTCCTTTGTAACTTCAATTAATTCTATATCCGATTCGTCACTATTTATCTCTCTCTTTTGCCACTTCATTTGGTATTCTGAAAAGGAATAGCAGGCAGGCTGGGCTTCAATGAATGCTTTTCCTGAGGGAGATGAACCAGGGGCATTTAAGAGAAGCTTGGTAATTTCCCGTTCTTTAAGAGAAGCTAACGCTTTATCAAAAAGACTTTTGAAAATCCCTCTGTTGCGATACTGGGGATGAACCATGCCGCAAAGTTCATAGCTTGAACCAAACCCATATAAACCGAGGAACCCGGTTAATTTTCCATCCTCATAATGAAAGTAATCATCTTGTCCGCTCGTCCGTGAGCGAAGCATGTCTCCATTTAGTTTCAATTTACAGTTATCGTGTTCTTCACATAGATGCTGTAATTCCTCTATTTCATTCAATCTGCTGTTGGCCAGCATAATGTATTCCCCCTTGTTACATAGAATCTAAGTTTAATTATAGTCTCTTTAATATAGAATAGAAGGAAGTTTATAAATATTATTTTGTAATTTGGTTTGTACTGTCAAAGATACTTATTGAAAAAAATAGTGGCGGCAAGTTGGATAGGATAAATAATATTAAAAGGCTCTTTTCTAAAGGCTCTTTTCGTAAACTTTGTTGCTATTTGATACTAATTCGGAGAAATATCAATTTCAAGAAGGAAAAAATACGGTGATATCGAAAAGATAAGAGCTGCTCTTCCTTGATAAGAGATAAAAATCTTAGTATCCGGGGATATTCGAAAGAAGCAATATATGCGAAAACAGCCTTTCTAAAAGATTGTTGCTTTTGAATGCTTTATTATCCTCCCCCTCATTTTTACGATAGAGGATTGGAGCGGAAGGCGCACGACCTCCTGCGGGACTAGCGGGCGTCTAGTTGCAGCGCCCAGCCCCTCGGGGTCAAATAACCTCAAGAGAATAAAAGGATAGAGCGCCTTTTTTCTCTTGAGAACATTTGCCTGTCGGGTCTGGATCGGGGCGCTTTCACTTTATATACAGGCGAAGCCGAGGAGGCTCACCGCCCGCCCCGCAGAGTCGTGCGCCTGGAGCGGAAATCCTTTACTTTTAAAATAGCCGCAATCTATGAGAAAACAGCTTATTAAAAAGGCCAGCCTGAGATCCTGGGCTGACCTTTTAAGTATATGAATTTAGACTATTCGCCTTTTCGTTGAATCCGTTCTATAACATCCTGCAGATCATCAGGCTTTAAAAATTCAATAGGGGAGGCGCCTTTTTCAAATTGAACAGAGTCTCCCTCGATTAAGAGCATATACCGGCCGTTCACTTTAGCTATATGAATGGTATCTCCGAAATCAGACAGCATGGCTTTTACATCGATATGATCCAATTTCATCTTCAATTCAACTTCAGGGGATTGTTCTATTATTTGCGAAGTGGCCTCTACAACCTGCTCGGTGGTGAATCTCTCTTGCAGCTCCCGTTTCGGACTGACGGACCAGGCCTCCACAGCGGATTCAAATTCCACTCTTTCTTCACTTTCAGGCTCATAAGATTCTTCAATGTGTTCCTGAACCATACCCATTACCTGCGTCCTTACGATTTCCGGCATGGATTTTTCGAATTCCACGAATTTAAGAAAGTCTTCAAAATACCTGGCGTGAGAAGCCTGGTGGATTTTTAGTTCTGCTTCATCCATCATTCCTTCTTCAGGCATGAATGGATACTGGATGGATTTCATGTTTTTAGTAGTGATGGCCATTTCGACATTATGAATCAAGGTGGTTTCATCAGTGATTCTCGCTACCTTTGGCTCAAAATCACACTTCATTAGAAACAGAAAAGGATCATCAAAGTATTTCCGCAGCTTTGCGAGAGCCACAATGAAAACGCCGCCCCTGACTGCACTTGCTTCTACGTAAGCATTGACGAATTGGAGAGAGGCTTCCTTAAAGGCATCAATTGATTCAGGGTTTCTGGCACGGTCAAATAAATTATAGTTTGGATTTGAGTCCAATGCATGACCCGGCTCCACGATAAATCTGCCTATCTTAGTTGGTGCACCTTCGGACTTGCTGTGCCGGTCCACTTTTCGCTTGGCAATTTTGGTCAATTCCCCATCCAGGAAATCTTTTAATGGGTTATTCTCATATCCTTGTTCGTCAAGTGTTTGAAAATGCTTATATCTCTTATCGGCATTTTCTCCTTTTCCTTCCACTTCAACCACGTAAAAGGACAAGTATTTGATTTCAAAGTCCATTGTTTTCATCCTGTTCATGTAGATTTGCTTTACTCAGTATAGAGAAAGGACTTCGTTTCGTCAACGAGCCGTTGTTCACGCTGACTAGTGAGGAGGGGGGCTTGAAAAGTCCGCATAATAATATTTCTTTTTGAAAGGCTGTTTTCGCAAAAATTGTGGCTGTGTTAAAAGTAATGAATTTCCACTCCAGGCGCACGACTCCGCGGGGCGGGCGCCCGGCCTCCTCAGCTTCGCCTGCGGGGTCTCACCTGTCCCGCTAGTCCCGCAGGAGTTCGCACGCCTTCCGCTACAATCCTTCTGCGTAAAGGGGGAGGGGAATAGGATAAAATAGTATTCAAAGCCACAACCTTTTAGAAAAGAGCTTTTTTGAAAAGTCCCCAGATTGAATTCGCCCTGCTCTAACACAATGAGAGAAATGTTCGTGCATACTCAATAGGGAATTAAATGGGGGAATTAGCTGCTTTTGGATGCTATTTTAATTTCTCCACTTTTATATGGGGATTGGAACGGAGATCCATTGCTTTTCAAAAGCCGCAATTCTTTATGAAAGGCTCTTTTCTAAGAAAAATGTTGCTTTTGATTAATAACTTGTCTTTCTCCCTTTAATGTAGGGCAAGGCGCTGCCGCTTTAGAAGACAGGTGAGACCAGAATGCAGCCTTTAGCCCCTCGGGGTCAAATAACCTCAAGGGAACCAAAGGAAAGACCGCCTTTTTTCTCTTGAGGTTATTGACCTGTCGGGGCTGACCAAAGCGCTTCCTCTTTTCATTAGACTTTACAAAAGAGCCTTGTTATAGCAGCAAAGGTTAAAGAAAAGAGCAAGATAAAATAGTGCAAATGAATTATCCTGCTGAATCATCCAACGGTGCTGTTTCGGTCATATTGCAGCAGGAGAGTAAGAAGTTCTTTATTGGGAAGCGGCTTGCTGAATACATATCCTTGAAGTGTGTCACATCCAATCACTTCGAGTATCTGCTGCTGTGCCAAGGTTTCTACACCTTCCGCAACAACTTCCATTCCTAAACTATGAGCCATTTGAATCAGGGCTTTCACAATGGCGGTATCATTTGGGTTCGTTTCAAGATCATTGATAAAGCTCCGGTCGATTTTCAAGATATCGACTGGAAGGTTTTTTAAATGATGCAGGGAGGAGAAACCTGTCCCAAAGTCATCAAGTGCTAAATCGATGTTCATTTCCTTTAACAGCAGCAGCCGGCTGATGGTTTTTTCCGGCTGTGACATTGCAGCACTTTCAGTGATTTCTAATTTTAAATTAGAGGGATTTAATTTATTCTTTTGCAGATGATTGTTAATCGTCCTGATAAGGTTTTCATGTAGAAATTGCTTCATGGAAACATTCACGCTTATATTCAGTTTTCCGGCTCCTGCCCTCTTCCAGAGTTTTGCATCCCTGCACGCTTTTTCGATGACCCACTCACCAATTTCTATGATCAAGCCCGACTCCTCCGCTATGGGAATGAATTCAGAGGGAGAGACTATCCCTAACTCAGGATGAAACCAGCGAAGCAGTGCTTCAACACCTGTAATTCTAGAGGACTTCAGGTCAATTTGGGGTTGATAATATAGTTCGAGCTGGTGTCTCTCAATCGCCCGCCTTAGTTCATTTTCCATCCTCACCTTTGAAACGGCCAGCTGTCTGATATTCGAATTATAAAATTGGTAGTTGTTTTTTCCTTTTTCCTTTGCTGCATACATTGCCATGTCTGCATTCTTGACCAGGTTATGAATCTCTTCACCATCATCTGGATAAAGGCTTATTCCCAGGGAAGCCGTAATATGATAGGTTTCCCCAAACAAATTATAGCTTTTAGAAAGGGCCTTGACGATCTTACTGGCTTTTAGAGCTGCTTCTTCCTCAGATGCTAAAAAAGGAATAAAAATAATGAATTCGTCTCCGCCTTGTCTCGCAATGATATCTTCCTTGTCACATTCTTTTTTTAATCTCTCAGCAACCTCTTTAAGAACTCGATCTCCTGTATGATGACCTAGTGTGTCATTAATAATCTTGAAACGATCTAAATCGATGAAGAACACAGCCATTTTCCTGTCCTCAGCTTCTTCGGTAAACTGAGTGAACTTTTCCAAGATATAGTTCCGGTTATACACATTCGTCAGCAGATCAAAGTGAGCCAGATAAGTGAGGTTTTCCTGAGCCGATAAAATGTCATTAAACATATTTCTGATCTTATTTTCGGTCGTTTTGAAGTTATCGACTATTTCCGATATTTCTCGAATGAGCACTTTTGGCCAGACAATCTTCTCATCTCTTGCGATTTTCTCTGGAAGGTTATTGGTCAAGCGGGCAACCTTTCTAAGCGAGATTTGCAGCGAATAACTGATGAAAATGGAAAAAGCAAGGGCTATGCCCGCGAATAAGTAAGCAAAGAGCATAAGGTTGATTAACTTTCCATATAACTGATCTTTGTATGTCGATATAGGCATGGAAATATGGATGCTCCAAGGAATACTTTTACTGAAAGTAGAGGTTGAACTGTAGGAATGCTCAGACCACTCATTCAAAGAAGAGATCTTGTCTTCTAATTTATCAGCATCGGGACGCTCAAAATCTATTTCTTTCTTATTCCTTTTGAACACATCGTTTGGGTTTAAATTGCTTTGCGTGGAAAAGACAACGCTTTTTCTTTCATCCAAAATAGTAATGCTCAAATCACGTGTATTTAGTTCACTTGCTAAAACAGAAAAGTCAGAAGCCGGGATGATGCCTGCCAGCACTCCCCATTGAGTATTGGACTGATTGAGGATTACAGGCTGGTTCAACGCCACAAAAGGCTCGGTGACAGACCCTGAAGGAGGATTTATGGATGAAAACACAGCGTCATGTTCTATTCTGTCTACTAAGTCGTTATGGCTGTAAAAATTATTATAGTCTTTAGTTGAACTGTAATGATGGATTTCTTTTTTCCCCTGATATAGAGAGACACTCACAAATCCAGGCGCTGATTCCGCGGCTTTTCTTAATTCTGCAGAAAGATACTCCTCTGGCATGGGATTGTTCATATAAATCTTTTCTTCAAGGTTGTAGGAAATTTTTTCAAGTGGTTTTGTATACATGTTATATAAATTATAGAATCCCAGGGTTAATTCATCATTTGCCCGACTAATTTTGGACTGAATGTCCGACCTCACTTCATCCACTTCAGTCCTGCCCAGAAAGACCAGCGAAATGACAACTGGAACCAGAAAGGAAAGCATCAAAAGAGTAAACAATAATTCTTGGTAAGATACTTTCCTCACCGAAGGAGAACCTCTTAAAGAATCAATCAGGATGATTATGAGATTAGCCATAAGAACGTTCAACACCATATTAATGCCTTGTTTCATTATTATAAGGATTGTTTCCAGCCAATCCATCCCCAGTAAAAAACGGCTTGAAAAAGCAGAGAGGGGAAAGGATATTAATAATATGAACAGACCGTCCAGAAGAATTAAGCTTTTTTTATATTTATGATAAAAAAACCCAACAAACCAAGCTTCCAATAATAAACATATCAGTCCGTATGGATTTCCCCATAAAAAGAGGGTGTACCCTCCGCATATAAATGCAGAAAGAAGACCCGCAGCCGTACCAAAATAACGCATGGTTAAAAAAATGAATATTGACCCAAAGACTAAATCAATTCCCCGGAATAACTCTATATTCAAAATCATTCCTATAAAAGAAAGAGTAAACAGCAAAATAACATATATGTTGGCAGAAAGCTTTTTATGTAACAATATGATACCACCTAGAAGTATAAGGAATGTGTGTTTCGGCAAAAATCGACAATCTCATTATAGCTTGTAAACCTGGCTGTGTTTGTTAAGATTTCATAAATCTTACAAAGGGGGAATAGCTGTTTCTTTCAAGATCGGAAAGGGTATAGAAGTAATGCCTGTACAGAAAGAATAATTAGAGGATGTGTGAAAAATCGAACCGATAATGAATTTCCTTGTTGGCCTGGGAATATGGGGCCTATTGCTGGGAGTCTTAATAGAAGCTGTTTCATTGCCTTTTCCGGCAGCATTGTTCATCTTGATTTATGGATATATTCTGCAGCCAAGCCCCTTGGAAATCCTTCTATACAGTTTGGCTGTCAGCGTGTTTTATGTCATGGTCAGCTATATACCTTATTGGCTAAGTATTAAATATGAAGATGATATCCGCCGGAAGTTATCCAAAAGGAAGCAGGAAAAATTCGACCGATGGACTGATAAATACGGAGATTGGACCATTACATTGGGAAGGATCCTGGGAATGGGGTACATTGCTTATCTTGGCGGCTTCTGCAGTATCAAGCCTGCCAGATATGGACTGCTGACGTTTTTAGGCATCCTGCCCATTTCAATTGCCATGTTTTATCTGGGAAGCATAGGAAATCTTGACGCCTTGAAGGAGGGCTTCAATAATGTACAGTGGATTATAAACGGCTTGCTTCTGACAGTAACAGTAAGTTACATCCTGATGAAACTTCTTAAGAGAAAACCTGTATTGGCTAAAGTCAAACAAAAGGACAATGCCTAAAAGAACCTCAATTTATTGGGGTTCTTTAGTTAGTTAAAGTATAAAAAGGACTGTCCATTTTATGCTTTAACCTACTAAACAGATCAACAGGCTATTGTTTACATATTAAGAGAAAGATATAATAGAATTATGTAATTATTTGGCACAAATGCTATCAAAGGACGATGTTATGAAGAATAATCTGGATAAATTGAAGGAAAAAGCAGATGAACTGGAAAAAGAAGTTGAGCTTTACCGTGAGATGATAAAAAAGCTTCCCTTCAGTTTTACTTACAATGATCCTGCTTCGGGGAAAAAAATCATCAAGAATCAGGAGTCCTTCTCTTTAATTGAGGGAATTGCAGAAACAGAATCATCGGGAATTACTTCTACTCTCGATATACCATTTGACCAAATGGAATATTTTTTAACGCCGATTCTGGACTTGGTGCATCACCACATCGTTTTCATCGATGCGAAAGGGCTGGTGACGCTTTGCAATTTGCAGGCAGCCGCCGATCTTGGAGTGAAACGGGATGAAGTAGTCGGAAGGCACATTCGCGAACTTTTGGGCCTCCCTGACTCTAAGATAAATCTTCTGGAAACTCTACGGACGGAAAAGCCAATAGTCAACAGGGAAGTATTAGATAAAAATTACGGAATCAATAATACTCAAATTATTAGGGACCCGAATGGCGAACTGCTCCGGGTGGTGGGGACTTTTCAGTTTTTGAATGGAGTGAAAGAAGCTGAAAAAAGAGGCCTTGCCGGGAGGATCGCTGCGGGAATAGCCCATGAAATCAGGAACCCTTTAACTACAGTAAGAGGCTATCTTCAGCTGATGCATACCCAGTCAGATGAAAAGACCGGGTCCTTGATTAAAGGTCTGCTTATTCCGGAGATAGACAGGGCAAACAAAATCATCACAGATTTCCTGAGAATCGCAAAACCGCTGGAGACCCCGTCTGAAAAGTTGGAAATAGAAGCTTTCATGGTTGAATACATCAGCAAATTCCTCAACAGCGAAGCGCTGTTATATAATATCTCCTTTGATTGTACCGTAGCGGAAGAAGCGAAAGGGTGCCTTATCAATGGAAATAAAGAAGAATTTCTTCAGGTATTCATCAATTTGTTCAGCAATTCGTTCCAGGCACGCACTGGCTCGCTGAAGATCGTAATAGACGTAATAAAAAAGGGGTCTGACCTTGAAATACATTTTAAGGATAATGGTTCAGGGATTAAGCCTTCCATGATCTCTCATGTATTTGATCCCTTCTTCACAACGAAAGATGATGGAACTGGCCTTGGACTTTCCGTCAGTAAAAAAATCATTGAAAATCATGGCGGAAATATGAGTGTATCCAGCGAGAGCTCTGGTACCATTTTTACCATTATACTGCCCATTTTGAATTAAAGTCATTATTTCCCATGAAAAGAAAACTTGTAAAAAATTGATGATCATGCTATATTAAGTGAGCGATGAGCTAATTGTGTAAGCCGATAGACAAGCTTTCTAAGCAACGTGCGATGTGGCGCACGGTCTCTCGCCTCAATACGCATCAAAGGCGCCTGTTTTCGAACAGGCGCCTTTTTCTATTTTCTTAAGTAATGTACATTTAAGGCTAGTAATGGATTACATATACATGAAAGAATGTTATGATTGTTTTATCAACATATGAACATTTGTTCATATAATAAAATAGAGCTGAAAGAGGTAGTCGATCTATGGAGAAGGGAAAACATGAATTTTTACAAGAAGCAACTGTTGATAAGGTTTCCAGGACATTCAAAGCCCTTTCTGATCCCACCAGAGTACGAATTCTCTATCTTCTCACACAGGAAGAATGTTCGGTCGGGCACATAGCTGAAGTTCTCGGTTTGTCACAATCGGCGGTTTCTCATCAACTGTCTTTTTTGAAGAACCAAAGGCTTGTCAAAGCAAGAAGGGATGGACAATCGTTTTATTACAGTTATGATGATGACCATGTCATCGAAATACTGAAACAGGTTATCAATCATTCACTTCATGACTAGGAGGAATTAACGTGCATCATCACCACGGACACGCGCATGGACATGATCATGGGCACCATCACGGACATGATCACACGAGAGAAGGAAACAAAAAAGGGCTTCTGATTGCGTTGATTATTACTACCGGCATCATGGTTCTCGAGTTCTTCGGGGGATTGATCACCAATAGTCTTGCTTTGCTCTCCGATTCAGGACATATGCTGAGTGACGCAAGTTCATTGGCATTAAGTTTGGCAGCCATGTGGCTGGCTGGAAGGGCAGCTTCTTCTGCCAAGACGTTTGGATACTATCGATTTGAGATTCTGGCTGCTTTACTCAATGGTGTTACATTATTTTTGATAGCAGGATTTATTGTTTATGAAGCCTATGAACGCCTTCTTGATCCTCCAGCGGTATCAAGCGGCACCATGATGGTGATAGCTTTTATCGGTCTGCTGGCCAATCTGTTAAGCGCTTGGGCGCTGATCAAGCAAGGGGACGTTAAAGATAACGTCAATCTTCGCAGTGCGTACCTGCATGTACTTGGAGATGCTTTAGGTTCAGTAGGGGCCATTATAGCAGGTGCCATCATGCTTTGGTTTGACTGGTATTGGGCAGATCCTCTCATCAGCGTCCTGGTTGCCTTGCTGATCTTGAAAAGTGCATGGGGGATCATCACCCATACAGTGCATATTTTGATGGAAGGAGTCCCAGCAGGAATAGACGTGCAGAAGGTGAGAAGGACCTTGGAGAGTATTGAGGGCATTTGTAACGTTCATGATCTCCATATTTGGACAATAACTTCAGGAATGAATTCACTGAGCTGTCATATATTAATTGAAGATGAGGAAGACGACCAGGAAATTTTACAGAAAGCTATTAATCTCATTGAGGAAGAATTCCATATTAACCATACAACCATCCAAATCGAACGCTCAGAACTGACACATGGAGCTGTCCATACTTGATTATAATTAATCCCCACCCTTGCCAAGCAGGGAGGGGATTGTTTTTTATACTGAATCTTCTCGGGAGTGAAGTCTGTCTAAGATTCTTCTTTTTCGATAAAGGACTGTACCAGCCTCTGCAATATCACTGATCATGGCCCTGTTAGTGAAAGCACCAAAAATTATCCCGGCTACCGGCACCATTTGAAACAGCTTCTTCCAGCCAAATTGATCCCGGTAAGTATACACTACTTCACGCCACCCCTGAATTTGAGCCATGACCTCATTGGTTGATACTTCTCCTTCGTAATAGGCAGATAGATTGCCGAGAACAGCTTTCTTACCGACAATATCAGCAGAAGCAAACTGAAGACACTTAATCATGAAGACTCTTTCTTTTTTATCATTGGGGTCATATCCGTGAATCACTGCAATTTCTTGGAGGGTCTTCAATGAAATGCCGAGCAATGCAGGTATATCAATTGTCAAAGTAAAGAGTCCGCCGATTCCTGTCGTTGCTCCTTGTATTGCTGCGGTCTTCTTTCTTGATTCGGCAAGGGTCTTGCTGAGCTGGTCCATTTCAGCAAGGTTGAGAGTGGAAATGTCTTCTAAATTCGAGATTGTCCTGCCTGTCTTCTTTTCGATATAGGAGTACATCGATTTTTGGGAGGTGAGATATTTTCCTCCATTTTGTATATAGCCGCCCATTTCGTCCAGCAAAGAACCGATTTTTTTATGAACAAACTGGGGGGTGATTTTATCAAGTATCTTAAAGGGAAGTCTGGTCCACCTTTCCCAGAACCAGGCTTTCTTCTGGTCCTCAATCCAAAGGTTTGTTTCTTGAAGTGCTGCAAGTAATTCTGGCTTTGTTTCCATCTTGTCCTCCTTAAGGTAAAACGTTTTAATGATATTACTATCATAAATTACACCCATTGAAAAACCAAATTAAAAGAAAAGGGTGAGTGAGTGATTTTTAATGGTATAATAATAGAAATCAGAAAGAAATTTACGGAGAGTGAAGAATCTAAAATGCGACTTAAGAAAAGCATTCCTAACATGTTTACTTTGGGTAATTTATATTGCGGATTTTTGTCCATTGGCTTTGCAGCTAACGGGCAGTTCAAAAATGCTGCGATTCTGATATTGATCGGTATGATGCTGGATAGCATGGATGGCCGTCTGGCAAGAATGCTGAAAGCAGATTCTGTCCTTGGAAAAGAACTTGATTCTTTGGCGGATATTGTGACTTTCGGTGTTGCGCCGTCCTTTTTAGTGTACTATACATATTTTTTTCAATTCGGCATGGTTGGATTTGCCGTTGCAGGATTGTTTCCCTTGTTTGGGGCATACAGGCTGGCCAGGTTCAATATCAGTTCAGATAAAACAGGCCTGAGTTACTTCATAGGTGTCCCAATTACTGCAGCAGGAGGAATCCTGGCGTTACTGACTCTTTTCGGGAACTTCATTCCCAACATAGTAACAACTGTGGTATTCACAGCCCTTTGCTTTTTAATGGTCAGCAGGGTACGGATTCCTAGTTTAAAGGACATTCCGCT
Organism: Rossellomorea vietnamensis; assembly: GCF_008180615.1. Taxonomy (GTDB): domain Bacteria; phylum Bacillota; class Bacilli; order Bacillales; family Bacillaceae_B; genus Rossellomorea; species Rossellomorea vietnamensis_D. Next base: position 374,770 of record NZ_VTEH01000003.1, read on the forward strand.
GCCTAAATACGGCACGATCATCACGATCTTCATAGCAGGTCTTTTGTTTATCATTTACAGAGGGACATATGAGCAGTTCCCTTATTTGATATATGTGGCTGTTCCTTTATACATTGCCTATTTGTCCTATCGCTTTGTGAAGGGAAAAAGCAGAAGAGAATAATAGTAAATAGTTTGAAGGGCGAAATCACTTTGATTTCGTCCTTTTTTTGATGGTCTTGAAAACGCATGGCTATGCCGGGGGTTCCAGAGAGCTTATAGCGTGGTATAGAACACCCTCTTTCTGTAGAAAAAGCCGGTTCTTTATCACTACATGTCATTCCAGCAGGAGAGGAGGTATCCTTGCTGATTGGCATTAGGAAAGGCTAAAATAAGCGGAGTTTTTCCGGTTAAGCTTAAGAGTTGAATGTGATTTAGGGTATATAAGCGGAATTTTTCCGCTTAAACACAGCGAAACGAACTACTTTCGCAACTTTTATACAAATAAGCGGAATTTCTTCGCTTATTAAAGCTATTTTTTCACGTTATGACCTAAATAAGCGGAATTTCTCCGCTTATTTCTCCACGTTTTTTCAGCCGGAATAAATAGCCAGAGAAAATAATTCATTGGGCCTTTAAGGCAGAGGCTGGTAAGGAAGGCTTCCAGCCTCAGAGCAAACCACCAGTTCAAACTGGTGGTTTTGATTGGCTTTAGAAATAATAAAATCAACCATGTTGGAAACTAACAGCTGTGTTATCTGCGTCCAGCTGCAGCGCCTAGCCCCTCGGGGTCAAATAACCCAAAGAGAATAAAAGGAAGAGCGCCTTTTTTCTCTTTGGAACATTTGCCTGTCGGGGCTGGACAAGGGGCTTCCGCTTTTGTTTCGATCAATTTTCCAAGATTGAAACGGCTTCTAATAAAGCGTTATATGTGTCCTGTCCGTACATTTGGAAATTGCCTTTAAAAAACTTGTGGAATGTAATATCCTTTGCCTGCTGCAAAGTACACCCTTTGGAGTTCATCACCAATGTAAGATACGAGATGAAATATTCCTTGGTAAGTTTACCTGAATGATTGACTGTCATTTGGATCCCTCTTTCCATGGATTTTTGATAGTTGCAGCTGAAGACCTTTGATTACACGAAGTAGAATATAAAGCCGGATATGGTCGACATGGATACCACTGAGAGCACAAACATGATAACCAATTCTTTTTTGAATATCGATCTGAGTAATACGATCTCTGGCAAGCTTGCCCCAGCGGAACTGATCATCATCGCCATGACGGGCCCCAGGGCCATTCCTTTCATGATGAGTATCTGTGATATCGGAATCATGCTGGAAAGGCGGATATATAAAGGTATTCCTAAAATCGCTGCCAAGGGGATTAACCACCACTTTTCATCTCCAAAGAGATCAGAGATAAATTCAGTCGGCACCAGCCCATGAATGACTGCTCCGATAGCAGCACCGGCAATCAAGTAGGGAAGAACACTTTTCATTAAACTGATTGTTTCAGAAACAGCCAGTTTGAAATTGAATTTTCTTTTTTCTTCTTGATAACCGCTCATCACAACATTTTTAACTGATTTCTCGAATCCCAATTTTTCTAGAGCAAAACCGATGATGATCGAGAGAGTTGATGTAATCATGATATATAAAATGGTCACCTTCCAACCCAGAAGGACACCCATGATGGTTAAAATAGTGGGATCCAGGACAGGAGACGAGAATAAGAAAATCATCACAATCCCAAACGGCATTTTTTTCTTCAGCATATTTACAACGATAGGAATGGTTGAGCAGGAACAAAAAGGAGTGATGAACGCGAAGATTATTGCTGCAAAGGCAGCAATGTATCTGTTTTTTCCTGAAAGCTTTCTTTCAATTCTTTCATATGGGATGATTCCTTGAAACAAACTGATAAAAAAGGAAATGACAATGAAAAGCAGTGTCAGCTCCACAGCAATGAATGCAAAACTTTTGATTGTTTCGATAAACATTATAACCCCTCCTGATTTAATATCAATAAAAATTGATTTATTAATCAAAAAAAATTGATTTACTATCCAAAAAGAAAGCTGCTACTTGGATTAACAGCTGTTTTTCCGAAAGAGACAGCAAAGCTCTTCGGATAATAAGTGATTAATTTCATGGGGATTCAGCCTATAATAGCTCCAGGTTCCTCTGGTTTCCTTCAAAATTATACCTGCATCCAGCAGTATCTTTAGATGGTAGGAAAGCTTGGATTGCGACATTTCCATCAGGGGTGCCAGGTCACAAACACACATTTCCCCCTTTTCAGTTAGAATATTCATAATATGGAGCCTCTTTCTATCGGCCAGGGCTTTGAATTTTTGCTCATAATTTTCAAAAAGCACATCTTTTGAAAGACTGTTAGTTCTCAGATCAGTATCCATAATTTTCACCTCTTTTTAAGTATCAAATTTACTTGATGTATTAATTTTAATTCCATAATTTTCTTTTGTCAATAATAAATCAAAAATAATTGATTAAGGGTTGCGAAAGATGCGATGAGGTAATATAGTAAGAATATAAATCAAAAAAAATTGATAAAGGAGTTGTAAAGATGAAGTTTTTCAAGAAGATAAACGTAATAAAACAGGAAAGCTCAAAAGAATGCTGTAAAATAAAGATTGAAGAGATTCCTTCCACTGATAAATCACAATCTTGCTGCCCAGAAAAAGATGCTGCCTGCTGTTAAATATGTATCTGTTATAAAAGTGGTAATCGAGCAGGCTGAAAAGCCGTGACAATGATCTTAATTAAAGAGGATCTGTGCCCCGCACAGATCACTCTTCCTCTACTCCTAAAGCCCATTTTAAATAATTAAGTAATAATGTGGTCTGTTCTTTTAATTCGAGTGTCCTGCTGTCTAAAATGGCATGGCCCAATGCAAGTCCATCTATATAAGATATAATGGATTTGGCTATAAGTCTGCTGGGAAATCTGGGAGTGAATTCACCTGCAGTTTCGCCTCTTTCAATAATCTTTGTCGTCATCTCAAAAGCATCAAAATATCTACGCCGGGCATACTCCCGGCGTTTTTCGTCATTTCTGCCTGTTACGAAATATTCCAGTTTTGAAGGAGAAAGGGGATCCATTTTATCATTGGATTCTTTTTTTTCTCCCAGCATGATAACCAGCAGGACATCCCAGTAGGAATTCTGCTGCTTTATCATTCTTTCGAGTGAACCTTCGATGATTTTTTCTTGTTTCCCTTCAATGACTTCACGGAACAGATCTTCTTTATTTTCAAAATATTGATATAATCCCCCTCGGCTTACACCTGCTTTGACCATGACGTGCTTCATAGTGGCCGCTTCATAACCGTTTTCAATAAATACTTCTGCAGCGGCTTCAATTAACTTGGCGCGACGCTGCTCCTTGTGTTCCTGGCTGACTTTCGGTGACATGTTCATCCTCCTGTTCGACTTTGTTTCGGAAAATTAATGAGATGAAGAAAAGGAATATGAGCAAAGAACTTGTGATAACAAAAGATGGAATGATTCCTATTACGGTGGCCAGCGCTCCTCCAGCAAGGGGACCGATAATTGTAGCAGTGGTTGTCGTGCTGTTGATCACCCCAAAAACCCTTCCTGTCAAATGAACTGGTGTCTTCTCTTGTACTGCTGATTGAAAGGGGATAAAAACCAACCCTGCCGCTATACCTACTACCAGCCCGAGAGCTGGAACCCAAACAATTGAGAGGGCGAGGTCGAGGTAAGTGAGAGCAGCCATCCCCCCGAAACCGGCTCCAATACCTAAGACACCGAGACACATATACAAGTAAGCATTGTAATCTGTCTTTTTTGAAAGAGCAATGCCGGTGATCAGCATTCCCAAACCTGAACTAGTTACGGCATAACCGAATAAATCCGGTGAAACATTGGTCAATTCACGGAGCAAAATGATAATCTGTGAATCTGACAACTGGAGGATCAATAAACTGATTCCCAACAGAAATAACCCATACATTAGGTAACTGCTCTGCCTGATAAACGTGAATCCTTCCTGTAAATCGCTTCTGAGAGATGAGGCCTGTTTACCTTCCTGTTTGTTGTTAAGGGGTTCCTTAGCTGTTGCAGGCAGCAGCAAAATAAGAAGAGCAGAAAGAAAAAAGGTTGCTGAATCGATATAAAAAACATTGTACGTACCGAACGAAGAAACCAATATACCACTGATCAGCGGTCCCAATACTTTAGTACTTGAATCGATCATTGAGGTAAGGGACATGGCTCCTTTAATATTCTCATCCTTTACAAGCTCTTTTAACTTTCCGTTTTTGGCAGGGACGAATACTGATGAAAAAATTCCTGTTGCAAATAAAATGATATAAACCATCCAGACACTGCTTGCAAGGGTCAGCAGCAGGATGAGTATCCCTCTAACCACATCAGAGATAATCATTAATTTTTTACGATCCAGCCGGTCGGCAATAGCTCCTGATACTGGACCAAATACAGCCATAGGCATGGCAAGGCTCAATATTATGAGAGACATCTGCATAGGTGTTGCTTCCCATTTTAACCCAACCAGCGTAATGATTGCTACAATACTTAACCAATCACCTAAACTGGAGATAGCTTGAGCTGTGATCAAAGTGACGAAATTTTTGTTTTGTTTTAAATTAGGTTTCATGTGAAGTCCTCCATTTATAACGACACTATTGTCGTTTTATTTAACTTCATTATAATGACACTGGTGTCGTTTTACAAGGTTTTTTTAAAAAGTTGATTCATTAAGGAGAGAGGGCGGTTATATATGAAGTGGTATTGCCCTGGTCAGCTCCGACGGGCAAATGTTCTGAAGAAAAAAATGCGGTGTTCCTTTTATTCTGTTCGGGTTATTTGACCCCGAGGAGCTGAGCGCTGGAACTGGACATCCTGCTAGTTCCTCATGAGGCAGCACGCCTTCCATTCCGATCCCCGAACATTAAAGGGAGGAAGGCAAGATAGTAATGAAATGCAACAATTTATTAGTAAAGAGCCCCTTCATAAATAGAAGGATTAGAATTGGGAATTTAAAAGAATAATAGTCCTTGGTGAAAAGCTTTCTTGAAAAAATGTCTCGATGTGCACTAAGAAAAATCAAGAGACTAGAATAGACTGTTAATTCATGGACTGTTCTGAGGCAAAAAATGGTATAATGTCAATAATATGATACGAAGACAGGATGTTATGGATATGAATCAAAATGATCTACAGATATTAGAGCAGAAAACAACGATCATGAATGCAATGGAAGCTACACCGTTTCCAGTCCTTCTGGGCAGGGACGGGATATTTCTGTTTGCTAATAAACATGCGCTGAAACTTTTAGAAGCAGATAACCTCGAACTTATCAGAGGAAAACATGTTATTGACTTTACTCATGAAACCTCTTATCACCACACAATGAAAGAATTGGCCATGTTAAAAAGGGATGTTGCTCAAAGCAGCTCCCTGAAAAATATTTTGACTATGAAAGGCAATGTGCTGGAAATTGAAACAGTAGTATCAAAGGTCACGGTGAATGGCGAAAAGCTGGACTATATTATTGTGAAAGATTCCAGTGAAAGCAGCAGGCTTCAACACAGATACCTTATGCAGAAGAAGCATTATCAAACGTTGGTTGATAACTCTATAGATACTGTAGCTTTGGTAACGGATAATGTTTTTCAATATATTAACAAGGCTGGTCTGAAGCTTTTCAGAGCAAAGCATGAAAGCGAAATAATCGGCAGATCCGTATTGGATTTTATTCATCCACGAGACCACGAGAATGTCTTGCAAAGGACGATAGACGTCATTGGTCATCCTAATGTGCCGGCGGAAAGGGTAGAGCGCGAATTTATCAGGCTTGATGGCACCTCCAGGTTTGTCGAATCTGTTGTCATGCCGTTTAATATAGATAATAAACCCTCACTGCAGGTAATTCTAAGGGATATTACCGAAAACAAACAGCAGCATGAACATATAGTGAAGAACGAAAAATTATTGACTGCCGGCCAGCTGTCTGCCGGAATCGCTCATGAAATTAGAAATCCCCTAACCTCAATTAAAGGGTTCTTACAGCTGATTGAGAATAAAATTCCTGAAGAAAACCAAAGGTACGCAGAGATTATGAGAGAGGAAATTGACAAAATAGAAAGAATAACTGGTGAAATGCTTTCCCTCTCCAAATCACAGGCTATCATACGCACACAGCACAATATCATTACACTAATAGACCAAGTCATCACGCTGCTTGAACCCCAAGCAGCACTGAAAAATGTAGTCATCAAGAATACGATTGATGACCAGGAAATAGTTATTCTATGTGATAAGCAGCAAATCAAACAAGTATTCATCAATATTATGAAAAATGCCATTGAGTCGATGGAAGGCGGAGGGGATGTTTCTGTAGGCTTATCTGTGGAAAATGGCTGGGTTGAAGTAACTGTAACAGATGAAGGCTGCGGGATACCCCAAAGTTTACTTGGTCAAATTACAGAACCATTCTTCACAACTAAAGGAACGGGAACAGGTCTCGGATTGACCATCTGCAATAGGATTCTCAAAGAATATGGAGGGGAACTGCACATAGATAGTATTGAAGGGCAAGGGACTGTTTTTACAGTGGTTTTTCCTTATGCAAACGAATGAAAAAGCAGCTGGGTACTTCCAGCTGCTTTTTTTGTGCCGAAGTATGGGGAACAGGAAACAGTATTAGCTGAGAAGCTGATAAAATAATTACTAACTAGACCACTCGCTAAAAAATCATTTAAACCAAGCCTTTTTTAGGAGCAACTTTGTAATTCTTGAATAACATTAAATTAAGCAGTTGACAGAAAAGAGATGTTCTTATAAAATTATCTCGAATTCAAGATAAATTTTTATATTCTAAAGAATAATGGGACTGCACTTATTTCAAGAAGATAACGTGAAAAAATTTTATTAAGATATCTCGAATTCAAAGTATATTAAACTTTTAGGAGGAATAAGTATGTTGGATACAGGTTTATTAATAATTAGATTAGTGATTGGTCTTTCGTTCATTGGCCATGGCGCTCAAAAGCTGTTTGGCTGGTTTGGCGGTTATGGATTGGAGGGAACAGGAGGGTGGATGGAGTCTCTTGGAATGAAACCAGGAAAGACAATGGCGCTTATGGCAGGACTTGCTGAATTTGTGGGAGGTATTTTCTTTGTCCTGGGACTTCTTACGCCGCTTGCCGGTATCATGATAGCCATCACGATGCTGATAGCCATCGTAAAGGTCCACTATGCAAATGGCTATTGGTCAACAAATAATGGCTATGAATACAACCTTGCTTTGTTGGCAGTGGCAATTGGGCTTGCGCTGGCTGGTCCAGGGAAATATGCTTTGGATGCCCTCTTATTTTAGAATGTGAATGACAAGATTTTTGAGGGATAACTCCTTATATCCTATAATGGACATACCAAAATACAGAAATTATTCTTGACTAAATAGGAGTGAAACTTACTATGGAGAAAAAAATGAAGGGAATTCACCATATAACAGCGATTGTCGGAAACCCCCAGGAAAATGTTGATTTTTACGCAGGGGTTCTGGGCTTGAGGATGGTTAAACAAACGGTCAATTTTGATGACCCTGGGACATACCACTTATATTTTGGAGATGAACAGGGAAGCCCCGGCTCGATTATTACTTTCTTTCCTTGGGATGGAGCCCATAAAGGCAGGATTGGCGGCGGCCAGGTGGGTACTACCTCTTATGCTGTTCCGGAAGGTTCGCTGTCCTTCTGGGAAAGCCGCCTTAAAAAATTTAAAGTCTCTTTCAGCAGGGATGAGAGATTCGGAGAAACCAGCCTTGTCTTCAATGATCCTCATGGGCTTCAGTTAGAACTGGTTGAACGCGGGAGTGGTAAGGTCAACCAATGGACTGCGGGTGATGTGACTTCAGATTCCGCAATCAAAGGATTTGCTGGAGCCAGTCTCTTATCAGCCAATCCGGAGCTGACAGCACAATTGCTCATAGATGTCATGGGTCTTGAACAAATAGGTGAGGATGACGAATTTATCCGCTTCAAATCCATTGCGGATATTGGGAATATAGTGGATTTGAAGAAGGAAGCGGTGGCGCGTGGAAGAATGGGTGTCGGCACTGTGCATCATATTGCCTGGCGAGCGGATGATGACATTGATCAACTTCAATGGAAAGAGCATCTGGAAAAAAACAGCTATCCAGTCACTCCTGTTCAGGACAGAAATTACTTCAACGCCATTTATTTCAGAGAACACGGAGACATCCTCTTCGAAATTGCGACAGATCCACCTGGATTTTCCATAGATGAGGCACCTGAAGAATTAGGTTCTAATTTAAAGCTGCCGGTTCAATATGAAACTCATAGAGAACAGCTCATGCAAGTTCTGCAGCCGATTGAGGTGCGTTTATTGGATTGAAGAAACCGTAACGATTCACTTTAAATATTCAAACACTTAATACACGTATAGAACGCACTTGAATTCACAATAGAATTCACAGTGCGTTTTTATTGATTTATCAAGTTTTGGCACAATCACTACTGGGCTGTGAAAAAAATGTACCTAGCCCTGTTATCCTAATAGGCAGGTGGATCTTTAGTGTAAAAAGCCCGCCATTATAATTATTGAAACCCTTATATCTTTCTTTCATTCTCTGGAAAAAGAAAATAAGTAATCACCCCGGAGAGAATCGTACCCCCAAGTGCAATCAAAATCCTTGTCAATTGTTCTATTTCACTATAGTTACTGGATAAAAACCAAAGTGCCAGTATAAAGACAAGAATAGAAACCGATATTGCGACAGCCAGCCTTTTTTTCACTACATCACGTCCTTAAGAAATAAATATAAGACTTTTATAGTTTACCATAATTGTTTTGAAGGAGTTTATCGAATACTAAATCGACTTAATGAACGGGCTGGCAGCCTGCACTGGTACCTGCTTGAATATTACTGAAAATATTTGTGAAATTCAATTTCCCTGCAAGAGTTCCTTATAGTATGATAAAAAAAGTGAAAAGAGAATGGGGGGTGTTTTCTTGAGAAAAATTTATATAGCTTTGTCTATGGCTGCTTTGATGATCCTGCTGGGAGGATGCAGTAATAAAATTGAAATGGTTGATAACGCGAGTGTTTCATTATCTGAAGATGGAAAGCAATTGGAGATCAATATCATTTTGAACGATGAAAACATGGAGCCAGAGACTTCGTATCAAGTAAGACTTTTTGCTTATGACGGCGAATTGATTAGGGCACTTGGAAAAGATCTCTTCATTTTTGAAGAAGAATATATCAGCCATAAAGAAGGCGAAAAATCCAAAACGATAGAAATTAAGGAGACATTGCCTTTAGCCGAAGAAATTTCTGAAGAAAAGCTTAAGGATATCATTGAAGATAAAGAGGAAAATGCGTTGGAAATTGATGTCCTGAATACTGAAAAAGTGTTTGCTACAGAAGAAATTCATAAAGTGAATTAATTTCTAAATAGCAGAAAAAGAGCTGCTTCATGAGGAAGGTCCATGTTCTATTTAAAATAGAAGCTGGATATTTGGAAGAGGGAAATATCAAGTGAACCAAAGGAGGAAATCATCCTTTGGTTTTTTTCGTATGGCTCTTTTCGTAAACTTTATTTTTACTGAATATAAATATATCAAAAACTATCACCATATTTCACCTGAAGTAACCTGGTAAGCTCCAAAGAAAAGAGCTGCTTATCCTGTTCAGCGAGAAAAACTTCGGCTCATGGATTTTTCCGGTAACAACCATTCATGAGAAAACAACCTTTCGTTGAGAAAGTAAGTAGTAAATTTCTTGAATACAGGATATTTAGCACTAGTAAGCTGAAGTCGTCTGCTTTCAACCTTATTTCATCGGCCGCTTCAATGCGTATAAATCTTCTTCAAGCATCAGCATTTTATCCATAAGGACGTCTTTGGAATCCATTATCCCTTTATTATAAAAGAAAGGACCCAGTTCTCGAATGAAAAACTCAAAAAGGTTTTCTGCTCCTAACATGCCGATTTCCTCGCCATGCTGTTCATAATGAAAAGTTTGAATTCTGCAGAGAATTTCCTCTTTTTCTTCTTTTGTCATTTTTATTGTTAACACTTCTACCCATCCTCTCAAGTAGTTTTCTTCATAATAACACAGAAATGCTGGGATTTTGCCATTGGTTATCTATTTAGCTGTCGTTCTTCTATCAGGTCGGAAGAATACAAACCGGCGGCATATTCTGTTATATGAGGCTGGATTTTAGGATATAGAGTAATAGAATGGAGTTTTTCAATGGCAACCCACTCCGCGCCTATTTGGTTGAAATCAGGGGAGTCAGGCAAGGGAGAGTTCAAGCCAGAAATCCGGCAGTCGAAAAAGAGACTGAGGTTCGGCGTACTTCCGTATATGTCATTATTTTGGTGAGGTGCATACTCATAGATGAACGCCAATTTTGATACAGAAACATCTACTCCTGCTTCTTCCTTGGCTTCTCTTACCGCGGCTTCTGCTGTGGACTCACCTTCTTCCACTCCGCCGCCTGGAAGATTGTAGTGAATTCCGTTTTCATCTTCAAATTTTGCCAAGAGGACTTTTTTATCATGAATAATTAATGCGCCTGCTCTTACTCGAATTGGATAACTCATTGAAACACTTCCTTTTACAATAATAGTAATTCATTCTGCCAGATTTAAATTCATTTGGAAATAATGTACAATCCAGTATAGAACCAGTGAAAGAAAGGGTGTGTAATGTGATTTCTCGTGGAGTCATTGTAAGGGACGGCCATGTATTAATGGTCAGGCAATATGTACAAAGAGGGGACATTATCTGGACTTTTCCTGGAGGAGGTATTGAGAAAGGGGAAACTCCAGAACAGGCAATGATCAGGGAGGTGAAGGAAGAGACGGGGTATGTGACAAAAGTAAATGAACAGCTGCCGTCTCAACATGACAAGTTTACATACATTGCTGAAATAATATCAGGAAAGCTGTTCTTGGATAAACAACTACCTGGTAATGCTGATGTTTTGGAATCAGCTTGGATTAATCTTAAAGACAAAGAAAAATTTGATGCCTACACTCTTCCTGTCATAGAGCAGCTGTTACACAGAATGGGGAAGCCGGATTAACGAACAATTAATTTCCATCAGTAAAGAAGTGCCTTCATTAATCTCGGATCTTTTCTTGAAGCCGGCCTTTTCATAGCAGCGGACAGCCCTTTTGTTTTCCATGGAAGGATCGAGGACGATAAAGCTTGGTGTATCCTCCTGGATGATTTGGTTAATAAATTCTTTCACCATTTTCGTACCGATGCCTTTGTTGAATAATTCTGATTCTCCGATGAAACAGTCGATGCCGATTATAGACTCTTCTTTTGCAAATCCCCATTGGAAAGATTGGGATTCTTCAATTTTATATTTTTGGAGATATCCTGCAGGAGTACCGTCATAAAGGAAGATATAGGGTCTGACAAAATGGCTGCCGAGAATTCTAGGGTTATATTTTTTCCGAACGGCCTCAGGCTCCATTGGTTTGCCTCCGTAAAATTCATAGACCGGGGGTGATTGCAGCCACTTCTCCATTAAGGGAATGTCTTCTGCAGTCATTTCTTTGAACAGTATTACTTTTTCCATTAGAGCACCTTCTTCTCAATTGGGCAATATTACTAATTAATATGATACTATAGGATAGTAGAGTATGGAAAGTGCAAGGGGGATTTCAAATGGATATCGATAAGGAACTGTTATTGATTAAAGAAAAAGAAGGCTTTAAAAAGGACTTCTCGGTTTTGATTTCTATGATGGACTATGCCAGATTTACCACATTGGCAGATTTGAAGGACGTTACTCAGGAAGAAATCGATTATCGATATGGGGGAGAGTTCAATTCGATCGCTATGCTGCTGGGCCACTTGGCAGCCATCGAGAAGGTGTTTCAAAAACTCACCTTTGAAGAAATGAATGATGAAGAGATTAATAATTATGCAGATTCTCTTGAACCGGCAGTCGGACTTGGTGCGGAGGCTTTTACTATAAAAGGCAAACCAGTTAAGTTTTATCTGGAAGAACTTGCTTCAATCAGGAAGATAACGAAGGAGAAATTTGCTTCACTTGATGAAAGCTGGCTGTACCGAGAGACTGATTGGTGGTTTGAACGAAAGGGAAATAACTTTTTTAAATGGTTCCACGTCTTTGAGGACGAAATTAATCACAGGGGCCAGATCAGGCTTATACGGAAACTTTATGCAAAAGAAAGAGAGCTTGTGTGAGGTCTTGCGCTTCAAGATTTTATTTAAAATTTGAGATTATGTCAGGGTATTTCGGAATCTAAAATCAAAAATACTTTCAGATAAGAGTAATGGACATAGGTTGATGCTTTTTATAAGCTAGTGTTGAAAAACTTCACTTTCTTGCATGAGATAAAGGGAAATAGCAGGTTGGGTTCTATCATAAAATTAGGCTCTTTTTTTAAGTTGTTGCTTTTGAATGCCATTTTATCCCTCTTCCCTATGATTCGTAGAAGGATTGGAGGGGAAGGCGTGCGATCTCCTGCGGGACTAGCGGGACAGGTGAGACCCCGCAGGCGAAGCCGAGGAGCATTCCTGTTTATAAACTTTTAGAGGTCTTGAAAAAGAAAAAGTCCTCTTGTATGATGCATGAGTGTCAACGACCAAATCGAAACTCACTACCATACAGGAGGACCATAATGAATCGTAATATGAATCACAAAATTAATCAAGTCTCTGAAGACACCCTGGTCATTGGAATCGACATTGCCAAAAAGAAACACTTCGCATGTGCGATGGATGATCGTGGTCGTGTTTTACAAAAGTCTTTTCCATTTTTTCAATCACAAGCTGGATTTGAACAGCTGGACAAAAGAATTCAATCTCTACAAGCTTTACATGAAAAATCAAAGGTTATAGTGGGCTTTGAACCCACCGGACACTACTGGATGAACTTAGCTGCGTATTTGGTCGACCAGCACATTCAGTTTGTCATGGTGAACCCTATGCATGTGAATAGAACGAAAGAGTTAGATGATAACCTTNAGCCGAGGAGCATTCCTGTTTATAAACTTTTAGAGGTCTTGAAAAAGAAAAAGTCCTCTTGTATGATGCATGAGTGTCAACGACCAAATCGAAACTCACTACCATACAGGAGGACCATAATGAATCGTAATATGAATCACAAAATTAATCAAGTCTCTGAAGACACCCTGGTCATTGGAATCGATATTGCCAAAAAGAAACACTTCGCATGTGCGATGGATGATCGTGGTCGTGTTTTACAAAAGTCTTTTCCATTTTTTCAATCACAAGCTGGATTTGAACAGCTGGACAAAAGAATTCAATCTCTACAAGCTTTACATGAAAAATCAAAGGTTATAGTGGGCTTTGAACCCACCGGACACTACTGGATGAACTTAGCTGCGTATTTGGTCGACCAGCACATTCAGTTTGTCATGGTGAACCCTATGCATGTGAATAGAACGAAAGAGTTAGATGATAACCTTCAAACCAAGAACGATCAGAAAGACGCACGTGTTATCGCCAGCTTAATTCGTGACGGCCGTTTCAACTATTCACGAACCTTAGAAGGGGTAGAAGCCGAACTTCGTAATGGGTCTAGTCTACGTTCTAAGATACAAGAAGACCTTACGGCTCTCAAAAACCGTATGATCCGATGGATAGATCTTTATTTTCCMGAGTTTCATCATGTATTTAAGAGCTTTGGAAAAAACGCTTGTGCCGTACTKGAGAAGACACCTTTACCTATTGATTTTGATGGGAARARTGATGAAGAACTTATTGAGCTTTACAAAAGTGTGGAGGGACTAAAATGTCTTTCTGTTTCTAGTATCAAAAAGGTAAAAGCCGCAGCCCCTCAGACCATTGGGTTAATGGAAGGGCTGGAAATGGCACGGTTTGAGATGAATACGTTAATTACTCAATTTAAATCTCTCTCCAAYCAAYTGGAGAYCTTATCAGCCAGATTAACTGAGCTGGCTGAACAATTGACCGACTACGAGTATATCCTTTCAATGGATGGGTTAGGTGAAAATACAGCTGTTGATTTACTCTCTGAGATAGGCTCTCTAAGCCGATACGAGCATCCACGCCAATTAATTAAACTAGCGGGACTCACACTTAGAGAAAACTCTTCTGGCCAACATAAAGGCCAAAAGAAAATCTCGAAAAGGGGGCGTAGGAAGTTAAGGGCCATATTATTTAGGGTCATACTTCCTTTGATTCAACACAACGCTGCCTTTAAGACTTTATATCACTACTACACAACTCGTACTGTCAATCCACTGAAGAAGAAAGAAGCTATGGTTGTATTATGTGGCAAGTTACTGAAAATCCTACACGCCTTGTGTACCAAACGTGTGCACTTTAATGAAAGCCTTATGATCGCAGACCTTCATTGCCTCCAAGAGGCGGCTTGAGCACTTTCTTAGTAGTTTGATATCTAAACAATAAGATGACACGGAGAAGCCGGCACCGAATGAGCCATTAGACCAAGAGTCCCTCGAGGAGCATCGCCRGCCTCTGCCTTATGAATAGACCGAACGAAGGAATGTACGCGCTAGACGCCAAGAGACATGGGAGGGTACGTCATCATAAGAATAGCAGAGATCCAAGGTGCATCACATAGGTAATGAGAGTTAATGATTTCCAATTAGCTCTAGCGAAGCGTTAGGATGATTTTACAAATTCTTATAGATTTAGAAAATCCTGATTATTAGTAACAAAGAAAAAAATTTTATAGTTGTTAAAAACTGCTTTAAACGTTGATACTCCAACATTTCTAGAGGGAGGCTCACCGC
>NZ_VTEH01000030.1 GCF_008180615.1 Rossellomorea vietnamensis
CTTGAACCAATGACCTTGAAGTCCTGATGATTACAACAGGGACAAGGAACCTTTTCTGCACATTTAATAAAAAACGCTTTTATCGGCGGATTCCACTATGATATAATCATTTACAACAATCATATTGTTTGAGGGACGTCTTCCGTCGCGCCACTGGTAATGGCCGGCATAATGGAAGGCGTCTTTTCCTTTCTTCAGGGTGATTAAGGACATTATATCCGTCAATCCCCGGACAAACAATACCGTCAACATATGGACGTTTTTAGACAGCATTAACACAAAACCCTTGTGAAGCGATTGGAAAAAGACTATGTAATGAGAGCCGAATATTCGACACTGACAACGAAAGATTTAAACAGATTGCTGGTTTATTTCCGTTACAAAAATGAACGGGCACTTTTAAATCTTGTTAAAAAAGGCGTTCTCTCTCCGAAACAACAAGTATATAAATAATCATGCCGGCATGTTTGTAAACCTAAAATTAAAACAGTTAAAACCCCAGAAGCCATCTTCTGGGGTTTTAACTTATAAAATGTCTAAGATTATTGTTCAAGTTTTTTCCACTTCCAGTAGTTATAGAGAAATTGTATTCCGTCAAGAGCAAAGAAGAAAACAGCCAAGATTATAATTTGGGTAAGGTCTAGTTCAGCCAAAAAAGAAATACCGATAATTAAAATAACGAGTATGGGAATGGACCACAAAGTTCGTATCATTTTTCTTCTGTAACTTAACTTATAATAGGAGAATACTACACCTTTATCTTTCTTTTCTTTGTTTTTATATACTAGAGCTAAAATTACTGTAGCGATCAGGCCTCCAATTAGACCAGGTATCATTATATTTAGTAGATTCTCAATAGCGCTTCCATCTCCTTTCTTCCAATGATGGTTTAGGCGTAGCCAGGTGTTTTTACTGGTAGTCACATTTTCTCCCTGACATCATTTTTTAGTCAACTGCTTTTATCAGATGACACCTTCAGCTTCTTCCGTTCATCCGCAATTTCTTGAAAATAGTTCGTGAATTCCGATTCTCCTGAATAAGACAAACATAGATATTCCTTTGCGCGCGTCATACCAATGTAAAGCAGAGATGCTTCTCTCTCAACATCATCTTCCAGAGCAAAAGGCATATTATCCAGGTTGACGATGAAAACGGCCTGAAAATCAAGTCCTTTGCTGCTATCGATCGTGCTGATTTTCACACGCTCATCATCTTTTTCGAATTTCCGCTTCGATTCACTGTTTTCTGTGATCCAGAAGTAGTCAATTCCTTCTGCTTTCAAGGCATCCTTTAGTACATCCACGTAACTCATTTTGTATGTCTTTTTCACTCGATATAGAATTAACATCTCAGAAAGTGGAACCTTTTTTTGTACATGAAGTTTCCTAATTTGCTTGGCGACGATCTTCGCTTCTGTAAAAAATGAATCTGCCTTTAGGATCGCTGGCTCCACTCCCTTACGCCTCGTACTCTGAGGGGCAATGATCTCGCCTTCAAAGTCCTTCGCCACAACCTTGTTTTTCAAAGAAGAATGAGATTGATAGAAATCCCATGCAAACTTCACAATTTGAGCGGTATTCCGGTAGTTGATGTTCAATACCTTTGAACGTCCTCTGAAATTCAGTCCTGTATCCTGCACGTAGCTTCTCTTTCGTTTATAGATCGACTGTGCACGATCTTCCACCAGCAGCAAAGACTTCGTATCCGGATTCAACAAGCAACTAACCAGCTCGAACCATTCTGACTCAAAATCCTGTCCTTCATCAATTAAAATTGCATCATATGTAGGAAGTATAGCTTCGCCGTTTCTTAACTTTTCAAGAACAGTCGGAATTCTACTTTCAGAAATCCTTAAGTCATTTTTCAGCCAAGAATGAAAGTTTCTTACCGTAATGTTATGTGGACTTGCTGCTGGAAGTTCGTCTGTATTGGTATAATCAAAGTCAAAAAGATTGTCAGGTTCGTGCATCATATGGTGAATCATCTGCTCGATATTACGAGCTAACGAAATGTTATAACAAAGAATTAGGATCTTCCAATCAGGATGATCTTTCGTCAGCATCTTTGCCCGGCTGCCTAGGATAAGTGTCTTCCCACTGCCGGCCACTCCCCGGATCAAACGGTTTTTGTCACCGATCTGCTTAGCCAGATTTTCTTGATGTAAGTCCATCGCCTTAATATCGTGTAGTGAAAGCAGCAACTGATCCTGATAAGGCACCGGCCTTTTAAACTCTGCACTGATCCGCACCTCTGGAAACAAATGATAGCGGATAGAATCCATCTCTTCTTTCGTCAGTGGTTCTCTTAATCGATAAGGAACAATAAACATATTGGCAATCTTCTCATACAAATTCTCTTCTGAAAAAGCTTCTTTATCCGGATCCATTTCATCTCTGGTCAGACTAAGAGAAGGCTCGATCACAGAATACAAATCGTTCTCAATAAAATCTCTTTGAGACAATCTCGTAAAAACAGTCCCAAATCCATAAGGAAATTTCAACTGAAACTGATACTTGCCATCCAATTGAACAAGATTCTTATCCTTCTTCAATGCATCGACAATATGAAACACATTATCTCTCGCCTGTTTTAATGGGCTCTTCACCTTAGTCTGTTGCCCAGAAGTCGTCACCAATGTCCACTCATCCTGGTTCAATTGAAACAAAGTATTCTTCGTATAATCTTTCACTTCCAGAACCAGCAACCCAAGATCAGGACCAATTATAACAAAATCCGGCCTTCGTCCATGAATATCCGGTTCAAAATAAACAATATAATCATCAGGTAAATACATCTTCAATGTTCTGAAAAGCAGCCGTTCCCCTGCCGTTGCTGAAGAACGAATACTCTCTGGAATTGTATAAGCCACAACTAACACTCCAAATTATGAGGTTTTCTTTCATTATACTACAAAAGAACTCCTATTTTTACATAAAATGGGTAGATTGGTAGTTTACTTGGTTAATATCGCCTGGTGCCAATATATATGTATTGAACCAGGAAAAGCAACTGAATATTTCAAAACAGCACTCTTGGGTGGATGAATGCCTCACCCTTATTATTATGGTACCGACCGGTGTAGAAAAAACTCACTTTTCAACAGCACTTGGTATTCATGCCATCGAACAAGGATATCAGGTGTCATTTCTCTCCATGGACCGCTTGATCTATGTCCTAAAATCAAGGGAGTACGTAAGGTAATCCAAGATGTGATTTAAGCATATCGTGAATTCTAATCTAATTAACAATCTCATGTATATGGCATATGAACCTCAGGATGCCCACCTATTCTTTCAATTTACTTATGAAAAGTATATGACAAGGCAGCGTTCATCCATACCTCTAATAGAAGCCTTGGAGAATGGAGAAAGTTTCTCGGAGACCCAACACTTACCACAGCCATTTTAGACCGACTTCTTCATAAGTGAGATTTTAACCTATAGCGATAAACAAGACAGTATCAGGATGAAATATAGAAATGCACTATTCAATAGTCAAAAGGTTGAATCTTAAAATGGAGTGAAGGCATTTTAAAACCCTACCTGTTCCCTAGAGGTAGGGGAGTTTTTACTTTATTTGACTCTTCATCTAATTTAAATCTTTAGGTTATAAAAAAACAAATTGTCTCTTCCGCGTTTATTACTTCCATTTCATCAGCTTGTCAGAAAGGGAGAATACCTAATTTTGTTTCTACGGTTACATTTACCCAGGGTTTTCACTACATCAATAGATTTGAACTCACTTGAGGCTACTCCTGTTATTCGCTTTTCAATCAAACTTGCACTTTCTTCAGGAGCAAGGACTAACTGACCGTTATAAGCAGGAAAGTATGCACAGTCGTTATACTTCTCTCCAGGGAAGCTCCAACTTTGTATACTACCAAGCTAATCTTCAGCGTTAGGCATTACTTTTCTGCTTAGTTGGAATTCCGTGCAACATGGAAATTACTGCACATTGTAAAAAGGCCATCTAAATTCAATCTTTAATTTTAAATTTAATTACCATTCATACGAAGAAGTGGGGCATCAATTGAGAAATATGTAAGAAGGGTTAATTATTATATTACCCCATTAAAAAAGACCACCGCTAACGTGATGTAATCTTCAGAATAATTTTTATTACTCTCCTTAGATACATACATAAATGAAAGACAGCAGCATATTAGATTTGGTCAGATCATGCTTTCCTTTTAAGGTTCTACCTATTAGAGTTTGTTTAGCAACCTTCTCTTTTATGTGATTAACCTATTGGGCTTAAAGGTTGTATAAAATGATTTGAAATAATTGGTGGAAATATTAACCTTTCTCTGTGGCGGATTTACATGATTGAAAGTAATTAAAGTTTCAATTTTTATAGATCGATATATATATATCCAGTCCAAGGATTATTATAAGAATCATATCTAATTTTAAGTGTATCAACATTTACTCTTGCAGTTCTACCATCAATACATGCTTCGTATTTACTTCCACCTTCTTTTTTTGCCCAAACTATTTTATCAGTAGGATATAGAGGATTATTTAAAGTGGTATCATAATATATATCCCTTCTTGTTCCTAGCGGACGTAAGGGGCTCCAGTGAGGTAGGACACTATTTACAGGTGCGTATGCTGAAAAGAGAGGTCCACCAGCCATAGTAGTTGTTATGTATTCATATGTTTTAAATCCTGTTATCAGATCGAAATCAAATAAATTTCCTAACTTACCATTTGGCATACAAGCAAGACTTATTCCTACGAGGTTAAAATCAGTAGTATCGTCTTTATAAATACATTTAATAAAATAAGTTAAAGTAGGTAAGTTTTTAACTGGATCTATCGTAGGCAATCTAGGAGTAAATTTAAATCCAGAAAAGGGAAGAGAGCTACTATAAACCGGATTATTCTGGAAACTAATTTGGTTTTTCTCAAAAATAACCTTATCTTTGTCTATTTCATTTGATTCCATATCTATTGATTTTGCATCAATATTTATTAGTGCATCAGTAGTATAATAAGCCAAGTCTGAACTTAAAGAAGAGTGATAAACACTCTCGGCTTTGATTGTCTTATACATATAGAATCTCATTAATCTTTCCAAAGCAACTTCTATTTTATTTTTTTTTTGAGAAAACAACGATAATACTGGATATGTAGCCTTTATATTACTTTCTATTTCTCTTAGATCGTCAATAAACTCTGGAGATGTAAAAGTATTATGTAAGATGTAAAAATATTTTCTCTCTAAATCTAATATCTTTCTTTGAACTGGTATTAAAGGTATTGTACTAAGTTGCGTTCCCATAAAAATCCTCCAACTATATTTTGCTCATTATTATTACTAGTTTACATTTTTTAACTTTTTTACTCAACTAACTATTTTTTACTATATCTAATAACTGAATAAAGCCAATTAGCTTCTATTGAATCATTATGGACCTTATTTAATTCTTTAGGGAGTATAACTTTAACTGATTCTGAAAACAACTTAACCGGATATCTACCTTCAGAAACTTCTGTTTGGTATATAATAAAGTTGTTACAAAAATCCCGTACTCTCTCTTGATGTTCTCACAATCAATCGGAAAATGTGTTTAGGTTCTACTTTTGTAGCTGTATTGAACTTCATCGCCTCACCTTATATCAATGGAGATCATCTATATACACTTTTGCAAACAGGAATTCACACAACGATTTTATCTTCAAAATCATACAAGAATATTTATACTCAAATGGCTGCACTTCTACCCAATTTAATATTAGTTGTGACTTTTTACCTTTCCATCACTAATATTCTCTTCACATAAGTTTTTACTCCCTAGTTAAGGAGGTTTTTGTAAAATAGGTGTTCGTAATCTATATATAAAGACCACTTTTAAAGTGATCTTTATATCACTAAAGATTTTTCCTTTTTGTTTCCAACAACTTGGTATTCTACACTGTCAATTTTTTTAAAATTCATATTTAGATATAAAGATATGGATCTGTCTCTTTATCTATATACATCCATTAAAGGGGTTATTATATAGGTTCAGGTAAATGCATTTCAATATACCCTTCCCAAGGTTCGTCTGTGGAATCATATCGAGCTTTTAAAGTTTTATTACTAAAGCGAACACTTGAGCCAGACTTAACAGCTCTAATTACTTTCTTTCTGCTTTCTGTTGTTTGCCACCACAGTGTACGAGTAGCCGTATTATAGTATGCAAGTTTAGATCCACCTAAGTTTGCTCTATTAAATTTTCTATCGTCAATACATACTTTGTCCATATACGTTTCAATAGCTTCTCTGGTTTTTAGAGTAGAAGGGATCTGTATTGGTTCGAAGTGCTCTCCATCTTTTTTTGAAAAATAATCATATGTTTTCACATTATCAACAATATTAAAATCAAAGAGTTTTGATATTTCACCGTTAGGAATACATGTAAGTACAATGGAAGGATATTTATTACGATTAAGTTTAAAACTGTATTTATCGTCAGTATATATTAATTTAATAACGAACGTTAGGACCGGCAATCGTGAATAGTGATCAATTGATTTTAAATTTGCTTGCATTGGTACATAAGGGTAATTCTTGTTAGAGAAAGATGTTTGATTCTTTTCTACACTAGTTGATTTAATATCGCCGCTATTTCCATCTGTATCAATTGTTTTCATATCGACACAAATCACTGCATCCTTCATTCTTATTCCTACATCAGAACTAACAGGAGATGGATAAATCCCTTTAATTTCTGAATGCCATTGCATATAGATGTGATGGGTGACTAATCTTTCAGCTGGGACCTTTAATTTATTCTTCAAATCCCAGATATCTCTAAACTCTGGATAGTTATCCTTTATTTCTTTCTCAATTAATAATAGATCATCAATAAAAGACTCTGATTGAATAATTTTCAAAAGCTTATTGAAATACTTCTTTTCTATATCAAGAATTTTATTTTCAAAGTCATTCCTTACGATATGTTTTTTCTGATACCCCATTATGTTCCCCTTTCTGGTGACCCTATAAATTCATGAAGTTGAAGACTTTTAACTAAATTTAAAGACAAACCCTTAGAGTTTCCTAGAGTATATCTTAATATTTCCATTGTAATAGTTGTAACTCCCTGTGTAAATGACATAATTTTACTTTAGAGAGTTAGTTAGTACATATGAGTAAGCAAAGTATTTTTTAATAAATGGATAAATTATGTAGAAATTGTTAAAGATACCTTTATGAAAGGTGTGATAATTATGGGAGATCATCCAATAGAAGGCTTAATGAACTCTGCAATGGAAAACCTAAAACAAATGGTCGATGTAAATACGATTATAGGAGACCCAGTTGAGACACCAGACGGCAGTGTGATCCTCACGGTATCTAAGGTTGGATTTGGTTTTGCTGCCGGTGGGAGTGATTTTAATTTCCAAAGTGAAAAGTCCGAGTCTGAGGAAGGTAGAGGGTTATATAGCACTCCTTTTGGCGGTGGTAGTGGGGGTGGTGTGTCGATAGTTCCAATAGCATTTTTGGTAGTTAAATCTAATAATGTTAAACTTATTCATCTAAATGAGGGTACACATCTGTTAGAGCGCATTATTGATCTTATGCCTCAAGGGGTTGAAAGAATACAAAGTGCTCTTTCGAAAACTAAAATTAATAATGATGAAGATAGTAAAAACCAATAATTGATATTGAGCATGGAGTGAGACGCTAGGTGCAGTTAAAACTTTTTAAATATTGCAATTAAACAACTAACCGCATCATAATCCCCAATTAGTTTTTCAAATAAGTATACGTATACTTACCATAACTATCTTTGCTCTACTATAAGTGTCAAAAGGAAAAATATATTACATTTTAATAAATAGAAAAAAGAAAGCAAAGTTTTAACATACTCAGCTTTCTTTTTTTAAGATATTCTTTAATTTAATGAATGTTCAGCTATTAACAACAAGCAATTCATTAGCATCTTCTTTTGCTTTGTGCATGTGTTGAAGAATACTATCTCTCACACAAAGACCAATCTTTTCTGCTAATAATACAGGAACAGCATTCCCTACCTGTGTGTACATTGCATTCATACTACCTAGAAACTCAAAGTCATTAGGAAAGCTTTGTAAAATTGCACACTCTCTAACAGAAAGACGCCTCTTTTTATTAACATGTATTTCTGGCTGAGAAGCAGTAATTGTATCACTAGGTCTGTCCCAGTTTGTAATACGTAATGATTGCTCAAATTTTATCTCTTTCTCTATAAACTCGGTTACCTGCTTATCGAACGTATCGTCGAACTTAAGCAACTTCTTAAGTACCCACCAGTCTTCAGGTTTAGGAATACTTCCAGATTTATTATCTTTTCTAAACCAGTGACCGGCTGTATGTCTATAACCAAAGTGTTCATCAATTTTCTTAACAGAGATCATTGCTTTCTCTCTCCAGTATTTAAGATAATCACATACTTCTTCTTGATTCACCTTGTGCTTCCTACCCCAAAATTTATCACTAACATTTTCTGCTGCTACATGGTTGAAAATTGTTTGCCCGTTAAATACAAAAGGTTCATTCCTTGTTCGAACATCACTTAAATGTCCAATCGCTTCTTCCACTGTAATATAGGGAATAAGGTTTTTTTGTGTTTCCGCTTCTTTGAATAGATCAGCTTCAACTTGCCCTGTCTCATCTTCTTGAATAGCTGGACCATGTGTTTCCACAGGGAAGACATTTTCAAGGCCAAGACGGTTCCCCATAATGATAACTCTCTCTCTGGCTTGTGGAACCCCATAATCAGCTGAATTTAAAACTTTATAATCCACCTTATACCCAATCTTCTCAAAGTCAGATTTAATAAGTTCAATAACTTGTCCTTTTCCCATTGAAAGGAGACCTTTTACATTTTCAGCTACAAAAAATTTAGGTTGTTTATCACGCACTACTCGTAGTAATTCTAAGTATAGAAAATTCCTCTTATCTTCCATGTTCCTTCTCGTATTAGCCACCGAGAAACCTTGACATGGAAATCCACCAATAACCACATCTACTCCATCTGGGATATCAGAGCTAGGAACTTGCGTAATATCACCTAGGACAACGTGATCGCTTCCAAAATTATGTTTGTACGTTTCTACTGCATATTGATTAAAGTCATTTGCCCAAACGATATCGAAACCAGCATTCTTGAAGCCCAAATCCATTCCGCCAGCGCCTGCAAATAATGATACTACTTTATACTTTTTATCGTTCATAAAATCACCTACATAAGTTAGTCTGTTATTTACTTTAGGCACCAAATATATGATATAAATATTATATCAGAACAAATGTTCTGTTTCAAGGTAAACCTATTAAAATTTAAAATACTAGACTTATATTATATTCATAAATCCTGGTTATTGAAAGTGATATTTATAAACCTTATCAACTTCTTATTATATGGAAAAAACTTCAATATTGATGTTTTGCAAGAATAATAAATAATTGCAACTCTATTTCCCATAGTCTGAAGAATTTTGACAACACACACCCTTAGGATACAGTAAAAATTAATTATAACTTAATTAATTCTTTAAAATAGCCAGTTTTAATTTTGCTTGTCTAGGATTTCTTTGTAAAATTTCATTTTATTGTATTTTTTTCCATGTTATTTTTATAATAAATTACTTTAATCCTTTTTAGAGGAGGGTCTAAAAGTTCGAAATTGGGTACCTTTGTAAATCGAAATCTTGTTTTGCCCTGCAGAAAGAACTCTTTCTTTTTAATGAGGTTCTAGATCTCAATTTGGTATACTATGCAAGTTGTCCCACTGTTTTTAAATCAATATTTATAAAAGCATCACTTACTGAACTTAAGGAAAAGCTAAAGAATGTGGAAAAACGCGCAAAATAGTGGTTTTGTATCGGTTATTACGCGAAGCTTTTGGCTCCTACTCTATGGAATGCAGAAAATTTAAAGATGGATACAAGCTATTATTTATACTTAAAATCAATTCCATTATAAAAAAATATGTGGGTTCTATACTATTGTGCTATTTACACAGAAGAAATTCAATAATCATATGAAAATTAAAAAAGTTCTTTAAAAGAGCTTAAGACAAAAAAGCGTAAATAAAAACACTTACGCTTTTAAAAAATCTATTTCAACGTTAACTCCTGGTATCTATTCCATTTATATTCACTTCCATCTTCCCTAGGTATTTCTAAAAACTTCACTCTTAACTTTGTTCTCTGGAGGTTAAAATTATTTCTAGTATAAATTTTGATTAATTCTTTTTTCAGATTTTTGTAATCATCTGATAGGGAGTTTCCATTAAAACTTAACCATTCATAAGCTTTATATAATTCATTCGATTCGTCATAATAATAACATTGATTAAATATTTCTTCATTATCAGAGTGTAATTCATTAACGAGATTAAAGTAATCCTCTGTATTCAACACATCGTAGATAGGCCTCACTAACTCTCTACCAGCATGCACAAATTCTAAGCCTAATATTGGCTGCATTAAACCATTAGGGACTGAACATAAGTAAACTTTAAAATTTCTTAAAGAGTTAATTCCATCATCTAGGTTATAAACTATCTTAACAATGTATGTAAGAGTATATAAATTTCCATATAAGGTATGATTATATACAGTTGGTAGATTAGACTTAAACGGAACTTCATTATACATGATAGGTAAATCCGTTGCATACGATGTTTGGTTTCTGCCTAGGTCAACTTTGTGCTGTATTGCATCACTATCTGTATCTAAAGTTGATTTACAATCGATATGAATAACTGCTTTTGGTGTTAAAAAAGAACTATCTGAACTGGCTGGATGCGAAAAAATTTCCCAATCAGTATAATTACTTATTATTCTTTGTACAACTCTTTCCATAACATCTGCAATACCTGACTTACCAGAATATGTATCTTCAATTTCACTAAATAAATATTGCGAAGTTAGGTTTTTAACAAAAGAAGTACCATTTTTTTCAAAAATTTGTTTTAGTCTCTTAAAATAATATTCTTCTAATTCGTTCAGTTGTTGCATTATTTCTTCCTCCTAAATTTTAAAATATAAGATTAACTATTAATAAATAATTAATCTGACATGAACTCTTGCGAGATCGGTACAAATGTTTAATTTAAAAAAATTTGGTGCGTGTTAAAACTTGAACTCACAGTGTTAAGCTGAAGGTTAATTAAACTTTACTTATTATTATTAATATTATTTAAATAGTTCTTTATTTCTTATGTTTCATTTAAACACCTCTTATTCTAGCTTTCAATTAAAATTTCTTTAAGTTGGTCTTTTGTTTGCCAGGGTCTTTTACGGTGTAACACTCTATGACAATTAGAACAAACCTAAGGCAATGTCTTCAACCAGTGTTATCTCAGTTTCGCCCATTTTAGAAACAGGTTTCGTATGATGTCCCTCTATATACCCTTCATTTATTCATCTGAATATTCTGTCAAAATAACACTCCAGTATTTGTTGAACTCTATTAGGGATGATTAAATGGCTGTTTTTATCCTTTTCTTTATTAATGCACTTACAAAAGTGTTTCTCTCACATGTTAGCATCACACCTAACTATCACATCTATGAAATAAATAATTGCTTAAAACAATAAGTATTACCGTAACAACTCAATACACTCTAGCAACCATTGATTCTTCGCATCACCAAACAACCGCTCCATCTCCTGGTAAACTTCCGATGTATCTTCCCAGTCATTTATTACCTTTGATTGAGAAAATAATCGAGTATACTTTGCGCTCTGCTGCTTCGATCTTTCTTGAAAGGCAACACCATGCTTTTCAAGTTTCTCTATTACTGTAAGACGTTGTTGTGGCTGGAGAGGTCCTAATTCCAATGTGAGTTTTAGCCGGTCGTCTTTTAACCTGTCGAACCAATAGGTGAAGGTACTGTTATGCCACCACCACTTAATACGGGTTGGACCATACTTTTCTTCAAGTTCTCTGAAGATTGGTAATAGAAATGAAGCGTTGTTGGTTTGAACTGCGTATCGATCCACGTCAATATGATGTTGCTCTGCAAATTGCAAAAAGGGCTTCTGTAAACAGTTTGTATGAACATCTTGCCGAGTTGCCGTTTCAATTACTTCTTCGACATGCTCCTCTTCTTCACCCATTTTCTCAAGAGATATAGCAATTTTCTTGAATACTGACTTCAGATTTGGATTTTCATATAACCTGTTCATTTCCTTTAGAACAATCTGTTTATCCGACCAGTCTCCTACATCACTGGTTGCTGTATAAATTTTTGTGTATTTCTTGCCTTCCATTTTTCCTGAGGTCCGGAAGTTAACACCTTGGTTTTCAAGATTATTTAGCAGCTTTAACCGGTTTTCATATGGGATAGGTCCCACTTCAAGATTGATTTTTAACCTTTCATCCCATGTGCGTTCGAACCAAGTGATAAGACCATGTCCTAACCAGTAGCCGTCTTCAGGTTCTCCTAGTACCTGATCAAAATCCTGCCATTCAGACAGAATGAAGTTTGGAACTTGAACGTGAGCTTTATACGCTTCTTCCGGGAATTTTTCCATTTTCGCAAATGAGAGAAAGGCCTCTCTGAGAACATTGCTGCCCATTTTGAAGATGAAATCTATGGTTTGCTGGTTCCTTTTATAAATTTTGTGCAGGATTTCTTTCTCTGATAACTTCAGGTTGTTTAATTGATTGGATTCATGCCTATAGCGAGGTTGTCGAAGCAAGTCCTTATAATGATTTAGATAGAGCAAGTCAATCGCTGCTTTATTTGCTTTATATACCTCGAGTGCAATCTCAACTGAATCATTGTCATCAACTAATTCTTCCTGAAGTATCCATATATAATCATGAAGAAAATCGAAAATCCGGTCAGATATGGCTTCCTTGTGCAAATGAATATGTGTCTCAATGATTTCCAAAATGTCATTATAGTCCAGCACCCAATACTTATCTAAGGAAGGCAAGTCGCTTCTTAATGTCAGAAATACAGGAATGATTGTGTATCCATCTTGGCTGAACTGAGACTGAACATATGTAATATACTCCTCTAGTTGTCCTTCTGACTCGATGGCATGAAATTTATTTTCTATCATAATGACCAACTTTTCTGAAGGTACCTTTATCACTAGATCAATGAACCGATTCTTATCAGTATTCACTTCTCTAAATACTTCCAAGTCAGAGAAAGAAGCATACATGTATGAAAGAAAATGAATGGATGATGATTTATCCTCATTCTCAGGCTTGGTCAGTAATCGGGACAACAGCTTTTTAACAAAAAAGTCACCCATGTAATGGTTCTCCTCAGGGTCCAGCAGCCACGCCAACACATTCGAATGCCTGATTTCATATTGATCTACCCTGAGTACCTTTAATGGATTGAACTTATTAAACTTCTGATGAAGAATGGCAAACTCCTTGGAGTGATCTAATTGGGCTATTGCGTCTATTGAGAAGGTCATTGTTACTTTGCTCCTTTTATCTTCTTTTTTATGAATTGAAATGCTCAATATTACTCTCTAGGGTCCTTTTAAGGAGTCCATATAGCATCAAACCCATTCTTAACAGAGTAATCATAGAGCATAACAATCTTCTTCGCCTTATAATTCTCCATCAGCCTTCCAACTTGAACATCCAGCTCTGAAACAATTAACTCTTCATTTCGTTGAACAATCCCATCAAGGAAATCTCTTTTCGGCAGCTTATCACTCTTTGAGCTATTACACTTGTTACAGGACAGCACAAGATTCCAAATATGGTCTGACTGTACAAAGGACCAAGGAATGAAATGGTCGACATGTGTTTCTCTCTTCTTGCCTGTCAGCATCTTTCCGCAATAAAAACAGCTGGCTTCAAAGTGAGAAAGCAGTATTTTTTCAAATGGCTGTAGAGATGATCGTTTGGCAATGCTTTCTACCTTACCTAGAAGGTAGTTAATGCTCGGTACGTCATTCAAATCCTCGATCATGGCAGCCATGTGATAATTGGTAAGGTGAATGATCAATCTTTGATAATTCAGCATGAAAGCATGAACGGCCGGGTTGAAGCTTAATTTCTCTGTTTTATGGTCAAAGGCATAGAACTTCCCTCTAGTATCACCGTACAGAGCACCAAAGACATTAATCTTCATGGTGGATTTCACACTGGCTATCAGCTTTACCTGGAGGGAATCTTTTAGCTTATCAAAAATATTTTCTGAGGGTATGGAGTTCTTTCTCTGCTCCTCTTGAATGATTGATACGACTCTGGCAGTTTTCCCTCTATTGTGCTGCGTAAGATCATGGGTAACGATCAAATTCCAATAGACCTTTGTAAAGGTGTAGGCAAGCTGGTCATATGTCACTTCAAAGTTGTCATTTACCTGATATAAGTTTTCAATTAAAGCTTTGATCAAAGCATATTTATAAGTAGAAGATTTTACTGATTTACTGGACAGCACGACAGTAAAAATACGCCAGATCTCTTCGTCTGTTAAGTATTCCTCTTTGAGTTCTCCTACCCTTAATTTGTGACTCACTTAAACCATCTCCTGCTATGTTTAATCCTCTACATCTATTAAAAATATTTTTTTGTCAAAAGCGCCTCGTTTTTCTGCTTTCATACGGCGAATCTCTTCTACTTCTTCCAAGGTGCTGCCATGTGAATTAGCAAATGCATGAACAATCTCCATCAAATCAGCCAGCTCTTCCAGGGCAACATCTCTTGTTTCTGCATCACGATATTCCTCTAATTCTTCAAAGCTTTTATTCTCCAATTCTGTTATGTATTCTTCATCAGAAAGGATTCTGGTTGAAAATCTCTTTCCATTCGACTCAATTATTTCTGGGATTCTATTACGGACTAATTTGTTATAAACAGGCATGGGGGTCCCTCCAAACGAACTATGAATAGTGAATTATTTTCCATTTCATCTTACCAAATCATAGGAAAAAGAGCTATCTGATAGATAGCCCTCCATTTAAATCCCGCTTATAGGACTGTGCTCAAGTAGTTTCCGTACCCTTTGTGAATAACCAGTCCCTGATTAATTAGATCTCTCCAGATCCGGTTATCGAGTTGATACAGTCCTGTATTCTGCAGCAGTTGGATTTCCTGCTCAGTCAGTACCACCTGATTTTCTTGGTTTCCATTCCTTATAACCATTTCATAATCCTTAAGCTTCATTAAAATCACAACATAGGTTACATCCCATTCTTTAAGCTGTCGTTCAATTGTTTCAGCCACATGCTTTAAGAAGTCTTCACCTTTCATAACCCTCACCATGTATCCCCTTGCCATACCGTTCGTTTGCATGAGCATCCCTCCAGGTTTAAAGAGCTTTAGATAAGATGTCACTTCCCCTTTCTTTGCGTCTGATGTCACGCAAAACTTTTCTCAGCTCATTCCTTCTCTCAAAGAATCCTTGGATTAGCTGTGCTGTTCTGTAGCATGCGGCTACATCGAGTGATTCTTCCTCCGTATGCTCGTTATAGTACCCAGCAGACAGGTTGACACTTTGAATGCCATGTGAAGCCCAAACTCGTGTATCACTGCTTCCTCCTGGAGTAACCGTCCAACCTGCTAAGCCTTCTTCCTCAGCTGTATTTTCAAAAAAGCTTCCGTAAAGTGGATGACAGAATGGTATATAGCCTCCGCAGGAAGTGACAATGTCACCTTTGCCTCGGCGGTCTACCACAATGGCAGCATCTGTGTTCCAGAGGAAGTATTCATCTACCTGGTTTGCTCCTACGAGGCCGCATTCCTCTTCGACGGTAAAGATGAACTTCACTTTACCCTTGAAGGAAGAGTGGTGAAGATGTTCTGCTATATGAAGAAGGATGGCTACACCCGCCCTGTCATCTGCTCCTAATATACCCTCGCTGCTGGTCCAGAGCGTGCCATTCTTGATGATTTCTCTGCCTTCCTCAATTTCGAATACAGTATCTAGATGGGCATTCAACAGAATAACCGGTCCATTGCCGCCGTTATACGTTTTTTCAGCTAGAAGGTTCCCTGCACGGTCTATAGTTAGGTAATCTACGAGTGGTGACAGTTTATTAGCTACATAGCTTCTGACTTCTCTTTCATTTCCACTTTCCCCAGGAATCATCAGAAGTTCTTCGACTTTATGCTGAAACAGCTTTTCTTTAATGAACTCCATCCCTTTTACTAACCAATCTTCTTTTATAATGCTTAATTTTTCAGCAAGGTCCAGCAACTGGGTTCTGTCAAGATGAAGAGATAAATAGCAACTGTTTGCCCGTTCCATCCAAAAGATCTTCCTGTTTCCGAGAGTCAGCAGGAGGCCTGAAATCTTCTCCATGTCATAATCCTTAGTAAGCATAATATGAGCTGCCCCTCTTTTATGGCCATCACATGAGCCCTTTGTGTAAAAGCCCAGTCGGTTCAACTGACGAACAATACCGCTGATATAGGTATCCAGTTCATTCACTTTAGGTTCATCGACTCCAGGCTTAAACCACAACCCTTCTCCATGACCTCTTCCTTCAAAATCAACTGCTGACAGCCACTCTTCTTCTGAGATAGGTACCACAGGAAGTGTTAGTTCTCCATTTTTCAAAGCGAATTCAACACAGGCAGTTTTCAGAGATTTCATTAAAAATTGAAGGTTAACATTGGTTTCTCTGCTGCAGTCAAACACATTTTCTTCCTTCTCAGCCAGCATCCAACCCTGCCTCACAAATAATTGATTCCACGTTTTTCTCATATCCTCATCATCTCCCTTTCGTTTGTAGCTTAAGTATACGAAAAGGGCGATGACACCCCTGTCATCCGTTCAGGAGGAACGTGTCATCACTTCTGTGCAGGATGATAAAGGGATATTGGTGGTTGAAATAATAAGCGGTTTCAGAGCTGCCGGGTTTGTTGATTAGGATATCTTCCTTAATCTCAATTTCCTTAAATACAGCCCTTAACCTTCTGATATTTTGAGTATAAGTGTTTGTCGAGACCCCACCGTTTTCTCCAGACACTGAAAAGATATCGTAAAAGTCATGTCTTGTTAAAGGTGCGGACTCATTACTTTTAAGGAGAAAGTAGCGGAGGATTTCCCCGCGGTTTCTTGATAAAACATTCATTTTCCCGTTATATATGACTGAAATCTCCCGCTCCGTAAAGTCGAGGATAATAGATTCCCGTTCTTCTCTA
Organism: Rossellomorea vietnamensis; assembly: GCF_008180615.1. Lineage (GTDB taxonomy): Bacteria > Bacillota > Bacilli > Bacillales > Bacillaceae_B > Rossellomorea > Rossellomorea vietnamensis_D. The sequence continues at coordinate 17,110 of NZ_VTEH01000030.1, forward strand.
GCTGACTCACAGTCTTGCTTGGTGCAATATTCTTCAGACCCAGATGAAATTTTGCAGTATTCATGTCGAGCAAGATACTGTTCATTTTCTGAAATCAAACGATACAGAGGAGAAACTTCATAATGAAGAACATTTTCTATATTCACATTGAGATCTAGATTATCAAGATCCTCCTGGGTATTCTTCGCTATAAACAGCCCACAGCTTGATAGGTACAGGTGACAATTATGGAGCTGCTGATCATTCAATTTATATTTATCAAAGCCGTGAGACATTTGAAAACGAAGAGCACTATCGAAGTGCAGAAGGGCTGATGTATAGCTGCGCTGTTTATAATGTAAAAATCCCAATCGGTAATGCACAATAGGTAAATTCTTTTCGTATCGAAGCGCTTTTTCCAAAGAGGTTTCTGCTGCTCTGTCATCCTGCCGGTAAACGGTCTTCATGTAAGTCCCATACTGGACAAGGTGAAAGATTAGATGCTGTCTGATTTTTTCCAGGCTTGCCTGGTATTCATTGTTAGGGTCTCTGCGAATTTTCCGATACAGTGTTTCGTAAAGTCTGATCAATTTGGCATAGGAAACGTTCTCTTTCAGATCAATTTCTGCTTTTAGCTCTTCTTCTAAGTCTAAGAGTTCCTCTATTGATTTCTTTTCCAGTGACATCTTGCTCACCTGTCCTTCTGAATACTGAGAAATGAGTTCTCTTTCTTCTTCAACGATAAAGGGCGTAAATCCTGTAGATGTACGCCCTTTGAGAAAATAATTAGGAAGAACTATTCAATTCACACAGCAAAAATCACAATTGAATTTTGATAGATACTAATTTTTTTCAAACCAAAAATAATATCCCTACTTAAACTCAACCCAAATACTAACAACCTCAGCCCGAGTACCCAACCGAATAGGAGGCCCCCAAAAACCAAAACCTGATGTCACGATCGAATGCATCTGTTCCTTCTGCAAATGGCCCCAATCATTTTCATAGATCATATCAGTCAGCAGGCTCCCAGGGAAGATCTGCCCACGGTGGGTATGGCCGGACACCATGAGGTCAATGCCTTCCCGCTGGGCGATGTCGAGGTCATATGGCTGGTGATCGATTAAGATTTTAGGTTTGGTTTGGTCTACGTCATTAATTAATGCATCTAATGGCAATCTTTCATCGTCGATCCGGTCTTTTCGGCCAATCAGCGTGAATTGCCCTTCAACGTCTACTGTCTCGTCATAGAGCACTGTGATGCCTCCCTGCTCCAATGACTCTATCAGTTCTTTCATGGTGCCATCGTGTCTGTCATGGTTGCCAAGCGAGGCATAGACTCCAAATGGTGCCTGGAGCTTCGAAAGAATTTTATCAATCTCCTGGTCAAGGAATGGCTGCACATCATCGTCAAAGAGATCGCCCGGAAGCAGAATAATGTCCGGGTTGAGTGCGTTGGTTTCTTTTACAAAACGCTCTGCATGATCTTTGCCTGACAGCAGGCCAAAGTGCATGTCGGCGGCCATCACGATATGAAGTTCGTCGAGTGTAGACGAGCCTTTATCGATCTGTATATCATAATCGCGGACAACGGGGCTGAATGCGTTATAGCTGCCCCATGCCATAAAGAAGATCAGCAGTCCAAGGGTAATGAATCCCGCCCACTTCTGTGTTCCATGTCGCGGCAGCCTCGTGAGGCGCAGGAGGATGACTGTAACATGAGCAAGAGGAACAAGCAGCAGAAGCAGATAAAAGCAGGCCATCCAGTATGCTCCGATAATATTGATAAACGTGAGTCCAGTCATGCGGCCCACGATAAACGAAGTGGCTGCCAGCACGATAACCAGGCTGTATAGGATCTTAAAACGTCTGGTTGAAGACTTCGGCCGCAGCCAGTGTAAGCCGCGCCAGCCGATATAGTAGACAAGACCGCCATAAAGCAGCAGTGTGATGATAAAAACAAGAATGACCATATGTATTTTTCATGCCCCTTTTTTAAGTGATTTCGATTCTGCAGTCTTACAAGGAATCGCAGCCTGGCCTATATTCCGAAAGAGTTAGCATTCAGTAAGCGATGATGATTAAGACTTTACTTTTTATAGTACCGCAATCCTATCGAAATCACTAACGGAAAGAGTCGGGATTAACAGAAAAGTGAAATGGGCTGATCACAGTGACGCCCGTAACCTAGTGACGGCTCTACGAAAATGTTCAGAAGAGGTCATTGATGGCCTAGGTTACAGAAAAATCGCTCTGAACAGCATGCTCTACGCAACAACTCCTGCAACCCGCTAATCTATCGGGCCCATACAGGTCCAATGGACGGCTTGATTCTCTTGGATCCGTTTGCAATACGGACCTCCGCCTCCCTCTTCCACCTCTCGAGCTTGGCCAGGAAGTCATTTGTTTCTTTTACCAGGTTGGCAGAAGAGCTCGGGAGCTTTGGAGTACTCCTGGAAATACTGATTTTCTGCAGCAAAGCCTTGTCGTAGTAGGCAAACGACTTGATCGTGCTGTCCTCATTCCGCTTTCGATAGGAGGACTCTATCTCCTCCATCCAGCACAGCAGCGTCTCCACTTCGATATCCTTCTCAGCAATTTTTTCAATGGCACACTGCTCCTTAGGCAAAATATAGAACCCTGAATTTCGCAGCTTCAAAAATTTTTCCGTGACCTTCTCGACTCTCATCTGCACCTCTGGATTGGAAGACAGGTCCTCTCTCGCGCGCACGCTCTCTTTTTCTTTCTTTTCTCTACCTTTCTTACATTCTTCTTTTAGTGGCGCATTCATTACCGGCTCGTCATTCTGTTCTTCATCTTCCGTTCTCCCGTTTTCGGGCACAGAAAAATCATTTTCATTCTGGTGTAATGTGAACAACGTACCAATTTTGGTTTCCTCCGTAGAGATGAGACCATACTTTCTCAAACGTTCCACACTCAATCTAATCATATTCTTCGACGGGATCTTCAAATTCCCATTCTCTACATACTGCAAATCTTCCGCCAGACGCGAATACGAGCGCAAGTATTGACCTCTAAGCACCTTCACTTCTTCCACATACATGAATTCCTTCTGCAGTGCCCTGCAGCTCAGCAATAATAGAAGCCTCAAGGTAAACGGGCTCCCCCAAATCGGACTATCAATCATGCTTCGGTTAAATTTAATCCATCCTGTCATTTGTAATTCCTCCCTAAAAGTCTTTTTCACCTTATATGTAGAGAGATTTTAAGGAAAGAGACACCGTTTTAGTAAACTATTTTTTATCAAAAAATATAAATGTGTGACACCTCAATAAAAAAAGGCCCTAATACCCGGTACATTAATAGGTTAGTGTACCAGGATTAGGACCTTATTCTCGATTCTGCGTTCAGCCCTTTTTTATGAGGACTGCTTCATAACTACGCTTTATCCACATTTACTCTTTTGGTAGCAATTGTCTTTTGGAAAGTATCGTCATGTTCTACAAAAATCATGGTGGGATTGAATGTTTGAATAAGCTCTTCGATTTGCACGCGAGAGTATACATCAATAAAATTTAATGGTTCATCCCAAATATATAGGTGAGCCTTTTCACACAAACTCTTAGCAATAAGCAACTTTTTCTTCTGTCCACCTGAATAAAAGAAGATATCTTTTTCAAACTGAATTCGATCGAAATCCATTTTTCTCAATATCGACTTAAATAAAGTCTCATCTATCTGATGTTCCTCGATAAAATCAGCCAGCGATCCCTTCAAATGGGAGGTATCTTGCTGAACATAAGAAATGATGAGATTAGATCCTTTATTCATAACACCGGTATGCTGAATTGGATGTCCTAAGATTGATTTTAAAATGCTGCTCTTTCCGCTGCCATTCTTTCCTTCCAAGACAATTCTATCTCCTTGTTCAATAGAGAAGCTGACAGGTTTGTTCACCAATTGACCATCATACACTACAGACATATCTGTAATTTGGATGATCTCCTTGGATTTATATTTTAAGGGTTCGATCTGCAGGGCTTCTGTTTTTTCAACATTTTTTAATAGGTTCGATTTTTCTTCAATAGCTTTTTGCTGCCGGGCCTCCAGGTTCTTTGAGCGTTTCATCATTTTCGATGCTTTATGACCTACAAAACCTTTATCCAATTTTGAACCTGAATTCGTTGTTCCATTCTTAGTAGCTTCGACTTGATTAGACCAGCCTGCTGAACGTCTTGAAGATTGTTTCAGCCTTCCAATATCTTTCTCCAAGCGTTCATTTGCTGCTTCTTCATGTTCCTGCTGGCGGTCAAAGTTCACTTTCCAAGAAGAATAATTTCCACTTTGAACTTCAATATTCTCTCTGTTTATAGACAAAATATGATCTACGCAGCCATCTAAAAAGTTTCGATCATGAGAAATTAAAATAAATCCCTTCTTCTTTTTCAAGTAACTAGAGACCACTTTCCGTCCTTCAGTATCTAAATGGTTAGTGGGTTCATCAATTAACAAAAATTGTCCCTCGTTTAAAAATAGCGCAGCAAGCAGGACTTTTGTTTGTTCACCATTTGACAGCGTTTCAAAGGGGCGGTACATTGCTTCGGCATCGACATCCAAATAAGCAATTTCTCGAAGGAACTCCCAATCTTCTGCCTGAGGGCATATTTCTTCTAAAATTTCATGAGTATCCTTACTTTTATCTCTTATTGGAAAAGGAAAATAGTTATAATTGACGGAAGATATAATTTTTCCACTGTAATCAAATTTCCCTAGCAGCAAATTAAAGAAGGTTGTTTTCCCTCGTCCATTTCTGCCTATAAAACCCAACTTCCAATCTGTATCGATCCCAAAGTTTACATTTTCAAAAATAGGATCAAAACTACTCGGATAAGAGAAAGTTAAATTCTGAACTTGTATCATTGACATATTAATTCCTCCTTTGTATTTTACGCTTTTCTACAAATACAAAGTCGGTATATCCATCTCGACTACTTCACTCCGTACAAGCCTGATGGAGTATATCGACTTATACGGAGTAATACATGTGTAACATCCAATTCTAAAGACATATTATCTCTCCTTTTCATTAGAATATAGCTCATGAATCAAATATTCTTTTATAAAAAATAAAAATCCTTTCCATTTGCGGAAGGATTGATAAAAAAATTTATATACAAAAGCCTCTACTATACCATGTGTTTTGGCACATAAAGTGTGACTGACTACAAACAAAAATCAGGCTAATCCTATACCTTAAAGACTGAAAATATTAAATTCATAAGGTAACTGAATAAAGAATCATTATTTGTAAGTTCAGTCCTTTCCATTTCTTAAAATATGTTCTACAGCCTTTTTCATAACAAAAATTATACATAAAGGATAACACAATTGTCCGCCCTTCGCTATCCACGTTTTTGACTGTAATCAAGTGCTGATGAAGAATATTTACTTTATTGGTCTGAGTTGATGCTTTAATCGATTAACCAGAATTCTTTCTGACGAAGAGTACATGCCCTGAAAAATAAAAGAATACCTGGACGTGAACTTAATTCCATGACCGGATATAAAGATTATTCCTAACAAACCGGTTAAGATGCTAGGTGATTATTTAAGATTCATTTAGCTTACGAATTATTTCTTTCTCTTCCTCTCCAATCCTCTCCATTTTTGATGTATTCTTTCGCAAGGTATTGAATGACATTGATTTCATGTCATCTAATACAATTTCATATTGACCGTTTACATCTGTATAGATTACTTGAAGGGAAGTAATATTATAACTTTCTCCCAGCCTTTCTATTATTTCTTTAGAAAGTTTAGCAGGCATTTCCATACTTTCGTCAGAAGTAATCTTCTCACGGTTAATAATTCCTAACAGATAAATTTTTTGACGAAGTTGGATATTCTTTGAATAATTGCCATCAGCTATAACCCAACTAAACAGGTTTGCGTTTGGCAGTTCAATATCATCGTTATAAGACGTTTGTGACTGCTAAACTAAAGTAGACAGTTTTTGCTAGATAAGATGAAACACTTATTTACCCTAATATACCAGTAAAATATATGGCCCTTCCATTGTATGATGATGGTTTGATTTGTAAATCATTGGAGGGCTGAGAAAAGGTGGATAAGTGGGAAATGTATATGGAAATACAGCAGTTACTCAAGAAAGGGTTCAGTAAAACCAAAGTAGCAGATAAGCTGGGGGTGTCCAGGGCGACTGTATATCGTCACCTTAAGAGATCTCCTTCGGAGACGGCA
>NZ_VTEH01000031.1 GCF_008180615.1 Rossellomorea vietnamensis
GTGGCAGCCGAAGCCGCCTTTCCACTTTTCCTCATGCGAGGAAAAGAACTATCCGGTATTAGCCCCGGTTTCCCGGAGTTATCCCAGTCTTACAGGCAGGTTACCCACGTGTTACTCACCCGTCCGCCGCTGATTTCAGGGAGCAAGCTCCCATCAATCCGCTCGACTTGCATGTATTAGGCACGCCGCCAGCGTTCGTCCTGAGCCAGGATCAAACTCTCCGAAAGAAGTTTGACTTGCTCATTTGCTAATTAAAGTGTTAGCAACTTTGTAAGAAACATGTTCTTACTAGATTTACGTTGACGTTTTGAGTTGTTTAGTTTTCAATGTTCAATGTGTCTATCTTGAGCACCAAATTAGTGTAACACAAGCCGTAATGTGGTGTCAATATTTTTTTCGAAATCATTGCGCTGTTGTTTCAGCGACAAGGAATATAATATCATGGATAACTTAAATACGTCAACACATATTTAAAAGTTTTTTCAAAAGAAAAGAACTTCCTTAAAATCTATTCCTTTAAGTCCATTTTTATCTATACAGCGAAGGTTCTGTCCCGTCGCCCCGAGCGCCTCTGCACTGAAATCTTTTTACTCTCTTCTTACCTGGATTCTAATTAACTAGCAGGGTGCTTTTATAGTTGGGCGTATAAAGAGTTACATCACTGAAAACAAAAACCCCGCTTAAGATTTCAGCGGAGTTTATACGATAATATACATTTGAATGATGGCTAACCCTACTACTCCAGGTATTCCGAGAATCCCGGATATCGAAGAAGTCACAAGGTTAATTGGAACATGTATGCCGAATTGGCTTCCAAAAGCATTTAAGAAAAACAAGAACAGTGCCCCGATCAATACCTTCATGCATAGCTGTCCAGCAAATTTTGCAGGTTTGAACGGAGTCCCTGCTGCAAGCAGAAATACAATCAAACTGCTGATAACAGCGATAACCACAACCGGACTCATCATACTTCCCTCCCTTTAAAGGATAAATCACTTCCTTATAGAGAGGATATGAGGGTTGTCTACCTTTTTATGACGACTTTTCTATTTTTCGCTTCCCTGAAGAAGAAAAAGTATTTGGCCTCGGCAATCTTGGATTGGTAATTGATCTCATAAGAGTTCTCTATACTCAAATCTTCTAACGCCTGCTGAGAGATCCAATCTTTTTTTGTTTCTTCCAATGAATGGAGCAGTTTATTCTCATACTCTTTTCGCAATTTACCTTGTTTTCGAAAGAACATACTCACATTCCACTCCTGTTCTACACATCTCTTCTTCCTTCCAACGCTTTGGAAAGAGTGACTTCATCCGCGTACTCCAGGTCTCCGCCTACTGGAAGCCCGTGAGCAATCCTTGTAATGCGTATGCCGGATGGCTTAAGAAGCCGGGAAATATACATAGCCGTGGCTTCACCTTCAATGTTCGGGTTCGTAGCAAGTATAACTTCTTCCACCTGTTCATCTTGAAGCCTTTTTAAAAGATCTGGAACATTGATATCTTCCGGGCCGATTCCATCCATAGGAGAGATTGCTCCGTGAAGGACATGGTAGAGTCCGTTATATTCCTTCATTTTTTCCATAGCAATGACATCTTTCGGGTCTTGAACGACACATACAATGCTTCTGTCCCTTCTTGCGTCCTCACAGATATAACAAGGGTCTTGATCAGTGATATGGCCGCAGACCGAACAATAGGTCAGTTTTCTTTTGGCGTTCACTAGCGCCTTGGCAAATTCAAGGACGGTATCCTCTTTCATGCCTAAAACAAAAAACGCCAGTCGGGCCGCGGTTTTCGGCCCTATTCCCGGCAGTTTCATGAAGCTGTCGATAAGCTTCGATATCGGTTCAGGATAATGCATAGTAAACCTCCTAGAACATTCCCGGTAAGTTCATTCCTTTGGTGAATTGTCCCATAGTTGAGTTCGTCAGTTCGTCTGCTTGTTTCAAAGCATCATTTGTTGCAGCAAGCACAAGATCCTGCAGCATTTCGATATCTTCTGGATCTACTACTTCTTCCTTGATATTCACTTCTAATACTTCTTTATGGCCGGAAACGATAACTGTTACCATTCCGCCGCCTGCTGTTCCTTCTAAGCGCTTTTCACCCAGTTCCTCCTGAGCTTGAGCCATCTGCTTTTGCATCTTTTGCATCTGTTTCATCATACCTTGCATATTTCCCATTCCACGCATAGTAAAAAACCTCCATTAATTTTATTCTCTTATTTCTATTAAATCTTCTCCTACAAGCTTTCTTGCTTCAGCAATCAACGGATCTTCTGCCTCTTCACCTGCAGCAGAATCCGGATCATCGGTTCTCTGGTGCTTGATGAAGTCCTCTCTCACACTCTGCCACTGGTCTTCCGGGATGCCGATCGGCTGGTATTCCGTGCCGGCCAACTGTCCCAGGATAGAACCCAATGCCTCCGTGAAGCCAGCATTCTCCATCGCCATCTGGCAGTGGATGTCATACTTGAATTTCAGGATGAAAGAATGAGAGGAGGCAGCAACAGGTTCGGCATCATTGAGCAGTGCTGCTTGTGAGCGCATCTGCCGCTGATTAAGAATTTCGAGCATTTCACCCCAGCGACTCTTAATAAGATTCAGATCTTCCTTCGTCGCTGTCTTCAATACTTCCTGTACCATTCCCGTCGCAACCTTGAAACCTTTTCGGGAAGAAGGTGCCCGCTTCTTAGGCGCAGGTGCTGCTTCCTGTTGTACGGAGACTCCCTTCGCCTTAAGCTGCTGCAATTCATTCTCCAAGCTCTGTACCTTTTGAATCAGCTGCCCGATTTCCGGCGAAGACACCTTGTTCTCCACTTCAATCTGACAAAGTTTCACTATGGAAACCTCTATATAGATCCGGGCATGATTGGTGAATTTCATTTCTTGCTGTGCATCATTAAGTATATCAATAAATCGGTAAATATGCTGAGGTGAGACCCTTTCGGCCAATGCCTTGAAATCTTCATCCAGCATGACCCTTTCTAGTGACTCCTCCAAGTTTGGAGCCGTCTGGTGAAGCAGCATATCCCTGAAGTACAAGACAAGGTCTTCGGTCAGCCTCGCCGGGTCTTTTCCTTGAAAAAGCAGCTCTTCCAAAGCTTGAAGGGCGTCGGCTACTTCATTTTCAAAAATCGCCTTGGCCAGCCTATTCAGGTAGACCTGCGATACCGCCCCGGTTACTGTCAGGGCATCATCCACCGTCACTCTGTCCTGGCTGAAGGATATCGCCTGGTCCAGGAGGCTGAGGGCATCACGCATTCCGCCTTCTGCCGCCCTTGCGACTACATGCAGTGCTTTTTCTTCATATTGTACACCCGATTCATCAGCAATATGAGTCATTCGGCCAACAATATCCCTTGCCGTAATCCTTTTGAAATCGAAACGCTGACACCTTGAAATGATGGTAAGCGGAATTTTATGCGGCTCGGTGGTGGCCAGGATGAAGATCACGTGCTTCGGAGGTTCTTCCAGTGTTTTTAACAGGGCATTGAACGCTCCGATAGACAGCATATGGACCTCATCTATAATATAGACCTTATAGGAAACCACGTTAGGTGCATATTTAACTTTGTCACGGATATCTCGAATTTCTTCAACCCCATTATTGGAGGCTGCATCAATCTCGATGACATCAGGAATGGATCCGTCTGTAATCCCGATACAGGAGTCACATTCATTGCAAGGCTCTGCAATCGGAGCTCTTTCACAGTTGACTGCCTTGGCCAGGATCTTGGCAGCACTCGTTTTCCCAGTCCCCCTGGGTCCCGAGAAAAGATAGGCATGTGAGATCTTTTGCTGGAGGAGAGCATTCTGCAGTGTTTTCGTTACATGCTGCTGGCCGACTACATCAAGAAATTGCTGCGGACGCCAGACTCTATATAAAGCTTGATAACTCAAAACGTTCTCCTCCTTTTATATGTATTTTCATAAAACGGCCGTTTCCTATGAAGGCTTCGACGGGCATGTTTGTAAAGTTTATTCTCATCTATCTATTATAACTTAAGTAAAATTGGTTTTACAAAGACTGTTTTACGATTATCGGGGTTTTTGTTGAAGTTCTTTCTGTATACAAAAAACTCACCCCGCAAAGGATGAGTTTCATTATAAGTATTAAACTGCCGTGCACCTTCCGTCGACATGCATCCATAAGCGTTACTCAAGCAGTTAGCTCGGCCCAGGCAACCCCGCGGCACATGAGATAGTCCACTTAATGCTGCTTCCTTCCGGACCTGACATGGTTCATGGGTTCCCATTGCGCAGGACCCGGGCGTCAACACCACTTACTTGAGGCAGGCCTTACAGAGTGCAAGCCTCAGGAAGGGATTCAGCCTCGCTGGAGCGGATTGCGAGTACAGGGCACCGCTACCTCCCCGCCTAGCACGGCAAAATTGATACCATATTTAGTTGCGCCATGTCCGACGCAAATATTAGTATACTAGCTCTTACGGAAAAAAGCAATGGGTTAGAGATTGTCAATTCCTGTATCCTGTTCCAGCTCTGCTTTCCTTTTTATCTTTTCCTCTTTTTTTCTAGCACGGAGCCTGCGGAAGAAGCTTGTCAGAAGCTGTCCGCATTCCTCCTGCAGCACCCCCGGCACCACCTCACATTGGTGGTTAAAGCGTTCATCCTCCAGAAGATTCATCAGGGTTCCTGCACACCCAGCTTTTGGATCGGGTGCGCCATACACCACAGTGTTGATTCTTGATAAAAGGATTGCACCGGAACACATCGGGCAGGGCTCCAATGTGACATAGAGCTCCGCCCCTTCCAGCCTCCAGGTACCCATTTTTTCACAGGCTTGTTCAATCGCCAGCAGTTCCGCATGAGTTACGGCATTTTGTGTTGTTTCCCTAAGATTATGGGCCGCCCCAATCACTTCACCATCCAGCACGACCACTGCCCCGATCGGGACTTCTTCTTTTCCTTCGGCTTTCTTAGCCTCATCTATGGCAAGTTTCATAAAGTACTCCTGTTTGGTATCCACCTGTATAACTCCTTACCCTTAATTGTCACTGGCTGTATGGATAAAATCATTCTCCCCTCCCCACACTATTGCAAAAGGAGGATAACGATGAATGACCATACCGCTCTATTAATTATAGATATCCTGAATCCATTTCAATTTGAACACGGCCAGACACTTGCTGACCATACCAGGAAGATGGTTAAGCCTCTTAATTCCCTGCGCAGTGCCTGCCGGCAGCACAATATGCCTGTCATCTATATTAATGACCATTATACCCTCTGGCAGGCCGATTTGAAAAAAATCTATAATAAATGCCTGAATGACACCAGCCGGCCCATCATCGAAACATTGAAGCCCGGAAAAGATGACTATTTTTTGATCAAACCGAAACACTCCGCTTTCTATGGTACCGCCTTGAATACCCTTCTTCACTCCTTACAGGTCGATACACTCATCCTTACTGGCATCGCCGGAAATATCTGTGTATTATTCACGGCCAATGATGCTTATATGAGGGAATTCAGCCTGATCATTCCGCAAGACTGCATTGCTTCTGTAAGTGAGGATGATAACCGATATGCCATAGAGATGATGAAGAATGTGTTGAAGGCGGAAATCGTTGACTCAGGAAGTATCTTATAGCGTTACTATTGACACACTTTTTTCCAGAGCTGTTTTTGCTTGATACTAGAAAATCCTAAGGGCAGGCTTACCAGTAGAGTTTCGGTCCTTTATTGTTTGATTTAAAATTCAATCAATAGAGCTTACGAATTACCCTCTAGAAAAAGGCTGTTTCTGCATATATTGCTGATTTCGGAAAATCCAAATAGCCGGATTTTCCCCGGATACTAAGAGTTTTTTCTCTTATCGAGGGAGAGTAGCTCATTTCTTTTGCTGTTACCAGTTTTTACCCCTCTTAATATGGTTATTTTTTTCGGAATTAGTATCAAATAGCAACAAAGTTTACGAAAAGAGCCAGAAAAAAGAGTAATAAAGGCCATGTCCCTATGAGTAACTAACCGTAAAAAATAAGGGGAAATTTTACCGTTAATTACACAATTCACACTGTTTTGTTGATGAATAAGGGGAGTTTTTCCCCTTATGGAAGCCAGAGGCACCCTTTTTCGAGCCTTTTGAGTTAAATAAGGGGAATTTCTCCCTCTATTTAGATAATTTTCGGTCCCCTTTTATTAATTAAGGGGAAAATTTCCCTCTATTTCTAGGGTACCTAACCTGGACCCCTAATCAATTAATGTAATCCTCACTAATTCCACATTTGGGAATCAGCATCCTTGCACCGGCCGGGACATTTCAAAGTTACTAAAGGCGTTATTCACAGCAGGCGCATGATCTCCTGTGATATAAGCAGGAAGTCAAATTCCACTGCCCGCCCCGCGAAATTCTGCTCCTGGAGCGGGAATCCATCCTCGCGAAAAAACCTTTAATAAAAATATCCGTTAAAAAATCTTTCTCAATCATCATACTTCCCTCTTTTCCCACATACATTTCTTACAGTGAAAATGTTAAAGGGAGGGCAAGTAATGCAAATCCATGTGGTCCAACCTAATCAGTCGTTGTTTGGAATTGCTCAAACATATAATTCATCTGTTGAAGATATCGTGGAAGCGAATGATCTTCCTAATCCTGACAATCTCGTCGCCGGCCAGACCCTGGTCATCCCCATTGTAGGTTTATTTTATTTTGTACAGCCGGGAGACAGCTTATGGTCTATCAGCCGCAGGTTCGGGATTTCCTATCAGGAACTTGCACAGATCAACGGTATTTCCGTTAATCAGCCGCTGCAGGTAGGTTTCCGTCTTTATATCCCCGAGCGCCCGAAAACGGATGCTGAATTCAATGCCTATGTAGAACCTTATGGCACAACCGTGCAGCCGAATTTGGAGGAAGCCGCAAGAGAAGCCGCTCCTTATCTTACCTATCTTGCTCCTTTCGACTTTGAAGCAAAACGCGACGGTACATTGAAAGAGCCGCCACTTGGGAATCTATTGGAGATTGGGAGAGCAAATGGAAATGTCCTCATGATGGCCATTACGAACCAAGAGGAAGGACAATTTAGTGATGAAGTCGGAAGAATCCTCTTGAATAACCAAAACATCCAGAACAAGTTCCTGGACAATGTGGTGGCCACCGCCAAGAAATACGGATTCAGGGATATTCACTTTGATTTTGAATATCTCCGCCCCCAGGACCGGGAAGCATACAACCAGTTCCTCCGGAAAGCCAAGGCCCGCTTCAATCAGGAGGGGTGGCTTCTTTCCACCGCTCTCGCTCCTAAAACGAGCGCAGACCAAAAAGGAAAATGGTATGAAGCTCATGATTATAAAGCCCATGGAGAGATTGTTGATTTTGTAGTCATTATGACTTATGAATGGGGGTACAGCGGAGGTCCCGCTATGGCGGTGTCGCCGATAGGGCCTGTCAGGGAAGTCCTGGAGTATGCGATAAGCGAAATGCCTTCTTCCAAGATCATGATGGGGCAGAATCTTTATGGATATGACTGGACACTTCCGTTTAAAGAGGGAGATGTCGCCAAGGCTGTCAGCCCGCAAAGAGCCATTGAAATCGCCGCACAAAATAATGTTCCTATTCAATATGATGCTGAAGCTCAAGCACCTTTTTTCACCTATCAGGACGGAGAAGGAAACCAGCATGAAGTTTGGTTTGAGGATGCTCGGTCCATCCAGGCAAAATTTGATATGATGAAAGAACTGAAGTTAAGGGGAATGAGTTATTGGAAGCTCGGCCTTCCCTTCCCGCAGAACTGGCTGTTGATCACCGACAATTTTGATGTGGTAAAAAGATAATACTGATAGAACCGCCTTCCCTTAACAAGAGAAGGCGGTTTTTTCCTTTTACTAGGTGCCTGCCCTTCTCTAAATCTATTATGACTATGTGGAAATAATGAGCCTTGTTTAGCAGAACTTACTTTTAAAAAGTCACCCTCGCGACTATATATTGTGTTAAAATAACACTTGTCGTCATTTGACGAGTACATGTCGATTATTACACCATAATGTCGGTAAAGGAGGACATTGTATGGGAAGCATTCCATTCATTACGGTCGAAGGACCGATTGGGGTAGGAAAAACTTCTTTGGCCAAAGCGATTTCAGCTCATTTCAATTATCATCTTTTAAAAGAAATCGTAGATGAAAATCCATTTTTAGATAAGTTTTATGACAACATCGATGAATGGAGCTTTCAAACCGAAATGTTTTTCTTATGCAACCGCTACAAGCAGCTGGAGGATATAGAATCTCACTTTATTTCGCACAATAAGCCAGTCGTGGCTGATTATCATATTTTAAAGAACCTCATATTTGCAGAGAGAACCTTAAAGAACAAGCAGTTTGATAAATACATGAACATTTATCAAATACTAACAGAAGACATGCCGGTACCGAATGTGGTGGTCTATTTAAACGCAAGCCTTGATACCCTTCTGCACCGAATTGCCTTAAGGGGCAGAGAGTTTGAAAAGAAGATAAGCCCTTTGTATCTGGAGCAGCTTTCCTTGGATTACGAACGCCATATCTCGCAGTTCGAAAGCAAGTATCCGAACATCCCTGTGCTTCGCTTTAATGGAGACCAAATGGACTTTGTGAAGAACAAAGATGATTTAGCACTTATTATAGATTCTTTAGATCAAACATTGAAAAAAGGAGCCACTTTATAATGAATCTTCGAAATAAATACGGGATCCCGAACAATTCGGTCATCACGATTGCCGGAACTGTCGGTGTTGGCAAATCGACGATGACTAACGGACTTGCGAAGGCACTTGGTTTCCGCACTTCTTTTGAAAAAGTCGATACCAACCCTTACCTGGACAAATTTTATGAGGATTTCAAGAGCTGGAGCTTTCACCTTCAAGTTTATTTCCTCGCTGAACGCTTCAAAGAGCAAAAGAAAATTTTCGAATACGGCGGAGGTTTCATTCAAGACCGTTCCATCTATGAGGACACAGGCATCTTCGCCAAAATGCACTACGAAAAAGGAAATATGTCCGCTATCGATTACGATACGTACACAAGCCTTTTTGATGCAATGGTCATGACACCTTACTTCCCACATCCCGACCTTCTCATCTATTTGGAAGGCTCCATCGATGATGTGGTGGACCGCATTCGGGAAAGAGGGCGCCCAATGGAGCAGCAGACGCCAGTGGATTACTGGCAGGAAATGCACATCCGTTATGAAAACTGGATTGACTCCTTCAATGCATGCCCTGTGCTCCGATTGAATATCAATGACTATGATCTCGTCAACAATGAAAATTCAATTGAACCGATTGTTGAAAGAATTGGATACTTCATCGAACAGACACGATTGTTGAAGTCATAACAAAAAGGATGGACAAGCCGCCGGGCTGTCCATCCTTTTTTGGTTCTCTTGCAAAGAGCGCCTGCCATGGGGGCATTAAATTATTTATATCATAGTTCACACTAAGAGTTTCAGCCAAACAAGCAAAAAACCGCTGCACAAGGCAGCGGTTTTTTTATCTCCAATATTTATGCGCTATGGTTAATTTAAAACTATGGAGGAGGAAGAGGGATTCGAACCCCCGCGGGCTGTTACACCCCTGTCGGTTTTCAAGACCGATCCCTTCAGCCAGACTTGGGTATTCCTCCGTGTCGACAAATATTATATTATCACAGGATAAATACTGAGTCAACAATTTTTCGAGGTTTTTTTACAAAAAAATTATAGAGATATAATCTCGAGCGAAAATTGGAATTCCGCTCGAGATCGATTTCTTTTATTTAGGTTTGATGACTTCTGCTCCACGCATATATGGCCTTAGCACCTCAGGGATGACAATGCTGCCGTCTGCCTGCTGGTAGTTCTCCAGAATGGCTGCTACCGTACGGCCTAGGGCAAGTCCAGATCCATTCAATGTATGAACATGTTCCGGCTTCGCGCCAGGCTCGCGGCGGAAACGGATATTTGCACGGCGCGCCTGGAATGCTTCAAAGTTACTGCAAGAAGAGATTTCACGATAGGTCTCATAGCTTGGAATCCAAACTTCGATGTCATATTTCTTTGCAGCCGTAAAGCCAAGGTCCGCTGTACACATAGACATTACCCGGTATGGCAGGTTCAACAGCTGAAGGACTTTTTCAGCATGTCCTGTCAATTTTTCCAGCTCATCATAAGAATCCTCTGGTCGGACAAAGCGGACAAGTTCCACTTTATTGAATTGATGCTGGCGGATCAACCCTCTTGTATCTCTTCCGGCAGATCCCGCTTCAGAACGGAAGCAGGCACTGAATGCTGTATAAGCAATCGGCAGCTGGTCATTTGCCAGAATCTCATCG
The DNA here is from genome assembly GCF_008180615.1 of Rossellomorea vietnamensis. Classification (GTDB taxonomy): domain Bacteria; phylum Bacillota; class Bacilli; order Bacillales; family Bacillaceae_B; genus Rossellomorea; species Rossellomorea vietnamensis_D. The sequence continues at coordinate 10,309 of NZ_VTEH01000031.1, forward strand.
CGGTGATAATTAGTGACAGGCACTTCTGCTGTCGGGACCAGGTAATAATCTTCACTTTCAATCAGGAAAGCATCTTCTTCAAATTTAGGAAGCTGCCCGGTACCTGTCATGCTCTCGCGGTTGACCATGTATGGCGGAAGCATTTCTTCATATCCATGCTCATCCATATGAAGGTCCATCATGAAATTAATAAGAGCACGTTCCAATCTGGCACCCAAGCCTTTATAAAAAACAAAGCGGCTTCCTGTTACTTTACTTGCTCTTTCAAAATCAAGAATGCCAGAATCTGTTGCAAGATCCCAGTGAGGCTTAGGTTCAAAATCGAAAGTTGGGACCTCTCCCCATTTACGTGCTTCTACGTTATCCTCCTCCTCAGCTCCGACAGGAACACTTTCATGAGGAATATTAGGGATAGAAAGCATCAAATGGTCAAGACTACCTTCCACTTCTTTTAATTCTTCATCCAGCTTCTTAATTAAGCCGCCTACTTCCCGCATTTCAACGATCAGGTCATCCGCGTTTTGCTTCTCTTTTTTCATTTCGGCGATTCGTTGAGATACCTCATTGCGCTTACTCTTTAAGTTTTCTGTTTCTACAAGCAATTCTCTTCTTTTCACATCAAGCTCTTCAAACTTTTCAAAATCACTTAAATCTTCCCCACGGTCTTGAAGGCGGTTCTTCACTTCTTCAAAGTTTGCTCTTAAATATCTAATATCCAGCACTTTTATTTCCTCCTTGTTATCGGCTCGAGAATTTTCAGGAACACAAAAAACCCCCATCCCATAAAAGGGACGGAGGTTCCGCGTTGCCACCCTGATTGAAAATAGTAAGAAACTACTTTCCTCTTAAGTAATATAACGGTTCTCACCGAAAGGGCCTAGTTACAGCAGAGCTGCGTTCAGTCCTTTACTCAAGGATGGATTCATGAGGTGCTTACATCGGTTTTCACCAGCCACCGACTCTCTGAAGAAAGCAGTCCTCATTACTATTTCCTCTCAACGTTTTCGAGCGATTAAGTTTGTATAATAAGTTACTACAATTATTGCCTCAATGCAATAGGATTATGCCAATTGTTTTTCTTTTGTTTCTTCCACCATCTTGATGAAATATCCAGTCAGGCGGTTATCCGATGTTAATTCGGGATGAAACGAACACCCAAGAAACTGACCTTCACGAGCCAGTACGATCCTGCCATCATGCTTCGCCAGCACTTCGACATTCTCTCCTGCCTCAACGATATGAGGGGCACGGATGAATACCGCATTATACCCTTCACCTACATGGGCAATATCAAGGTCCACTTCAAAGCTTTCTCGCTGGCGCCCGAATGAATTCCGCTCAACAGTTACATCCATGACACCAAGATGAGGTTCAGCATATCCAACGATATTTTTCGCCAGCAGAATAAGGCCGGCACATGTTCCGAAAACAGGCTTCCCTTCATCAATGAACTTTCTCATCGGGTCCATGAAATCATAGAGATCAATCAAACGGCGCATCGTTGTGCTTTCTCCACCAGGGAAAATCAGTCCGTCGATGCCTTCAAGCTGAGTTGCCTTCTTAACCACTACAGCTTCAGCTCCATTTTCCTGAATGGCCCGGACATGTTCTCTAACAGCCCCCTGGAGCCCTAATACTCCGATCGTAACCATTCTTACCAGCCGCGTTCTTGCATGCGTGTTTCAGGAGTCAGAGAAGAAATCTCAATTCCTTTCATCGCAATACCAAGATTTTTAGATAGTTTTGCAATCAGCTCGTAGTCTTCGTAGTGTGTAGTAGCCTCTACAATCGCTTTAGCGAAGCGCTCAGGGTTGTCTGATTTGAAGATACCGGAACCTACGAATACGCCGTCTGCACCAAGCTGCATCATAAGAGCGGCATCTGCAGGCGTCGCCACACCGCCGGCAGCAAAGTTAACAACAGGCAGTCTGCCGTGTTCTTTGATTTCCAGCAGTAATTCATATGGAGCACCAAGCAATTTCGCTTCTGTCATGATTTCATCCGTGTTCATTGTCACAAGCTTGCGGACCTGCGCATTCACTTGTCTCATGTGGCGGACAGCCTCCACGATGTTGCCTGTACCAGGCTCACCTTTGGTACGAAGCATGGACGCTCCTTCACCGATACGGCGTGCTGCTTCCCCTAAATCACGGCAGCCGCATACAAATGGTACAGTGTAATCTCTTTTATTCAAATGGTACTCTTCGTCAGCCGGAGTCAATACTTCACTCTCATCGATGTAGTCCACACCCATGGATTCCAGGATACGTGCTTCAACGATATGCCCGATACGCGCTTTCGCCATAACCGGGATTGAAACAGCTCCCATAACCTCTTCTACGATTCGAGGATCAGCCATTCTTGCTACCCCGCCTGCTGCACGAATGTCAGCTGGTACACGTTCCAGAGCCATTACCGCAACAGCACCAGATGCTTCTGCGATTTTTGCTTGCTCGGCGTTTACTACGTCCATGATCACGCCGCCTTTTTGCATTTCAGCCATTCCACGTTTTACTACGTCTGTACCCGTTTTCATTTCTATATGTCCCCCTTCAGATTTCCTATATATATTTTCAACCAAAAAACAGTATTATTGTAAGGAAAAAATTAACTAACTCTCTCAGGAATATATTTTTCCCCCATGCTAAATAAACAACAAAAACCACCTCATGTCAAGACAAGTGGTGGTTTTTGGGTATAAACTAACCTAATTCACTGTAGATCAGAACCAGCCCTTCACAGTGGACGTAATGCTTCCCCATATATCAGAAAAGAATCCGCCGACCGCTCTCATGGACAATGTGAACCAGTTCGCTTTTTCTACTGCATCTGCCGTTACGACAGCGGCTTGTCCGCCTTCAGATGCATTGTTTGTAATGAAGCCCAGGTCATCCCCGCCTTCAACGGTAAGGTAGCCTACCTGCTCTTCAGCTTTGATAGGAGCAGTAAGCTGTTTATCTTCGTTCAATTTTTCCTCGTTCAACACTAATTGAGGTGCGAAATCGTTCTCGCCATTTTTAACGATCATCGTTAACGGCTCTTTTGAATGAATCGCAATTTCTTTTTCTTTTCCTTTCACCACCGGAAGAGTTTTCTGGCCTTTCACCTCATAATTAGCAGGGAATATCTCTTCTTTAGTAAAGTTGTTAAAAGCATAATTCAGCATGTTCGCTGTTTGGGCGAAACGTGCATGATATTCATTTTCTCCTTCGTTTGGTTGTGCGTCCATTACGACGGTTATATATCTCGTACCATTTCGCTCCGCCGTTCCTGTAAAGGAGTAACCGGCAAAATCGGTTGTTCCTGTTTTTAATCCATCCATTCCTTCATAGGAATAAACGAGCCCTGGAAGCATCCAGTTCCAGTTCTGCATCTTGACACTTCCAAATGTTTTCTCTGTAATCTGGGCAGTCTCCAATACCTCTGGGTAATCATTCAGTAAATGAAAGGCAAGCTTGGCAGTATCGTTTGCTGACATAACATTTTCTTCGTCAGCTCCCGTACCTTCAGGCCTCATTTCTCCAAGATCAGCATTGTTCAAGCCAGTTGAGTTAACAAATTTATAAGATTGAAGGCCAAGTTCTTCAGCCTTGTCATTCATCATTTTAATAAAGTTTGATTCAGAGCCAGCGATGATGTTCGTAATAGCCATAGTAGCAGCATTTGCAGAGTAAATCGCCATTGCTTCATATAATTCTTTAACCGTGTACTGTGCTTCAGCTTCTAACGGTACATTACTTAAATCCGTTCTATGAGATAGATCTGAAAGTGGAACAGGTATCGTATACTTCTGCTCCCAATCAACTTTTCCTTCATTAACTGCTTCAAGCAGCAAGTACTCTGTCATCATTTTTGTCATACTTGCGATTCCCAGGGCTGTTTCCGAATTCTTTTCATAGATGATTTTGCCTGTTTCAGCTTCCACTATGATTGCTGCTTCCGCATTAACGTTCAGTGCATCTTCAGCATTCGCAGAAATTGCCGGTTGGAAAACTCCTGCTGCTAATACTAAGACCAAAAAAGAAACGACAGATTTTTGAAACCATTTTTTCACTTTGTAGCCCTCCATCAATTTATGTAAACACTTTTGTTATTTTATCATATTAGCACTGTTTATAATAGATAGAGTATTTTCCTAGTTTAGGAAATAAAAAGCGGAAGCGCCTTGATCAGCCCCGACAGGCAAATGTTCCTCAGAGAAGAAAAGGGGCACTTTCCTTTTATTCTCTGAGGGTTATTTGACCCCGAGGGGCTAGGCGCTGGAGCTGGATTGAATAAAAAGCGGAAGCGGCCGTTCAGCGCCGTACAAATTTTAGGGCTTTCGCATGAGATAAAGGAAACACGACGAACGGAGAGAGTCGATGTTGACTTATCGCAAGGAGAGAGATCGAAATCTGCTAGGCGCTGGCCGCTGGAGCTGGATTGATTATAAAGCGGAAAGGCCCCGCTCAGCGGCGTACGGACTGTACCAGCCCCGCATTGAGATAAAGGAATCACGAAGAACGAAGTGATTCGATGATGACTTATCGCAAAGGAGGGGATGGGCAGTACGCTAGCCGCTGGGGCCTTGGAGCTGGATTGATAAAAAGCGGAAGCGCCTTGATCAGCCCCGACAGGCAAATGTTCCTCAGAGAAGAAAAGCCCGCTATAAAGAGGCTCTGGGGAAGTTTCACCTAATCAAAGAAAAAGCCTGAAACCAGGCTTTTTCTAAGAACACTATTCGACTATTCCTTGAATTCTATTATAGTGAATAGTTTGGTGCTTCTTTCGTGATCTGCACATCATGCGGATGGCTCTCACGAAGTCCAGCACCTGTCATTTTAATGAACTGAGCTTCTTCCCTTAAAGCTTGAAGATCTTTTGCACCGCAGTACCCCATTCCTGACCGCAAACCGCCGATCAGCTGATAAAGTGTATCTGAAAGTGGTCCTTTATAAGGAAGTCTTCCTTCAATTCCCTCTGGAACGAACTTCTTGTTTTCTTCCTGGAAGTAACGGTCTTTCGATCCCTTTTCCATGGAACTGACAGAGCCCATGCCTCGGTATACTTTAAAACGTCTGCCCTGGAAGATTTCCGTTTCGCCGGGGCTTTCTGTCGTTCCGGCAAGAAGGCTGCCGAGCATGACAGCATGTCCACCAGATGCCAGTGCTTTTGCAATATCACCGGAATATTTAATACCGCCATCCGCGATAATTGCTTTTCCATGCTTTCTGGCCTCTGTAGCACAATCATAAATGGCTGTAATTTGCGGTACTCCCACTCCAGCTACCACTCGTGTAGTACAAATCGATCCAGGACCGATTCCCACCTTGACGACATCAGCACCTGCCTCAAATAATGCACGCGTAGCTTCTGCTGTTGCCACGTTCCCTGCGATGATATTCAAATCTGGATATAGACCACGGATTTCCTTCACAACCTGCAGAACTCCTGCTGAATGTCCATGGGCGGTATCAATCACAATGACATCAACTTGGGATTTAACCAGCTGTTCAACCCTTTTCATTGTATCACCGGAGACACCCACCGCTGCACCTGCCAGCAAACGGCCGTGCTTGTCTTTTGCAGAGTTGGGGAACTCAATGACCTTCTCGATGTCTTTAATGGTAATGAGGCCCTTCAACACCCCATTCTCATCAATCAATGGCAGCTTCTCGATTTTATACTGCTGCAGAATCTTCTCTGCTTCATCCAGAGTAGTGCCTACTGGAGCTGTTACCAAGTTCTCTTTCGTCATTACATCAGATATTAAGATCGAATAATCCTGGACGAAACGTAAATCTCTGTTGGTTAAAATTCCAACCAGTTTCTGTTCTTCACTATTATTTACGATTGGAACACCTGAAATACGATATTTGCCCATCAGATGTTCAGCATCAAAAACCTGATGCTCTGGAGATAAGAAAAATGGATCGGAAATGACTCCGCTTTCTGAACGCTTTACTTTATCCACCTGCTCAGCCTGCTGCTCAATGCTCATGTTTTTATGAATGATCCCCAGGCCGCCCTGCCTTGCCATAGAAATAGCCATTTCTGCTTCGGTGACCGTGTCCATACCTGCACTGATCACTGGAACATTCAAATTCAACGTACTTGTCAAACTTACCTTAATACTGACATCCTTTGGTAAAACCTCTGACTTTGCAGGAAGAAGCAGAACATCATCGAACGTTAAACCCTCTTTAGCAAATTTCGTTTCCCACATTTTTCTCGTCCCCCTTTTCTCAAAATATTATTAGTAGGTTATCAATTGGTTAAAATACTGTCAAGATGATATTTAGTAGTTAGATTATTCGGATAACTTGGAGGTTATAAAATGATATCCCCCTTATCAGTTTGGGAATCACTAAGCTGTTTTCATTCTGCGGAAATGGCACAGAAATATCTAAAAAAATGCTATCAAAAAATCTCTCTGAACGAAGCAGACGTACAAAGCTATAACAACTGCTATCCTTTTATATATTATCTGGAACAAGGCGAGCTATACTTTAAACAGGCACTGGCCACCCCTCTGTCTATTCAGCCAATTCTGCTGTTCTATGGATACATTCATCTCATAAAGGCATGCATACTAACCATCGATCCGTTCTATCCCCAGAACACATCAGTCCTGGCTCATGGGGTAACAAGCAGAAAGAGAAAGAAACAGCAGTACAGCTTCTTGAAGGATGAAATAAAAATACAAAAAAATGGGCTGCTTTCCCACTTCGCCCAAGAAATGTTTCACGTGAAACATTTAGAAGCTGAGAAATTCCAAATGGATGAATTACTATCTCAAATACCAGAAATGAACGATACTTTTAAGCTGATCTTTAATAGACGAACACATTTTCCCTTGTCTCTAAATGGACAGATTCTTTCTTTTCCAGATGAAATTCTTCATCATTATCATATGTCTGAAGAACGCCTTCATCAATTTTTAAAAGAAAAAACAGAAAACAGGGTTGATGTTCAAAATGGGCAGCTTTCTTTGCAGGATTCAGTATATGGGGAGATTCCACCCATAAGGCTAAATACTAAGACAAGGCAATACTCACTGCCCTGTGACCGCACACAAGCTTACACACTGCCCGAACCAATCATCCACTACCTGCTCCTGTACAACCTGAGCATGATTGCCCGATATGAGACAGAATGGTGGAGCGAACTATTAAAATCGAATTCATCCGATGACTACCCGATCATCAAAAACTTTCTCTATCTCTCACTGGAGAAGCCTCCAGCTTTAATAAAAGACTACCTTCTATCCAATTTATGAATAAAGGCAGAAACGCTGTGCTGTGACGCACAGTGTTTTTCGCCTTAGTATTGAGTCACACCTATGAAGAAGATGCGGAGTGAACACTTAGATTCAGCTTATCACCCTTTAAATCTGTGCTGCCCAGTCACTTAGTAAAAATCCATTTCATGATAAATAAACTGCCCGGCTAAATAGTGAAAGTAGAGGAATTTTGGTTAATAAAAACGTGAATTCACTTAAAGTGAATTCACGCTGAAATTTTATAGAATCTTCACTAAATCCTCTTTAATCTTTTTGGGAGAAGTTTGAGGTGCGTATCTATTTACCACATTACCTTCCCGGTCAACCAGAAACTTTGTGAAGTTCCATTTCACTTCGGAGGTCATTAACCCTTTCTTCTCTTTGATCAGATACTTAAACAAAGGATGAGCACCTTTCCCTTTTACATCCACTTTTGAAAACATCGGAAAACTAACTCCATAGTTTACTTTGCAGAATTCCATAATATCATCATTATTACCAAATTCCTGATTCATAAATTGATCTGAAGGAAAACCTAAAACCGTGAATCCCTTATCCTTAAATTCTTCATAAAGAGACTGCAGTTCTTCAAACTGAGGAGTAAACCCACATTTGCTGGCAGTATTCACAATCACCATTGCCTCTCCCCTAAACTCACTCAAAGATACTTCATCACCATTAGGCTTTACCGCATCAAAATCATAAATTGAAGTCATCTCGAATCTCTCCTTTATTCTATATACTTAAAGACTAAGGGATAGGACTAGGAGAAGCAAATTTGAATGTTGTGAGATATTCCTCTATGCAAAAGAGGCAGGAGAATGAATAATACAGATTAAAGTTAGTGATGTATTTTAACCCATGAATTAGATACAAGAGGATGGCATATTCACTGCTGACTGGATATGTAAGCTGGCTCACTCTCCCTCTAGTTATTGATCTACCCCCTCCCTCCTGCGTTGGATTCCACAAAGTGAGGATATATCTAAGTCGAAAAGGGGGCACTCATGTACCCAGAAACGCATCTTGAGGACATTTCTAAAGCGAATATAAGTCACTTATGTACCCAGCTCTTCCACGACGTGAGGACATACCTCCTTCAAAAACTAGTCACTCATGTACCCAGAGAGAATCTATTTGGGAGATTCCCCCCTTTCTTAGACACAAAAAAAGAGCACCTCTTCAGGTACTCTTTATCTTGCCTGGCGACGTCCTACTCTCACAGGGGGAGGCCCCAACTACCATCGGCGCTGAAGGCTCGGACGGCGATGAGCGGCGAATCTCTTCGTCCGCTTCGCTCGCTCACATCCTCATGGGCGGTTGCCCACTGCGGTGCTCTCTCCCTTTCGTCCTCGACCTTCTTGCTCCTCCCCATCCTCGCTCCTGCGTCTTAGGGATTTTGCGGAGGGAAAGGCATTTCTCTCTTGTTCTTTTCAATACAAAAAAGAGCACCACTTGGGTACTCTTTTAGTTTGCTTGGCGACGTCCTACTCTCACAGGGGGAGGCCCCAACTACCATCGGCGCTGAAGGCTCGGACGGCGATGAGCAGCGAATCTCTTCGTCCGCTTCGCTCGTTCGCATCCTCATGGGCGGTTGCCCACTGCGGCGCTCTCTCCCTCTCGTCCTCGACCTTCTTGCTCCTCCCCATCCTCGCTCCTGCGTCTTAGGGATTTTGCGGAGGGAAAGGCATTTCTCTCTTGTTCTTTTCAATACAAAAAAAGAGCACCACTTCGGGTACTCTTTGTCTTGCCTGGCGACGTCCTACTCTCACAGGGGGAGCCCCCAACTACCATCGGCGCTGAAGGCTCGGACGGCGATGAGCGGCGAATCTCTTCGTCCGCTTCGCTCGCTCACATACTCATGGGCGGTTGCCCACTGCGGTGTTCACTCCCTCGCGTCCTCGACCTTCTTGCTCCTCCCCATCCTCGCTCCTGCGTTTTAAGAGAATCTATTTTGCGGATCTCCCCTTTTTTCAAATACAAAAAAGAGCACCACTTCGGGTACTCTTTGTCTTGCCTGGCGACGTCCTACTCTCACAGGGGGAGATCCCCCAACTACCATCGGCGCTGAAGAGCTTAACTTCCGTGTTCGGCATGGGAACGGGTGTGACCTCTTCGCCTTAGTCACCAGACCTATTTTGTTGAAAGAACATCGTTCTCTCAAAACTAGATAAAGTATTAGAAGAAAGAAGAAAGTATTCCGAGTTTCGCTGTTATTCGTGGTTAAGTCCTCGATCGATTAGTATCTGTCAGCTGCACGTGTCGCCACGCTTCCACCTCAGACCTATCTACCTGATCATCTTTCAGGGATCTTACTCACATAAAGTGATGGGAAATCTCATCTCGAGGGGGGCTTCATGCTTAGATGCTTTCAGCACTTATCCCTTCCGCACATAGCTACCCAGCGATGCCTTTGGCAAGACAACTGGTACA
>NZ_VTEH01000032.1 GCF_008180615.1 Rossellomorea vietnamensis
TACTAACAATACAAGCGACAGGACAATACAAGCGACAGGCGAATTAATACAAAATTTTTGTATACGTACCACACACAGGCACAATAGATGGTTCTTCAAGTCTGTCACAACCAGTTTTTCGTACAGGGTATCTTCAATTAGAAGATCCACCAAAGAGTCTCCGGACTGGCAGTATTGTTAGGCTCATTATGGTCAGACAATTATAAAAGCAGACCTTTATATAGGGTAACGTCTATTTTGATGATAGATGGTGGCGGCGGGAAGCGCCGTCATGGGAGTTTTTCGTAAACTTTGTTATATTTGATCCTAATTCCGAAAATTAACCACACTAAGAGGGTGAAATCTGGTAACACCGAAAAGAGAAAAACCCTTAGTATCCGGAATTATTTGAAAGCAACAATTTAGATAAAACAGCCTTTCTAAAAGGTTGTTGCTTTTAAATGCCATATTTTATCCCCACCTCATTTTCACGTGGAAGGATTGGAGCGTAAGGCGTGCGACCTCCTGCGGGACTAGCGGGACAGGTGAGACCCCACAGGCGAAGCCGAGGAGGCCGGGCGCCCGCCCCGCGGAGTCGCGCGCTTGGAGCGGAAATCCATTACTTTTAAAATAGCCACAATCTTTGCGAAAGCAGCCTAAAGAAATGGCGCTGTGGTAAGCTGCCAATGAATATTTCATATGTCACATGAAACTTAGCTAATCCATTTTATTCTTTATAAGATTTAGAAAAAGGCATGGAATCAAGCCATGCCTTTTTCTGCAGTCTCACTTATCCCAACCGCAATATCGGTTTAATCGTATTCCCATTTTTGGACTCTTCAAAAGCTTCATTGATTTGTTCGAACTCAAAGAACTTCACTAATTTATCGAATGGAAAGCGTCCTTCTTTGTAATACTCGACAAGCTGAGGAATGAATACTCGTGGAACCGAGTCTCCCTCGATAACGCCCATCATGGTTTTGCCTTCTGCCATGATGTCATTGTGGACATCGATATTCATTTCAGGAGTTACGCCGACGATAGCCGCTTTTCCTAATGGACGCATCGCTTGCAAGCATTGTCGGACGACGGGAGGAACCCCGGTTGTATCAATGGCATAGTTTGTACCTCCGTTGGTGATCGCCTTGATTTCTTTCACAACATCTACTTGAGAACCATTCAGAGTGTGAGTGGCTCCTAGTTCTTTTGCTAATTCGAGACGGCTGTCGTGTATATCAACAACGAGAATATGTTTGCAGCCTGTTATTTTTGCTGCCATGATGGCGCTCAAGCCTACAGCACCTGCTCCGTAGATGGCGATAGTCGACCCGAATTCAGGTTTCAGGGTATTCAGTACGGTACCGGCACCTGTTTGGATACCGCAGCCAAGCGGTCCTAATAAAGCAAGATCTACATCTTTATCCACTTTTACTACATTTCGTTCATGAGCAATCGCAAAGGTCCCAAATGATGATTGGCCAAAGAAGGTAGATAATTCCTGGCCGTCCTGGCTTAAGCGGTGCGTGTGGTCATCGGCAGCACCGCCGAAGTTCAAATCATTAAATGTTTCACAAACAGCGGGATGGCCTGTCAAACAGTTCTGGCAGTGGCCGCAGTGTGCAAAAGAAAGGACGACGTGATCACCTTCTTCAAGGGTGTTCACTCCTTGTCCCACCTTCTCCACAATTCCTGCTCCTTCATGTCCTAAAACAGCAGGAAGAGGGGCAATGGCTGCATCTCGCGCCACTGCGTCTGTATGGCACACACCGGCCGCAACGATCTTCACCAAAACTTCATTAGCCTTAGGTTCTGCTAATTCGACTTCTTCAATTTTAAAATCCTGTCCTTGTCCGTGGGTAACCGCAGCTTTAATTTTCATAGTCAATGCCCTCCTTACACTTAAATCATTTCTATTTATAGTTTCTCGTTATAAAAAAATCATACTACTGCCTTTTTGCTCCTTCAAATAAGATGCTTAGTTAGTCTCGTTACCTCTTCGATTTTCCAAACGTCTTTCCTGCCTAGAAGAGTATAGACCTCTGCCATTTTAGAAATGCATCCATCTTCTCACTAACAATGGGCAGGAAGGTGTTTTAGGAAAGAGCAAAGAGGGGAAATAAGTAAGAAGAAACCAACATGAGAGGACTTAATGATCAGGAGGAACGCTTATGCAAACAAATGGTATAGTCAGAAGCTACATGCAGCAGGTGATGAGCAGTGAAGACTTCTTGAAGTACGTCGCTGGCATAATGGAAAACCAGCTGCATGAGTGGGATGTAAACTATGAAGTATTTGTGATGAAATGGCCGGATTATGAAATGGTCGTAAAGAATGGAGAAAAATACTATCATGCTGAACTTTCTGTTCAAGACTTGGAAGTTCTGCACCTCAAAGGACTGTTCGAACTCGACAAAAGACTATGGATAGATCTTATGGAAAAAGGGCTTCCTTTTGGGGATGACTACGGAAACTACTTGAGTACTGTTTTCCATGGAGCCCATAAAGCATAGCCATAGGTCACATATATATATGGAATACAACAACAAAGCCATCGATTAGAGATGGCTTTTTATTATGATTAAATGAGAAGATATCGGTGATTTGGGGAGTGCTTAAAAAATAGTACTTTAAGAAGGTTGCAGCCGTTTCACGTAAACAAACTGAGAACTGCTTCAATAAAATTTAGCCGGGTAAAGAATGTGCGGAATAACTCTTTTGCTGCTTAGAGCAAGAGGAACTTAAAGAGGCATTACTATGACATTTAGAAAGAATTAATCTTTGTTTTTGCTGTTAAGAATAAAAACATCCTTCTCCAGCTTTTCAACCTTAGCTGTCAAAAAGTCAACGTCTTCAAATTTTAATACATTCGTTTGCTCAAACTGATAACCTATTCGATCCAGATTAGCATCCATTTTTTCAATGCGGCGATCTACACCATCGAGACGCAAATCCACATTATCAAGGCGGCGGTCTACACCATCAAGGCGTATATCCAAGTTATTAAGGCGGCGATCTACTCCATCAAAACGCAAATCCAACCCATCAAGGCGGCGGTCTACACTATTAAAGCGATCATTAACGTCTTTCTTAAAGCTAATAAACTCTTTCTTCAACCCTTTCATATCCTGGTTCAGTTCGGTTAGAAGATTCATTATTTTCTCTTCCATTCCTATCACCTCCTATTAGAGTATACTAAATTTTAGTGAGGGGTGGAAAGTGAAAAGTCTGTAAATATTTGGAGTGAGTTAAGCAGCTAATAAGCTGCCTGCAATTCCAAATTAGATGACAAATCCATCAAAACTTTCATACCTCTGTTTTAACCATTCTTCTACTTATGGCCAATTTTTTCAAATCCATACCAAAACAGATGGAAAAGCATATGACACAGGACGGCTGCTGTAAGTCCGTTATTCCAGTATAACCAGCCGCACGTCAACCCGACCACCATATTCATCCCAACTGAATAGAAGAGAATGGGCTTGGTGACAGAGATTTTCATCTGATAGACTGCAGGAAGGTGGGCTAGTGCAAATAAGATACTTGCTAAGAGATTGGCAATCCAAACAGAAAGTAAAGGTTGGTCGGTTACGAAATTTCCAGCCCAGACAAAGAAGCTCATAAGGCCGAAACGAAAGATCACTTCTTCCACAATTCCCCCATACAAACAACGTGTCGAGATCCACACCTGCTGCCTTGTTTTTTCCAATTTCTCGAAGATTTCTGCTGTCGTTTTCTTTTTGAAAAAGAGGTAGTAGACAGCAACATTGAAAAGGGCACACAGCAGACCAAGCAGCAGGGAAAGTCCATCAACCCCTTGTATGAAAACCGGTGAATGAAAACCCGCTCGTTTATAGAAAAACAAGCCTAACGCTGCAAAGGGGAAGGCCAGGATCATGTGAATGACCAAGCGAAGGTAAAAGGGAGGAGGTTCGATTTCCGGAACTGCTTCCTTATATAACCCTTTTTCATTTAGTGCCATTAACAGGATTCCAGGCAGCATCAAAGCAGCCACAATTACCCATAGGTCATCATTCATCTGCTTCCTCCTTGATCCCGGCATTTTCAAGATAAACTTTAATTGCATTTCTAAGCCATTCCTGCTCAGATGAATCCAGCGGCAAAGGAAAGGCTGGATCTTCTGTGGCAATTTTCGAACCCTCTGTCCTTTGAAAAAAGTCAGGCAGATCCTCACCGACGACCTCCTGCAGCATATCCATCAGCTGTGAGACAAGGTATTGGACATCAGGGGCTCCAGGGTTACTCCCATGCTTGGATTTTAATTTTGAAAGAATCTCGGCAAATTTCTTTTCCAGTTCCAGCTGTCTTTGGGGGTGAATACTGAAGATCTCGTCAATCTTTTCTTCCGTGTAAATGTCTTTCAGCCACTCTTTATGTTCGTCCTGATATTGAATTCCCCGGATCAAGGAGGTGAAAATACTGGCATCAATGGTCTCACTACTTTCCGCCAGATGGATCGAATGGTCCAAAGCCTTCATCACTTTTTGCAATCCGAGCAGTTTTTCTTCAAGAAGCTTTTTCTGAAACTGCAGAGTTTCCTTCAAATTCCAGTCTGTCTGCAGAAGCAGCTCTTTCATTTGTTCCAGGGAAAATCCGAGGAACTTTAAGGTAACAATTTTTTGCATAGAGACTAAATGGGATCGATCGTAATATCTTCGTCCGTTATCTTTTCGAAGTGGAATCAAAATGCCAATCTCATCGTAATAATGCAGGGTCCTAATGCTAACACTGGTTAATTTGGCAAACTCGCCCACAGAATAAAGGTCCATGTATATCATCTCCATTTATATTTCTTACCTCTATCATAAAACTTCACGTAACGTGAGGTTCAAGTTTTTTAAGGATCTTTAAAAGATAAGCAGGGGTATTCTGGAAATTAGAAGAAAAGAACTGGTCCACGTTTAGAGAGGAAATATTTATAGAAGAGGAATCGCACTTGTGATATTTCCTAAAGCAATAATAATATTAAAGCAGTTTAATTAATTGGATTTTCTATTTCTGCTTTAAAATGTAATTATATCTTTTTCCCTTATATATAGAAGGATTGGAGCGGAAGGCGTCCGACCTCCTGCGGGACTAGCGGGACAGGTGAGACCCCACAGGCAAAGCCGAGGAGGCTCAACGCCCGCCCCGCGGAGTCGTACGCCTGGAGAGGAAATCCATATCTTTTAAACACCCATAACCTTTGCAGAAAAAGACTTTTAAAAATAATTTATAGTGAATCCACAATAACAAGGCATAGAAGAATTTACTGAAGCAGAGAAATATTTATAAGAATTTGTTCGCCAAAAAAGCAACCTTATCAAGCCGGCATCCGTCTTATGTATAAAGAAAAGCTCAAAGAAGGTGACATACTTGGCAATAGAATGCCCCAGAGACTTACCGAAAGCCGAAAGAGATCAGCTCCTCAATCAAGCCATGAACCTGTATGGAAATGAGGTTTACTATATCGTATTTTCTTATGTGAAGGATCACAGCTTGGCCGAAGATCTCACTCAAGAGGTATTTATTAAATGCTATAACAAAATGGATACGTTTAGAGAAGATTCCGCCTTGAAGAGCTGGATCATCAGTATTGCGATTAATCATTGCAAGGATTATTTAAGAAGCTGGAACAACAGGATGGTAAGTATCACTAATAAGATTAATGACATGGTAAAAGGGACACTAGGAACGCCAGAAGAAACGGTCATACATAATGAAACCAATCATGAACTCATTAGCACGGTTTTATCTCTTCCGATTAAATACAGAGAGGTCATCTTCCTGCATTACTTTGAGGAAATGAAACTGGATGAAATTTGTGCAGTACTCCATGTCAACATAAATACTGTCAAATCGCGGCTGGCCAGAGGTCGAAAAAAGATTGAATCCTTACTAAAAGATGAGGTGTATAACAATGGATGAACTGAAAAATCTTCGAACCCTAATGAAGGCGGACACATTTAGAAATCATGGATTCACCAGCAGGATGAAGAACAACATTGTTAATGAAATCAACTCAAAAGAGGTTCTTAGCACAAAAAAGAGAATTAAGTTCGCTCCCGTTCTCTCTTCCATTTTTGCAGTTGCAAGTATTTCAGCAGCTGTGTACTACGGTGGTTCAGAATTAGGGATCATTGAAAACCATTCCGCCGAAACAAGCATTCACTACTACAACATCAATATAGAAAAACCTTCTTTTTTAGGAAACGAGTTTAAATTCCCAGCAAAAGTGCCATTTAAGGTTTCAGATGTCAAAACAACAACTAGAGAAAGCCCTGTCGGTTTAATGTATACCGTTACCTTAATCGGAGAGAAGAAAGAAACCCTGCGACTCTTTTTCCAATCCATGAATGATAGTATGGAAAATCTAACTTTTGCCGGAGAACAATTTAAAGCAGGAAATTTTGAAGGATATTATTCTCAAGAACAATTAATTGAAGGTAATAATGATTTGAAATTTAAGTCTAGCAGTATGAGGTGGTTAGAAGAAGAACAAAAAATGTATAGCTTACATTATAAACCGGGTGAATCGGGGCGGATGTTGTATAAAGAAGAACTGGTTAAAATAGCCCAATCGTTTAGATAAAAGTTTTAAAGAAATGATTATGTGGTTAGCCCACGTAATCATTTTTTGTCTTCTTTTTTAAAAATGCCAAGTGCATTATGCCGAAAGCCAAAATTCTTCGATAGCGCCTTAATGAAAATCTTGGTAACATAGTGAAGGAGATTGTTAGAATTTTCATACAAAACAAGAGCGAACGAAATAATGAATCAAAGAGTAGGAGAGCAATGAATGAACAACAATGAAAAGAACTATCTCAATATAAAAGAACTTTTATCCATACCCACTTTTTCAGGAGTAAATATCAGTGAAGACGGCAACTACGCGGCGTTCGTCAAAACGACAGCTGACTGGAAAGACAATCTGTATAGAAATCACATATGGATTTTTGATAAAAATAAGGAAGAATGCTATGCACTAAGCAATATAGAAGGTACATCTCCTATATGGTCTCCGGACTCTAAGCACATTGCTTACCTTAGCGCAGCAGGTGGGATAAATCAGATTTTCATGCAGTCATTAACTGATGCCAGCAGAACTCAAATAACCGATGAGAATGAAGGAGTAAGTACATTCAAATGGGATCCTGCTGGAAATGGAATTTATTTTATTTCACGGGTAAAAGAATCAGAGTCATTAACGAAGCGCAAGGCGGTTTATGGAGACTTTCATCATGCAGGCAAGGAAAACCAGAATCATATTCTATCCTATATTGAAATTGGTACGTCCAGCTTAAACACCACAGCCCATCCACTGACCGACCCTAAAGATTTTCATGTTCAGGAATTTGATATTTCTCATGACGGGAAAAAGATTGCATTCATCGCTAAACCAAGCCCGGAAGCCCAGGAAGATCCAAACAGGGACCTATACATAGCAGACCGTGAATCTGGAGAGATGCAAAAGATAAACTGTAATAAGCTATTGGGAGGGAGCCTTTGCTTTTCTCCAAATGCCGGCAAAATTTGTTATACAGCCAGCTTGAAAGAGAAGGAGTTTTATAGAAACCATATTCAGGACAGCACAATCGAAATTTATGATCTTGAAAGCGGAGAACACCTTCAGCCATTACCCCATTTTGATAGTACGATCACACCAATCCGGTGGACCTCAAAAGGCATTTTAATAAGATGGCAGCATAAAACGAATTACCATATTGGGCTTTTATCTGAAAACGGCAGTGTGAAGAAGATCAATTCAGATGGCTTTATAATGGATGCTTCTATTACAAAAGATGGAAATCATTTAGCCTATAACAAAGCGGCAGCCAATGAAACCTTTGAAATCTTTTTAGACGATAGGAAGATAACAAATGAAAACAGTTTTTTTAAAGGAAAGGCTAGAAGTAACAGAGAGGTTATCTCATGGAAAAACAGTGAAGATATTGAAATTGAAGGAGTTTTAACAACTCCGGCAGATTTCGATGCTTCTAAAAAATACCCTTTGCTGGTTTTTGTCCATGGGGGTCCTGGTTGGGCATCCTTCCCAATCCATTCAGGCTGCTTCAATGATAAATATCCTGTTGAGCAGTTTGTCCAAAAGGGCTTTATCGTTCTCGAACCCAACTACAGAGGCAGCACAGGGTATGGAAATGACTTTTACAAAGCCAACTATCGTAATTTCGGATTCGGTGACTACGATGATGTGATATCCGGAGTGGATTCGCTGGTCGGCAAGGGGATAGCCGATAGAGATCGAGTTGGGGTGATGGGCTGGAGCCAGGGAGGATTTATCGCAGCCTTCTGTTCAATATACAGCGATCGTTTCAAGGCGGCTTCGGTTGGCGGCGCTATCACTAATTTGAGAAATCATTATGTTAATACAGATATCCCTTACTTTTTCAGGATGTATCTAGGAAGTACTCCTTGGGATGATCCAGAGATCTACAGTAAAGCCTCGCCTATGACTTATATAAAATCGGCAAGCACCCCGACGTTGATTCAGCATGGAGAAGTGGATGCAAGAGTGCCGATTACCAATGCCTATGATCTATTTAGAGGACTGACGGATATGGACGTGGAAACAGAGTTAGTAGTATTCAAAGGAATGGCCTATAGCTCCACCCAGCCGGGAATGCATGCGGCGATTATGAAGCAGAATTTGATGTGGTTTTCGCATTATCTTCTTGGAGAGAGCTTGGAAGGCTTCAGGGTTTTATAAATGGTAAGGGGGAGTTAAACTGAGGAATAAAATCAAAGTTCCTTTCAAGATATCAATAGGGTTAAATATACTGCTCATCCTAATCTTAGCCTGGAGAATAGCGAGGGTAAACTTCGTAAGTGAGCAAGTTATTCTTACAGAGGTTCAGGAAAATTTAGTAGAACTGGAAGGCTTGATTGCTATCCAGATGGAGAGAAATTGGTTTGAGCCTAACTTGGTCACAACTGAATTAAGTGATGTATTAAACGGCATTTGGCTCGCAATGACTGTTGGTAAACAGTTAGGAACGCTATCTGATCGTGACAGGGAAATTCTTGAACGCCTGCATTCCCATTTAAATCAGTATCCTCATGATGAATTATACAGATTTGCTGATGTAACCCAAGAGGATAAGCGGAACTTTGAAAAATTAAGGGAAATTCTTCGGGACGTTGGGTTGGGAGTGGAAATCACTATTAGCAGTGAGCAGGATTCTTTCATGCAGCAAGCAGAAGAATTTAATGAAATTCGTAATTCTAGTCCTTTAGGTTCTCCTTGAAATTCTTAAGGCGTGCTGACATTCTAGGTACATATGAAAAAGTATGGTAATTCTCTATAGAATTCTCACATGCTTTTTTTATCAGCAGTAATGTTTAATTTAATTGCTTAATACATGTCTTACGTACCGCTGAACCTAAATTGAGTGTTCATTCTTTTTAAAAATAAGGGGAAAATTTCCCTTTAAGCTGCGGAAAAGAGCTCGAACAGGGGATAATAAGGGGAAAATTTCCCCTTATTCATGGATAATAGAAAAATTAACCCGTGTTTTTAGTGAATAGAGGGAATTTTTCCCGCTATTTAAGCTGATTTTTGCGATTTTTTCTTAATAAAGGGAATATTTCCCTCTATTTCTAGGATACTTACGGCTATCTCATTATTTAGTGTTTTTGTCTTATTAGTTGACGTGGTCTGAGCTTTATCTCTTTGCCCCTTAGTTGCTGACCGGTCTGAAGAGGGAAATGGTCAGCAACTATACGCGTCAGCAAGGGGTGAAAGCTGTATTTTCATAACAGAAACTACTACTAGATATTATCCGTATTAATCCTTGGATACTCCTGCTCAAGATTAGCCGCTGCCCGTGCATTCTCGTTGTGCCGGTCATTTTTATTCCCCTTGTTTAATGCCCCGAGTTCTTCCGTGTCCCTAGAAGCTTTCTTATTGTCAGCCACTTTAACACCTCCTAAAAGTTAATATGCTCCATTATCTTTTTGGAAATTAGATTAGTGTTGTTTTTCTTATCCTTTTCGCAATGGTAACGAGTTTTACGCTATTACCCCTTACATTAATGATAAGTAATTAGTCTTTCCATGAAGTGAAAACTTGCGAGAGAAAAACCAAAGAAAAAATGATTAAAATTCATTTATTCTTAAAAGGTTTTAGCATGAAGCTGTTACAATAGGATTAGTTTCATAAAGAGAGGAGGGAAGAGCTGTGGAAGAAATATTAAAACAAATTCTAGGTGAACTGCAAGGAATAAAAACAGATGTTGGAGACTTAAAGACAGATGTAGGTGTAATAAAAGCAAATGTTGGCGACCTAAAGACAGATGTAGGTTCAATAAAAACAGATGTTGGAGACTTAAAGGCAGATGTAGGTTCAATAAAAACAGATGTTGGAGACTTAAAGGCAGATGTAGGTTCAATAAAAACAGATGTTGGAGACTTAAAGACAGATGTAGGTTCATTAAAAACAGATGTTGAAGAATTAAAAACCGGACAAGCCAGGCTTGAAAATGGGCTGGAGAAACTACAAAAAGATTTTATAGAAAGTCTCGGTGAGTATACTGAGAAAATAACTGACCACGTTGATGCTAGAACAGAAGTGTTGAATAAAAGAGTTTATCATGTTGAATCAGATATTGAGCGATTAAACAGACAGCCAGGAAGTTAAGTCCATAAACTGTATACTCTTCCAGTTATATTCAGTATCAATCACCTCGCATGCAACAGTATCATTTCATAAGAAACATCCCTCATTCACTAGAAAACGATCTCTCAAATAAAGTCCTTTTCTTATCACAAGCTTGCCAGCGTAACATTTCACCTGTCCCGCTTATTTGCGGAAGTTGAGTATTATAAAGAAGATGTTCCAAACAAACTAATGGCTGGGACGCGGGGCACTGCGTCCCGAATGCTTTTTCTGAATAACCTGCATTGCCTGAGACAAAGTCAGAAATCCACTCCCCTAACAGAAGGAGATAAGTCCTTCCCAAAAATAATATATTCATACGGAACGTTAGGGAAGAATCTGTCACTGAGTTCCTTCCATCCCGACTTCCTATAAAACTCGACCCCAGCTGTATTATCCTTTCTCGTTGTCAGCAAAGCCTTTGATTCTGTTCTATTTTTAAGCAATGCATTTACAAGCTCCTTGGCAATTCCCCTTCTACGATAGTGGGGGTGGACACCTAACTCCGCCAGCTCCATACAGTTTTCAATCCAGTTTCGGTCTCCATTTAACTGCTTTGACAATAAGTCATGATAATACTGCCCCTTACGAGAAGAATACCCATATATAAATCCTGCGAGTCTTTTGTCTATGACAGCGAAATACCCTTCGAAGTTTGGAAATTGAAAATGATGGAGAAATTGCTTCTGCATTTCTAACGGGTCTTCACCGTAAAGGATCTTATACAAGTTGAGCATTTGGATAAAGTACTTACTCTTGCTTGTCATGGGAATCAATTCCATAGCTGCACTCCTTTCAAGGGTGGACGATACGGTTCAGTGTAAAAATGATCATCCTATCTTATGCAGTCAATCTCTGTAGGTACACTGTATTTCAATTGAACATACTCATTGAAGCAGCTGAATGTCGAGATGGCCTTCAGCTTTTTAGAGTGTGGTGGTCTTCAATACCATTCGTGCAGGCAGTAGGGAAAAAACAGACTATATTGGATCATAGACCGCAAACCGGATAAGCACAGGCTTTTTCGTTTGGTGGTATAATAGGTATACTTCGAAAAAAGCGGGATGCTTGCCACAACGGTTTAACTTTAATTGGTATTGGTATGCTTCACTGGAAAAGAAGGTTTATTGCAGTTTAGATGAGGATCGTTACTGTAAGATTGATAATAGTATTCTCACTAAAATACATTTAGGAAACAGTTTGGGGATTTTCCCTTAAAATAGAAAGGTAGATTACTTTGTTTAAAGATATAAAGATCGATGAACTATTGCAGAACGATAAGAAAGACTGGACGTTAGTGGATGTTCGTTCTCCTTCTGAATTCCACGAGATGACAATGCCGGGAAGCATTAATATCCCTGTGTTTGATGATGAAGAAAGAGCAGAAGTGGGGACGCTTTATAAGCAGGTCAGCCCGGAAATTGCTAAGGAAAGAGGGCTTGAGATTTTTTCTGCCAAGCTGCCAGCATTTATTAAGAAGTTTCAACAAATCGAGGGAGAGATAGCCGTTTTTTGCTGGCGCGGAGGAATGCGGAGTAAAACGGCCGCAACTATGCTTGATTTAATGGGGATAAGGGTGCTGCGTCTGCAAGGGGGAGTACGCACCTACCGACAGTGGGTTTTGGAACAAATGGAGGGGCTGGAGATTAACGCCGATGCCTATGTTTTAAACGGAGGTACCGGAATAGGGAAGACGACCATACTGAAGCGATTGCAAGAGAAGGGAAAACCTGTCCTTGATCTTGAAGGCCTGGCTGGTCACCGCGGGTCTGTTTTTGGACACATCGGTACAAGTCCAAACAACCAGAAAAAGTTCGATTCATTGCTCCAGCATGAAATCTCTCAACTGCAATCTTCTCCGTACATTGTCTTTGAAGCCGAAAGCAAGCGGATTGGCAAGGTAACCGTGCCTGATACCCTGCTTAAGAAAAAAGAGCAGGGAACTCATATTTTTATAGAAATGCCTATGGAACAAAGAGTGCTTCATATTCTTGAAGAGTATAAAATCGTTGATCATACTGAGGAACTTCGCGATGCTTTTCAAAAAATCAAAAGCCGTATTCACACCCCCATCGCGAGAGAAATTCAGTCCCATTTGGATGAAGGTGAGTATAAGCCGTTCCTGTCATTGCTGCTGGAGCATTATTATGATCCCAAATATAAGCATGCCGCCATGCAATATCCAGAAGATCAAAAAATAACTCTCCATGTGAATAACATTGAAGAAGCCGTAGAAAAGATCATGGGTCTTCTGCCCATAACAACGGAAAGTTATATTCTGAAAAGATAAGAGAGTGCCTGTCAGTGTCCCGAAAAGTTGAATAACTCAACGAAGAAGGCATGACAGGTGTTTTTTGTATAAAGCCATTGGTACGAATACTGCTGAAAGAAGTGTAACTAAAAAGAGATGCTTTCGTTTAAAGTATAAAGAGAGTGAAGTGAGGTTTCTATTTATGAAAAAAATCAGCTTGCTCTGCTCTTATCTTTCGTGCTTGTATCAATCGCATTAATTGGCTGCCAGCCACAAGCTGAACTCGAAAGACTAGAAAAGATAACGATCTATAAAATGGAGAAAGGTTCAGGAAGGCTTGTTATCGAGGAACCTGACACCATTGAAATGATTACAGAAGCGATTAATAAAGCCGAAAAGCAACCTGGTATTGTTAATATGGCAGACCCTCAATTCAAAATTGTACATGGGAAGGAGACGTATTTCCTTTGGATTAGTGAAAAATCTGAAACGATCATGAACGCTGAAGATACGCATACCATTTATAGTCTAAATGATTACTCAATTCAACAAGTCAATGCACTCTTGAACTAAATGGGGCCTTTCTATTCAGCAATGCTAAATAGAATTGTTGATAAATGACCATAAAACAGGGACCCAGTTGGATTGGGGTCACTGTTTATAATCCTTGTTGAAGATAAGGACCTGTTAGTTGAGTGATTTTTTCAAGAACACTTGATGCTCCCTTAGAGACAAGCTAAATCAGTGAGCTAAAGTTATATGAGATTAATTGGAGTTAACCTTACAATTCGAAGTATGATAAGCTTGGAACGTTCTTCAAAAACCCTGAGAGTGATTATTGATTGAATTGGTTAGCTGACTGTTTCGGCTACCTACTTGAATCAAGTTATTTAATAAAAAATATTTCTACATAAATTTCATTTTATCACTAGTAATTAGTTAGTTTTCATCTTTTCATGTCGGGTAGAGGAAAAAAGAAGTTAGTATATGCTAAATAGTTACTATATTTACTTTCTTATCTTAAAGTGGTGTAGAAATTTTTGGTGTAATTATGGTAACTACACGTATGCTAATCTTGTTAACATATAGTTAGAGGTGATGGTATGCGTAATGAGGAGGGTAAAGATATGGAGTTAGTAAATAAGAAAAATTCCATTAAGCCACTTAATAAGAAAAGAAAAGATTTATTAAAGAATTTTATTGGTAGTAGTTCTTCTAAATTAGATTTAAACAAGGTTAAAGATAACTGGAATAATGAGAAAAATTGACTTTAATTTAAACTTCCAAGGATTTAATAATAACGAAAAGATTCTTGTTGATACTGGTATAATCCTTGCGTTAGCAAACGAATATGATTCTTGGCACAACACAGTCAAAATTTATTTGAACAGTATGTAATAAACGAAGACGATAAACCAATCTTTCTATTTATAAACCCAACAATATTAAATGAAATAACTTTCTTGGCATGGAAACCCTTTGAGTCATATAAAATAAAACATCCAGAAATTGATTTAAAGGAAGTTAACCCTCTCGAATTAATTGATTTAACTGTCGACAAAGTTAAAGAATTGATAAAAAATGATGTTCTTCAAATATCCTCCGGAAATAAGGATACTGTAATCAAACAACTTGAAGTCTTTAAGGAACTAGGGTCGGCTGATGCAGTTAATGCTTCTATTGCTGATCATTATAACCTAAGTTTTTTAACTGTAGACAATAGATTAGTATATAACATGTTTAAGATAAGGAGTAAACTTAGAGGGATTCCGAGAGTTTACTTTACTTCATCTAAACACCAATCTTATTAAAACTGGCTCCGAACCGAGTGGGTCTTTTTTGTCTTGGTGGTAAATTTGGAGTAGAAAACAGCCTCATTCACTATGAGAATGTAGTTAACGTATAAAACTATTTTCTTTTGAATAAATGCACTTCTCAACTAAATCGCGCTTAACTACTTAAAGAGCAACTGTCATTCAGTTGCTTTTTTATTGCGTTATTAAGGAGTCTGCTGGTTACCAATAGTACCAGCTAAATAAACATCGGAAAAAACACAAAAAATATGGTAAATATTACTTTTATAGTGTAAAATTACACTATATTATACAAACAACAGATTTGTGCTGACTGGAATAGCTGGAATGAATGGTAATAAAATCGCGGCTAAATATTTAGGGGTGACATTATGTTTAACAAACGAAGTATTTCTATTATCTTGACACTGATTATTTCTTTTCTTGTTATAGGTATCTACTCAATTTTCAACGGTATTCCTTTTGGCAGCATAATAGCAAAGGCAAAAATTACTGAGTATGTTAGGGAAGTATATGACCTCAATGAAAATATCCCCGCCCCGCGTTTCAACTCTAAAGAATCATCTTATCGTGTTTACCTGTCTCATCTAGACAGCGAAATTTCATATGACCTTTCACAAAATCAAATTCTTGATGAAAAACTAGTACATGTTATTGACGTTAAATTCCAAGATCAGTACAACAAGCTGAGAACGTTGTGACCGTCAAGTAGAATGATACAATTTTTGCTGATTAATTTGAGACACTTTGTTCACCAAAAATTGTTTTTCGATGTTTCATTCTCCAACTATCATCATTTAAATGAACTATTTCCACTCGATGTAAGATCCGGTCCAATATAGCTGTCGTGATGGCTTGGTCGCCCAATAGCTCCCCCCATTCTTTAGGTCCTTTATTAGATGTAAGTATAATCGAGGATTGATTATAAAGGTTGTTAATGAGGTGGAAGAACATGT
>NZ_VTEH01000033.1 GCF_008180615.1 Rossellomorea vietnamensis
GTGCCGCCCTATTCGAACGGCACTTGTTCTTCCCTAACAACAGAGCTTTACGATCCGAAAACCTTCATCACTCACGCGGCGTTGCTCCGTCAGACTTTCGTCCATTGCGGAAGATTCCCTACTGCTGCCTCCCGTAGGAGTCTGGGCCGTGTCTCAGTCCCAGTGTGGCCGATCACCCTCTCAGGTCGGCTACGCATCGTTGCCTTGGTGAGCCGTTACCTCACCAACTAGCTAATGCGCCGCGGGTCCATCTGTAAGTGGCAGCCGAAGCCGCCTTTCMACTTTTCCTCATGCGAGGAAAAGAACTATCCGGTATTAGCCCCGGTTTCCCGGAGTTATCCCAGTCTTACAGGCAGGTTACCCACGTGTTACTCACCCGTCCGCCGCTGATTTCAGGGAGCAAGCTCCCATCAATCCGCTCGACTTGCATGTATTAGGCACGCCGCCAGCGTTCGTCCTGAGCCAGGATCAAACTCTCCGAAAGAAGTTTGACTTGCTCATTTGCTAATTAAAGTGTTAGCAACTTTGTAAGAAACATGTTCTTACTAGAATTACGTTGACGTTTTGTTTGTTTTGTTCAGTTTTCAAGGTTCAATCGACCAGAAGTCTATCATACCATGACGTTTCGTCACTGTCAACTTCTGCGAAATTCATTTTCGTTACTCCGTTTGAAGCAACTTTTATATAATAACATCAGCCAGAGTTCCTGTCAACAAGTTAAAATAACTTTTTTCAAGTTCCTTTTTCTGATGTTTTTCTGCCTGCCTCACTGTGAGACAGTAATAGTATAATACCAGCTTATCTACTAGATATCAATGGTAATTTATAACTATTAACACTCATTGAAAACAAGTAACTTATAGAAGGAATTCTTCTATGCAGGATATTTCATTGTCACTCGGGAAAAATAGCAACTATATTAAATATAGAAGGAAGTGAGATTATCAAATCTATATTTCTTTTGTCACTGGCTGTTTGTATCATTCTAAGCGGCGACTATCACTATGCGCTGTCTAAGTCTCCGGATCGCCATCCTACGAATGAGGAGGTTTATCGGGAAATTGGGTATGAAACAATTGATAAGGCATTGCAGGAATTCGCCGCCCACTTTAATCAAGGAATAGAACTGCCCCTTAGAACCCCGCCCATTTCCTTTACACACACTTTGGGGCGTTTCAATGACCTTGACGGCGAGGACAAGGATTCCCTAGAAATCAAATATATCAATGAGAAGCTTCCGGATAATCATTATAAGATTACTGTCCGCCCAGTCGAGCACCGGTTTCCTTTTAAGGAAGAGGAAGTTATTAAAGTGATAAAGCTTCAAGATGGTGAAGAAGCAGTTTATCTGGATAGAGATGGATTCAATGTTTTATCCTTCGAGAGAGGATATTGGCAGTATACGCTCAGTATTAATAAACGGGCTTCTGACCTGATGCTTCCCGGCGTCTTAGTACAGATAGCCAATTCAATAGAATTTGCTACTGAGGAGAGCTAACCAAAAAGACGACTCACCATGCCAGTGAGCCGTCTTTTTTCATGAGAGAAACTGTTTTTCTTTTTCAGTAAACATCCTTGACCTTGTTAAAAACCTGAGCCCTTCTGGACCTTCAAGTGAAAACATGCCGCCCCTGCCTTTTACAACATCGATGATCAGCTGGGTATGCTTCCAATACTCATATTGAGCTTTAGAGATATAGAATGGACAGTCATCGATGCGGCCAAGCAGGACATCACTGTCTCCTATCAGCATTTCTCCCTCCTGATAACACATTGGAGAACTGCCGTCACAGCAGCCCCCAGATTGATGGAATAAAAGCGGACCATGTTTTTCTTTCAATTTAGAAATCAGCTTTGATGCTTCTTCTGTTACTGTCACTCTATCAACTTCAGGCATATTTTCTCCTCCTTTTTATGAATGAGGATTAAAAGAAACCTAATTTCTGCGGACTGTAGCTGACGAGAAGGTTTTTAGTCTGCTGGTAATGGCTCAGCATCATTTTATGATTCTCTCTACCGATTCCCGACATCTTGTAACCGCCGAATGCTGCATGGGCAGGATAAGCGTGGTAACAGTTAGTCCATACACGGCCGGCTTGAATTTCTCTGCCGAAACGGTATGCCGTATTCATATCCCTGGACCAGACACCAGCTCCCAAGCCATACAAAGTGTCATTGGCAATTTCCAGAGCTTCTTCAGCTGTTTTGAATGTTGTAACGGAAACAACCGGCCCGAATATTTCCTCCTGGAAGATCCGCATCTTATTATTTCCTTTAAATACAGTCGGCTCAACATAATAGCCGCCTTCCAGATCTCCCTCCAGGTGATTACGGTTTCCACCTGTTAGGACCTCAGCACCTTCTTGTTTTCCGATATCAATGTAAGAAAGGATTTTTTCTAGCTGCTCCGTTGATGCCTGGGCTCCTATCATTGTTTCTGTATCCAGAGGATTTCCTTGCTTGATGGCCTTCACCCTTTGAAGTGCTCTTTCCATGAACTTATCATAGATGGATTCATGAATCAGAGCCCGGGATGGACATGTGCATACTTCACCCTGATTCAGCGCAAACATGACGAAGCCTTCAACGGTTTTATCAAGAAAGTCATCATCTTGATCCATTACATCCTCGAAAAAGATGTTTGGTGACTTTCCGCCAAGTTCTAATGTCACTGGAATCAGATTTTGGGAAGCATATTGCATGATTAAACGGCCTGTTGTCGTTTCACCTGTGAAGGCTACTTTGGCAACTCTTTGGCTTGTAGCGAGAGGTTTTCCTGCTTCAACACCAAAGCCATTGACTATATTCAAAACTCCCTTTGGCAGTAAGTCTTCAATCAATTCCATCATGACCATAATGCTTGCAGGTGTCTGCTCAGCTGGTTTCAATACTACGCAGTTACCGGCTGCCAGTGCAGGTGCGAGTTTCCAAGTCGCCATCAATAATGGGAAGTTCCAAGGTATAATCTGCCCCACCACTCCAAGCGGTTCATGGAAATGATAGGCTACTGTATCATTGTCTACTTCGCCAATGCTTCCTTCCTGCGCCCTGATGCACCCGGCAAAATAACGGAAGTGATCAATAGCGAGAGGCAGATCTGCGTTAAGAGTTTCCCTGACAGGCTTACCATTGTCCCAAGTCTCAGCCACCGCGAGCAGCTCCAGGTTCTCCTCAAGTCTATCAGCAATTTTATTCAATATATTGGCCCGTTCTGCAACAGACGTTTTACCCCAAGCAGTCTTTGCTTCATGAGCAGCATCAAGCGCAAGCTCAATATCTTCAGAGGTGGATCTTGCTACCTCACAAAATGATTGGCCGTTGACCGGAGAAACATTTTCAAAGTATTCACCCTTTACCGGCGCAACCCATTCGCCTCCGATATAGTTGTCGTACCTCGATTTGAATTCTACCTTAGAACCTTCTTTATTCGGCTGTGCATAAATCATGAAATCCCCTCCACTTTGTTTTGTAGTTATGTAAATCCTTCGGTGTTTGTAAGCGCTTACTATAGATGTAAGTCTAGTATATTATAAAAATATTCAGAAATCATTTATTTAGAACTATTATATCTATTAAATTCCTCCTTATCGCCATACGGGATCTGGCACTTAACACGAACTGAAAAAGATAGATGAAGGGAATAATCCTCCTTTTTTTCGGACTTTGTATTTCTCACCAATCCTTTTCCATTATAATAAATCTATATTCCCTTCCTCTTATACAGTTTTGAAATTCTCCTTTCCTTTTAAAACCTGCCTGTTCATAAACTCTTATTGCCCGTTGATTGAAATCCACCACTGCCAGCTCTAAATGGGTATACCCTATTCGCTCTCTTCCCTGCTCTATAATTGTTTTGATGAATTTCAAACCATTTCCTTTTCCCGTTAAAACAGGTTTCATCTGCACTCCAACAGCTATTATCTCTTCCCCGTCTTCCCCCACATTGAAAAACTCACAATTGCCCATCAGTTCACCCTCATCATTAATGATAGAAAAGTATCGATCAGTATCTATACTCTGGAGAAACCCCTGTACTTTTTCCTCTTGAATGTTATTGTCATAAAATGAATAGTCACCATCGTAAGTCCAAGTAATGAATTCAAGGACATCCTCTTTTGTTCTTTTTCTTAGTGTATAACTCATACTTCCACCCTCTTTCAATCCGCTAAACTCATTTTACCCTCCAATGGCGACCAAGGCTTCCTAAGATACGGTTATGTACTAAACTTGAGCAATATAAAAAGTGCCTTATGATAGTTTCATAAGGCAAGATTGGTTAGTCTTTTTGTTTATATATAACTCTTTTGATACTTTTGATACTTTTGATAGAAAGATGATACTCTTCCGATAGTTGTTCTTTTGACAATCCATCCATGTAGCTTCTATAAATACGGCGGTCTCTCGCTTCCATGGCTATCCTTGTTCCATTTTTCTCTCCCCAAGAAAGCTCATTGCCTCTTTTTCTCGGTATATATAAATAATCTCCATCAAAGTAATTCTGAATCATCGCTACCAATTCTTCCGGCAGCACATCACAAGCTTTTTTATATCCCATTACTGTCCCTGCTTTCCTATAATTTTTTATAAGAAAAACAAAGACCGCTAAAGGGAATGCTCACTCATTCTATTCTCTCAATAGCAGCCTTTGCCGCTAGCAAGAAAATACCTTTAAATTAAGATATTTCCCCATAACATTCCCTCCTATTAATGTAGTCTTAATAGCTCCCTTAAAAACAATTATCGGCTAGAATCAAATCTCTTTTACTTTCCTAATATTATTTCTTCTAATGTTAAAAACAATATATGTCCCAAAAAATAAAATGACCCCTGTTATATTAAACTCAAAATAGATCTTTATCACATCAGTAAAAGAACTAAGAGGATAAAAACCGCTTAGAAGGAGAGTAGGAAATACCGTAATCAGCATTGCTGTATAATGAGCAAGAATCTGCTTGAAAAAACTCCACTGATTAATTTGATAAATAATGCTGGTCAACCCTAAGAAAAAAGCGATCAGGCCATAGAAGAAGAAAACACTTGATGTTTCGGTCTGCCCTTGTGACTTATTCCACAGAGATAGTATCAGCAAGATTACAAATGGAATCCCGCCTCTAACCAAGCCCCTTAACAATAAACTCATCAAAACACTCCCTATCTTATCTTATAGTTATGGACGATTGCCTGAAGAGAAAGGTTTCAAAAAAAATCAAACAATATACTGTTTTATCAATAGCAGGTCAATAGAGTCTTTCCTGCAAATTTTAATTTACAGTATTGAAATTCTGACCAATAATCCTTATCTCATCATCTCATTGAAAATTACAAGTTATAGAATGCTGGAATTAACAAACCGAGAGCAAGGCATACTACAGCTGCTATTTTAGACTGCTTTATAATACGTTTATCCCCTGTTTTTAAGTTCTGTAAGAAAGTCAGGGTGAAATACAGGCAAAATACGATGAATATGGTTGAAAGTACACCCAGCCAATTACCTTCTCGCTTATGTACCCAGAACCTCAGCGTGAGGACATATCTAAGACAAAAACTTGTCACTCATGTACCCAGAGTGGCTTTGTGAGGACCTATCTACTCTTATAACTAGTTACTCATGTAAACAGAAAAAATCAATTAGGGAGATCTCCCCTTTTTTGGAATACAAAAAGAGCACCACTTCGGGTACTCTTTGTCTTGCCTGGCGACGTCCTACTCTCACAGGGGGAGCCCCAACTACCATCGGCGCTGAAGGCTCGGACGGCGATGAGCGGCGAATCTCTTCGTCCGCTTCGCTCGTTCGCATCCACATGGGCGGTTGCCCACTGCGGTGCTCTCTGCCTCTCGCCCTCGACCTTCTTGCTCCTCACCATCCTCGCTCCTGCGTTTTAAGAGAATCTATTTTGGGGATCTCCCCTTTTTTCAAATACAAAAAAGAGCACCACTTTGGGTACTCATTGGTTCGCCTGGCGACGTCCTACTCTCACAGGGGGAGCCCCCAACTACCATCGGCGCTGAAGGCTCGGACGGCGATGAGCGGCGAATCTCTTCGTCCGCTTCGCTCGCTCACATCCTCATGGGCGGTTGCCCACTGCGGTGCTCTCTCCCTCGCGTCCTCGACCTTCTTGCTCCTCCCCGTCCTCGCTCCTGCGTCTTATGGATTTTGCGGAGGGAAAGGCATTTCTCTCTTGTTCTTTTCAATACAAAAAAAGAGCACCTCTTCGGGTACTCTTTGGTTTGCCTGGCGATGTCCTACTCTCACAGGGGGAGATCCCCCAACTACCATCGGCGCTGAAGAGCTTAACTTCCGTGTTCGGCATGGGAACGGGTGTGACCTCTTCGCCTTAGTCACCAGACATATTTTGTTGAAAGAACATCGTTCTCTCAAAACTAGATAAAGTATTAGAAGAAAGAAGAAAGTATTCCGAGTTTCGCTGTTATTTCGTGGTTAAGTCCTCGATCGATTAGTATCTGTCAGCTGCACGTGTCGCCACGCTTCCACCTCAGACCTATCTACCTGATCATCTTTCAGGGATCTTACTCACATAAAGTGATGGGAAATCTCATCTCGAGGGGGGCTTCATGCTTAGATGCTTTCAGCACTTATCCCTTCCGCACATAGCTACCCAGCGATGCCTTTGGCAAGAC
>NZ_VTEH01000034.1 GCF_008180615.1 Rossellomorea vietnamensis
TAGGAGTCTGGGCCGTGTCTCAGTCCCAGTGTGGCCGATCACCCTCTCAGGTCGGCTACGCATCGTTGCCTTGGTGAGCCGTTACCTCACCAACTAGCTAATGCGCCGCGGGTCCATCTGTAAGTGGCAGCCGAAGCCGCCTTTCCACTTTTCCTCATGCGAGGAAAAGAACTATCCGGTATTAGCCCCGGTTTCCCGGAGTTATCCCAGTCTTACAGGCAGGTTACCCACGTGTTACTCACCCGTCCGCCGCTGACTTCAGGGAGCAAGCTCCCATCAATCCGCTCGACTTGCATGTATTAGGCACGCCGCCAGCGTTCGTCCTGAGCCAGGATCAAACTCTCCGAAAGAAGTTTGACTTGCTCATTTGCTATTTTTAAAGTATTAGCAACTTTGTAAGAAACATGTTCTTACTAGATTTACGTTGACGTTTTGTTTGTTGTTTTGTTCAGTTTTCAAGGTTCAATCGACCAGAAGTCTATAATAACATATCGTTTCGTTGTTGTCAACTTCTGCGAACAACTAATTTATAGCTGCTATTTATTTTCTATCGCTCTCTCGTAGCAGCGACATTTATTACTATACCATTCTACTTCGTAGAAGTCAACATCTTTTTGTTTGTTTTTTTCTTTAACGGCAGCGATGTTGAAAGCCGAATACCTAATATATCATTTCCGTATAACTATAACAAGGTTTTTTTATAAAAAAGAGAGTACTATATTCGTACCCTCTCTGCGTGAGTTAATTCAATGATCATCTATCTTTACTAAACGTCTTTTGAATTGCTTCTTCAAGAGCCAGTTGTTCAACCTTTGGTTTGATATACCTTTTGGTTACATTAATATCCTTATGCCCTGCAAGCCTTGAAACAATCTCGATGCTAACCCCTTTATCGACCAGCCGCTGACAAAAGGTGTGGCGAAGCTTATGGGGATTAACATCAAATTTCTTTAATATGTATTGTATAGATCTTTCTGTAAGTCTCTCATTTGTTCTGGAGACAAACAGCGCCGTTTTGACTTGTGAGATTTGGATATATGTTTTCAAGTAATCATTTGCTTCTTCTGATAACGGGATGATTCTATGGGCTCCAGCGGGAGTATTGACTTCCAAAGTTTTCGCTTCCAAATCGACATCTGATCTATCCAGTGCACATAGTTCAGATACTCGGATACCTGTATGCAGCAGTGTATACACAATTGCTGTATTTCTGCAATTAGATTCATCTCTTACTTTTTTCAATATAGATTCACATTGTTCGTTGTTTAAAGTTTCGATTTCATTTTTCTTTTCTGCCGTTTTGATTTCTATTTCTGCTGTAAGATCTGGTCGCTTTAAGAATTTAGAAAACGTTCGAATGGCGCCAAATATCTTATCATTGGTTATTGGACTTCTGCCTTGATTCTCTAAGAAGTTTATGTAACTCTGCACTTCATTCCGGGAAAGTTCATTTAGGGTCAGTCCTTTGGTTTGAAGCCAGTCCTGGTATTTCTTCAGTTCTCTTTGATAAGTTGTTACTGTGTTTGCTGACTTTCCTTCTTTTCTTAGCCAAACTGAAAATCTATCGATAATATCATGAGAATGTTCCAAGATTAACACCCCTGAGAAATAGACTTGGTGATTTTATGGTAAAGGCTTTGATATGGGAAGTCAACTTCTGCGAAAATAAAGAGTGTAGAGTTGCAGATCCGTTTTAAATCCTTGTTCTGGAATTATCCTCATGTCACACTAAAGGCAAGTGAATGTACTCTTTACACTCGATTCAAATCATGTGAATCCTGGCACCTTCTTTATTGTTAATGAATGCCCCTCTTCTAATAATAAAGTTCAGGTTCGGCAATCTCATGCAGCAATATCTTTGATTTACTCCGAACCTTTAGCTCCACTCGATTTGAGTTCAATAAGTTAGCTACTTGCACCGGGCAAATCTTATAAGGGGCAGTATGATTTTGGATATATTGCAGCAGTGCCCGGTGCTCCCACTCTTTTTCAAGACCATTAATATTTCTACTTGAATGGGGTAATCAAATCCTGAAACCAACTCTAGTGCTGACATTGCAATACCAATAGTTCCACATCCTGATCCCAACTTTTGATCTGATGCTAAATAATAATATGTCATGCAATAACCCCCAGCCATAAGTTAGGACTTTCTCTTGTTTAAATTCACTTACTATAATGATCGGGTTAGCCTAATGTAGATTAAATCGGCAGCACTGGAAATAATTCAAACGATTATATCAGATTATCATTCAGGGATTCTTTGTTACTCATCAGCGAAAGAAAGCAAAAGACTCGTCTATGGACAAGTCTTTTTCCAAGGATGCTTTTGAAAAATTGCTGCTGTAGAGAGTGCAGGTGATCTTCAACCCCCTAACCTGCTAAAGGATGTTTTTTTAACCCTTTTAATTAGAGGGTTAACTTATTTGGTCAGCCTTCTATTGAATTATCTTTATCAACTCTTCTAATCCCCCATCATCATAAAATTTCAGGGTATTTATTTTACCTGTATTATAAATGTTGACTCTTCCTGTTACCTTAATATCTCCTTCTTTAATATCTCCTTTGTAATAGTGCACATTAACGGTAAAGTTGTATGCACCATCCGTTTTTTCATCTTCTTTGACATTTATTTTATCTGCTTTCAGTTGATAGCCTTTGTAATAGGCTAATTGGGTAAAAGTAAGCTGGTTGGTATTTATATGGCCTTGAAATGTATTTTCTTCAAAATAAGGTTGATAAATATTTTCATAATAGGAGTATAAATTACTTTGGTATTCTTGAGCTTTGTCTTCTTCTATATAGGAATCTTGATCATCTAATAACTTTTTCAACTCTTTATCAGGTCCAGAGAATACATTATCTAGAACCGTTTCTATCGTTTCAATATTTTCATCCTCGGGAGCAGCTTGTTCCCACAGTATTTTTTCAGCTATGAGATATCCTCCACCTACAAGGAAGATCATAATGAAGGCAGCAGATAAAAGTTGAACGGGCCAATTAAAGCCTCTGCCGATACCTTTCTTTTTCTCAATACTATGAATGAGGTCTGAATATACATCCTCTTTATCAGATTCTCCCATAGTGATGGAATCAAGTGATTTTAGAGTTTTGTCATATTCCTTGTTTTCATCATATTGTTTCATGATCATATCCCTCCTTTTGCAATTGAGTTTTTAAGGCCTGCAATCCCCTGAAAAGGGTCGTTTTCACTTTACTTTCTTTCCACCCAAGGACTTCAGCCGTTTCCTGGATTGACAGTTCTTTGATCTTTCTCAATATAATGACTTCCCGATACGATCTCTTTAATTTGCTTAAGGAGTTATACATTTGTCGTTCAGCTTCACCTAATTGCAAAATTCTTTCTGGAGAATCATCACTTGAAGGAAAGGCCATAATGGAATCGGCAAAATAACGAATGGGTTTTCTTTTACGCATAAAATCTATGGTCACATTCCTGGCAATACGATACAACCAATTCTTGTCGCTCATTTCTCCTTTGAAATGCGCCAAATGATTATAGGCTTTAAGGAAGGTATCATGTGTTAAATCTTTAGCTTGTTCGTGATCTCCAATCATAATTAGTATAAATTGATAAATCGCATCACTATATTTCTGGTACCACTCACTTATCCTTTGCTTTCTAACTTCATCTTCCATATCCTTCACCCCTCTTTTCATCCTACTTTCCAAGGTTTTTGTTGCCTCACCCTAAAGACGGCCGGATCATCAAAAAGTTTCACATTAAATTTGCACAGATGATGAAATCACGTATGCCAGGCTAAAAAACCTCTTATATTTTGAAGCAGCCCTGCCTTGTCCAACCACATTGGGATTAACTGATTTATGGCGTGTCTACAAGTTATCTCGGCCATTATTTGATTTGGTTTTAATTTATAGGCCAACTCAGACACTGTAATTAAGTGTTAACCGAATGCAAGATGAGTGTTGAAAACAACCTATTCTAAATGGGTGTGCTCTATGATAAACTTAAATTATCAATTTTTCCCAGATGAGCACCGATGAGTATTCAGTTAAAGATGTGTTTAACTAAGAAATCCTCAATGTTTGATGATTTTACGGAGGTGATTAACTTGCAAAACGTACCGAGGTTTAAACCCCAGTATATTACCATTTCATTAATGTTATTAGTAATCATAGTTTTACTATTATCATTATTTTCTGGTCTATCATCAATAAAAGAGGCAATTACTTTTATATTAATCATTGGATTGCTTTCTTCTTTGACTATAGATATTAAGAAAAATTCATTTCAGAAGAAATCATCTACTACCGCTTATAAGTATGCTGTCCTCATATTCTTGTTCTCTTGTTTAAGCTTGTTTTAAACAGCTCTTAATCAAT
Source organism: Rossellomorea vietnamensis (assembly GCF_008180615.1). Lineage (GTDB taxonomy): Bacteria > Bacillota > Bacilli > Bacillales > Bacillaceae_B > Rossellomorea > Rossellomorea vietnamensis_D. Next base: position 4,366 of record NZ_VTEH01000034.1, read on the forward strand.
AAACGTGAGCTTTAGTTCAACTATAAAACTCCAGAACAACTGAGTTCCTTTTTCATTAATAAAATCAACTGTATCCTATAATGTGATTAAACTAAAAAAGAGCATCCCATCGGATACTCTTTTGCTTGGCCACGGCTTGTTCTCGCAGGGGGAGGCCCAACTACCATCGGCGCTGAAGGCTCGGACGGCGATGCGGCGAATCTCTTCGTCCGCTTCGCTCGTTCGCATCCTCATGGGCGGTTGCCCACTGCGGTGCTCTCTCCCTCTCGTCCTCGACCTTCTTGCTCCTCCCCGTCCTCGCTCCTGCGTCTTATGGATTTTGCGGAGGGAAAGGCATTTCTCTCTTGTTATTTTCAATACAAAAAAAGAGCACCTCTTCGGGTACTCTTTGGTTTGCCTGGCGACGTCCTACTCTCACAGGGGGAGATCCCCCAACTACCATCGGCGCTGAAGAGCTTAACTTCCGTGTTCGGCATGGGAACGGGTGTGACCTCTTCGCCTTAGTCACCAGACATATTCAATTGAAAGAACATTGTTCTCTCAAAACTAGATAAAGTATTAGAAGAAAGAAGAAAGTATTCCGAGTTTCGCTGTTATTCGTGGTTAAGTCCTCGATCGATTAGTATCTGTCAGCTGCACGTGTCGCCACGCTTCCACCTCAGACCTATCTACCTGATCATCTTTCAGGGATCTTACTCACATAAAGTGATGGGAAATCTCATCTCGAGGGGGGCTTCATGCTTAGATGCTTTCAGCACTTATCCCTTCCGCACATAGCTACCCAGCGATGCCTTTGGCAAGACAACTGGTACA
>NZ_VTEH01000035.1 GCF_008180615.1 Rossellomorea vietnamensis
GGATAAACAGGAAGCTAACATGTTCTTCCACCTCATTAACAACCTTTATAATCAATCCTCGATTATACTTACATCTAATAAAGGACCTAAAGAATGGGGGGAGCTATTGGGCGACCAAGCCATCACGACAGCTATATTGGACCGGATCTTACATCGAGTGGAAATAGTTCATTTAAATGATGATAGTTGGAGAATGAAACATCGAAAAACAATTTTTGGTGAACAAAGTGTCTCAAATTAATCAGCAAAAATTGTATCATTCTACTTGACGGTCACAACTTTACCAACTGGCACACATTTTGAATATGCGGATAACCCGATTGAACATCCGTTAGCCACCATAGATAGAGGAAGACGGTGGGTAGATTGCAAGACAAACCTTTCTTCTGTGGAACCAAGAGAAATCGCCAATATGATAATGAACGTTAACGATAATGCCACCAACACTTTTATCCAGCAAATACGAAGACGGCTATCTATCCTGGAAAGACCGCTCACGACAGCTCGTGGAGATGGCAAGAGTTATATTTACTCTAACTTCAATCCCAAGTACGCACAGATGGCGATGACGATTCTCAGGACCTATTATAATTTCTGTTTTATAACTCGTGCGGGAAAGGATTTTAAAACGCCTGCTCAGCGTCTCGGTATTGCCAATAAGCAATATTCAATAAACGACATAATTTATATGCAGTAGGAACGAAGAAAAGACCGATTAAGCAATCGGTCTTTTCATTTCTATATTGCCTTATTCAATTAAAGCCCCCTTTAACGGAAGATAATATCCCGATTATTGGTAAAATCACTTTGAAGAAGTGGTAAGTTGAATCTTTTCAAGAAAATTAGCTTCTTTTAACTCTTTTAATGAAGCTAAACTCAATTTGGCTCCAATTCCATTTGGTTCTCCAACTTTTTTGATGTTTACAACTTTTTTAATAATGGTCACTTTTTCTGAACCTTCTGCAACAGTCGTAACACCTTTACTAAATACCATCAGTTCACCCCGTGTTCCAAACCTCTCCTGAACGTCTTTTGACTGATTTCTTGGGTCGAAAACCACTTCCAGTCTATATCTTTTCCCTTCATCAGGTCTTGAAACAAAGATTGACTCCATCTTTCCATCCTCTCTTATCTTAGAAGTACCTGATGCAGACACTTCATCTTGTGGTTCTAAATCATAATTCTCAAATTTTATAGTGTCTACGTCATCTTGGTATGGCTTTAGATGAAACTCTAAGGTTGTTCCAACAGGCAAGTTTGACTCACTGCGAATTAGCAGCTTATTCCTATACAGCTTTACATTTGTATCAAGGGTTATTTCTTTGTCTGGGTTATGTTCAAATTTTTCATCTTTACTTTCATCAACCCATACCACTCGACACCCATTTAGCAGAGGTATAACACATAAAATAAAGATAATCACTTTAAGCCGCCTAAATAGCATTCCTTCACCTCAACTTTAATGATTTCTTCTTCCTCTATCTATAATCATATCATATTTTATTGAATTTTCTGTAAAATAATGTTATTCATGACAGATAGGTAAGGGTTTGAAGTTATCGCTCCCTTTTCCCCCTGCTAGCACCGTACGTGCGGCTTTCACCGCATACGGCGCCCCAACTAATCCAATTCATTCATTTCTATGTAATTAATAGAAGCACTTTGATTCCAATTTATGATTGAGTCGTTTCCGCAATGTTTTCGGAGTTCATTTACCTTTTGGATTTGTTTTTTATTTAACTCTAGAGTTTTCATTAAATCTTTCATCTTTTCAATATCCTTTAAATGAACCAGGCGGTGGACG
>NZ_VTEH01000036.1 GCF_008180615.1 Rossellomorea vietnamensis
CTTTCCACTTTTCCTCATGCGAGGAAAAGAACTATCCGGTATTAGCCCCGGTTTCCCGGAGTTATCCCAGTCTTACAGGCAGGTTACCCACGTGTTACTCACCCGTCCGCCGCTGATTTCAGGGAGCAAGCTCCCATCAATCCGCTCGACTTGCATGTATTAGGCACGCCGCCAGCGTTCGTCCTGAGCCAGGATCAAACTCTCCGAAAGAAGTTTGACTTGCTCATTTGCTAATTAAAGTGTTAGCAACTTTGTAAGAACAGTGTTCTTACTAGATTAGCGTTGACGTTTTGTTTGTTGTTTTGTTCAGTTTTCAAGGTTCAATATACATCGCTCGGTTAGAGCAACTTTTATAGTTTAACATCGACTACTTGAGATGTCAACATCTTTTTCAAAAAAATATTATTTGTTTGAAAAAGATAAGTGGAGCCTAGCGGGATCGAACCGCTGACCTCCTGCGTGCAAAGCAGGCGCTCTCCCAGCTGAGCTAAGGCCCCGTATAAGAAAAGTGGTCGGGAAGACAGGATTTGAACCTGCGACCCCTTGGTCCCAAACCAAGTGCTCTACCAAGCTGAGCTACTCCCCGAAATAAATGGCGCGCCCGAGAGGAGTCGAACCCCTAACCTTTTGATCCGTAGTCAAACGCTCTATCCAATTGAGCTACGGGCGCAATATAAATGATCTGTATACCTGGAATAATATCTGGTGCCGAGGACCGGAATCGAACCGGTACGGTAGTCACCTACCGCAGGATTTTAAGTCCTGTGCGTCTGCCAGTTCCGCCACCCCGGCAAAGAAACTGTAATGGAGCGGAAGACGGGATTCGAACCCGCGACCCCCACCTTGGCAAGGTGGTGTTCTACCACTGAACTACTTCCGCAAATGGTGCGGGTGAAGGGACTTGAACCCCCACGCCTTGCGGCGCCAGATCCTAAGTCTGGTGCGTCTGCCAATTCCGCCACACCCGCATGTTATTTTTTTTGCTCCAGGCAAAAATATATGGTGAGCCATGAAGGATTCGAACCTTCGACCCTCTGATTAAAAGTCAGATGCTCTACCAACTGAGCTAATGGCTCGTGCTAATTAGAAAGTGGTGCCGGCAAGAGGACTTGAACCCCCAACCTACTGATTACAAGTCAGTTGCTCTACCAGTTGAGCTACACCGGCAAGTATGTTGTCTCTGAAGAAACAATTTACTAGGTGTTATCTATAATTTCAATCTTGTTTTATGGTAGATTTTTTCACTTTGCTGCGCTTTGTAAAAAAATCATGGTGGAGGATGACGGGATCGAACCGCCGACCCTCTGCTTGTAAGGCAGATGCTCTCCCAGCTGAGCTAATCCTCCGTTATAAAGCCTGGCGACGTCCTACTCTCACAGGGGGAGATCCCCCAACTACCATCGGCGCTGAAGAGCTTAACTTCCGTGTTCGGCATGGGAACGGGTGTGACCTCTTCGCCTTAGTCACCAGACATATTCAATTGAAAGAACATCGTTCTCTCAAAACTAGATAAAGTATTAGAAGAAAGAAGAAAGCATTCCGAGTTTCGCTGTTATTCGTGGTTAAGTCCTCGATCGATTAGTATCTGTCAGCTGCACGTGTCGCCACGCTTCCACCTCAGACCTATCTACCT
>NZ_VTEH01000037.1 GCF_008180615.1 Rossellomorea vietnamensis
GCCTTTCATCAATTCGATTTCACGATGTAATTGGCGCTTGGCATCACCTCTGTAGAACTTTGCTTCGAGGCCCAACTGTTCTAACATTCCTTTATAGAAGTGACGTGGTGTCAACTTAGAATCTGATAAATAGATCAGCTTGAAATGCGATGGATCTAGTTGATCTGTAAATCTGCGAATAGCTGTCGTTTTTCCAAGCCCGCACTCACCAGTCATGATAGCGAAAAGCTGACGTTCTGCGGCATAGTTCAGTCGTCCAATAATCTCTTCGAGCTGAGTAGATTCATATAGTTCAGTCGTTGGAATGCTGCGAGAAAATGGCGTATGGCGCATCTCAAAGAAGGACTCAAACATGACTCGTTCCCCCTTTGCTGATATGACGGAAACTCACGGCCGGGACAGAAGGTATAATGGCGGCAGCCTTTCTTGCCTGGTTAGGTTTTTTAGCTCCCTGAAGAAGTCTTGAAGAACCGGCAGGTTCCTTTATCATCTTCTCCGGAAGAGATGGTCTTTTTCCTGTTCTCTCTGAAATCACCATTCTTTTTGCTTTCCAACTATCAAAACCCGGATAATCTACGGTTAATTCAGTAGTGTCTTGAGGGTCATAGGTAATTTCAACTTTACATCCAACGAAATTGATACCTACTTCATATTTTTCATCCTGAAAACTAATGCAGCCAGCTTTATCGACTTTCCTTGTTTCTGAATGCAGGAATGCGTGAGCGAGCTCTTCTGCAGAAACGTGACGAATGGGCGTACCTTCACTGCGATAAGCTTCTAATGGTGTGATGTTTTTCTCTAAAGCTGAGTGCGGCTTATGAAGATAACGCTCATCAAGCCATACACCTAACCATTGATTTAACGCTTCAATTGTTTGAGGGTTTTCTAGTTTCACCTCGTTTAAAAACTCTTCGAATGTGCGATTAAAACGTTCTACTTTACCAGTCGATTCAGGCGAGTAAGGACGGGCTGTGACCGTCAAGTAGAATGATACAATTTTTGCTGATTAATTTGAGACACTTTGTTCACCAAAAATTGTTTTTCGATGTTTCATTCTCCAACTATCATCATTTAAATGAACTATTTCCACTCGATGTAAGATCCGGTCCAATATAGCTGTCGTGATGGCTTGGTCGCCCAATAGCTCCCCCCATTCTTTAGGTCCTTTATTAGATGTAAGTATAATCGAGGATTGATTATAAAGGTTGTTAATGAGGTGGAAGAACATGTTAGCTTCCTGTTTATCCAT
>NZ_VTEH01000039.1 GCF_008180615.1 Rossellomorea vietnamensis
TCATAGTGGAATCCGCCGATAAAAGCGTTTTTTATTAAATGTGCAGAAAAGGTTCCTTGTCCCTGTTGTAATCATCAGGACTTCAAGGTCATTGGTTCAAGGGAGAGAAAGTTAAAAGATGAGAGAGGCATGGCCAGAACGTTTATCATCAGGAGGCTGCGTTGCCAGCAGTGCAACAAGATTCACCACGAGCTTCCTGACTTAATGATCCCATATAAACGATACGCTGCAGATGTCATCGAGGAAACCATTTTTCAAACAGCCCACCTGACGGTGGCAGCGGATGAATCTACGATTTACGGGTGGAGGAAATGGTTTTCTACTTTGATTGATTACTGGTTGTTTATTCTTCAATCCTTACTGTGGCAGCGGATGAATCTACGATTTACGGGTGGAGGAAATGGTTTTCTACTTTGATTGATTACTGGTTGTTTATTCTTCAATCCTTACTGATTCAATTTGAGCAGAATGAGACCCCAACGGTCGACCTGTCCAGTCGTCTGTTGCCTGTACATAAACGAATTGGACAATGGTTTGGCACAGCAAGTGGATGGCTGGGGAAAATTGTCCATCCAGTTGCAAATCATCATTTTTGGATACATACCCGTTCTGCGTTTTTGTCCGCTTATCCATGATTTACACTTCAATTATCAAGAAAAAAGGAGTGTTAACAATGGATAGAACTAAAGCAGATGAAAAGGCAACGAATCGCTTTCAAATGATTGCGCCGTTATTAGATGAAGAATTGGATAAGCAGGGGCGAGGAAGACTCATCAAGCAAATCTGTCTGAGGCACGGACTTTCAGAACGCACCATTCGACGCTATATCTCGCAGTTTAAGGAAA